>NZ_WUWN01000049.1:10148-21172 GCF_009846865.1 Puerhibacterium puerhi
GCGGCGGCACGCACGGCGCGCGCGGGGTTGGTATGGGGGACGAAACTCGCGTGGTTTCGTCCCACTTCCCTAGCCGTCGGCCATCTCTGCCGGGGCCTAGCAGGTCTCCCACCGGGCGCAGCCGGCCATCTCGAGCGTGGGCTCGACCGGCGGGGCGTCCGCCGGGCGCTGCTCCAGGTAGGTGCGGCGGAACCCGGCAGTGAGCTCCCCGCTCCCGGTGTCCTGCGTCGCTGCTGCGTCTGCGGGCAGGTCCGCCCGCTCCAGGAGCCGCTGCGCGTCGGCGTCGTACACGAGCCGGTACGTCGTGCCCTCGGCCGTCCACGTCGCGCCGACGCCCGTGCGGCCGGCCGCGTCGGTTGCCTCGTCGAGCACGGTGGTGCCGGGCAGGCCGGTGATGACGCTCCAGACCGCGTCGCGCAGGGCCGGCGGCGCGGGGCTGCCGGCGATCAGGTCGAGCGCCATGTCGGCGACCTTGTCGTCCGGCGTGCCCTGGCCGCGGTCCGCCGCGACGGCGTCGCGGAGGATCTGCTCGAGCCGGTCGGGGTCGGTCGGCAGGGTGTAGAGCGCGTCCCAGCCGATGAGGGTGTCGACGCCGTCGATGTCGAACCGCCCCCAGCCCCCAGGGCCGGACGCCCCCGGCGTGCTCGTGTCCCCGTCCTCGAGCCACAGGCTGGGCCCGGTGTGGCCGTACCAGGACTCGCGGGTGGTGACCTCCTCCTCGCCCGCGGCGTCCGTCAGGGCGAGCTCCTCGCGGACGTACCAGTAGGGCGCGTCCGGCCAGCCCGCCTCGGCGGTCGCGGTGGGCTCCGCCGTCGGGCTGGACGCGACCTGCAGCACCGCCGTCTGCGCCGGCCCGGGCGCCCACGGCTGCGCCTGGACGGTCCAGCCGGTGGCGACGACCACGGCGGTCAGCGCGCCGACGCCCGTCACCGCCCGCCGGCGGGCGCGCCGTCGTCGGGCCGCCGGGACCACTCCCGCTCTGTGCACGTCGATGCGCGGGGCGACGGCGTCGGCGAGGGCGCGCAGCTCACGGCCGAAGTCCTCGTCGGTGGGCGGCTGTGCGGTCATCGTGCGCTCCTCTCGGACGCCGGGGCGTCGGTCTCGGGGTCGGCCGCGGCGGCGCCCAGCACGGACCGCAGCTGGGCGAGGCCCCGCGACGCCGTGGACTTCACGGTGCCGACGGAGACGCCGAGGTCGGCGGCGACCTCGCGCTCGCTGAGGCCGACCAGGTGGCGGAGCACGACGATGCGCCGCTGCCGCGGGCTGAGGGTGGCCAGCGCCCGCACGAGCCGGTCACGGTCGGCGTGCTGGTCGGCGTGCTGCTCGGCGGCGGAGGCGCCGTCGGGCCCCTCGGGCAGGTCCGCGGGCGCCGTGAGGACCTCGCGCCGGCGCTTGCGCCACATGTCGATGCGCAGGTTGGCCAGGACCCGGCGCGCGTAGGCGAGCGGGTCGCGGTCGCGGGCCCTGGACCAGTGCAGGTAGGTGCGGGCGAGCGCCTGCTGCACGAGCTCGTCGGCGAGGTGCTCGTCGCCGCACAGCAGCCACGCGGTGCGGGCCAGCTGCGGCGCCGCGGCCTGCATGAAGTCGGTGAACTCGCGGTCCAGGGACGTCGCCACGCGGACCAGCTCGAACCCGTCCGGCGGCGCGTCGTCGTCGGCGGCCTCGCCGGCGATCATCGTCATGCTCATGACTGTGACACGGCCGGCGGCCGGGAAAGGTTGAGCGCGGGTCCAGGAACCGACGTCGACGGCCGGCCGGGCCCGGCCCGCCGGCGCCCCCCCCCCCCCCCAGCCCCCCCACATATCCCCCGCCGACGCCCCGAGGGGGGCGGGGCCGTCAGGTCACTTCGAGACGAAGCGCGTGACCGCCCGGGTCGCGCCCTTCTTCGCCAGGCGCTGGGTGAGCGCGGCGACGCCGGCGGACACGGCGGCGAAGGTGGTGGCCTGCAGGACGCCGAGCGACTCGTCGTCCTTCTTCAGCGGGTGGTCCGCGTGGGTGACCTTCTGGAAGACGATGCCCACGATCTTCTGCGCCAGCCAGCCGGCGGCCAGCGTGAGGCCCAGGGTCACGACCTTCTCGACGACGGTCTCCTTGGTCTGCTGCGACTCGGCCACGGGTACTCCTTCGACGACGGGCGGCTGGCGTGCACCACCGTAGCGCCCACCAGCACGCTCGCCACCGGCGTGCGGGCACCTGCGGCGCCCCGACGGGGAACGATGAATCGCTTCATGCCGTCCGCCGACACGCCCGCCCCGTCGCCGGGCGGCCGATGCCGACCGCCTGTTAGGTTGAGCGCGCGCTCGGGGGGCGAGCGCGCGGGGGCGATGCTGCCACCACCCGATTCACGACGAAGTGAGGACGGATGCGATCGATCAGCAGACGGGAGCTTCTCGGGCTGGGGCTCGGGGCCGGGGCGGCCGCGGTGCTCGCCGGGTGCGCGACGCCGGGGACGACGTCGGTCAACGCCCAGCCGGTGGTGCCCGCCGCGAGGAGCGGCGAGAAGGTCACGCTGACCTACTGGGCCTGGCTCAAGGACCTCCAGAAGGTCGCCGACGTCTGGAACGCCCGGCACCCCGACGTCCAGGTCGAGGTGGCCTGGATCCCGGGCGGCAACGCGGGCGGGTACCAGAAGCTCTACTCGGCGCTCGCGGCCGGCGGCGGCCCGGACCTGGCCCAGGTGGAGATGCGCACGGTCCCGGAGTTCATGCTCGTCAACGGGCTCGTGGACCTCACCCGGTACGGCGTCGAGGAGCACGCCGAGAAGTTCGACCAGACCCTGTGGTCGCAGGTGAGCTTCGCCGGCGGCGTCTACGGCATCCCGCAGGACTCCGGCCCGACCGGCATGTACTACCGGCCGGACCTGTTCGAGCAGGTGGGCGCCGAGGTGCCGACCACCTGGGCCGAGTGGGCCGAGGTGGCGCCCGCCTTCCGCGACGCGGGCATCATGATCGACGCGTTCCCGCTCTCCGACACCTCGGTGTTCACCGCCCACGCGATGCAGGCCGGCGCCACGTGGCTGCGCACCGCGGAGGACGGCTGGGAGATCGACATGGCGAGCGAGGTGACCCTCGACGTCGCGCGGTTCTTCGACAAGGCGATCGACGACGGCGTCGTGTCCACGTCGCTCAACCCCTACAGCCCGGGGTGGTTCGCCGCCGCGGCCGACGACAAGATCGCCTCGCTGGTCGGCGCGAGCTGGGGCGACGCGCTGCTGGCGGGCGTCAGCGGCGCGGAGGGCAAGTGGCGCGTGGCGCCCGCCCCGCGCTGGGACCACGGGTACGGCTCGTCGTTCATCGGCGGCTCGACGTCGGCGGTGCTGGCGAACAGCAAGCACCCGCAGGAGGCGATGGAGTTCGCCGTCTGGCTCAACACCGACCCCGAGGGCATCGACGCGATGATCGAGCACTCGGGCATCGGCTGGTCGCCGGCGCGCGACTACATCGGCCAGGCGCGGCAGCAGCCGAGCGAGTTCTTCGGCGGCCAGCGCTACAACACGGAGGTCTTCCAGCCCGCCACGCAGGAGCAGAACCCCGACTGGCAGTGGTGGCCGATCACCCAGCAGACGTTCAACATCCTCGCCGACGGCTTCCGCACCAAGGCGACGGGCGGCACGCTCGTCGACGCCGTGGTCGCCGCCGAGCAGCGGACCATCGAGGTCTTCCGCAACAAGGGCCTCACGATCCGGAAGGCGGAGGGCTGACATGGCGACCTCGACCACCACCCGTCCCGCGGCCGCGACGACGGCCGGCGACCGCCGGCCGCGCCGGCGCTCCACGGCCGTCACCCGGGCGCCCTGGATCCTCGTGGCGCCCTTCCTGGCGCTGTTCGTGCTGACGTTCGTGCTGCCGATCCTCGTGGCGATCGGCCAGAGCTTCACCACCGTCACCCGCGAGGGCCTGTTCGGCGAGGAGGGCGTGACCAGCAGCTTCGCGTGGTTCGAGAACTACCGGCTGGCGCTCGAGGACGGCAACTTCGTCGCCTCGATCGGGCGCATGCTGCTGTTCGGCGTCGTGCAGGTGCCGGTGATGATCATCGCCGCCACCGTGCTGGCGCTGCTGCTCGAGTCGGCGTCCGCGCGCTGGCCGGGGCTGTTCCGCGCCGCGTACTTCCTGCCCTACGGCATCCCGGGCGTGCTCGCCACGATCCTGTGGTCGTTCCTGTACGTGCCGGGCCTGAGCCCGATCATCGACGTCACGAGCATGCTGTTCGGCTTCGAGCCCGACTTCCTCGGGGCCGGGACCGTGCTGTGGTCCATCGCGAACATCGTGACCTGGACCTATGCGGGCTACAACATGCTCATCATCGTGGCCCAGCTCAAGGCGATCCCGCCGGAGCTGTACGAGTCGGCCCGCGTCGACGGCGCCGGGCCGTGGCGCACCGCGTGGAGCATCCAGCTGCCGCTGATCCGCCCGGCCCTGGTGCTGACCACGGTCTTCTCCATCATCGGCACGCTGCAGCTCTTCGCCGAGCCGCAGCTGCTGCAGACCGTCTCGCCCGCGATCGACTCGCAGTACACGCCGAACCTCTCGGCCTACACGACGGCGTTCGCCTACAACGACTACAACGTGGCGGCGGCCCAGTCGGTGCTCATCGCGCTGGTCGCGTTCGCCCTGTCGTTCCTCTTCCTGCGCCTGACGAACAGGAGCTCGCGATGACGACCGCCACCGTCCCGACCCGTCCCCTCGACCCCGCCGACCGCCGCGCCGCCGTCGCCGAGCCGTCCACCGGCCGCGGCCCCGGCCGCCGGCCCGCCACGACGATCCTGGTCACCGGCATCCTCGTCGTCGTCGCCGTCTACTTCCTCGTGCCCGTCTACTGGGTGGTGGTCGCGGCCACCAAGACCACCGACGACCTGTTCGGCACGAACGGGTTCCTGCTGGGCGAGCACTTCGCGCTCCTCGAGAACCTCGGCGCCGTCCTGACCTACAACGACGGCATCTTCGTGCGCTGGTTCCTCAACTCGGTCCTCTACGCCGGGGTCGGCGCGCTCGTGGCCACCTACCTCGCCGCCGCCGCGGGCTACGCGCTCGCCAAGTACCGCTTCCGGGGCAGCAACCTCGTGTTCGGCCTGGTGCTCGGCGGCGTGCTCGTGCCCGGCACCGCCACGGCCCTCCCGCTGTTCCTGCTGTTCAGCCAGCTCGGCCTGGCGAACACCTACTGGAGCGTGCTGATCCCGTCGCTGGTGTCGCCGTTCGGCCTGTTCCTGTGCCGCATCTACGCCGACGCCACGGTGGACGGCTCGCTGGTGGAGGCCGCGCGCATCGACGGCGCCGGCGAGCTGCGGATCTTCCACACGATCGGCCTGCGGATCATGACGCCGGCCCTGGTCACGGTGTTCCTCTTCCAGCTGGTGGGCATCTGGAACAACTACTTCCTGCCGCTGGTCATGCTCAGCGACCAGGACCTCTACCCGATCACGCTCGGCCTGAACAACTGGAACAGCCAGACCGACCGGCTGCCGGAGTTCTACGAGCTGACCACCGGGGGCGTGCTGCTCTCGATCATCCCGCTCGCCGTCGCCATGATCATGCTCCAGCGGTTCTGGCGCGGCGGCCTGACGGAAGGCGCTGTCAAGGCATGACGCTGCTGACCCACGAGTCCACCGTCCCCGCCGCCGGGCGCGTCGAGCCGCCGCGCGCGGCGCTCGACAGCGACGCGCAACGGCTGTCCCTCGACGGGACGTGGCGGTTCCGGCTGCTGCCCGCCGTGCCGGGCACGCCGGGCGGCCACGGCGTGCTGCCCGACGGCGAGGCGCCCGACGACTTCGCGCGGCCGGGCTACGTGCCCGGCGCCGGGTGGGACGACGTCCCCGTGCCCGCGCACTGGGTGCTGGTCGGGGACGGCCGCTACGGGCGGCCGATCTACACCAACGTGCAGTTCCCGTTCCCCGTGGACCCGCCGCACGTGCCGGACGAGAACCCGACCGGCGACTACCGGCGCGAGGTCGAGGTGCCGGAGGGCTGGACCCGCGAGGGCCGCGTGCTGCTGCGGTTCGACGGCGTGGAGTCGTTCTTCCGGGTGTGGGTCAACGGCGTCGAGGTCGGCGCGGCGTCCGGCAGCCGGCTGGCGCACGAGCTGGACGTCACCGAGGTGGTGCACCCGGGCGCCAACACCGTCGCGGTGCGGGTGGTGCAGTGGTCGGCCGCCAGCTACCTCGAGGACCAGGACCAG
This sequence comes from Puerhibacterium puerhi, assembly GCF_009846865.1. Lineage (GTDB taxonomy): Bacteria > Actinomycetota > Actinomycetes > Actinomycetales > Cellulomonadaceae > Puerhibacterium > Puerhibacterium puerhi. The sequence goes on from NZ_WUWN01000049.1 coordinate 16,320, forward strand.
TGGTGGCTGCCGGGCATCTTCCGCGACGTCACGCTGCTGCACCGGCCGGCCGGGGCGATCGACGACGTCTGGCTCGACGCCGACGTCGACCCCGCCACGCTCGAGGGCACCGTGGTGCCCGAGCTGCGCGCCGACGCTGCAGCGTTCCCCGTGCGGCTGCGGGTGGAGGAGCTCGGCGTCGACGTCACGTGGGCCACGCCCGACGACGTCGCGCCCGTGCCGGTCGGCGTCGTCGAGCCGTGGTCGCCCGAGACGCCGCGGCGCTACACCGCGACCGTCGCGGCCACGGGGGAGACCGTGACGCTGCGGCTCGGGTTCCGGCGCGTGGAGATCGTGGGCGACCGGCTGCTGGTCACGGGCCGGCCGGTGACGTTCTCGGGCATGAACCGCCACGAGACCCACCCCGACCGCGGCCGCGTCTTCGACGAGGCGCACGCCCGCGCCGACCTGGCGCAGATGAAGCGGCACAACGTCAACGCGATCCGCACCAGCCACTACCCGCCGCACCCGCGGCTGCTCGACCTGGCCGACGAGCTCGGCCTGTGGGTGATCCTCGAGTGCGACCTGGAGACGCACGGCTTCGAGGCGGGCGGCTGGGTGGACAACCCCAGCGACGACCCCCGCTGGCGCGACGCCTACCTCGACCGCGTCCGCCGCACGGTGGAGCGGGACAAGAACCACCCCAGCGTGGTGCTGTGGTCGCTCGGCAACGAGTCGGGCACGGGGCGCAACCTCGCCGCGATGGCCGAGTGGGTGCACGGCCGCGACCGCACCCGCCCGGTGCACTACGAGGGCGACTACGCCGGCGAGTACACCGACGTGTACTCCCGGATGTACGCCACCGTGCCGGAGGTGGAGTCCATCGGCAGCGCGAACGGCAGCGACGGCCGGTCGTTCGCGCCGCTGCTCGGCTGCAGCACCGCCGACGCCGCGCGGCAGCGGTCCAAGCCGTTCCTGCTGTGCGAGTACGCGCACGCGATGGGCAACGGCCCGGGCGCGCTCGACCAGTACCGCGAGCTCGTCGACCGCCACCCGCGCCTGCACGGCGGCTTCGTCTGGGAGTGGCGCGACCACGGCATCCGCACCACCACGCCCGACGGCGTCGAGTACTTCGCCTACGGCGGCGACTTCGGGGAGGTCGTGCACGACGGCAACTTCGTCATGGACGGCATGGTGCTGTCCGACGGCACACCGAGCCCCGGGCTGGCGGAGTTCGCGCACGTGGAGCGCCCCGTCGTCGTGCGGCCGGCCGCCGAGCGGGCCGGGCGCGGCGGCGCGGCGGGGGCCCGGGACGGCGGCGTCGTCGAGGTCTGGAACCGCCGGTTCGCCGCGGACACCGCCGACCTCGCGCTGCGCTGGCGCGTCGAGCACGACGGCGCGGTGGTCGCGCAGGGCACGGCACCCGCCGACGACGCCGAGGGGCGGCCGGTGGCCGCCGGCGCGCGCGCCGTCGTGGAGCTGTTCGACGCCGCCGCGCTGCCGACGCCGGCGCCCGGGGCCGAGGCGTTCGCCACCGTCGAGGTGGTGCTGCGCGAGGCGACCGCCTGGGCCGAGGCCGGGCACGTGCTCGGCCGCGACCAGTGGGCGCTGCCCGCGCCCCCGGCGCCGGTGCGCGCGCCGCGCCGGGCGGACGTGCCGCTCGCCGACGCCCCCGTCGCGTTCCGCGGCGCGGAGCTCGTCGAGCTCGCCGGCGCCGCCGTCTCGGCGCCGCGCGTCGAGCTGTGGCGGGCGCCCACCGACAACGACCGGGGCGCGGCGATGGGCAGCTACGACGCCGTCGACCCGACCGCCCTGCCGTGGCGCGGCGAGCCCGCCCCGCCGGCGGCCGTGCGCTGGCGCGCCCAGGGCCTCGACCGGCTCGTGCACCGCACGGTCGACGTCGAGGAGTCGCCGCAGCGGCTGCGCGTGCTGCGGCGGGTCTCCGCGGCGCAGAGCCGCGCGTCGCTCGACGTCGAGGAGACCTGGACCGCCGAGCGCGCCGCCGACGGCGGCGTCGAGGCGGTGCTGCGCGTGGTCGTCACGCCGGACGACGGCTGGCCGGACGTGTGGCCCCGCGTGGGCGTCCACCTCGGGCTGCCCACCGACGTCGACGGCGCCGGCTGGTTCGGCCTGGGCCCGCACGACTCCTACCCCGACGTGCGCGGGTCGGTGGCCGTGGGCCGCTACCGCGCCGGCATCGGCGACCTGACCGTGCCGTACGCGCGGCCGCAGGAGTCCGGGCACCGCTCGGAGGTCCGCGAGCTGGAGCTCGAGCGGTCCGGGCGGCCGTGGCTGCGGATGGTCGCCGGCCGCGACGCCCGCGGCCGGCTGCCCGGGTTCACGCTCGCGCGGCACTCGGCGCACGAGCTGGCCCGGGCGGGGCACCCGCACGAGCTGCCCGTGCCGGTCCGCCACCACCTGTACGTCGACGCCGCCCAGCACGGCCTCGGCTCGCGGGCGTGCGGCCCGGACGTGTGGCCGACGGCCATGCTGCGCCCCTCGGCGCGCACGCTCGAGCTGCGCTGGCGCGCGCTCGGCTGACCGGCGGTCCCGACACGGGCGAGGGCCCGGCCGGCAGCGTGCCGGCCGGGCCCTCGCCCGTGTCGGTGCGGTCAGCCCTCGCGGACGACCCGCACGGCGCCGCCGGGCACCGTCAGGGTGCCGTCGACGTCCTCGCCCGTGAGCAGCTCGGCGCCCGTCGCCCGCACCGCGGCCTCGGCCGGCCCGTGGTTGATCGCGAACAGCCAGGACCGCCCGTCGTCGGCGTGCCGGCGCACCAGCTCCAGGCCGACGGCGGGCTCGTCCTCGGGCAGCACGCCGGCCTCCGTCGCGACGGCGCGGGCCAGCGCCGTCGTCGCCGCCTCGTCGAGGCGGGCGCCGGTGTACCAGGCGGCCCCGCCGCCGTCGGTCCCGCGCCGGGTCACCGCCGGCCAGCCGGCAAGCACGCCGTCGTCGTACACCGCGACCACGTCGGTGCCCTCGGCGACGTGCGTCTTCTCCGTCCACAGGTCGGCCACGGCGCCCTCGGGCAGCGGGCCGCCCACCACGCGCACGGTCTCGCCCTCCTGGAGCGTGGCGAACTCCTCGGTGCGCACGCCGAGCATGTCGCGGAAGGCCCCCGGGTAGCCGCCCAGGCGCACGTGGTCGCGCTCGTCGACGATGCCGGAGAAGTAGGTGACCAGCACCGTGGCGCCGCGGTCGGCCGCCGCGGCGAGGTTGGCGGCGTCGGCGTCGGTGACCAGGTACAGCGTGGGCACGACGACCAGGTCGTAGCCGGCGAGGTCGCCGCCGGGGTGCACGACGTCGACGGTGACGCCCAGCTTCCACAGGGCGCCGTACCAGGCGCGCACCTGGTCGGTGTAGCGGAACGCCTGGGTGGGGTGGGAGTCGAGCTCGGAGGCCCACCACGCCTCGTAGTCGAAGACGAGCGCGGCGCGGGAGCGCACCCGCGAGCCGCGGACCTCGCCGAGCGCGCGCAGCGCCCGCCCGAGCGTGACGACGTCGCGCCACACGTCGGTGTCGGTGCCGCCGTGCGGCACCATCGCCGAGTGGAACTTCTCCGCCCCGGCGGCGGACTGGCGCCACTGGAAGAACATCACCGAGTCCGCGCCGCGGGCCACGTGGGACAGGGAGTTGCGCAGCATCTCGCCCGGCGCCTTGGGCCGGTTGCGCGGCTGCCAGTTCACCGCCGACGTGGAGTGCTCCATGAGGATCCACGGGTCGCCGCCGGCGATGCCGCGGGTGAGGTCGGCGGAGAACGCCAGCTCGACGTGCCGCTCGTCGTCCGCCGCGATCGTGTAGTGGTCGTTGGCGACGACGTCGAGGTCCGCGGCCCAGGAGAAGTAGTCCATGCCCTTGGTGCCGGTGGACGCCATGAGGTTGGTCGTGGTCGGCACGTGGGGCGTGATCTCGCGCAGGGTGTCGCGCAGGTCGCGGTAGTAGTCGCGCAGCGCGTCGGAGCTGAACCGGTCGAAGTCGAGCTGCTGGGTGGGGTTGGCGTAGGTGGGCGCCGCCAGCGGCGGCAGCACGTCGTCGAACGAGCCGTAGCGCTGCGACCAGAACGCGGTGCCCCACGCCTCGTTGAGCGCCTCGAGGGTGCCGTAGCGGGCGCGGAGCCACTCCCGGAACGCCGCCGCGGCGGCGTCGGAGTAGTCGCGCGGCACGTGGCAGCCGATCTCGTTGTCCACGTGCCACAGCGCCAGGGCCGGGTGGTCGCCGTAGCGCTCCGCCATGCGGGCCGCCATCGTCAGCGCGTAGTCCCGGTAGACGGGGTGCGTGGGGGCGTAGGCCTGCCGCCCGCCCTGGTGCAGCACGGTGCCGTCGGCCAGCCGCGGGAGGATCTCCGGGTGCCGGCGGGTGAGCCACGGCGGCGGCGAGGCGGTGGCCGTGGCCAGCGCGACGCGCACCCCGCCGTCGTGCAGGCGGTCCATGGTGCGGTCCAGCCAGGCCCAGTCGAGCTCGCCCTCGACCGGCTCGATGGTGGCCCACGAGAAGATCGCGACGCTGACGAGGTTGACCCCCGCCTCGTCCATGAGGCGCACGTCCTCGACCTGCACCTCGTCCGGCCACTGCTCGGGGTTGTAGTCGCCCCCGTAGCCGAGCCCGTCGATCCGGGCGTTCCAGGGCCGCACGGCGGCCGGGTCGAAGCCCTCGGGGGCGGTGCGTCGTCGCATGGCGGCGAGTATGGCACGCGGGTGCCGCCGACGGCGGGCGTCCCGGGACTCAGGCGGCGCGGCCGGGGCGCCCCTCGTCGCGGGTGGACGGGTCCTCGCCGATGCGCAGGAGCGGGACGTGCTCGACCCGGCGCGCCGCGGCGGCGAGCGCCCGCGCGGCGCCGCGCAGGCGCCGGGCGGTGCCCGCGGGCGCCCGGCGTG
>NZ_WUWN01000005.1 GCF_009846865.1 Puerhibacterium puerhi
GCCGCCGGGGCCGCGACCGCCGCGGCGGCACCGGCGTCGGCCGGCGCGGCGTCGCGGCTCTTGCGGCGCGAGGAGGCGCCGCGGCCGGCGCGCGTCGACAGGTCGCGACGCAGCACACCGATCGCGGTGAGCACGAACACCCACAGCAGGACGAGGTATCCCAGCCGCAGCAGGGTGAACGTCAGCTCACTCATCGGGGCGGGGTCACCAGTCCTCGTGGTCGGCGGCGGCCGCGCCGGACCAGAACATGATCCGGGTGCGGCCGATGGTCAGCGTGTTGCCGTCGAGCAGCGTCGCGGCAGGGACCTGGTGGCCCTCGACGTACAGGCCGTTCGTGGAGCCCAGGTCCGTGGCGATGACGCCGTCGGGCGTGACGCGGATCTCCAGGTGCTTGCGGGAGACGCCCGGGTCGTCGACGACGATGTCGGCGTCGGGGTCGCGGCCGATGACCGTGACGGGGCCCGTGAGCAGGTAGCGCTGGCCGTCGATGTCGATCAGCGGATGGCGCGTGCTGGGCTGCGACGTCGCGGGGGCGACGGCACCGCGCACCGTGGCGCTGCGCACCTGGAAGCGGCCGCCGACGAGGTCGGGGTGCTCCTCGAAGGACACGCTGACCGGGCCGACGAACGCGTAGTGCTGCGAGACGGCGTACTCGGTGAGGTTCGTGGCGAGCTCGTCGGCGAGCGTCTCGGCACCCCACTGCTCGATCTGGCCGAAGTCCTGCGGCGAGAGCTCCACCGTGAACTCGTTCGGTGCCACGGTGCGGTCGCGACCGACCACCGCGGCGCGGTCGTCCAGCTCACGGCGCAGGCGGCTCGCCAGCTCCACGGCCTTGACCTCGCCGTGGCCGAGCTTGGAGAACGCGTTGTTCATCACGCGCTCGACGCTCTTCTCGAAGCGGTCCAGGACGCCCATGCCACCTCCTCTCGCGGGCCCGTCGCACGTCTCTCGTGCTCGTCGCCGCCGCCCCGCACCTCCCGCACGGGACCGTGCCGAGGAGCACGGGCGCGCGAGCAGGCGCGGACGACGCCGCGGGCAGACTACCTAGATCGTAGGCAGCCGGGTGGGTGCGACGCCCCGGATCGTGTGGACGTCCTGCGGACGTGCCGGGGAAATCGGCGTGGTGGCAGGCGTGCGGGGGCGTCCGGCGTGGCGCGGGCCACGGGGCCCGGCGGTCGGGCCGGGCGGCCGGCGCGAGGGCCGCTGCGGCGCGGGCCACGGCCGTCCTCGGAGGCGCCCGGACGGCCGATTGGGGACCTCCGCCCGGCTCGTGCTAGATTGCTCCGGCAGCGCGCGAGTGGCGGAATAGGCAGACGCGCACGGTTCAGGTCCGTGTGCCCGAAAGGGCGTGGGGGTTCAACTCCCCCCTCGCGCACGCAGCACGAAGGCCCCGGTCCCAGCAGGGATCGGGGCCTTCGTCATTTCCAACCGTCACTCCGGCCCAAACGTCGGCGTAGCGCTCACGCGTCCGGCACGGAACGTGAGCCTCGAACCGGCGCGCGCGACGCGCTACTCCCGGCCGGTGTGGCTGGGTACGCCGGGCAGCGCCTCGATGATCTCAGCGATGACATGCAACATCCCGGTCGCAGCCTGCGGTCCGTGCAGCAACAAGGTGGTGGCGACGAGGGCGACCACCGCCGCTCCGAGGGCGATGGAGGCAGCCATGCCAGCCGTGGGCGGAGAGGCCACGAGCCCCAAGATCCAGAGGACGGGGCCGACGACGGTGAGCCAGATGATGAGCCAGACGGCCAGGTCTGCGAACAAGGTGACCTCCATTGGGTCGGTCCGGGTGTTGACGTCGGGCGGTTGCCCGACGTCAGAGACCGCTGTTGGCGCACCGCGGTCTGTCACCTCTCTTGTCCGGGAGGTCGCAGCCACCGGACAGGCTGCCCAGGTGTCGTGCGGCGATCTCGATCGTTCGGAGGCGACGCCCCCTACTTGTCCGGGGAACTTTCCGGAGCGCAGGAAGGCCCCGATCCCGGCGGGGATCGGGGCCTTCCGCACTCCCAGTACAGCTCAGGGAGCTCGAACCTGATGTGCTCGCTGCTTCCGGGCACGGAAGAGCCCGCGGGCTGGAGGTCTCCCTCCCACCGTGCTGGACGAGGGCACGGCACCCGCGGGCTCCGGTGGACGCGATGAACTCGCTTCCCGTCCGGCGTGCCCGGCCTCCGGCGGAGGCGGGACACGAACGTCAGTCGAGACGCGCGACGGTCAGCGCGCGACCACCTCGTAGGTCCGAAGAGTCTTCAACTTCCGGATCACCTCCCTTCTTACGTGCCGACGACGGTACGCCCGCGCACCGACCTCGCCAAGGGGTTTTCGCCGAGGGAGGAGCCGGTGACGAAGCGCCCGCCTGCATGGGGCGGGCGACGGCGCCGACCCTGCCGTCGTCGTGCCCGGGGGAGGCTGCGTGCCGCACCCGTCAGCGCAGCAGGTGGGCCCACTGGTCGGGGTAGTCGTCGAGCCACTCCTCGAACCCTCGGGCGGGCCGTCCGACCAGGTGCGGGACGTCGTCGGACACGCGCGCCAGATCTCCGGCCGCGATCGCGGCGTACGAGGTCACCCACCCCTCCACCACCGCCGGGTCGACGTCGTAGCCGGCGCGGGAGGCGTAGGCCTCCTCGAGCGACTCGGGCTCGTAGCGGATGGTCCGGCCTGTGAGACGGGACAGGACCTCGGCGACCTCGTGCAGCGTGTGGGACCGGGGTCCGGTGAGCTCGTACGTGCGCCCGTCGTGGGCGCGCGGCCGCTCGTCGAGCAGGACGGCGGTGGCGACGTCCGCGACGTCGTCGTGCGAGACGGACGCGACCCGCCCGTCGCCGGCGGGGCCGCGGATCACGTCGTCGGGGCCGACGAACGTGGTCAGGGCGTGGTGGTAGAGGTTGTCGCGCAGGAACGTCCAGCGCAGCCCGGAGTGGCGGACGTGCTGCTCGGTGTGCCAGTGGTCGCGCGCGAAGGTGAAGACGGCGTCCTCGGCGGCGCCGACGAACGAGGTGTAGACGATCCGCTCGACGCCGGCCGCCACCGCCGCGTCGACGGCGCTGCGGTGCTGCTCCACGCGCCCCGGCTCCTCGCGGCCGCTGACCAGGAGCACCGTGCGGGCGCCGTCGAACGCCCGGCGCATGGCCTCGCCGTCGGCATAGCTCCCCGCGACGACCACCTCGGCCTGCGGCAGCGCGCTGCCGTCGGCGAGCCGCGGCGCGCGCGCCGGGTCGCGCACCACGAGGCGCTGGCGAGCCCCCTCCGCGGCGAGCCGCAGGGCGAGCCGTCCCCCCAGCCGTCCGGACGCGCCCGTGACGGCGACGACGCCGTTCGCCTGTCCCATGTGCCACACCGTAGGACGGGGCCGGGCGATCGTCCCGCCGGACGGCTCCCCGTGTGGCGTCCGGAGCCCGCGGCGGGGCCGGTCCGGGTCGCCGTGCCGCGGTGTCGCCGTGGGAGCGTGCGGCCTGTCCTGTGGACGGTGGAAGTTCGCGCGGACATCCACAGATTTGGCGTCTGACCTGCATGGATGTCGGTGGGTGGGGGTAGCGTCGGTGGTGTCGACGGGGACGTGGAGGAGCCCGGTGGAGGGACTTCCGGGTCCCGGGATCGGGCGCTGGTGCGGGCGGTCAGACGGCCGACGGTTCGACGGCGGTCGGGGCCGCGCACGGTGGCGCGAGACGGGAGGGGGTGGTCGTGTGGCGGTGGAGCAGCTCGAGGACGAGGGCGTCGGGACGGGCGCCCTGCTGGAGCGCGCGGTGCGGCTGCTCGACGACGCCGCGAACCTGCTCGCCCGGCTCGCCGCCGGCGGCGACCTGGCGAGCGTCCCCGTGCCGGAGCTGGCGACCGCGCAGTCGCGGGTCCGGGCCGCCACGACCCGCATCGACACCGCGCGCCTGGGCATGCTGCGGCACCTCGAGGACGACGGGCGGTGGGCGCTCGACGGTTCGCGGACGTTCGCCGCGTGGTTGGCCCGCCAGGACGGGATCACCCGCCGGCGTGCGAACGCCGAGGTGCGCACCGCGACCCGCCTGCGGGCGGACCTGCCCGCCTCCGCGCGCGCCGCGCTGGAGGGCCGCCTGGGCGTCGACGAGCTGGCGGCGATGGTCGACATCACGCCGACGTCCGAGGCGCGGCGCGCCGCTCTCTCCGCACCCGTCGCCGGCGTCGACGCCCCAGACGCCCCAGACGGCGCCGACCGCGACGGCGCGGGGCCGACGGGCGAGGAGTACCTGCTGACCTTCGCCGGCCGGCAGCCGATCGGCACGTTCCAGCGGTTGCTGCGGCGGTTCGCGCACGTCGCGGACCCCGAGGCCGACGAGCGCGGTTACCGGCGGGCGACCGAGCGCGAGTTCGTCGACCTGGCGCCGACCTGGGGTGGCTACCACCTCGCCGGCTTCCTCACGACGGAGCACGGGCAGCAGCTCAGGACGGCGCTCGACGCGCTCATGACGCCTGGCGGTGGGAGCGGTGCGGGCACCTCGGAGCCGCCCGATACGGCTCGAGACCTGCACGGCGGCCTCGCACCGGCGGCCCCCGCGGCCGACGACCGGCGGACCCTGCAGCAGCGGCGGGCGCAGGCGCTCGCGGACCTCGCGCGGGTCGCGCTCGACAGCGGGCTCGTCGCGCCGGGAGCGTCGGTGCGCCCGCACGTGACGGTGCACGTGTCCTGGACCGAGCTGCAGCGCGCCCTGGTGGACGCGGACCGCCGCACCGCCTCGGCCGACGGGGCCGAAGGGACCGACGGGTTCGACGGGGCCGGCGGGTTCGGCGGGGCCGGCGGGTTCGGCGGGTTCGGCGGGTTCGGCGGGTTCGGCGGGGCCGGCGGGGCCGGCGGGAGCGCCCCCGGTGCGGGCCCGCCACGGTCCTTGCCGCCGACGGCCCGGAGCGGCGTCCCACCGCGAGAACCCGCACTCGACGTCCGGGCCCTCACCGACCCGGCGACCGAGCACCCCACCTGGGCGGACGACATGGGCCCGCTCCCGCGGGCGCTGCTCGCCAAGATCGCCTGCGACGCCGAGGTGACGCGCGTCGTGTTCGGCCCGGACTCGCAGGTGCTCGACGTCGGACGCTCCCGGCGCACGATCACGGGGCAGCTGCGCCGCGCGGTCATCGCCCGCGACCGCCGCTGCACCTGGCCCGGGTGCCAGGAACCCCCCGGCCGCTGCGAGGTCCACCACGCCGTCACGCACTGGGCAGACGGCGGCGCGACCTCCGTGGACAACGCGGCGCTGCTCTGCTGGCACCACCACACGGTGGTCGACACCACTGGCGTGACGATGCGCTGGGAGCACGGACACTGGGTGTTCACCGACCGGCACGGGCGGCGGGTCGTCGCCGTCCCGGCGGCTGGGAGCGGGCGAGACGCCGGGAGCGCGCGAGACGTCGGGCACGGTCCCGTGCCGGAGGGCCCCGCCCTCGCGGGCGGTGCTGCCGCGTGACCAGGCCGAAGCCGTGCTGAAGGACTGGCGGAGCGTGTCCGCGGCAGGGCGGGATCGGCGCGGTCACCAGGGCAATGGCGCCGAGGCCGAAGGGCGGGTGGGATCGGCGCGGTCACCGGTGCGGCGGCACCGAGGCCGACGGGCGCGCGTGGTCGGCGTCGAAGGCTGCCCCGCGGGCCGCCCGTCGCCGGCGCGGGACAATGGAGCGCGTGAGCTCCGACGTCTACCGCGTGATGACCGTCTGCACGGGCAACATCTGCCGCTCCCCCATCGCCGAGATCGTCCTGCGCGACCGCTTCGAGGCCGCGGGACTCGGCGACCGTGTCGTCGTCGACTCGTCTGGCGTGAGCGACGAGGAGCACGGCAACCCCGTGGACCGGCGCGCGCGCCGCGTGCTCGCCGAGCACGGCTACGACACCGGGGACGGGCACCGTGCGCACCAGGTGACCGCGGCCGAGGTGGCCGGCCGCGACCTGCTGCTGCCCATGACCGCCCACCACGCCCGCGCGCTGCGCCGGCTGGCAGCCCGTGCCGGGTTCGCCGGCGACCGGCTCACCGGTGACCGGTCCGGCGGCGACTCCGACGCCGGCCGGTTCGAGGCGGACGGCCGCGGCCCGGTGATCCGGATGTACCGCTCCTTCGACCCCGACGCACCGCGGGTCGGCCCGGGCGAGAGCGAGCACGTGCTCGACGTCGACGACCCCTGGTACGGCGGCATGGAGGACTTCGAGCAGTGCCTGGCCGAGATCGAGGCGGGAGCCGACGGGGTCGTGGAGTTCGTGCGTGCGAAGCTCGCCCGGGCCGACGGAGCGGCAGCACGGCCGGCGTGACCGGCGAGATCACCCGAGAACCGGCGACACCAGGCAGGATGCCGTCATGACTGAGTCCGTCGTCGGTGGCTCGACCGCCGCCGGTCCCGCCGCCGGTCCCGCGGCCGGTCCCGCCTCAGGAGCCGCCGATGCCGCAGCGCCGACCGGTGGCCCCGTGCTCCCGGTGATCCGCCGGGTCCGCGCCGAGGAGTGGGCGGCCGTGCGCGACGTACGCCTCGAGATGCTGCGCGACCCTGCGGCCGCGATGGCGTTCCTCGACACGTACGCCAACGCGGCCGCGCAGCCCGACACCTTCTGGCAGGGCCGGACCACGGCCGCGGCCGCTGCCCAGACGGTGGTGCAGTACGTCGCGGAAGTGCCGGGCGACGGCGCCGGCGGCCCGCTCGACGGGCGGTCCGGCCCGAGCGAGGACACGGGAGCGTCCGCCGTGCCGGGGCGCTGGGTCGGCTCGGTCACCGGGCTCCTGGAGCAGCCGGGGGCCCAGGACTTCGAGGGCCGGCCCGTCGAGATGCTCCAGGTGCACGTGGTGGGCGTGTGGCTGCACCCCGACCACCGTGGCCAGGGCGTGGTGCAGCGGATGATCGACGCCGTGGTCGCCTGGGGCGTCGAGCGCGGCGTCGAGCGGGCGCGGCTCTACGTGCACGCCGACAACGGCCGCGCGCAGGGCGCCTACCGCAAGGCCGGCTTCGCGCCCTCCGGCCGCGAGCTCATCGCCTCGACGGGCCGAGAGCTCGAGATGGTGCGCGCGCTGCACTGAGCCGCGCCAGCCGGGCCAGCCGCAGCACGCGCTCCCGGAACGCGTGCTCGGCCGCCGGGGCCTGCGGCTCGGCGGGCGGCGGCGCGGGCGCCACGTACGCGCGGTACCAGCGCTCCGTCTCCCGCCAGACGACGTCGCGCACCGGCGCGGCCGACAGCGTCACGTCGTGCAGCGCGCCGTCGAGGCGCACCAGCGTGACCAACGACCCGAGGCTGGGCACGCGGCGCGCCACGCCGACGACGTCGAGCACGGAGTCGCTGGTCAGCATGTCGGGGTGCCACCGCACGCCGATGGTGGAGCGCGCGGACAGCAGCACCAGGATCGGCACGTCGATGTCCAGCCCACGGGCGACCTGCTCGTGCCCGCGGAAGACGGCGGCGAGCCAGGCCGGCGTCGCGCGCCACCCGAGGTCGGGCCGCCACGCGGCGTCGTAGTCCCACTCGCCGTCGAACCGGGCGGAGATCGAGCGGGTGTAGAACCCGAGGTCCACGTTGACGAGCCGGCTGCGGGGCGCGACCGCCGCGTGCGCCCGGATGCCGGGCTCGAGCACGCGGCGGCCCACCTCGCGCGTCTGGAACTCGAGCCACGGGCTGTTGAGCACCAGGCCGTCGACCCGGCCGGGGTGCCGGGCGGCCCACAGGCTCAGGGTCAGGCCGCCGGTCGAGTGGCCCATGAGCACGAGCCGACGGCGGTCGGTCGTGCCGGGCGCGTGGCCCATCGCGGCGAGGGCCGCCTCGAGGTCCTCGTCGTAGGTGCGCAGGCTCGTGGTGTAGCCGGGGGTCTGGTGCGGGCGCAGGCTGCGGCCGTACTTGCGCAGGTCCAGGGCGTGGAAGCGCACGCCCAGCCGTTCCCAGAAGTCGGCGACGTGGGCCTGGAAGAAGTAGTCGATCCAGCCGTGGACGTACAGCACGTCGACGCCGGCGTCGGGTACGGCGTCGGGTACGGCGTCGCCACGCTCACCGGCGTGGGACGAGGCCCCGGGCGCAGCCGTGGCCGTGCCGTGGGCGCGCCGCACGAGCGTCGCGACCACGGGCCCCTCGTCGTCGGGCGCCAGCGGCAGGGTGAGCCGCTCGAACCCGGGCAGCCCGTCCGGCTCCCAGGCCGGCGCGGCAGCGCCGCCGGACGCACCGTCGGCCCCGGTCGCCCCGCCGGCCCCCGTGCCCCCGCCGGCGCCCGGAGGCGGCGCGGCCGGGCCGCGGGCCGCCCCCGCGGCCGTCTCGATACCCACGGCCCGACCGTACCGCCGCCTCAGTCGGTCCCGCTGACCTCGCTCGCACCGCTGTGCCCGGGCTCCTGCCGGGCGAGCGTCAGGTGCCCGCCGAGGTACCCGCTGACCGCCACGACGCCGCCGCCGGCCAGGGCGGTGACCACCCCGAGCCCCGTGCGGCCCCTGCGCCGCAGGAACCACGACGTCGCGTACAGCGAGCCGGCGACGCCGTTCAGCGTGGCGTGCACGGCACCCAGCCGGCTGGACTTCTCGTCCTTGAGGCCCGACCAGTCGGCCAGGCCGCTCAGCGCGGTGGGCGCCACCAGCAGCACGCCGGTGCCGACCAGCTTGCGCGCCGCGTCCGCGTGCTTGCGCGGGCCGGTGAGGTCGAGCACCGTCGCGCTGACCCACGCGCCGATCGGCAGGTCGGTCATGATCGGGTGCAGGGCGTGCCCGAGGGACCGCCCGCGCAGCTCCTGCCGCAGGCGCCCGCCGGGCACCAGCGCCTTGGCGAGCCTGCCGAGCACGCCGACGAGCGGATCCAGCCCGGCGCTGCTCTCGAGCTGCTGGGTCGCGCGGGCCGCGGGCGACGCCGGCATCGTTTCCACCGTCATGGTGACCTCCTCAGTGCGGTCAGGACCGTCCCGTCGGGACGGCCAGGACAGTCGGTCCTCACGTGTCAGGACAGCTGGGGCAGGACGCGCTCGGCGAACGCGTCCACGAAGCGCTCGAGCTCGGCCCGGTCGGCCGAGACGTGGTGCAGGTACAGCCGGTCGGCGCCGGCCTCGACCAGCGCGCCGAGGTAGTCGCCGAGCCCGGTGAGGGAGTCGGTGACGTGCACGACCTCGCGCACCTCGTCGATCCCCACGCCGGCCGACGCGGCCTCGAACGCCTCCGGGCTCGCCAGGTCCCAGCTGCGCGGCGGCGGGAACGTGTTGGTGCCCCACTGCGCGACGGCCGTGCGCTCGGCGTCGGCGAGCGACGGGGCCCACGCGAGGTGGACCTGGACGGCGAGGTCGCCGCGCCCGCCGGCGGACCGGTAGGCCTCGACGACCTTGCGCAGGTCGTCGAGCGGCTGGTTCGTGGTGATGAGCCCGTCGGCCCAGTCGGCGTGCGCGGCCGCCGTCTGCGGCGTGATGGCGGCGCCGAACAGCGGCGGCGGCTGCTCCGGCAGCGTCCACAGGCGCGCGGAGTCCACCTCGACGAGGCCGTGGTGGGTCACCTCCTGCCCGGCCAGCAGCGCGCGGATCACCTCGACGCACTCGCGCAGCCGCGCGTCGCGCACGTCCTTGGGCGGCCAGGGGGCGCCGGTGACGTGCTCGTTGAGGTTCTCCCCCGACCCGAGCGCCACCCAGGTGCGCCCGGGGTACATGGCCTCGAGCGTCGCGACGGCCTGCGCGGCCACCACCGGGTGGTAGCGCTGGCCGGGCGCGGTGACCGACCCGAACGTCAGGCGCGAGGTGCCGGCCAGGGCGGCGCCGAGCCACGCCCAGGCGAACGCCGAGTGGCCCTGGGCCCGGCCCCAGGGCTCGAGGTGGTCGGAGCACATCGCGGCGCCGAAGCCGGCCTCCTCGGCGCGCCGGACCAGCGCGAGCAGGTCCGTGGGGTGCAGCTGCTCGTGGGAGGCGTGGATGCCGACGGCGGTCACGGGGCCTCACACACCCCGTGCCGGTCGCGGGGGCGCAGCCAGCGGTAGCCGTGGGCGGCCAGGCGCGCGACCGGTCGCTCCACGCCGTCGACCGGTACCGTCGCGCCCCCGACCTGGCCGTAGGGCTGGTCCGCCAGCACGTCGACGAACGGGGCGTCGGCAGTCTCCACGCACAGGGCGACCTCGAGGTCCTCGTCGGCGAGGTTCGTCAGCATGAGCACCCACGAGCCCTCGTGCGCGTAGCGCAGCGCCAGCACCGGGTGCGCCGCGCCGCCGGACGCGAGCCGCACCTCGACGGGCTCGGGGGTGACGGTGCCGGTCTCCCGCAGCCCCAGCCGGGCGCGGATCATCTGCCCGACCTTGGTCAGCAGGCTGTCCGGCTGCACCATCTGCTCGTAGACGTTGACCCGTCGGTGCCCGAACGGCCCGTCGGTGATCACGGGCGCCACGAGGCGGTCGGCCGGCGCCGTCGAGAACCCCGCGTTGGGGCCGTCCGTCCACTGCATCGGCGTGCGGACGGCCTCGCGCTCGGGCAGCGACAGGTCGTCGCCCATCCCGATCTCGTCGCCGTACCGCAGCACCGGCGGGCCCGGCAGCGAGAACAGCACGGCGTGCGCCATCGCGACCCGCCGCACGTCGCCGTCGAGCATCGGGGCGAGCCGGCGGCGGATGCCGCGGCCGTACGCCTGCTCGTGGCTCGTGGGGGCGAACGCCTTGAGCACGTCGTCGCGCTCGACGGCGGTGAGCTGCTCGAGGTCGAGCTCGTCGTGGTTGCGCAGCCACTGGGCGTACGCGCCGTGCTGCGGCGGCTGCGGGTGCCGGCCGAGGGCCTCCACCAGCGGCCGGGCGTCGTCGCGGGCGAGCGCCAGGAACAGGTGGTTGTTGAGGTAGAAGTCGAGCAGCATCGTCATGCCGTCGCCGTGGCCCGTGTCCCGGGTGCCGAAGTAGTCGGCGTACTGCTGCGGCTCGACGTCGACCTCGCCGAGCAGCACGGCGTCGTGGCCGTGGCGGTCGGCCACGTCGCGCATCTCGCGCACCAGCCACTGCCCGCCGTCGCTCGGGTCGGCGGCGCGCGCCCGCTCCACCATGTGCGGCACCGCGTCCACCCGGAACCCCGAGACGCCCAGGCGCAGCCAGAACGTCATGATCCGCCACAGCTCGTCCCGCACCCGCGGGTTGTCCAGCGCCAGGTCGGGCTCGAACGAGTAGAACGAGTGGCGGTAGAACTGCTGCGCCTCCTCGTCCCAGGTCCACACGCCGTCCTCGACGTCCGGGAACATCGGCTCGACGCCGGTCTCGACCGGCTCGTCGGACCACACGTAGTAGTCGCGGTAGGGGCTCTTGCGGCTCGAGCGGGCCTCCTGGAACCACCGGTGCTGGTCCGAGGTGTGCTGGCACACCAGGTCGAGCAGCACGTGCAGGCCCAGGTCGTCGGCGGCCTCGAGCATCCGCGCGACGTCCGCCACGTCGCCCAGGCGCGGGTCGACGGCCAGGTGGTCCGCGACGTCGTAGCCGCCGTCGCGGAACGGGGAGGTGTAGAAGGGCAGCAGCCACACCGCGGTGGCGCCGAGCCCGCGCAGGTAGTCGAGACGCCGGGTCAGGCCCCGCACGTCGCCCCAGCCGTCGCCGTCCGAGTCGTGGAACATCCGGACGTCGGCCTGGTAGACGACGGCGTTGCGGTACCAGGACGTCACGAGGTCTCCTGTCGTTCGCGGTAGTCGAAGGTCGTGGGGTCGATGCCCCTTTCCCGCAGGAGCGCGTCGAGCTTGGCCTCCGTGCGCTCCTCGCCCTCGCGGGACTGCGACGAGCCCCACCAGTAGAAGAGGGCCAGCCCGGCGGCCTGCCAGACCAGCTGCAGGAACTCCGACTGCCAGTTCTCGAACGTCGACGAGAAGAACTGCGGGAAGAAGTCGGACCAGGCGAACGGTGAGCCGTGCTCGGTGGCGTCGTTGCGGACGCTGATGAGCTGGAACACGAACTGCCCCACCCACGAGAACAGGAACAGCGCACCCGTGACGATGCCGAACGAGTAGGCCTTGTGGAACGGGGGCTTGGACTTGGTCTCGTCCGGCGCGTTGACGCTCATGCCGGTGCACCTCCCCTGGTCGACAGGGCCCGAGGCGCACCCCGGGCCCGGCGCGCCCCTCGGTGGGGCGACGCCTCGACGCTAGGGCGGCACGGTGTCGCTCGCAGCGCGTCGTCCGTGCTGGCGGGAGCAGGCGCGGCGCGTGCGGCAGGCGCTCCGGGGGACCCGGGGGTCGGCTCAGGCGGCGCGGAACAGGTCCGGCGTCGCGACGACGTCGACGCCGAGCCCGGGCACGGCGCGGCGCAGCAGCGCGGCGACCGCGGCGCTCGCGGCCTGCTCGGAGGGCACGTGCCCGACGACGACCAGGCCGGCCGCCACGCCGGTCGCGACGGCGTCGGCCGCGTACTCGCCGGTCTCCCACTCGTGGCACTCGCCCACGACGGCGACGTCCACGTCCGGGCGGCGCAGCAGGGCGCGGTTGCGCGCCGCGCCGCGGAACCCGAGGTCCAGCCCGACGCGCCGCACGACCGCGTCCGGGTCGCCGAGGTACCGCAGCGCGGTGGCCCCGAGCCGCGCGGCCACGTACCGCGCGAGCTCCCCGAGCGTCGTGGGGCCCACCGTGGCCAGCGCGAGGCCGTCGGCCGCCGCGGCGGGGTCGAGCCGCCAGCCGAGCGCCTCGGCGGTCGCCGCGTCGACGCCGTCGGGCCGCCGGTCGTGCCAGCGGTCGTGCAGGTGCGCGACCACGAGACCGCGCTCCGCGACGAACCGGCGCTTGGCCGCGTAGACGGGGTCTGCCTCTGCTTCGAGGTCCCGCCGGGCGGCGTCGGCGTGGTCGAAGTACAGCGGCTCGTGGGTGACCACCAGCTGCGCGCCGGCGTCGGCGGCCCGGCGCAGCACGTCGAGGGTCGCCATGGTCGTCACCGCGGCGCGGCTGACGGGCGTGGCCGGGTCCCCGTCGAGGACGCCGTCCACGGTGGCGGCCCGGGCGGGTACGCCGGTGGCGGCCAGCAGGAGGTCGACGACGTCAGCGGCGGACAGCGGCGTCGCGGGGCGGGCGTCGTCGGTCATGGTCGCCACCGTAGGGCCCGGCGCCGCACGCCGGCGCCGCCCGCGCCGGTCAGGCGCGGCGCCACCAGCGGTGGCGCGTGCGCACCCGCGCGGCGGGGGTGCCGGCCTGCTCCGCCCGGGCGCGCTCCTCCGCCGCGGCGCGCTCGGCGGCGGACGGCGGCACGGGCAGGCCCATGGCGCGGCGCCGGGCGCGCCAGGCCAGCACCTCCTCGTCGACGTCGCGCACCGGCGTCACCACGGGCGGGCCCCCGGTGAGCTGGCGCCGGGCGTCGATCACGCGGGCGTTGAAGTCCTCGAGGACGCGGCGCACGCCCTCCTCCGAGGCCTCCCGGTCGAGCGTCTCCTCCATGCGCCGGTGCTCCTCGCGCAGCTGCGCGGCAGGCAGCACGCCGGTGATCTGCTCGCGCTCCACCAGGCCCTTGAGCCACCAGTCCGGGTCGTAGGAGCCCTTGAGCCCCGGGATGGGCTTGCCCGCCAGCGGCAGGTCGTCGAACTCGCCGCGGCGGACGGCCTGGTCGACGACCGTGTCCACCCAGCGGGCACGCTCGTCGGCGCGCACGCGGCGCACCGGCGGCGCGGACTCCGCCGCGCCGGCGGCGCCGTCCCCGGCGTCCGCCCGCTCGGCGCGCTCACGCTCCACCTCTCGCTCCATCCGGTAGCGCGCGGCGTCCAGCAGCGGGTCGCGCCGCCGGACCGGCTCGTCGCTGCCCGGGTCGCCCTGCGGGTCGACCGGTCCCTCGCTCGTGGCCATGCGTCCACGCTAGGGAAGGGCGCGGCGGCTGTCAGCGCGGAGCCCGGGGCAGGGGCCGGCGGGCGCCGCGGCGGATCGGCGTAGGTCGGCTTAGATGGGCCCATGAAGGTCTCCCACCGCTCGCACGTGCCGCCGTTCGCCGTCATGGACGTGCTCGCCGCCGCCAACCGGCGCCGGGCGCTGGGGCACGACGTGCTCAACCTCTGCGCGGGCGAGCCCGCCACCGGGGCGTCCGACGAGGTGCGCGAGCGCGCCATCGAGCTGCTGCGCTCGGGCGACCTCGGCTACACCGAGGCGCTGGGCGTCCCGGCGCTGCGCCGGGAGATCGCCGGGCACTACGCCCGCTGGTACGGCGTCGAGGTGGACCCGGCCCGCGTCGCCGTCACCACGGGATCCAGCGGCGGGTTCGTGCTGGCGTTCCTCGCGTCGTTCGACGTCGGCGACCGCGTGGCGCTCGCCCGGCCCGGCTACCCGGCGTACAAGAACATCCTCGCGGCGCTCGGCTGCGAGGTGGTCGAGCTCGACTGCGGCCCCGAGACGCGCTACCAGCCCACGGTGTCGCAGCTGATGGAGGCCTACTACGACGGCGGCCTCGACGGGCTGATCGTGGCCAGCCCGGCCAACCCGACGGGCACGATGATCGCGCCGGCCGAGCTCGACGCCGTCGCGCGCTGGTGCGGGGAGCACGACGTGCGCCTGATCAGCGACGAGATCTACCACGGCATCGCCTACAGCGACGACGTCCAGCAGGCCACCGCCGCGGTGCACGCCGACCGGGGCGCGGTCGTCGTCAACTCGTTCTCGAAGTACTGGGCGATGACCGGCTGGCGCCTGGGCTGGCTCGTGCTGCCCGAGGAGCTCGTGGGCCCGGTCGACGCGCTGGCGGGCAACGTGGCGCTCTCGCCGCCCGCGCTCGCGCAGCACGCCGGCGTCGCCGCGTTCACGCCCGAGGGCTACGCCGCCTCGGCCGCCAACGTGGCGCGGTACGCCACGAGCCGGGCCGCCCTGCTCGAGCGGGCCGACGAGCTCGGCTGGCGGCCCGTCGCGCCGGCCGACGGCGCCTTCTACCTGTACGGGAACATCAGCGCGACGGGGCTCGACTCCGAGACCTACTGCGCGCGCCTGCTGGCCGAGGCGGACGTGGCGCTGACGCCGGGCACCGACTTCGACGGCGTGCGCGGGCGCGACTGGGTGCGCCTCAGCTTCGCGGCCGCACCCGAGACGGTGGCGCGTGCGGTCGACCGGATCGTCGCCTGGCAGGCCACGCTGTGACGCTCACCCTCGTCACCGGCGGCACCCGCGGCATCGGCGCCGCAATGGCGCAGCGGCTCGCCCAGGACGGCCACGACCTGGTGCTCGGGTACGCCGCCGACGAGGAGGCCGCGGCGGCCACCGCGGCCGCGGTCGCGGCGCGCGGCGCGCGGTGCACGCTCGTGCGCGCCGACGTGACCACCGACGACGGCGTCGCGGAGCTGTTCGCCCGCGCCGCGGCCGCCGGCCGGCTCACCGGCGTCGTCAACAACGCGGGCGCCACGCTGCACGTGGGGCCGCTCGCCGAGACGCCGGCCGACGTGGTGCGCCGGGTGATCGACCTCAACCTCACGGCCGCGGTGCTCGTGGCGCGGGCCGCCGTGCGCGCGCTGAGCACGGCCCGCGGCGGGGCGGGCGGCGTGCTCGTCAACGTCTCGTCCGCGGCGGCCACCACCGGCGCGCCGGGCGAGTACGTGCACTACGCCGCCGCGAAGGCGGGCGTCGACGCGCTCACCCGCGGGCTGGCGCTGGAGGTGGCCGGGCAGGGCGTCCGCGTGGTCGGCGTCGCGCCCGGCACCGTGGACACCGGCATCCACGCCGGCGCGGGCGACCCCGGGCGCGCGGCCCGCGTGGCGGCCGCGCACCCCATGGGGCGCGTCGGCACGCCGCGGGAGGTGGCCGACGTCGTCGCGTTCCTGCTGTCCGACGCCGCGGCGTACGTCGCGGGCACGACGCTGCGGGTGGCCGGCGGGCGCTGAGACGTCGGCGGCCCGCCACGGCCGTTCCCGTTGACTACGTAGTCAACGTTGTGGTCCACTGCACCGGTCGCGAGGCGAAGGAGCTGAGATGGCGGACGCGGTCAAGGGTGCTCACCGGGTGTCGATGATGGACATCGCCCGGGCCGCCGGCGTGTCCCAGAAGACCGTCTCGCGCGTCGTCAACGACGAGCCGAACGTCTCCGCGGCCGTCCGCGAGGCGGTCACCGCTGCCATCGCCGAGCTCGGCTTCCGGCCCAACGCCGCCGCCCGCGCCCTGGTCACCCGGCGCAGCCGCCGCATCGGCATGGTCACCGTGACCACCACCGCGTACGGCCCGGCGTCGATCCTCGAGGGCGTCGAGCACGCCGTGCGCCGCGCGGGGTACTCGCTCAGCCTCGCGCGGATGGCCGGCGACGACGTGCAGGAGTACCGCGAGGCCATCGAGCGGCTCGTCGACGAGGGCTGCGAGGCCATCGTCCTGTCCGAGCCGATCGACCTGGGCCACCCGGCCCTGCCCGTCCCGGCAGGCCTGCCCCTGCTGAGCTTCGACACCCCGAGCTCCCAGCACCGCCCCGACGAGCTCGTGGTCGGCGCGGACGAGGTCGGCGGGGCCCGCAGCGCCACCGAGCACCTGCTGGCCCTCGGTCACCCGACGGTGCACCACATCTCCGGGCCTCCGGCCTGGGCGGCCAGCGGCCGCCGCGTGCAGGGCTGGCGTGCGGCCCTCGACGACGCCGGCGTCGCGGCCCCGCCCGTCGTCGGCGGCGACTGGTCGCCGGCCTCCGGCTACGAGGCGATGCGCGAGGTCCTGCGCCGCGGGGACGTCACGGCGGTCTTCGTCGCCAACGACTCGATGGCGATCGGCGCGATGCGCGCGGTCGCCGACGCCGGGCTGTCGGTGCCCGGCGACGTCAGCGTGGCCGGCTTCGACGACACCCCGGAGTCGGCGTACCTCGCCGTGCCGCTGACCACCGTCCGCCAGGACTTCGCCGAGGTGACGCGCCTGGCGATGCACCGGCTGCTGCGCACCATCGAGGGCCACCCGCCCACGGAGCGACACCGCAGCATCCCCACCCAGCTCGTCGTGCGGGAGTCCACCGCCCCGCTCGCCTGACCCCCGCCGCACCACGACGTGCGGCGTCCGCGCCGCTGACTACGTAGTCAGAGCCTCTGGATCGAAGGAGAACCATGAGCATCGGACCATCGCCCACCCGGCGACAGCTGCTGCGGTGGGGCCTCGTCGGCGCCGCCGCTGCCGCGCTGCCGGGCGCCCTGACGGGGTGCGCGACCCAGACCGCCGCAGCGGTCCGCTCGGGCGACGTCACCCTCGACCTCTGGACCCACGACGACGGGTACATCACGTTCTTCACGGACTCCGTCCCCGTGGTCCAGTCGGGCAGCAGGTTCCGCTACGAGCTGGACGTGACCAAGATCGGCTCGGCCGACCTCGTCACCAAGGTCCTGGCCCAGGCCGTGGCGGGCACCGGGACGCCCGACGTCGCCGGCTTCGAGATCGGCAACTTCGCCCGGCTGCTGCGCGGCAACATCACCGAGGAGCTCCTGGTCGACCTGTCGGACGTCCGGGACCGGCTCGGCGACGACCTCATCCAGGCGCGCGTCGCCCCGTTCAGCAAGGACGGCCGGCTCTACGCGCTCGACTCCGACGCCCCGCTCGTCGTGCAGTACTACCGCGAGGACCTCTTCCGCGAGGACGGCCTGTCGCTCGAGACGCCCGAGACCTGGGCGGAGTTCCTCGACGCCGCGGAGGCCGTCTCGTCCCGCAAGGGCACCAGGTACGGCGCCGTCGGCGTCGGCAGCGACCTCGGCCAGGTGCTGCAGGGCTTCCAGATCCCGCTCATGCAGGCCGGCGGCAACCTGTTCGACGCCGAGGGCCGGCTGACCATCGAGACGCCGGAGGCCGAGCGCGCGCTGGCGTTCCTCGTCGACGGCATCCAACGCGGCGTCTTCACCACGGTCACCGACATGTACGGCGGGAGCATCCAGGCGGCCCTCAAGTCCGGCGAGCTCGCGGCCGTGAGCATGCCGAGCTGGTACGCGAGCTACGGCATCCAGCCGAACGTCCCGGAGCAGGCGGGCCGGTGGCGGATCCGCCCGCTGCCCCGGATGACCGAGGGCGGCAGCCGGACGTCGGTGGGCGGCGGCACCGGGTTCGCGGCCCTGCGCGCCAAGCCGAACAGCGAGGCCGCCGCCGAGCTCGTCGAGAAGGTGTACCTCTCGCCGGCCCAGCAGGTGGCCCGGTACAAGGCGCTCGGCTACCTGCCGACCCTGCGCAGCGTCTACGACGACCCCGAGCTCCTCGCGCTCGGCAACGACTACTTCGGCGGCCAGCCGCTCTTCGAGGTCTACGCCGAGATCGTCGACGAGATCCCCCCGTACTACCAGAGCCCCGACATGAGCATCCTGCAGACCGTGCTCAGCGGTGCGCTGCTCGACGCCTACCGCGGGCGGCGCACGCCCGCCGAGGCGCTCAGCACCGCCGCCGACGCGTTCCGCGGCCAGACCCGCAGCGAGCGCTGAGCCACCCGGGAGACCACCATGACCGCCGTCACCACCACCGTCCCCGCCGGGCCGCCGGCCGTGCCCGCCGACGCGGCGCCCGCCGCCCGCACGCGCCGGCGCTCGCCGTCGTCGGGCGGCAACGCCCCCTACCTCTTCATCGCGCCGTTCTACGTCCTGTACGTGCTGTTCATGATCGTGCCGGTCCTGGCCGCGGTGTACCTGTCGCTCACCGAGTGGGTCGGCCTGGGCACGCCCACGTTCGTCGGCGCCCGGAACTACGCCGACCTGCTGCGCGACACCAGCTTCCGCACCGCGCTCGGCAACTCCGCCGTGTACGTGCTGGTGTCGGTGCTGATCGTCGTGCCGTGCGCCCTGCTCGTGGCCCAGGCGCTCAACGCGCGCGGCCTGCGGGCGCGCGACCTGTTCCGGGTCACGTTCTTCGTGCCGATGGTGCTGTCGCCCATCGTCATCGCGCTCGTCTACGGCCTGCTGCTGGACCGCAGCTACGGCGTGGTCAACACCGTGCTCCGGGCCCTGTTCGGCATCGGCTCCGTGGACTGGCTCGGCGACCCCACCCTCGCCAAGGTCGCCATCTCGTTCGTGCTGCTGTGGCGGTGGGTCGGCTACCTGTCGATCTTCTTCCTCGCCGCGCTGCAGGCGGTGCCGCGCGAGCTGTACGAGGCAGCGGCGCTCGACGGCGCCGGGGCGCTGCGGCGGTTCACCACCGTGACGCTGCCCGCCATCCAGCCCGTCTCCGCCTTCGTCGTCGTCACGAGCTTCATCAGCGCGGCCCAGCTCTTCGACGAGCCCTACCTGCTCACCCGCGGCGGGCCCGGGGAGTCCACGCTCTCGGTGGCCATGTTCATCTACCGGGCCGCCTTCGAGCGCCAGCAGCTCGGCTACGCCGCCGCCGCGGGCGTCGTGCTGTTCCTCGTCGTCTTCGTGGTCAGCCAGGTGCTGAACCGCGTGCTCGCCATCGGGAGGGCCCAGTGACCGCCGTGACCTCTGCCCCGTCCGTCGCCCGGACCGCCGCGGGCGCGCCGCGCCGGCGCCGGCCCCGCGTGGCCCCCGGCCGCGTCGCGCTGTACGCCGTCCTCGGCGTGCTGCTGCTGGTGTTCCTGTTCCCGCTCGCCTGGGCGGTGTCCGCGTCGTTCAAGCCGCGCGGCGACATCTTCTCCTCCACGTCGCTGATCCCCGCGCCCGCCACCCTCGACAACTACCAGCGGCTCCTGGGCGAGCAGCCGTTCTGGAGCTGGTTCGGCATCAGCGTCGGCGTGGCGGTGGTCGCCACCGTCGTGTCCGTGTTCGTCTGCGCCCTGGCCGGCTACGGGTTCGCGAAGTTCCGGTTCGCCGGCAAGCGCCTGCTGTTCGGCGTCATGTTCTCGTCGCTGAGCGTGCCGTTCGCGGTCATCCTCGTGCCGCTGTTCATCCTGGTGGTCAAGAGCCACCTGTCGAACCCGTGGTTCGCGCTGATCGTGCCCTGGGTGGCCCCGGCCTTCGGGATCTTCATGATGCAGCAGTACATCGTGCAGTCCGTGCCCGACGAGATCCTCGAGGCCGGCCGCATCGACGGGAACACCGAGTTCCAGATCTTCCGCCGCCTCGTGCTGCCGCTGCTGCGCCCCTCGCTCGGGGCGCTCGCCGTCTGGAGCTTCCTGCAGACCTACAACTCGTTCCTCTGGCCGCTCGTGCTGGTCTCCGACTCCAGCAGCTACACGCTGCCGGTCGGCCTCAACACGCTCTTCCAGGCCGAGAACCGTTCGTTCGACCTCGTGCTCGCGGGCGCCGTGCTCGCGAGCGTCCCGACCGTCCTCGTGTTCCTGCTGCTGCGCAAGCAGCTGCTCGAGGGCCTGTCCGCCGGAGCGGTGAAAGGATGACCGACCCCATGCCCAGCGAGCCCACCCCCACCCAGCCCGAGGCGCCCGGTGCCCCCGGTGCCCCCGGAGGCACCCGGCCGACGTCGGTGACCGAGCGGTACCCGGGGCTGACCGACCGGGTGCTGTTCGGGGCCGCCTACTACGCCGAGTACCAGCCGGTCCCGCGGCTCGAGCAGGACCTCGACCTCATGCGCGAGGCCGGCTTCAGCGTCATCCGCGTCGGCGAGTCGGTGTGGTCCACCTGGGAGCCGGAGGACGGGCGGTTCGACCTCGACTGGCTGCAGCCCGTGCTCGACGGCGCCCACGAGCGCGGCATCCGCGTCGTGCTCGGCACGCCCACCTACGCGGCGCCGCCCTGGCTGGCCCGCCGCTACCCGGAGATCAACGTCCACCGCCGGACCGGCCAGCCGATGGGCTGGGGCGCCCGGCAGGAGATCGACTACTCCCACCCCGCGTTCCTCTTCCACGCCGAGCGCGTGGTCCGCCGGGTGGTCGAGCGCTACGCCGGCCACCCCGCCGTCATCGGCTACCAGGTCGACAACGAGCCGGGCAACGAGATCTTCTACAACCCCCAGGTGTTCCAGCGCTTCGTCGACCACCTGCGCCGCACCTACGGCGACGTCGAGACGATCAACCGCGAGTGGGGGCTGACCTACTGGTCGCACCGGCTGTCCACGTGGGCCGACCTGTGGACGCCCGACATGAACGCCCAGCCCCAGTACGCGCTGGCGTGGCGGAGGTTCCAGGCCACGCTGACCACCGACTTCATCGGCTGGCAGGCCGACATCGTGCGCGAGTACGCCCGCGACGACCAGTTCGTCACCACCTGCTTCGCCTACGAGCGCCCGACCCTGCAGGACGAGGCCGTGGCGGCGCGCCTCGACGTCACCAGCGGCAACGCCTACTACCGGATGCAGGACCACCTGGCCCTGCCGACGCCGGACGGCGCGCAGCAGCACTGGACGACGCAGGGCACCTGGGCGCTGTACGCCACGGCCGACCGGATGTACGGCTCGCGCCAGGAGCCGTTCCTGGTGACCGAGACGGACGCGACGGCCATCGGCGCGCCGTGGCAGAACGAGCCGGCGTACGACGGCCAGTGGCGCCAGGCGGCGTGGGCGCTGATCTCCCGCGGCGCGACGATGATCGAGTACTGGCACTGGCACACGCTGCACTACGGCGCCGAGACGTACTGGGGCGGGGTGCTGCCGCACAGCCTCGAGCCGGGCCGGGTCTACCGGCAGGTGGCGGCCCTCGGGGCCGAGCTGGCCGCTGCGGGCGACCGGGTGGCTGGCCTCACGCCCGACCACGACGTCACCGTGGTGTGGGACAACGCCTCGAAGTGGGCGCTGACCGAGCACCCCGCCTTCGGCGGCGGCACCGGGCGTCACGACCGCACCTTCCAGACGACCGTGGACGCCTACCTGCGCGGCGCCTTCGAGGCCGGGCTCTCGTCCCGCGTCGTGCACGCCGGTGGCCTGGCCGCCCAGGACCCGGCGGTGTTCGCCGCGCAGCACCCGGTCCTGGTCGCCGCGGCGCTGACCATCCTCGACGACGCGACGCTGACCTGGCTGCGGCGGTACGCCGAGGCGGGCGGCCACCTCGTGGTCGGGGTGCGGACGGGCTACGAGGACCAGGAGGCCAGAGCGCGGCTCGAGCGCAAGCCCGCGCACCTGGCCGAGGCCGCCGGCACCTGGTACGACGAGTTCTCCACCGTGGACCAGCCCGTCCCCGTGCACGGCAGCGCGGCGCTGTCGCTGCCCGACGACGCCGCGGGGCAGTGGTGGGTCGACGGGCTGCAGGCCGACGGCTCCGAGGTGCTCGCCGGCTACGACCACCCGCACTTCGGGCGGTTCGCCGCGGTGACGACCCGGGCCGTCGGCAGCGGGCGGGTCACCGTGGTCGGCACGGTGCCCTCGCCGGGCCTCGCCGCGGCGGTGCTGGGCTGGGCGGCGGGGCCGGACGGCGCCGCCGGGTGGCGGCCGCAGGCCGGCACCCAGACCGTGACCGGCGCGCGCAACCGCCACGGCGAGCACCTGCGCTTCGTGCACAACTGGTCGTGGACGCCGTCCACCTTCACCCTGCCCGAGGCGGCCGCCGAGGTGGCCGGCGACCGGGTCTGGGCAGCGGGGGAGGTCCTCGAGCTCGGCCCGTGGGACGTGCGCGTGCTCGCGGTCACGGAGCCGGCGCGGGGCTGAGGCCCGGCCGCCCGACGACGAGGGCCGGCGTACCCGCGGGTGCGCCGGCCCTCCTCGTGCTCGCCGGTGCGCTCAGCCGACCATGAGCTGGGGGTCCTCCGGCGGCAGCGGCGCCGCGAGGAAGCCCTTGATCTCGTCCGCGGAGGGGAACGCCGTCAGGCCGGGCCGGCTGAACCAGTGCACGAGCCACGAGGCGAGGTCCCGCACCGGGACGTTCGCCAGGTTGGACGCGTGCCGCAGGTGCTCGAACGCCTCCTCGGCGTCCGTGCTGAACGCCACCATGAGCACGCCCTTGGCCTGCTCGATCGCCGCCCGCCGCTCGGCCGAGGCGCGGATGGACCGCGTCGCCTCGCGCTGCGCGACCTCCTTCTGCGCCTCGGTGACGTCGATGAAGTAGCCGATCAGCTCGCAGACCTCGCCCGTCTCCGGGTCCCGGCGGCCCTGGCCGGTGACGGCGAGCGTACGGACCGTGCCGTGGGCGTCGAAGATGCGGTGGACCGAGCTGAACGCCTCGCCGGTGCGCGCGGCGTCGTGCAGGATCCCGTCCACGCGCTCGCGGTCGTCCGGGTGCTTGTGGGAGAGCATGAGCTCGGTGGTCGGCACGATCTCGCCCGGCTTGAAGCCGTGCATCACGTAGACCTCGTCCGACCAGGCCCACCTGCCGGTCGCGAGGTCCAGCCGGTACCGGCCCACCGGCGGGCGCTCGCCCGCGCCCAGCGCGGCCTCGAGCGCATGGTCGAAAGGTGCACTCTC
Source organism: Puerhibacterium puerhi (assembly GCF_009846865.1). Lineage (GTDB taxonomy): Bacteria > Actinomycetota > Actinomycetes > Actinomycetales > Cellulomonadaceae > Puerhibacterium > Puerhibacterium puerhi. The sequence goes on from NZ_WUWN01000005.1 coordinate 23,068, forward strand.
GGTCATGTCGTCTCCCTGGTCAGGGCGGCGTCGAGGCCGTCTGCTCGACCTCGGATGCGGGCGGAGCCCGGCACGGTGCGCCAGTCCGGGACGGCTGCGCGCGAAGGGCACACTAGGTGCACCTCAGCAGGTCGGCACGTCGAACGCACATCGCCCCAGCAGATCAGGTCCGGGCGGATCGCGCGAACGCAAGCGACGCCGGGCCGCGTGCGAGCGCCGCGACGGCTGCCTACGTTGACGGGCACGGGTCCGTCGTCGGCCCGCGTCCCCACCACCGACACGCGCGGAGGTCACGTTCATGTCCGAGCAGCCCGAGACCGCAGGATTCCCCGCCCAGCAGCAGGAGCCTCCGGGCCTCACCGAGCCCATGACGCCCCGGCCCGACCACGGCGAGTCCAGCTACGAGGGCTCCGGCAAGCTGACCGGGTCGCGCGCCCTGGTCACGGGCGGCGACTCCGGCATCGGCCGCGCCGTGGCGATCGCGTTCGCCCGCGAGGGCGCCGACGTCGCGATCGGCTACCTGCCGCAGGAGCAGCAGGACGCCGAGGAGACCGCGCGCTGGGTCGAGGAGGCCGGCCGCAAGGCGGTGCTGCTGCCCGGCGACATCCGCGAGGAGCAGACGGCGCGCGGCATCGTCGACCGGGCCGCGGCCGAGCTCGGCGGCCTGGACGTGCTGGTCAACAACGCCGGCTTCCAGTACGCGCGGCGCGAGTCCATCGCGGACATCACCACCGACGAGCTGGACCGCACCTTCAAGACCAACCTGTACGCGCTGTTCTGGATCACCCAGCAGGCGCTGACCCACATCGGCGAGGGCGGGGCGATCATCAACAACGCCTCGATCCAGGCGTACGAGCCCTCCACCTCGCTGCTCGACTACGCCTCGACCAAGGCGGCCATCACCAACTTCACGGTGAACCTCGCGGCCGAGGTGGGCGCGCGCGGCATCCGCGTCAACGCGGTGGCGCCCGGCCCGATCTGGACGCCGCTGCAGCCCGCCACCCAGGGGACGGAGAAGCTGGAGAAGTTCGGCTCCGACACCCCGCTCGGGCGCGCCGGGCAGCCCGCCGAGCTCGCGCCGGCGTTCGTGTTCCTCGCCTCGAACGTCACCGCCTCCTACGTCTCGGGCACGGTGCTCGGCGTGACGGGCGGCAAGCCCGTCTTCTGACCCGCGCCCGGCGGCGCCGTCGTCCGCCGGCGCGCCGCGGACGCCGGGGTGCGGGCACCGTCGTGCGTGCAGCGACCCGCGGTGGTGCGATGAGCGGACCGTCGGCGGGGGCGGCGGGCAGGAGCGGAGGCGAGCGACGACGGAGGCGGCGATGACGATGACCCAGGAATCGACCCAGGAATCGGGACGGACGGGCGACGAGGTGCCCGTGAGCCGACGCCCCACCGGGCCGGACGACCTGCCGGAGGTGCAGTCCCTCGAGGAGCTGGCGGAGCTGGCGCGCAGCCGGACCCCGCTGTACGTGCGGTTCAGCACCGGTCCGAAGGTGGACGCGGCGGGCCGCAGCCGGGACCACGAGTCGGGCTGCATGCTGCCCGGGCTCTCGGCCAACCCGCTGGACCCCGAGCCGTGGTTCGACCGGCCCGCCGTCCACTGGGTGGCCCGGCAGGTCATGCAGTACGCGCACCTGCGCCAGGACGAGCGGTTCGCCTGGGTGCTCACCGGCGAGGTCGTGGGCCGCGGCCCCGACTGCGAGCCGCTCATCGGCGACGTGCAGCCGGTCGCGGCGATCCCCGACCACGTGGTGCGGGCGGCGCGGGACCTCTACGAGGAGGTCTTCGACGTCAGCGAGGACGGCACCTGACGAGTCCTGCCGGCGGCCCGGGAGGCGGGGGACGGGGGGCGGGCCCTCCCGTCCCCCGCCTCCGGCGCGTCAGCCCTGCGCCTCGGCGCCGTGGGCGGCCGGGACGGGCAGCGCCGTCACCCCGAGCCGGTCGGTGAGGTAGAGGAAGGCCTCGGCGTACGGGTTGCCGTCCACGCGGCGGCGCACCTCGGCCCAGTCCACCTGCTCGCGCAGCGCGCGCACGATCGGCAGCAGGAGGCTGAAGTTGCAGTCGTGCTCCGCGAGCGCGCGCATCTTCGACGCCACGATCTCGGTGGCGCTCAGCACGGGCATGCGTACGGCGAGCACCTCGATCGTGTCGACCGCCCCGAGCACCCGCTCGCCCACCGGCTCGCCGCCGAGCACGTAGATGACGTCGACCAGCGCGCCGTGGTGGTAGGCCTTGAACAGCCAGTCCTCCGCCGGCTCGCGCAGCTCGAGGCCGGCCTGGGCGAGGGCCTCCCGGGCCCGGCCGGCGTCCTCGGGGCGCACGACGAAGTCGACGTCGTGGTGCGGCTCCGGACCGCCGCGGGCGAACGCCGCGTACCCGCCGCACAGGGCGTACGGGACGCCGGCCTCCCGCAGCGCCACGGCGCTCAGGCGCACCGCGTCGCGCAGGTCGTCGCGCTGGTCCTCGGTCAGCAGGGTCATGCGGCCTCCTCCATCGCCTCATGCTGCCCCGGATGCCCGGAGCTCGCGCGCCGCTCGGGGCGGGTGCGCAGGTCGCGGGGCCGGGCGGCGCCACGGCGCGGCGCTCCGGCCGCGTGCCCCGGCGGCCCGAGCGGGTGCGACCCTCCCCGCCCCGGCACACAATCGTGCGGGTGACGGATCCCGGACCAGGCGCGCTGCGGCTCGCGACGTTCAACATCCTGCACGGCCGGTCGCTGTCCGACGGCGAGGTGGACGTCGACCGCTTCGCCGACGCCGTCGCCGGCCTCGACGCCGACGTCCTGGCGCTGCAGGAGGTGGACCGCGACCAGCCGCGCTCCACGGGCGCCGACCTCACCGCCGTCGCGGCGGAGGCCATGGGCGCCACCGACCACCGGTTCGCCGCCACGCTGCGGGGCGAGCCCGGCGTGTGGACGCGCGCCACGGGCGACCGCCAGCCCGGCGCCGCGGAGTACGGCATCGCGATCGTCAGCCGCTACCCCGTGCTGCGGTGGCGCAAGATGGCGCTGCCCGCGCTGCCGGTCCGGTGGCCGCTGCTGCTCAGGGACAAGCCCCCGGTCCTGGTCCGGGACGAGCCGCGGGCGGCGCTCGCGGCCCTGGTCGACGTGCCGGGTGGCCCGCTGACGGTGGTCTCCACACATCTGACGTTCCTGCCCGGCTGGAACGCCGCGCAGCTGCGCCGCCTGTGGTGGTCGTGCCGGTCCCTGACGCGGCCGATGGTGGTGATGGGCGACCTCAACCTGCGCGGCCCGCTGCCGTCCCGGCTCACCGGCTGGCGCCCGCTCGCGCAGGACGCCACGTTCCCGCTCGAAGAGCCGCAGCACCAGATCGACCACATCCTCGGCAGCGGGGACGTGCACGCCGTCGCCCCCGGCGGCGCCGTGCACACCGGCACGTCGGACCACCGCGCGCTCGTGGCCCAGGTCGTCTGCGGTCCTGAGGCCGCCGCGAGCGCCCGGCGCGGCGTGCGCGGGGCGAGCGCGTGACCGCGGAGCCGCGCCGCCGGGCCGACGGCGTGGTCCGGCTCGTGACGTTCAACGTCCAGCACGGCCGGGGCGACGACGGGCGCACCGACGCCGACCGGCTCGCGCGTGCGGTCGCCGCGCTCGACGCCGACGTCGTGGCGCTGCAGGAGGTCGACCGCGGCCAGGCCCGCTCCGGCGGCGCGGACCTCGTGCGCGCCGTGGCCGACGCGCTCGGCGCGCACGACCACCGCTTCGTCCCGGCGCTCGCGGGCCAGGTGGGCGCACCGACGCTGGTCGCGGCGCTGACGGGCGGACGGGGCCCGGGCCACCGGGCGCGGCCGGGCGCCGCCGTCGTGCGCGGGCTGCTCGACGCCGGCCGGGCGACCCGCCGGGCGCGCGGCGACGAGCCCGCCGACGTCCCCGGCTACGGCATCGCGCTGCTGACGCGGCTCCCGGTGGGGGCGTGGCGCCGGCTGCGCCTGCCGGTGGGCACGCCGTGGCTGCTCGGCCGGCTGCGGCTCGGCGCGGACGAGCCGCGGGTCGCGCTGGCCGCCGTCGTCGAGACGCCGCAGGGGCCGCTCACCGTGGTGAACACCCACCTGTCGTCGTGGCGGCGCTGGAACCGGCTGCAGCTGCGCTGGCTCGCCCGCCGGCTGCGGGGCGCGCCGCGGCCGCTGGTGCTGCTCGGCGACCTCAACATCCCCGGGGACCTGCCCGCGCGGCGCACGGGGTGGCGGGACGCCGTCGCGACGCCGACCTTCCCCCGGCGCCGCCCGCGCAGCACCATCGACCACGTGCTGCTCGACGGCGCGGTGCGGGCGCCGGGGCCGGCGCGCGCCGTCGATCTCGGGCTGAGCGACCACCTCGCCGTCGTCGTCGACGTCGAGCTCACCGGCGGCGGGAGCGCGCCCGGGGCGTGAGGGCCCCGGGCGCGCCGCTCACGCCCAGGGGTCGAGCACCACCTTGATGCAGCCGTCCTCCTTGTGCTGGAACATCCGGTAGGCCTCCGGCGCCTGCTCCAGCGGCAGGCGGTGCGTGCGCAGGTCGAGCACGCCGAGCGGGTCGGCCGGGTCGGTCACCAGCGGCAGGATCTCGTCGGTCCAGCGGCGCACGTTGGCCTGGCCCATCCGCACCGTGAGCTGCTTGTCGAACAGCTCCAGGAGCGGCAGCGGGTCCTTGGCCCCGCCGTAGACGCCGGACAGCACCACCGTGCCGCCCCGGCGCGCCGCGTCGATCGCCGTGTACAGCGCGGCGAGCCGGTCGGTGGCGGCCCGCTCGGCGAGCGGCGCGGCCACGGCGTCGGGCAGGAACCCGACGGCCTTCTGCGACATCTCGGCGAGCGGCGAGCCGTGCGCCTCCATGCCGACGGCGTCGACGACGGCGTCCGCGCCGCGCCCGCCGGTGCTGGACCGGACCGCGTCGGCCACGTCGCCGTCGCCGGCGTGCGAGGCGTCGAGCACCTCGACGCCGTGCCGCGCCGCCATGGCGAGGCGCTCGGGCACCAGGTCGACGCCGATGACCCGGCCCGCGCCGCGCTGCAGCGCGATCCGGGCGGTCATCTGCCCGACGGGCCCCAGGCCCAGCACGGCGAGCGTGCCGCCGGGCGGCACCTCGGCGTGCGCGACCGCCTGCCACGCGGTGGGCAGCACGTCGGACAGGTACAGGTAGCGCTCGTCCGGCTCGCCGTCGTCGGGCACGACGATCGGGCCGTACTGCGCCTGCGGCACGCGCAGGTACTGGGCCTGCCCGCCGGGCACCGAGCCGTACAGGCGGGTGTAGCCGAACAGCGCGCCGCCCTTGCCGTGCGCGCGGACCTGGGTGGTCTCGCACTGCGACTGCAGCCCGCGGGTGCACATCCAGCAGTGGCCGCAGGAGATGTTGAAGGGCACGACGACGCGGTCGCCGACGCGCAGCCGGCCGGCCGCCTCGTGCCCGACCTCCTCGACCACGCCCATGGCCTCGTGGCCGATGACGTCGCCGGGATCCATGAACATGCCCAGCACGCCGTACAGGTGCAGGTCGGAGCCGCAGATCGCGGTGGAGGTGACGCGCACGACCGCGTCGGTGGGCTCGAGGACCTGCGGGTCGGGCACGTCCTCGACGGTGACGGTCTGGCGCTTGCGCCAGGTGAGAGCTCGCACGGCGTTCGCTCCTTCGGGTGCTGCGGGGTGGACGGGCGGGACCTTGCCCTGGCCTCGGCCTCGGCCTCGGCCTCGGCCTCAGCCCTTGGACCCCGTGGTGGAGATGCCCTGGACGAAGTACCGCTGGCCCGCGAAGAACAGCAGGATCATCGGCACCGTGGTGATCACCGAGGCGGTGACCACGACCTCCCACTGGGACTCCCCGCCGGGACCGAACTGGTCGATGACGGCCTTGAGCCCGCGCGGGACCGTGAACGTCGCGCTGTCCTGCAGGTAGACGAGGGGGCGCATGAGGTCGGTCCACGACGCCTGCGCCTCGAACAGGAACGTCAGCACCATCGCGGGCTTGCACAGCGGCACCGCGATCCGCCAGAACAGCGTCCACTCGCTCGCGCCGTCGAGGCGGGCGGCCTCGAACGGCTCGCGGGGCAGGCCCAGGAAGAACTGCCGCAGCAGGAAGATGTAGAAGGCGCTGCCGAAGAGGTTGCCGGCCCACAGCGGCACGTGGGTGCCGACCAGCCCGAGCTGGTTCCAGATGAGGAAGGTCGGGATCAGCGTCACCGCGCCGGGCAGCATCATCGTGGCCAGCACGAGGCCGAACAGCGGTCCGCGAGCGCGGAACCGGTAGTGGGCGAAGCCCCAGGCCACCAGGGCGCTGGACACCGTGACCGCGGTGGCGGCCAGCGCGGTGACGACCAGCGTGTTGCCGAGCCACAGCGCCAGGGGCGCCGACTCCCACACGGTCAGGTAGTTCTGCAGCGTCGGGTGCGCCGGGACCAGCCGGTTGTCGAAGACCTCCGATCGCGGCTTGAACGACGCCGACAGCAGCCACACCAGCGGGTAGACGAACACCACCGTGAGGGCCACGAGCGCCGCGACGACGACGCCGCGCAGCCAGCGGCGCCGGCGCCGGTCGTCGCCGCGGACGGCGCGGGGCGGGGGCATCGGGACGCTCGCGGCGGCGGCCGGCACCGTCGTCGTGCCGGTGGCCGGAGCGCTCATCGCTCGGTCCCTTCCGCGGTCATCGCTCGGTCCCTTCCGCGCTCATCGCTGATCCCCCTCGTAGTAGACGAGCCGGCGCGAGACGAGCAGCTGCACCGCCGTGACCAGCATGATGATGACGAACAGCAGCCAGGCCAGCGCCGAGGCGTAGCCCATGTGCAGCTCCTGGAAGCCCTCGCGGAACAGGTAGATGACGTAGAACAGCGCGGCGTCGTTGGAGTACGTCGAGTTGCCCGCCCCGAAGTAGGCGGAGTAGGCCTCGGTGAACATCTGGAACGCCGCGATCGTGTTGACCACCGTGACGAAGAACAGCGCGCCGCTGATCATCGGCAGCGTGATGGTCCAGGTGCGCCGCCACCAGCCCGCCCCGTCGACGCGGGCGGCGTCGTGCAGGTCCTGGGGCACGTCCTGCAGCGCGGCCAGCAGGATGACCACCGCCGACCCGACGCCCCACAGGCTCACCAGCGCCAGGCCCGGCTTGATCCACACCGGGTCCGTGGTCCAGCTCGGCCCGTCGATCCCGAAGACCGCCAGCACCTTGTTGACCAGGCCGTACTGGCCGTTGAACAGCATCAGCAGCAGCACGCCGACGGCGACCGGCGGGGTCATCTTCGGCACGAAGAACGCGGTGCGGAAGAACCCGCGGGCGCGCCCGGCCTGGTGCAGCAGGAGCGCCAGCGCCAGCGCGACGACCACGTAGAGCGGCACCTGCAGCACCGTGTACTGCAGCGTGTTCCACAGCGCGAGGCGCACCTGCGGGTCCGCCGCCATCCGGCGGTAGTTGTCGAGCCCCACGAACGTGGGGTCGTTGAGCACGTCGTAGTCGGTCAGCGACAGGTACAGGCTGTAGAGGATCGGCCAGGCGGTGAAGACCAGGAACCCCACGACCCACGGGCTGACGAACGCCAGGCCGGCGTTGCGCTCGTGCCGCGCGCGGGCGGTGAGCCGGCCGCGCGGGGCGCGGCCGGCGCGGGTGGTGCCGGGGCGCGTGGGCAGCCCCGGCACCACCGCGCCCGGCACGGTGCTCACTGCGCGTCCTGGTCGGCCGATCCGCCGTCGGCCTGCTCGTCGTCCCACTTCTGCCAGGCCTCGTCGAGCGCGGCCTGGGCCTCCTGCTGCGCCTGGGCCAGCGCCTCCTTCGGCTCCTGCTGGCCGTTGAGCACCCGGTTGACCGCGTCCTGCCACGCCTGCTTGAACTCGTTGTCCGCGGGGTTGGCGGGCAGCGCGAACGCATGGTCGTTGGCCGCGTAGACGGCGTCGATGGCGTCGGCCCACGGCTGCGGGGCGTCGGCCGGGACCAGCTCGGAGCGGATCTTGGCGTCGGCCTCCTCGTTGCCGGTCAGCACGCCGGTGAACACCAGGCCGTCGGCCGCGCGGGCGTCGGCGCGCGCCTTCGCCGCGGCCATCCACGCGTCGGTCTCGGTCATGCGGGCCGCGTACGCGCAGGCCGCGGCCGGGTCGTCGGCGTCGGCGGGGATGGCCCAGGCCGAGCCGGTGGCGAAGGCGAGCACCTCGCCGTCCGTGCCCCGGAACGGCCCGAACGCCATCGGCGCCTCGGGCGAGCTCTCGTTGAGGACGTTGACGTACCACTGCTCCATGGGCATCGCGCCGAGCACGTTCGTGGCGAACTGGTTGCCCGCGCCGAAGAAGTCGGCCGAGTCGCGGTAGGTCTTGACCGCCGGGAAGCCGCCCTGGGCGTCGTAGACGGCCACGGCCTTCTCGAGCGCGGTGACCACCTCGGGGTCGTCGAGCTGGGCGGTGCGCCCGTCGGCGGAGAGCAGGTCGGCGTCGCGGCCCTTGGCCCACAGCGGCAGGAACTCCGGCAGCTTGGAGTCGAACCCGATCACCGAGAGCTTGCCGCCGTCGGTGCGCGTCATCGCCTCGGCCGCGGCCAGGGCGGCGTCGGGGTCCGAGCCGTCGACGGCCGAGATGTCGAGCCCCGCCTGGGCGAGCAGGTCGGCGTTGGCCATGGTCACCTGGACCTGGTTGAACTCCGGGATCCCGTAGACCTCGCCGTCGAAGGTGACCTGCTCGAGGGCGGAGTCGACGTAGGCGTCGGTGTCGATGCCCTGGGCGTCGATGCAGGCGGACAGCGGCAGGATCGCGCCGCGCGAGGCGAACGTGCCGATCTGGGTGCGGTCGGCGTAGACGAGGTCCGGCGGGTTGCCGGACGCCGCGGCGGACAGGAACGCCTGCGCGTCGAGGGCGCCCTCGGAGAGCTTCACGTCGATGCCCAGCGCCTCGACGGCGCGGTCGTGGCGCACCTTGCCGATCTCGTCCCCGGTGCCGAAGCCCATCACGTCGAGCGTGCTGCCCGGCGACGGGGTAGCACTGAAGTCGACGTCGGTGGTCTGCGCGTCGCCGCCCGTGCCGGTGGCGCACGCGCCGAGCAGCAGGGCGACGGCCGCGGCGCTCGCCGCCGCGGCCGGCACCCGGCGCGCGACGGACCGGGGGTGTTGACGCTGGTGAACGGGCACGACGACCTCCTTGGAGCACAGGTCGGTGCATGAGGCGACCGACAACCGGCTCACCATGCGGCACGCCGTCCGGTTCCGCACGAGAAGTGCTCTCGGGGTGCGAGCGGGCGCCGGGTGGCTGATCGTGCGCCGACCCGGGCGCGCCGCGGCCGGGGACCGCGATCGGAGGGAGGCGCTCGTGACGGACGAGCAGGTGGCCGGGGCCCGGCCGGGCGAGGACGCCGCCAAGCGGCCGGAGACCCCGGCGCAGCGCTCCGACCGGAACTGGAACGAGCTGCTGCAGGAGCTGCGCGTGATGCAGACCGGCGTGCAGATCCTCACCGGGTTCCTGCTCACGCTCCCCTTCCAGCAGCGGTTCAGCGAGCTCGACGGCTACCAGGTGCGCCTGTACCTCGTGCTGGTGATCCTCGCGGCGGCGACCACGGGGCTCGCCGTCGCCCCGGTGTCGATGCACCGGGCGCTGTTCCGCAAGCACCTCAAGCGCGAGCTCGTCACGGCGGCCGACCGGATGACGCGGGCGGCGCTCGTGCTGCTCGCGCTGGTGGTGACCGGGACGACGAGCCTGGTGTTCGACGTCGTCGTGGGCCGCGGCGCGGGCCTGGTGGTCGGCGCCGCGGCGCTGGTGGTGCTCGCGGTGCTGTGGCTCGCGGTGCCGTCGGTGGTCCGCCGGCGCGGCTGACGCGCCCGAGGGGTCAGGCGGCGAGGCCGAAGGCGCGCTGCTCGGCGGCGCGCCGCTGGGCGGCGCGCTCGCGCAGGATGGTGGTCAGGGCCTGCCCGCCGATGACGATCCACGCCACGTTGGCGGCGGCCGAGGGCCAGACGCCGTTCGCGGCGGCGACGAGGAACATCAGCACCGCGCCGCCGAGGTTGGTGATCTGGAACGCGAGGGAGCCGGCTCCCCAGCGACCCTTGCTGACCATGCCGTAGGCGACGATGCCGGCGACGGCGCCGACCCAGCCGAGGACGGTGATGACAGTGACGAGCGACACGGTGGACTCCGGGCACGACGGAGGCGCGCGAAGGCGCGCCCGAGGGGGCAGGGGGGTGGGTTCGCGCCGATGGAGCCCCTGGGCCGTGCTGCTCGTGCTGCTTGCGGGCGGTCGTGGCGCGCCCTCATGAAACACCACGCAGGGCGTTCAGTGCAACCGAATGATCGTGTAAAGGACAGTTAGGATATCTGTATGCCCACAGACCCTCGTCGACTGTCGTTCCTCCTCGCCGTCCACCGGGCCGGCGGCGTCCTGGCGGCCGCCGAGCTGCTGCACGTCACGCCGTCGGCGGTGTCGCAGCAGATCGCGCGGCTGGAGGCCGAGGAGGGGTTCCCCGTGCTCGACCGCGGGCCCCGCGGCGTGACCCTCACGCCGGCCGGCCGGGTGCTCGCGGAGGCGGCCGAGCGCATCGAGGCGGAGCTGGTGGAGGCGCACCAGGCGATCGCCGCCCTGGGCGAGGGCGTGAGCGGCACCGTCAAGATCGGCTCGTTCCAGACGGCGATCCGCGCCGTCGTCGCCCCGGCGCTGGGCGAGCTCGCCGAGCGCTACCCCGCCGTCGAGATCTCGGTGATGGAGCACGAGCCCGCGGAGGCGCTGCGGATGCTGCGCGCCGGGGACGTCGACCTCGTGGTGCTCGAGCGGGACTCCGACGTGGACGCCCCGGCCCCGCGCGGCTCGCACGACGTGCCCCTGCTGGACGAGCCGTGGCGGCTCATCGTGCCGGCCGGGTACCCGGCGCCCGAGCGGGTGGACGACCTCGCGGACGCGACGTTCGTCGCGGGCGAGCCGGGCACCGCCTCCGACCGCGCCCTGCAGCGCCTCGCGCGCACGCTGGGCACCACGTTCACCACGCGCCACTCGTTCTACGACTTCGACACCGCGATCGCGCTCGTCGCCGCCGGCCAGGGGGTCGCGATGCTCCCCGCCCTGGCGCTCGAGGCCGACTCGGTCGACGGCGTGCAGGTGGTGCGCCTCGCGGGCCTCGGCTCGCGGCGCCTCATGCTGCGCCACCGCGCCACCCGCCACGAGCCGAGCCCCGCCGTGCGCGCCGTCGTCGACACCATGGTGGAGATCGCCCAGCGCCTCGAGCTCGCCTGACCGCCCGACCCGTCCGCCGAGCCGTCGTTAGGCTCGCGGCATGGACGTCGCAGTGCTCGGTGCCACCGGGGACGTCGGCCGGCAGGTGTGCACGCAGCTCATCGCCGGCGGGCTGCTGACCCCTTCCTCGCGCCTCCAGCTCGTGGGGCGGCCGGGCGGCAGCTCCGCCAGCGCCGCCTACGGGCTGCGGGCGGACCTCGTCGACGCGTTCGACGAGCGGGCGCCGCTGATCGACGTCGCGCTGTCGCCCGACGACGTCGTGGCCGACGTCGTCGTCGCCACGGCCGGGCGCACGGCGCCCGCCCGGCCCGGTGCCGACAGCGACCGCGCCGCGCTGGCCGCCGACAACCTCGAGGTGTTCCGCTCCTACGCGCGGGCGCTGGCCGCCCACGGCTCGGGCAAAGAGGTGGTCATCGTCGTGACGAACCCGGTCGAGCTCGGCGTCGCGGTGATGGCCGACGCCCTCGGCCGGCACCGGGTCATCGGCATGGGTGCGTGGCTCGACACGCTGCGCTTCCGGCGCGAGATCGCCGTCTCGCTCGGGGTGCGCCGGCACCGCGTGGGCGGGTTCGCCGCCGGGGAGCACGGGGTGCGGGCGGTGCCCCTGTGGTCGACCGTGCGGATCGCCGGCCTGGACGCCGCCGAGCGGCGCGCCGCCGTCGCGCACCTGCGCCGCGGCCGCTCCCTCGACGTGCTGCCGCAGGAGGTGGCCGACGCCAAGCGGCTGCTCGACGAGGTGGCGGTGCGCGACGTCGGCGAGGCGTTCGCGCTGGTGGACGCCATGCCGCCGGACCTGCGGGTCATCACCCGGCCGTGGATGACCCACCAGTCGGGGGCGAAGACGGCGGCGGCGACCGCCGCGGCCACGGTGGACCTGGTGCGCACCCTGCTCGACGGGCGCGACATCGTCGTGGCCGGGCAGGTGGCGCTCGACGGCGAGGTGGACGTGCCCGGGCACGTGCTGGGCGTCCCGGTGATCCTCGGCCCCGAGGGCTGGTCGCGCGTGGTGCTCGACCCGCTCGAGGAGGACGAGCGCCGGCAGCTCGCCGCCTCGGGGCAGGGCACCGACGCCATGCTCGAGCGGCTCGGCGTGCGGCCGGCCGCGGGCGCCGACCCCGTCGTCGGCGAGGCCGCCGCCACCCCGCCGGACCTCCGCCCGGGCACCGAGCCGCGCTGGGAGGTGGCCGTGGAGCTGCACGCCGCCGACGAGGTGGGCACGGTGGCGATGCTGACCGGCGTGTTCGCCGCCCGCGGGGTGAGCGTGGAGTCGCTGGCGACGTCGACGGCGCCGCCCCCCGCCCCGACCTCGGTGCCGGCCCCGGGGCCGTCCGCCGCCGCCCTCGTGACGCCCCCGGCCGACGTTCCCGGCCGGGCCGGGAGGGTGGTGCTCACGTTCCGCGCCGGCGCCCGGCGCGCGCGGGAGATCACCCGCACGCTCGAGCGGCTGGCGGCGGTGCGCGGCGTCGTGGCGCGGGAGGTCGACGCGGCCTGAGCCGCCCGGCGCGCCGCTAGACCCGGCCGTCCGGGTGGATGCTGCGCGTCTCCCGGCGGCGGTGGCGCCGCGGCAGCCAGTCGCGCACGTAGACCTTGGGCAGCACCTTGGCGGCCGCCAGCACCACGTAGACCAGCGTGTTGATCGCGACGAAGGTGGCCAGCACGGCGAAGGCGTGGGAGTGCAGCACGCCGGTGGGCAGCAGCACCCCGGTGGGCACGGACTGGATCATCTCAGGCTCCTGCGGGGACGGTGGCGGGCGCGGACTCGGCCTCGTGCCGGGCGTGCTGGACGTGGTTCCAGCTGCCCTGGCGGCCGAGGGTGATGTCCACGACCGAGCGGACGTTCACGAGGTTGAGGAACATGTCGTAGAGCAGCTCGGGCAGCAGGGCGGCGGCCAGCAGGCGCGCGCGCCACCCGCCGCTCCACACCGTCACCACCCGCTCGACGGCGAAGACGCCGCCGAGGCCGAGCCAGAACGGGAACCAGACCCACTGGTCGATGGCCAGGAGCGTCACGCCGACGAGCAGGAAGTAGGACGAGAGCGCCACGCCGCCGTAGCCGAGGGCGAACTGCTGCGCCCAGTAGCGGAACGTCTGGGCCGTCAGGCCGTAGGCGCCGATGTTCTCCAGCGCGCCGCGCTGCCACCGCAGCCGCTGCGCCCACAGGGCGGGCAGCGTGGGCATGAGCTCGGTGACCACGGCGCACTCGGCCGGGGACACCATGAGCGCGCCGAGCGACTTGAGGGCGATGGTCAGCTCGTTGTCCTCGGTGAGCGCCGCGGTGTCGTAGACGTCGCCCGGGGTGCCGGGGATGGTGCGCCCGCGGGCGGCGGCCACGGTCCGCAGGGCGCGGGGGCGGAACAGGCTGGCCGTGCCGGTCAGCACGAACACCCGTCCCCGGCGGCGGGCGATCTCGCGGCCGTAGCGGGTGTACTCGTTGCGCTGCAGCAGGCCCAGCAGGCCGTGGCCACCCTCCCCGGCGAAGACGCCGCCGACGGCCATGAGCGCGCGGTCGTCGGTCATGCGGCGCACCGCCGCCTCGAGGTAGCCCGGGTCGAGCTGCGTGTCGGCGTCCATGACCAGCACGGCGTCGTTGTCGCCGAGGCCGGGCAGGACCTCGCGCAGCGCCTGGTTGAGGGCGCCGGCCTTCTTCTGCGTGTTGCCCACGGTCTCGAAGACCTCGCAGCCGTGCGCGCGGGCCACGGCCGCCGTGTCGTCGGTGCAGTTGTCGGCCACCACGACGACCCGCCGCGGCGCCGGGGACTGGGCCAGCAGGCTGCGCAGGGTGTCCCCGAGGATCGCGGCCTCGTCGTGCGCCGGGATGAGCACGGTGACGGTGACCGGGCCCGCGTACACGCCCCGGGTCTCCGCCATGACCACCCGCGCGGCCAGCGGGCGGGTGCGGACGCGGTAGGAGGTGCGGGCGCGCGTCGCCGCCCGGTTCTCGACGGCCGCGACGAAGGCGGCCGCGAGCAGCGCGACGGCGACCGCCGTCGCCGCCACGCCGAGCGAGGGCGCCGTCGTGTCGTACAGCACCCGCCAGACGCCGAGGAGGATCCGCGACGCCAGCGGGTCTTCGCGCAGCTCGGCCGCGGGGGCCACGACGAACCACAGCAGCAGCGCGACCAGCACCACGAGCAGCAGCAGGAGCACGCCGACGGCGCGCGGCAGGACCCGGGACGCCGCGGCGCGGACGGCGCGGCGGCCGTGCGGGCCGGTCACGAGGCGCTCGCGGTGCCGGGCACGGTGCCGGGCACGGTGTCGGACGCCGTGTCGAGGGCGCTCGCGAGCACGGTCGCGAGGTCGGGCTCGGGCGCCGCGGGGCGGGACGCCCGCTTCGCCCGGTACATCGAGGCGTCCGCGCGGTCCAGGACCGCCTCGACCGCCTCGTCGCCCTGCGTGACGGCGAGCCCCACGCTGACCGAGGGGCGCACCCGGCGGCCGGCCACGTGCAGCTCGGCGGCCACCGAGGCGGTCACCCGGTCCGCGATCTCCCGCGCGGTCGCCTCGTCGGCCCCCGGGCACAGCAGCACGAACTCGTCGCCGCCGAGCCGGGCCACCAGGTCCGTCGGTCGCACCGCGCGGCGCAGGCGGTCGGCGACGGCGGTCAGGACGCTGTCGCCCGCCTGGTGGCCCAGGGAGTCGTTGACCTGCTTGAACCGGTCGACGTCGACGAGCAGGACGGCCAGCGGCCCGTGGCCCGCGCGGGCGCGGCCCAGCTCGTGGAGCAGGCTGCGCTCCAGCGACCGCCGGTTGGCCACGCCCGTGCTGGGGTCGCTCAGCGCCTCGCGGCGCAGCCGCGCCTCGTGGCGCTGCTGCGCTGTCACGTCCTGCGCCCACACGACGTAGCGGGGCCCGGCGGCCTCCGGGCACGGGGCGACGACGGTCCGCACGCACACCGCGGTGCCGTCGTGCCGCTCGAGCCAGCGCGGGCGGCTCCAGGCTGGGTCACCCGCGGCGGGCCCGGCGGGCTCCTCGGCCAGCAGGACGACGGCGTCGGCGCCGGCCACGTCCTCGAGCGGCAGCGCCAGCACGCGCGCCCCGGCGGGGTTGGCGCGCAGCACGCGGCCCGACCGGTCCAGCAGGAGCAGGCCCACGGGCAGCAGCTCGGCTGCCGCGACCAGCGAGGTCAGCGGGTCCTGCACGACCCGTGCGGCGTGGCGCCGCTGCGGTCGATCGGTCATGGTCGTCGGTCCTCCGTCCGGGCGCACCGGACGGGCGCCCCCCACGACAGGGAGGACCGGCGCGCCGCCGTCCTATGACGCGGGCCCGGCGCCCGCGCCCGGTGCTCCGCGTCACACCGACCGTCGCGTGGTCCCGGACCCACCCGCCGGGGCGTGATCCGCGCGACATCCCGGACGGGTACACTCGCGCCCACAACGCAACACACGCCGCTCGAACCATGACGGGAGAGCCCTGCGGACCGCCTCGGCGGGCCCCAGGCGCCGAAGGAGCAAACCCTCCCCGGGAATCTCTCAGGCCCACGTACCGTCACGGCGAGGCAACTCTGGAAAGCGGTCCGACCGCCGTCCCCACGGGCGACGGCCGGGCCCACCGACGGTGCAAGCCGGCGCGCCCCGTCACCGCCCACCAGCCACGACGCTGAGGGACGGCACACAGGCGGACCGGCCAAACTCTCAGGTCGACCCCGCGGCCACGGGCCGGGCAGGGGTCCGATGACAGAGCGGGGAGGGACAGCAGTCGTCCCCGCCGTCCGCGGCCCTCACCGACCGGAGCCCTCCTGTGAACAGCGCAGCGAGCAGCACGACCGTCCACTCCCCCGCGTCGACGTCGGCGCCGTACGACCCCGACGTGTTCGCCGCGCGCCACCTGGGGCCGCGCGGGCGCGAGGTGCGCACGATGCTCGACGAGCTCGGGTACGACTCGCTCGACGCGCTGGTCGACGCCGCCGTCCCGGCCGCCATCCGCACCGCCCGCCCGCTGGACCTGCCGGCCGCCCGCACCGAGGCCGAGGTGCTCGACCACCTGCGCGCGATCGCCGCGAAGAACCAGGTCAAGCGCCAGATGATCGGCCTGGGCTACTACGGCACGCACACGCCGCCGGTGATCCGCCGCAACGTGCTCGAGTCCCCCGCCTGGTACACGGCGTACACGCCGTACCAGCCGGAGATCTCCCAGGGCCGCCTCGAGGCGCTGCTCAACTTCCAGCAGGCCGTCGAGGACCTGACCGGCCTGGAGATCGCCGGTGCCTCGCTGCTCGACGAGGCCACCGCCGTGGCCGAGGCCGTCGCGCTCATGTGGCGTGCGTCGCGGGCCAGGAGCGGCTACGTGGTGCTCGACGCCGAGCTGTTCCCGCAGACGCTCGCCGTGACGCGCGGGCGTGCCGAGGCGATCGGCCTGCCGGTGGTCGTCACGTCGCTCGACGGCGGCCTCGCCGCCGGGCTCGAGGCCGCCGCCGCGGACGGCCCGCTGCCCGAGGGCGACCTCGTCGGCGTCGTGCTGCAGCAGACCGGCGCGTCCGGGCGCGTGCTCGACGCGCGCGGCGTGGTCGCCGAGGCCAAGGAGCGCGGGGCGCTGGTCACCATGGCCACCGACCTGCTGGCCCTGACCCTGCTCGTCTCCCCCGGCGAGCTCGGCGCCGACGTCGCCGTGGGCTCGGCGCAGCGCTTCGGCGTCCCGCTGTTCTACGGCGGCCCGCACGCCGCGTACATGGCGGTGCGCAAGGGCCTCGAGCGTCAGCTGCCCGGCCGCCTCGTGGGCGTGTCCGTCGACGCGGACGGCGCCCCGGCGTACCGGCTCGCGCTGGCGACGCGCGAGCAGCACATCCGCCGCGAGAAGGCCACGTCGAACATCTGCACCGCCCAGGCGCTGCTCGCGATCGTCGCGTCGATGTACGCCGTCTACCACGGGCCCGACGGCCTGACGGCGATCGCGCGGCGGGTCCACGCGCGCGCCGCCGCGGTGGCCGCGGGCCTGCGGGCGGCGGGCGTCGCGGTGGCCCACGACGTCTTCTTCGACACGGTCCGGGCCGTGGTGCCGGGCCGCGCGGCAGCCGTCGTCGCGGCCGCCGCCGACGCGGGCTACAACCTGTACAAGGCCGATGCCGACCATGTACAGATCGCCTGCGACGAGACCACCACCGAGCAGGACGTCGCGGCGGTCCTGGCCGCCTTCGGCGCCGAGCCGGTGCAGGAGGGTGCGCAGTCCCCGTCCGCGCCCCCCGTCGGCGCTGCGCTCGACGCCACGCTCCCGCTGTCCGTCCGCCGCACCACGGCGTTCCTCGAGCACCCGATCTTCCAACAGCACCGCTCCGAGACCTCGATGCTGCGCTACCTGCGCCGCCTCGCGGACAAGGACCTGGCGCTGGACCGCACGATGATCCCGCTCGGCTCCTGCACGATGAAGCTCAACGCGACCGCGGAGATGGAGGCCATCAGCTGGCCGCAGTTCGCGGACCTGCACCCGTACGTGCCGGCCGACCAGGCCCGCGGCTACGCCGAGCTGGTCTCGACGCTGGAGGCGCAGCTCGCGGAGATCACGGGCTACGCGGCGGTGTCCGTGCAGCCGAACGCGGGCTCGCAGGGCGAGTTCGCCGGCCTGCTCGCGATCCGGGGCTACCACCGGGCGCGCGGCGAGGCGCACCGTGACATCGTCCTCATCCCGGCGTCCGCCCACGGCACCAACGCGGCGTCGGCAGCGTTGGCCGGCATGCGCGTGGTGGTCGTGGCGACCGCCGACGACGGCTCGATCGAGCTCGCGGACCTGCGCGCCAAGCTGGCCGACCACGGCCCGCAGGTCGCGGCGATCATGATCACCTACCCCTCGACGCACGGCGTCTACGAGGAGCACGTCCGCGAGGTCTGCGACCTCGTACACGAGGCCGGTGGTCAGGTGTACATCGACGGCGCGAACCTCAACGCGCTCGTCGGGCTGGCCCGCCCGGGCGAGCTGGGCGGCGACGTCTCGCACCTGAACCTGCACAAGACGTTCTGCATCCCGCACGGCGGCGGCGGGCCGGGCGTCGGCCCGGTCGCGGTGGCCGCGCACCTGGTGCCGTTCCTGCCCGGTGACCCGACCCCGGACGCCGGTGCGGGCGCCGGTGCGGCCGGCGTCGGCACCGCCCCGGTGAGCGCGGCGCCGCACGGCTCGGCGGGCATCCTGCCGATCTCGTACGCCTACGTCGCCCTCATGGGCCCGGACGGCCTCACCGAGGCGACCAAGACTGCCGTGCTGGTGGCCAACTACGTGGCGTCGCGCCTGCGCGAGCACTTCCCGACGCTGTACACCGGCCCGAACGGCCTGGTGGCGCACGAGTGCATCCTCGACCTGCGCCCCGTGACCGCGGCCACCGGCGTCACGGCGGAGGACGTGGCCAAGCGGCTCATCGACTACGGCTTCCACGCACCGACGCTCTCGTTCCCCGTGGCCGGCACCCTGATGGTGGAGCCCACCGAGAGCGAGGACCTGGCCGAACTCGACCGCTTCGTCGACGCGATGATCGCGATCAAGGGCGAGATCGACCGCGTCGCGGCGGGGGAGTGGGCGGTGGCCGACTCGCCGCTGCGGCAGGCGCCGCACACCGCGGCGGCCGTGACCACCGACGCCTGGGACCACCCGTACCCGCGCGAGCTGGCCGCCTTCCCGGTCCCGAGCCTGCGCGCGGCGAAGTACTGGTCGCCGGTGCGCCGCATCGACGGCGCGCAGGGCGACCGCAACCTGGTGTGCGCCTGCCCGCCGGTCGAGTCGTACGCCTGACCGACGCCCCCCACGCCGTCCCCACGCCGCGCCCCGCCCCGCTCTCGGAAGGAGCCTCGATGACCGAGGACGTGACCGCCGACCCCACCACGGCCGACCCCGCGACCGCCCCCACGACGGACCGGACGACGCCGCTGCACGAGGAGCACCTCGCCCTCGGCGCCACCATGACCGGGTTCGGCGGGTGGCTCATGCCGCTGCGCTACACCTCCGACCTCGCGGAGCACCGCGCGGTGCGGGAGGCGGCCGGGCTGTTCGACCTGTCCCACATGGGCGAGATCGAGCTCGCCGGCCCGGGCGCCGCGGCCGCGCTCGACCACGCGCTGGTGGGCAGCGCGACGGCGATCGCGGTGGGGCGTGCCAAGTACTCGATGATCTGCGCCGAGGACGGCTCCGTGCTCGACGACCTCATCGTCTACCGGCTCGCCGACGAGCGGTTCCTGGTCGTGGCGAACGCGGGCAACGCCGAGCTCGTCGCCCGCGAGCTGCGCGAGCGTGCGGCGGGCTTCGACACGGTCGTGGCCGACCGCAGCGCCGAGGCGGCGCTGGTGGCGGTGCAGGGCCCGCGCGCCGAGGAGATCGTCGCCTCGCTCGTCGCGCC
Organism: Puerhibacterium puerhi; assembly: GCF_009846865.1. GTDB lineage: Bacteria > Actinomycetota > Actinomycetes > Actinomycetales > Cellulomonadaceae > Puerhibacterium > Puerhibacterium puerhi. The sequence continues at coordinate 42,549 of NZ_WUWN01000005.1, forward strand.
CGGCGACGTCGAGGCGGTCCGCGCGCTGCGCTACTACACCTCGGCGGTCGTCACCGTCGCCGGCGTGCGGGCCCTCGCCGCCCGCACCGGCTACACCGGCGAGGACGGGTTCGAGCTGTTCGTCGCGGCCGAGGACGCCGTCGCGCTGTGGCGGGCGGCGTTCGCCGCCGGCGAGGCCCACGGCATGATCCCGGCCGGTCTCTCCGCGCGCGACTCGCTGCGCCTCGAGGCGGGCATGCCGCTGTACGGGCACGAGCTCGACACGACCACGACGCCCTACGAGGCGGGCCTGGGCCGCGTCGTGCGGCTCGACAAGACCGACGCCGCGGGGGAGCCCGTCGACTTCGTCGGCAGGGCGGCCCTGGCCGCGCGCCGGGCCAGCGAGCCGGCGCGCGTGCTCGTGGGCCTGCGCGGCACCGGCCGCCGTCCCGCGCGCGCCGGGTACCCCGTCGTGCTCCCGGGCGCGGACGGCGCCCCGGGGACCCCGGTCGGCATCGTGACCTCGGGCGCGCCGTCGCCCACGCTGGGCCACCCGATCGCGATGGCCTACGTGACGCCGGAGCTCTCCGCCGAGGGCACCGAGCTCGCCGTCGACGTGCGCGGCCGCGCCGAGCCGTTCGTCGTCGTGCCGCTGCCGTTCTACCGGCGCGGCTGACCCACCTGCCAGCACCTACCCGCACCCGCACCGACCGAGGAGCCTCCATGGCCGACTTCCCCGCCAACCTGCAGTACTCCCGCGAGCACGAGTGGGTCGACGACTCCACCCCGGCCGTCGTGGGCGTCACGTCCGTGGCCGCCGACGCGCTGGGCGACGTCGTCTACCTCGAGCTGCCCGAGGTGGGCACCACGATCGAGGCGGGTGCCGTCGTGGGCGAGATCGAGTCCACCAAGTCCGTCTCCGAGCTGTACTCGCCGGTGTCCGGCACGGTGGTCGAGGTCAACCAGACGGCCGTGGACGACCCGGCGCTCGTGAACTCCGACCCGTTCGGCGCCGGCTGGCTGTTCAAGGTCGAGGTGACCGGCACGGGCGAGCTGCTCGACGCCGAGGGCTACGCGGCCTTCGCCGGCTGACGCCCGCGAGCGGACGTCCACGAGGCGCCGGGACCCGTTCCGGGATCCCGGCGCCTCGTTGTCTGAGAGCGCGCTGACCTGCACCTTCGCTGAGTGGGTGACGTCACGTCGTGGAGTCGGGTGAAAAAGTCGACGCAACCGCGTCATGATCGCGGCCCCAGCACCTCTCTAGTGGTAGAGCCGGCACCCCTGTTGCCGGCCGGCTGCACAGGAGGAAGCCATGACCCTCGTCGAGATGGACCGCCCGGCACCCGCGATGGCCGCTGCCCCCCTGACCCGCCGTGAGCGCGTGGTGCTCGCGAACCTCGCCGAGGACGTCACGCTCGAGCAGATCGCGAACCGCCTCTTCGTCACGCGGAACACCGTCAAGTCGCAGGTCCGGAGCGTCTACCGCAAGCTCGGCGTCTCCACCCGCGCTGACGCGGTGGCGTGGGCGCGCCGCGCGGGCCTCAGCGCGACCAGCTGACGGGCAGCCCACCGACCGGCGGGCCGCCTCGAGCGGACGGCCCGGCAGGACACCCCGCCGCGGCGTCCGGCGCACGACGCCGTCGTCGGACGCCGCGGCCCGACACCCCGGCACCTCTCCCGGACACCTCCCGGCACCTCTCCCGGACACCTCGGACGGACACCGCCGCCACGGCGCACGACCACCGGTCCCGAGGCCCTGCGGCGGGACGCGCCGCCGCGGCCGCACCGCGCGTGCGGCGCCCGGGTGAAACACTCGGCGCATGGCCGAGCCGTCCGCCCCCGCCCTGAGCGCCACGTCGTCCGCCGGCCGCCGGCTCGTGGTCGCGGCGGCGATCGTGGACGACGTCGCGGCGCCACGCCGCCTGCTCGCCGCCCGGCGCAGCCGCCCCGCCGCGATCGCCGGTCGCTGGGAGTTCCCCGGCGGCAAGGTGGACCCCGGCGAGACGCCCGAGGAGGCGCTGCACCGCGAGCTGCGCGAGGAGCTCGGCGTGACCGTCGACCTCGCGCACGAGGTCCCGGGCCCTGACGCGGGCGGCTGGATCATCACCGAGCGGCACGTCATGCGGCTGTGGTTCGCGGCCCTGGCCGACGGCGAGCCGGCCCCGCTGGTCGAGCACGACGAGCTGCGCTGGCTGGACCGGGACGCGCTCTTCACCGTCGACTGGCTCGACGGTGACGTGCGGATCGTCGAGGAGCTCGCGGACCGCCTCGCCGGCTGAGCGCCCGCGCCGACAGGGCCTCGCTGCAGGGCCTCGCTGCAGGGCCTCGCTGCAGGGCCTCACCGCGCGGGCCGAGGCCGGACGGCCCACCCGGTGCGGGTGTCGCACGGGCGGTGGCCGGGGTTACGGTCGGAAGGAGCCGACGCCTCGTCGGCCCCGGGTCCCGCGCCGACGCGGGCCACGGAGGGAGAGCCTCGTGCTGCCCAGGACCACCCCCCGTCGTCGCACGCTCGCAGCCCTCGCCGTCCTCCTCCTCGCCGTCCTCGCGGGGTGCACCCGCACCGGGGGCGCCTCCGGGGGCGAGGGAACGGCGCAGGCGAGCGGTTCGACGCTGCAACGCCTCCAGGACGCCGGGTCCATCACCGTCGGCTTCGCCGGCGAGGCGCCCTACAGCTACGAGGAGGACGGCGAGCTCACCGGCGCCATCGTCGACCTCCACCGCAAGATCTTCGGCGAGCTCGGCATCGACGACCTCGACGGGGTCAGCACCGAGTTCCAGTCCCTCATCCCCGGCCTCAACGCCCACCGGTTCGACGCCGTGAGCGCCGGCATGTCGATCCTGCCGGAGCGGTGCGAGCAGGCCATCTTCAGCGAGCCCGAGTTCATGTACACCACGGCGTTCCTGGTGCCGCAGGGCAACCCGGACCACCTGACCGACATGCAGTCGGCGGCGGACGCCGGGATCACGCTCGCGACGGTCAGCGGCGCCATCGAGACCTCGTACGCCGAGCAGCTCGGCATCGAGAACCTCGAGGTCGCCACCCCGCAGGACGGCCTCGACGCCGTCGTCGCCGGTCGCGCCGACGCCCTGGCGCTCACCGGCGTCTCGCTCAACAGCCTCGCCAAGGCCACCGACGCGTCGGTCGAGGTGACCCCCTCGTTCGTCGCGGTCATCGACGGCGTGCCTCAGATCGGCGCCGGCGGCACGGTGTTCCGCAGCGAGGACACCGACCTGCGCGACGCGTACGACGAGAAGCTCGCCGCGATCGTGGGCGACGAGCAGCGATACCTCGAGATCATGGGCCCGTACGGGTTCACCGAGGCCGAGCGGCCGGTCGAGGGGCTGACCACCGAGGCGCTGTGCTCCGGCGACCTGGAGCAGCTGGCGACCGAGCTCGGTCCGGAGCTCGACGTCGGGCAGTCCGCCGGCGCGGGGTCGCCGTCCGGTGCGGGCTCGCCCTCCGGCGCGTCGCCGTCCCCCTGACGCGCCGTGCCCGACAACCTGCAGTCCCTCGTCGACGCGCTGCCCCGGCTCGGCGAGGGGGTCGTGGTCACGCTGCAGCTCACGCTGGGCGGCGCGGCGCTCGCGTTCGTGCTCGCGGTGGCGCTGGGCCTCGCCGCGCGCGCCCGCTCGCTGTGGCTGCGCACCCCCACCCGCGTCGTGGTCGAGTTCTTCCGCGGCACGTCGCTGGTGGTGCAGCTGTTCTGGCTGTTCTACGTGCTGCCCGTGTTCGGCTTCCGGCTGGAGTCGATGGCCGTGGGCATCGTCGCCCTCGGCCTCAACTACGGCGCGTACGGCTCCGAGGTGGTGCGCGGGTCGCTCAACGCCGTCCCGGTGGGGCAGTGGGAGGCGACCAAGGCGCTCAGCCTGGGCCCGGTGCACCGGGTGCGCCGGGTGATCCTGCCCCAGGCGTGGGCCCTGATGATCCCGCTGCTGACCAACCTGCTCATCCAGCTGCTCAAGGGCTCCGCCCTGGCCACGTACATCCTGCTGCACGACGTGAACTACGAGATCGGGCAGCTGCGGATCGCCACGCGCGACACGTTCTTCAGCTACGCCGTCGGCCTGCTCGTCTACTTCGCCCTGGCCTACGTGCTCACCCTCGGCATGAACGCCCTCGAGGTGCGCGCCAAGCGCCGCGTGGGGGCGGGGCCGACCCTGCGGGAGGTCGTGCGGCTGGCGCCGGTGCCCACGTCGGTGGGGGCGGGTGCTGCATGACCGGCGGGCTGTGGAGCTGGGAGCAGGCAGCGGCGGCGCTGCCCCCGATCCTCGAGGGGTTCCGCGTCACGCTGGTCGCGACGGTCGTCGGCATGGTGATCGCCGCGGTCCTCGGGCTGGTCATCGCCCTGGTGCGGCGCTCGGCCGGCCGCTGGCTGACCGTGCCGGTCGGCCTGTTCGTCGAGCTGGTGCGCTCCACGCCGCTGCTGGTCCAGCTCGTGTTCGTCTATCTCATGCTGCCGTCGGTGCCGGCGCTCGTCATCGGCTGCACCGTGCTGGGCGTCCACTACGCCACGTACCTGTCCGAGGTGTACCGCGCCGGGATCGAGGCGGTGCCGCGCGGGCAGTGGGAGGCCGCCACGGCGCTCGACCTGCCCCGCGCGCGGGTGTGGCGGGCCGTCGTGCTGCCGCAGGCGGTCCGCAACACGCTGCCCGGCCTGGGCAACTACGCGATCTCGATGTTCAAGGAGACGCCGTACCTGTTCTCCATCTCCGTCGTCGAGATGTTCACCGCTGCGCAGCAGTACGGCGCCGCGACCTTCGACTACACCGAGGCCCTGACCATGGTGGGGCTGATCTTCCTGGCCGTGAGCTACCCGACCTCGCTGCTGGTGCGCAGGATGGAGAACCGCCTTGCCTGAGCCGCACGCCCCCACGCCGGCCGGTGACCCCACCGGCGCACCGGCCATCGAGCTCGTCGACGTCGTCAAGCGCTTCGGCGCCACCACGGTGCTCGACGGGCTGAGCTTCGCCGTCGCCAAGGGGGAGCGGGTGGCCCTCATCGGGCCCTCCGGCTCCGGCAAGACGACGATCCTGCGCCTGCTCATGACGCTCGAGGAGGCCGACGGCGGGTTCCTGTACGTCGACGGCGAGCCGTACACCCACGAGGTGCGCGACGGCCGCCGGGTGCCGATCCCGGAGAAGCGCCGCCGCCGGGTGCGCCGCCGCGTCGGCATGGTGTTCCAGCAGTTCAACCTGTTCCCGAACATGACGGTGCTCGGCAACATCATCGAGGCGCCGGTCCACGCCCTCGGCCTGGCGCGCGAGGAGGCCGTGGCGCGCGCCGACCGGCTGCTCGAGCAGGTCGGCATGGCGGACAAGCGCGACGCGCGCCCCACCGCCCTGTCCGGCGGGCAGCAGCAGCGCGTGGCGATCGCCCGGGCGCTCGCGATGGACCCGGAGATCCTGCTGCTGGACGAGGTCACCTCGGCCCTCGATCCCGAGCTCGTGGTGGACGTGCTGGAGGTGCTGCGCACGCTCGCCGAGACCACCGACCTGACCATGCTCATCGTCACGCACGAGATGCAGTTCGCGCGCGACGTGTCGCACCGCGTGCTGATGTTCGACCGCGGCCGCATCGTCGAGGAGGCCGACCCGGAGACGATGTTCACCGCCCCGACGCACGTGCGCACGCAGGCCTTCCTCAAGGCGGTGCTCGGCTGACCGCGGTCCCGCCCGGTGGCGTGGGCGACCGGGGCCGTCGACGTCGCCGGGCGGCTCCGCGCGGGGCGGCCTAGCGTGGGTGCATGGCGACGACCGACGGCAACATCCGCGAGCTCATCAACCAGCTGGTCGAGCAGGAGAAGCAGCTGCGCGAGCAGCTCAGCGGCCATCCCGAGGGGGAGGGGCGCGACCTGCTCAAGGCGATCCAGGTGGAGCTGGACCAGTGCTGGGACCTGCTGCGGCGCCGTGACGCGGCCCGCGAGTTCGGGCGCAACCCCGACGACGAGCAGGTGCGCCCGGCCGACACGGTGGAGAACTACCGCAACTGACCCCTCGCGCTCCGCCAGCGCGGTCAGCGCGGCGGCAGCAGGCCGAGGGCGGAGTCCCGGGCGCGCTCGAACGCGTCCGGGACCACCCCCATGCCCGCCATGACGAGCGCCCCCTCGTGCAGCATGAGCAGGTCGCGCGCCAGGTCGTCCGGCGCCCCCGCGTCGCGGGCGATGCCGGTGAACAGGTCGAGCATCCAGCGCTTCTGCCCCACGATCACCGCGTAGGCGGGGTGGTCCGGGTCGCTGATCTCGGCGTGGGCGTTGATCATGCCGCAGCCCCGGCGCCCTCGGTCGGCGGCCCAGTCCGCCGAGGCGGCGAAGACCGCCGCCAGCCGGGCCCGCGGGTCCGGGCCGGCAGCGGCCAGCAGCGGGTCGAGGACGCCCCGCCACTGCCGGTCGCGCTCGCGCAGGTACTCCACGACGAGGCGCTCCTTGGACCCGAAGCGGTCGTACAGCGTCTTCTTCGTGACGCCGGCGCGCTCGGCGATCGCCTCGACGCCCACGGCGTGGATGCCCTGGGCGTAGAAGAGCTCCGACGCCGCCGCGAGCACCGCCCGCGCCTTGGGGGTCCACCCGACGGCCGCCGTGCCGGCGCGGGCGTCCGCGGCCGCCATCCGGTCTGCGCCCTGGTCGGTGCCTCGACCGGTGCCCTGGTCCGTGCCCTGGTCCACGCTCACACGGCAACGCTACACCGACCGGTATACCGTGACGAGCATGCGTACACCGATCGGTATACCCCGGGGTCCCGCCGGCTGGGCGACGGCGGCGCTCGCGGCGCTCTTCGTCGTCTGCTGGTCGTCCGGGTTCGTGGGGGCGAAGCTCGGCGCCGGCGACGCGCCCGTGACCACCGTGCTCATGTGGCGGTTCGTCCCCCTTGCCCTGCTGCTCCTGCCGGCGCTGGTCGTGCGCGGACGCGGCGCGGGGCGGGCGGGCGCCGGCGGCCGCGCCCTGGCGCGGGACGTCGTGATCGGCGTGCTGTCGCAGACCGGGTACCTGCTGAGCGTCTACGGCGCCATCGAGCTGGGGGTCAGCACCGGGACGACGGCGCTCGTCGACGGCATCCAGCCGCTGGCCGTCGCGGCGCTCGCCGGGCCGCTGCTCGGCGTCGCCGTCACCGGCCGGCAGTGGGCGGGCCTCGCCGTCGGCCTCGTGGGCGTCGCGGCGGTGACGTGGGCCGACGCCACGGCGCCGGCCGGCGGCGCGCCCTGGTGGGGGTACGTCGTGCCGTTCGCCGGGATGCTGTCCCTCGTGGCGGCCACGTTCCTCGAGCGCCGGGCCCCGAGCGCCACGCCGCCCCTGCGCGCCCTCGCGGTCCACTGCGCCACCTCGGCAGCGGTCTTCGCCGGCCTGGCGCTGGCCACCGGCACGGCGGCACCCCCGCGCGCCGCGTCGTTCTGGGTAGCCGTCGCCTGGCTCGTGGTCCTGTCCACCTTCGGTGGGTACGGCCTGTGCTGGGTGCTGCTGCGGCGGGTCGGGGTCACCACTGTCGACGGGCTGATGTTCCTGGTCCCGGCGGTGACCACGGCCTGGGGTGCCGCGATGTTCGCCGAGCCCGTCACCGCGCTGACCGTGGTGGGCCTGGCGCTCGCGCTCGGCGCCTGCGCGCTGGTCGCCCGGGACGACACTGTCCGGGACGGCGGGGTTCGGGGCGACGGGGTCCGGGGCGACAGGCCGGGGCGCGACCGGGACGGCCTCAGTCGGCGGCGAGCAGCGGCGCGCCGGCCTCGAGCAGCGCTCGGGCGGCGGGGTCCTCGAGCGGCACGTCGGTGACGATCCCGGTGACCTCGGCGAGCGGCAGCACCCGGAACGCCGACGCGGCGCCGATCTTCTCGGCGCTCGCGAGCACGTAGGTGTCGCCCGCGCGGCCCGCGAGCGTGCGCTTCGTGGCCGCCTCCTCGGCGTCGCCCGTGGTCAGGCCCGCCTCGGGGTGCACGCCGGTGACGCCGAGCAGGAAGACGTCGGCCCAGATCCCGGCGGCGGCCTCCGCGAGCAGGGAGCCCGAGGTCACCACCGAGTGCTTGAACAGGCGGCCGCCCAGCACGAGCACCTCCACCGTGGGGTGCTCCGCCAGGGCCGCTGCCACGGTGGGGCTGTGCGTGACGATCGTGGCGTCGAGGTCGGCGGGCAGGGCGCGGGCCACCGCCAGTGCCGTCGTCCCGCCGTCGAGGATCGCCGTGCTGCCCGGGCGCACCAGCGCGGCCGCGCGCCGCGCGACCCGGTCCTTGTTCTCCACGGCCACGCCCTGCCGACCGGCGTAGTCGACGACGGCGGGGGAGACGGGCAGCGCACCGCCGTAGACGCGCTGGCACAGGCCCGCGGCCGCCATCTCGCGCAGGTCGCGGCGCACGGAGTCCTCGGACAGCCCGTGCCGGGCCGCGAAGTCCTTGGCCACCACGCGTCCCTCGGTGCGCAGCACCCGCAGCAGCTCGTCCCGTCGTTGTGCCGGCAGCATCGATCTCCACCTCTCCAGGGTGATATTCACATTAATCCCTAGTGTTGCACGTTCATGCGTACTAGCGTGTAAAACATGAAGCCCATGATGATCCTGATCGCAGGCCCCTACCAGTCCGGCACGAACGGCGACCCCGCCGCGATGGCCGCCAACCTCCGCCGCCTCGAGGAGGCCGCGTGGCCGGTCTTCGAGCGCGGTCACGTGCCCATGATCGGCGAGTGGGTGGCGCTCCCGGTGCTGTCCAGCATGGGCGCGTCCGGCCCCACGGACCCGCGCGCCGAGCAGGTGCTCTACCCGACGGCCGAGCGGCTGCTGGAGCACTGCGACGCCGTGCTGCGCCTGCCGGGCGAGTCGCGCGGCGCGGACAACGACGTCGCGATCGCCCGACGGCGCGGGCTGCCGGTGTACACGTCGGTCGAGCAGATCCCGCGCGCCGGGGCCGCCGCCGGGGTGCCGGCCGGCGCCGTCTGACCGGGCTGAGGGCCCCGGTCCTCGACCCGGCCGCGCCTCGTCTGCTGACGACGAACGCTCCGACCGCACGGAGCGGTCGGGGCGTTCGCCTGGGTGCCCGGGGGCGGGCCGCCCGGGAGCGGCGTCAGTGCCGGGCGCCGGCGAGCTCCGCGCGCTCGGGCCGGGCGCCGGCGAGCTCCGCGCGCTCGGGCCGGGCGGCGTCGGCCTCGGCGAGGTCGACGGGCACCTCGGAGAGCACCTCGGTGCCGCCCACCTCGACGGTGGCCTCCGCGGCCGCGGCCAGGTCGGCGGCGCCGTCGGTGCCCGACGCGCCGTCCACCGTCGTCGCGCCGTCGGACGTCGCGCCGTCGTCGCGCCGTCGGACGTCGCGCCGTCGGACGCCGGGGCGTCCACCGTCGTCGCGCCGTCGGACGTCGCGCCGTCGGACGCCGGGGCCTCGCGGCGCCCGGGGCGCGCGGCGCCGGCCACGGCGAGGCTCAGCACCACGGCGGCGGTGATCACGAGCAGGGCGTGGCGCGTGCCCCAGGCGTCGGCGAGCAGGCCGAGCACCGGCGGGGCGGACAGCGACGCGATGGAGCCGAACGACCCGACGACCGCCACGCGCGCGGCGGCCTTGGTGGGGTCGTCGGCGGCGGCCGCGGTGCCCACGGGGTAGGCCAGCGCCGCGCCCATGCCCCACAGCGCGATGCCGATCCAGGCGGTCACGATGCTGGGGCTCAGGCCGAAGGCGAGCAGGCCCACCAGGGCGGACACGCCGGAGGCGCGCAGCACGGCGACGCGGCCCAGGCGCGAGATGAGCGTGGCGCCGGCGAGGCGCACGGTCACCATGGCCAGCACGAACGTGCCGTAGGCGACGGCGCCGAGCGCCTCGGGGACGGCGAACCCGTCCACGACCGCGAGGTTGAGCCAGTTGGCGGCGGCACCCTCGGACAGCGACGCGGCCAGCAGCACGAGGCCGATGAGCACGGTCCGGCGCTCGGTCCACGGCGCGAGGGCGGCCCCCATGCTGCGGCGGCGGGAGCCGCCGGTGGTGGCCGCGCCGCCGGAGCGGGTGGGCGCGTCCTGCAGCGCGGTGCCCGGCGTGATCAGCACCAGCCGCGCCGCGGTGACGAGCACGGCGACGCCGGCGATGTGCAGGGCGACGGGTACCGCGAGCACCGAGGTGACGGCGGCCAGGGCGCTGCCGACGGCGGCACCGACCGAGAGCGCGGCGTGCATGTGCGGCAGCACGGCCTTGCCCAGGCGGCGCTCCACGCGCGTGGCCTCGAGGTTCACCGACACGTTGGTGGCGGGCCCGGTGAGGCCGTTGAGCAGCACGCCCAGCGAGAAGACCGGCACGGAGCCGACGGCCACGCCGAGGCCCACGAGCAGGAAGCCCACGAGCGGGCCGACCATGCCGATCCGGAGGGTGGCGCGGCTGCCGAAGCGCAGGATCGCGGTGCCGGTGAGGGAGATGCCCAGGAGCGAGCCGCCGGCGCCGATGACCAGGAGCATCCCGAGCTGGCCGGCGTCGACCCCGAGGCCCTCGCGGACCGACGGCAGCCGGCCCAGCCAGCTGGAGGTGATGATGCCGAAGACGGCGAACATGCCCATGAGCGACCAGCGGGCGCGCAGGACCTCGGGGTCGTGCGCCGCCGGCGCGGGGCCGGGGCGGTGGGTGGGGCGGACGCCGCGGTGCAGGCGCAGCCAGGCGCGGCCGGCGGGGCGGCGCAGACGAGGACGGTGGGGGCGGGGCGTGACGACAGGCATGAAGGAGCGCAGACTCGCGAGGTCGAGGTGGAGCGGACGGCGTCAGGGCGCTCGAGGGTGACGCTGCGCCAGGCCGTGGAGCGCGCCCGAGGGCCGTGCGCGGGCACGGCGGGGCCTCGCTGATCCAGGGATCTGGTCCAGGGACACGGAGGCCGGTGGTTCGGGGGCGGCTCGGCGAGCTCGGCGGCGCGGCGGTGCCGGGACGGACGGGGCCGTCGCGGCGGGGGCGCCCTGCTTCGATGAGCGCCTGTCGGCGCGAGGTCATCGAAACGATTTGACCCACCGATCTTACGAGCCTCGAGCACGTGATTCCAAGGCCGTGGGCGGTGACGTCGCACACGCCTCCCCGGCTCTCGTGCGCGCGTCGTGCGGGCCTCGTGCTGGGCGCGTGCTGGGCGCGTGCGGGCACGGTGCGCACGACGTGCCCAGTCTCCGGAGCCCCTGCCTTTGGTGCGTGGGCCGCGGCGGCCGTAGGTTTGGCCCCATGAGCGATTTCCACGTGGCCCGGCGGGAGAGGCAGGAGCCGACCGCGGCCCTCGTCGCCCGCGTGGTGGCCGTCTTCGTGCTGTTCCTCGGCGGCCTCGTGCTGATCGGCGCCGGTGCGTCCGGCAACCGTGACTACTCCTGGGCGCTGTTCGCCGCCGGCATCCTCGTGATCGCCCTGGCGTTCGGGCTGCCCATGCGCGGAGCCACCGAGCGCTGACGACCGGGGCCGGGCTGCGTCCCGGCGTCGAGGCAGGACGAGGGCCCGCGGCATCGTGCCGCGGGCCCTCGTCGCGCTGTGGGGGCCGTGCCTCGGTCCCTGCCTCGGTCCGTGCCTCGGTCCGTGCCTCGGTCTGGGCCCGGTCCGTGCCGGGGGCCGTCCGGTCGGCTCAGCCGGCCGTGACCTGGCGGTCCTGCTGGCCGCTCGCCTCGCCGGCCTCGATCGACGACTGCCGCGACGTGTGGGCGACCTCGATCCGCCGCGGCTTCGCCTCGTCCGCGACAGGGATGGTGAGCGAGAGCACGCCGTCGGCGTACGCGGCCTCGATGCGGTCGAGCGCCAGCCCGCGGCCCAGCGTGAGCTGACGGGCGAACGTGCCCGTCGGGCGCTCCCGGACGAGCCACTGGCCCTCGCCGCTGCGGGCCGTGCGCTCGGCGCGGATCGTCAGCGTGCGGTCCTCGCACGAGACGTCGATGGTCCCCGGGTCCACCCCCGGCAGGTCGACGGCCAGCACGAAGTGGTCCCCCTCGCGGAAGAGGTCCATCGGCATGGCCGGGGCGCTGCGGTTGCCCATCGCCACCTGCGAGAAGAGGCGGTCCATCTCGGCGAACGGGTCCCAGTACGTAGCCATCGCGCATCACCTCCTCGTCGAGGGCCGCGCCCTGCGGCCCCGGTGCACCCGGCCCCGGGCGGTGGCTCGGCCCGGTGCCGAACCCGCCAGGGACCGGTTGGCTACGTCTCTGTATTAGCACTCTCGACCGGAGAGTGCCAAGTGGTTCGGAGGCGTCCTCCGGGCGCCGTCCTCAGGGCTCCGTGACGGTCGCCGCCAGCGGCTCGACGGCGGCCGCCTCGCCGGCCGACGCCCGCCCGGCGAGCACGGGGTCGACCAGCCCGACGCCGGACAGCAGGTCCAGCGCCGGGCGGTGCTTGTTGAACGTGTAGACGTGCAGGCCGGGCGCCCCGGCGTCGAGCACCGCCTGCGCCACCTCCGCCGACCGCGCCACCCCGTACACGTGCTGCGCCTCCGGGTCCTCGAGCGCCTCGAGGCGATCGAGCAGGTCCGCCGGCGGCGCGACGCCGGTGAGCTCGTGGACGCGGTGCAGCCGGCGCGGCTCGGTCGCGGGCAGCAGCCCTGCCAGCACGGGGATCGTCACGCCCGCGGCGCGCGCGTCGGCGACGAACTCGACGTACGACGACGCCTCGTAGAACAGCTGGGTGATGGCGAACGAGGCGCCGGCCCGCTCCTTGTCCAGCAGCCGGCGCACCTCCTGGGCGCGGGTCGTGCCGGCGGCCGGGTTGCCGTTCGGGAACGCGGCGACGGCGATCGACAGGGGGTGCGCGGCCCCGCGCAGCGCGGCGCTGGGGTCCGCGGCGGCGCGGTCCGCCTCGACCTCGCGCAGCAGCCGCACCAGCTCGACGCTGCTCGTGACCCCGCCGGGCGCGGGGCGCCAGTCGGGCTGGTCGTGCGGCGGGTCGCCGCGCAGCGCCAGGAACGCCCGCACGCCCGCGTCGAGGTAGTCGGCCACCACCTGGCGCACGTCCTCGCGCGACGCCCCCACGCAGGTCAGGTGGGCGACGGGGAGCACGGGCGTGCCCGCCAGCAGGGTCCGCAGCACCTGGCGGGCGGTGGCGCGGTCGCCCCCGCCGGCGCCGTACGTCACCGACACGAAGTCCGGGTGCACCGCGACCAGCCGGCGCGCCGTCTCCCAGAACCGCGGGGCCACCTCGGGGCGGCGCGGCGGCATGAGCTCGAAGGACAGGGTGGGTCGGGGCGGCCGCCGTCGCGCGGCCTGCGCCGTGTCCGACGCCGGGGGCTGCGCCGAGGACTCGGTCGCGGCGGGGCGCGGCGGGGCGGGACGGGCGGGGACTGCGTCGTCGGCCATCGGACACTCCGTCGCACGTGGACGCAGCGCCGTCGCCGTCGGGCTGCGCGGGGGCGCTCCGTCGGGCGGGTCGCTGCGGCGTCGTCGGCGGCCGTGGCAGTGCCGGGCCGCCCTGATGGTGCGCCCGATCCTAGGGCCTGCCGCCGGGGTGCGCGACGGTGCCGGGCGCGGGGCCCGGTGAAGGAGCCCGATGACGGGACCCGGGGCGTGGTGCCGGCGCGTCGCCCACCTCCGGGCCCACCCTCGGGCCCCACCCCGGGCCCGTGGTGCGCCGCGCTGCGGCGGCGCACCACGTACGGTGGCGGGCATGGACACCGAAGAGCGCCTGGCCGTCTTCATCGACTACGAGAACCTTGCGCTCGGCGCCCGCGAGCACCTGGGCGGCATGCAGTTCGACTTCAAGCCCATCGCCGACGCCCTCGCCGTGCGCGGCCGGGTGGTGGTGCGCCGCGCGTACGCGGACTGGTCGTACTTCGACGAGGACCGCCGCGCCCTGACGCGCCACCAGGTCGAGCTCATCGAGATGCCTCAGCGCATGGGCGCCTCCCGCAAGAACGCCGCCGACATCAAGATGGTGGTCGACACCATCGAGATGGCCTTCGAGCGCGACTACATCTCGACGTTCGTCATGTGCACCGGCGACTCGGACTTCTCGCCGCTCGTGCACAAGCTGCGCGAGCTCAACAAGCGCGTCATCGGCGTCGGCGTCGAGAAGTCGACGTCGCGCCTGCTGCCCCCCGCGTGCGACGAGTTCCTCTTCTACGACCGCCTCGAGGGCGTGGACGTGCCCGACGCCGACGAGGCGCCGCGCCCCGCCCGGGCGGCGAGTGCGGGCAACCGCCGCCGTCGGCCCGCGAAGGCCGAGTCGCCCGCCGCCGAGCCCGCCGCCGAGCCGGCCGCCGCGCCCGCTGCCGAGCAGCCGGCCGAGGAGGCGCCGTCGGGCCGTCGTCGCGGCGGCCGGGGCCGCACCAAGGCCGAGGCCGCGCCGGAGGAGGCGACGACGTCGCGTCGCGGCCGCGCGGCGGCCGCCGTGACCGAGGCGATCGGCGAGGCGGCCCCGGCGCCCGCGGGGACGGCCGCGCCGTCGGCGGAGCCCGAGCCCGCCGTCGAGCCGGCCCCCGAGCCCACCGCCGCGGCCACCCCGACGGCCGGCGCAGAGCCGGCTGTCGGGACGCTCGACGAGCTGGCCTCGGTCCAGGAGGGCGCCGAGGAGCCCACCGAGGAGCACGCCGAGGACGGCGAGGAGGTGCCGATGGAGGTGCAGGTGGCCCGCACGCTCGCGGACCTGCAGGCCTCCACCAGCGGCGCCGTCACCGCGTCGATGCTCAAGCGCACGCTGCTGCGCCGCGACCCCACCTTCAGCGAGGCCGACTACGGCTTCCGCACGTTCGGCGAGTTCGTGCGGTTCCTCGCCGACCGCGGGTTCCTCGAGCTCGCGCCCGGCCCCGCCAACGGCGACCCCGAGGTGTCCCTGCCCGAGCAGGGCGACACCGACCAGGCGTTCCGGCTCGTGCGCTCGGTGGTCGAGGAGGCCGGCGGCCCCGTGGCGCTCTCCGGGCTCAAGAACCGCCTGCGCAAGCGCCGGCCGGACTTCTCGGAGAAGGCGCTCGGGTACCGCGGGTTCCTGCAGTTCTGCAAGGCCGCGGCGGCCTCCGGCGCCGTCGCGCTCGAGTGGGACGACGATGCCGAGGACTACCTGGTCGCCGCGGGCTGAGCCGCCGCACGCCGACGGGCCCGGCCGCGAGGAGCGGCCGGGCCCGTCGGCGTCTGCGCCGGCGTCCGCGTCGGGGTCAGCGCACCGCCTGGCGCACCAGCGCGGTGATGCGCTCGGCGACCTCCGGCGTCAGCTCCGTCAGGGCGTACGACGTCGGCCAGAGGGCGCCGTCGTCGAGCTTGGCCCGGTCGCTGAAGCCGAGCGTGGCGTAGCGCGCCTTGAACTTCCCGGCGTGCTGGAAGTGGCAGACCATCACGCCGTCGATCGCGTAGGCGGGCATCCCGTACCAGAGCCGCGGCCGCAGCTCGGGCACTGCCGCCATGACGACGGCGTGCACGCCCTCGGCCAGCGCCCGGTCGGCGTCGGGGAACGAGGCGATCTTCTCGAGCACCTCGCGCTCGGCCTCGGCGGGGTCCGGGGCGCCCGCGCGCCGGCTGCGCTTCTTGGCCTCCCGGGCGCGGTCCTTCATCGCGGCCCGCTCCTCGGCGGTGAAGCCCTCGTACGTCGTGGCCTGCGTGTCCGTGCTCATGCTGGTCCCCCTCCTGGGCGCTCGGGCCGCGACCGTCGCGGCGTCCTGACCACGACGCTACGGAACGCCGACCTGCGGGTGCTTCTCGATTCCTGACCGGTCGGCCCGACGGCTCACTGGCCGCCCATGCCGGTGGTGGCCACGCCCTGGACGATGCGGCGCTGGAAGATCATGAAGACGATCAGCAGCGGCAGCGCGCCGAGGATCGCGGAGGCCATGGTCTGCGCGTACTGCACGCCGTACGCGCTCTTCACGGTGGCGAGGCCGACCGGCAGCGTCATCAGGGCCGGGTCGTTGGTGACGATGAACGGCCACAGGAAGTTGTTCCACGCGCCGATGAACACGAAGATCCCCACGGCCACGAGGATGCTGCGCGACAGCGGCATGACGATCCGCCAGAACAGCATCCACGCCCCGGCGCCGTCGATCCGGGCGGCGTCCAGCAGCTCCTCCGGGATGGCGTCGAAGAACCGCTTGAGGATGAACACCATCACCGGTGCCACGACCTGGGGCAAGATCACCGCCGCGAGCGTGTCCACGAGGCCGAAGGACTGCATCTGCTGGAAGAGCGGCACGATGAGGATCTGCGGCGGCACCAGGATCGAGGCCACCGTCAGCGACATGAGCACCTTGCGCCCGCGGAACAGGGTGCGCGAGAACGCATAGGCCGCCATGGCCGAGATCAGCACCGTGACGGCGGTGACGACGACGGCCACGATCGTCGTGTTGAGCGTCCAGCGCAAAACGTCGCCTCGGCCCAGCACGGCGGCGTAGGAGTCCAGCGTCCAGCCCGACGCCGGCAGCCAGGTGGCGCCGGCCGCCGCGTCGGTCTCCGTCTTGAACGAGGTGGCGACGCCCCAGGCGAGCGGCAGCAGCCAGGCGGCGGCGAAGAGCACGAGGACCACGATCGTCAGCACGCGGGCCCAGCGGCTCGTGCCGAGCGTCAGGCGGGTCATGGCGCGGTCGTCCGCCGCCCGGGCGACGCGCGCGGCCCGCAGCGCGCCGCGCCGGCCGGGGGCCGCCGCGGCGCCCGCGGCGACGGGGACGGGCCGGTTGACGTCGGTGATGGCCATGTCAGCTCTCCTTCCGCGTCGGCCGCAGCCGCACGAGGGTCAGCACGAGGATCACGGCGAAGAAGACGTAGGAGATCGCCGAGGCGTAGCCGAGCCGGTAGTTGGTGAAGCCGGTGTCGTAGATGTACTCGAGGATCGACCGCGTGGAGCCGTTGGGGCCGCCCGCGGTGAGCAGGTAGATCTGGTCGAAGACCTTCAGCGAGGCGAGCACCTGCAGCACGAGCACGACGCCCGTGACGTTGCCGAGCTGGGGCAGAGTGATGGAGAACAGCCGGCGCCAGGCGCCGGCGCCGTCGATCGTCGCGGCCTCGTAGAGCGTGCCGGGGATCGACTGGAGGGCCGCGAGGTAGAGCAGGAAGTTGAAGCCCACCGTCCACCACACCGTCACCAGGGCGACGGACACCATGGCCACGCCCTCCTCGGAGAGCCAGCCCACCGGCGCCAGGCCGAGGTTGCCGAGCCAGGTGTTGAACAGCCCGATGTCGGGCTGGAACAGCCACAGGAACAGCGCGGTGACGACGGCGACCGGCAGCAGGTAGGACGCGAAGAACGCCGTGCGCCACAGCCACTGCCCCGGCAGGCCGGTGTGCACGAGCAGCGCCATCACCAGGCCGACGAGCACCAGCGGGACGGTGGAGATCACCGTGAACAGGAAGGTCTGCCACAGGGTCTGCCACACCTGCGGGTCGGTGAACGCCTCCGCGTAGTTCGCGAAGCCGATGAACCCGCCGCCGGAGCCCGTCAGGCTGCGGTCGGTGAGGCTCATCCACAGCCCCGAGACGATCGGCCAGGCCAGGAAGAGGCCGGCGAAGACCAGGAACGGCAGCACGAACAGGTAGCCGGACCGGTCCCGCGCCCGCAGGCCGGAGCCGCTCCGGGCGCGCGTGGCGCCACGGGCCGGCCTCGACCGGGCCGGGCGGACGTCGTCGACGGCGCTCGTGACGGACATCGTCGTCCTCCTTCGCTCCCCGGCGATGCCGGGTCGGACGGATCGGTCCCGCTCAGGCGGGGTTGGGGGTGGACAGGAACCGGTTCATCTCGCGCAGCATCTGCCGTACGGCGCTCGCGGCGTCGGCGCGGCCCTGCATGGCAGGGGTCATGGCGTCGCTCATGCGCGCCTGGAAGTCGCCGCCCGCGCCCGCGAACCACACCGGCGGGTCGAGCACCACGATCTCGCCGGCGGCCGCGTAGTCCTTCTGCGGGCTCAGCTTCTGGTAGTCGGGCTCCGACAGGACCGGCTGGTAGGCCGGGATGTGCCCCGCGCCCGCCCACGTGAGGCTGCCCTCGCGCACGATGTGCGCCAGCACGCGGTACGTGGCGTCCCGACGTGCCCGGTCGGGGTGCGCCTGACGGGGCAGCACGAAGGCGTGGGAGTCGGCGTAGTTGGCCGGGGTGCCCAGGATCGTCGGGAACGGCATGCCACCGACGTCGGGGATCGCCTCCTGGAAGGCGGGCAGCTCCCACTCGCCGGAGATGATCATGCCGCTGCGGCCGGTGACGAAGCTGGCGATGGCCCCGGGGTAGTCCTGGCTGCGCGGTGCGACCGTGCCGTCGAGGATCGCCTGGATCACCTCGACGACCTCGGTGGCCTTCTGCTCGTCGATCTGGGCGCTGCGCCCGGGCACGAGCTCGTAGCCGGCGCCGGTCTGGGCGTACAGGCCCCAGAACAGCCGCCAGGCCTGGGCTGTGTCGAGCACGTAGCCGTACGCCAGGCCCGTCTCACCGGTGACCTCGGCCATGGCCTTGCCCGCCGCGAGCAGCTCGTCGACGGAGCCGGGGGAGCGCATCAGCCCGTCCGGACCCGCCAGCCCCGCGTCCGCGACCACCTGCGGGTTGTAGAAGGTGATGAAGGGATGGGTGTCCAGCGGCAGCGCGTACAGCTCGCCCTGGTAGGACGCCCGCTCCCACACGGCGGGGGCGAAGCTCTCCTGGGTGATGCCCAGGTCGGCGAGCACGTCCATGTCGAACGGCTCGAGCAGGCCGCCGGGGGCGTAGCCGGCCAGGCGCGACAGGTGCGTGACGGCGGCCTCCGGCGGGCGCCCGCCCGACGACGCCATGGCCAGCTTGGTGTAGTACGCCGAGCCCCACGCGAGGGTGACCGACTCGATCGCCACGTCGGGGTTCGCCTTCATGGCCTCGGCCTGCATCTTCTGCATGCGCTCGCCGTCGGCACCGGAGAACAGGTCCCAGATGCGGACCTGCGTGCGGCCCCCGGCGGCCGCGTCGGTGGCGCAGCCGGCCGTCGCGCCGAGGGCGACGGCCCCGGCGCCGACGAGGGCGCTGCGCAGGAGGGTCCGGCGGCTCATCTGCGGCCCGGGCCCGGTGAGCAAGGTCATCGTCGACCTCCGTAGGGAGTGGTGCAACGTTGCGTTCTAACGTTGAACCAAGATGGACTATCGGCCGGCCCGCGTCAAGCGGAACGACCGACGGCGGGTGGCCGGGCCCTGCGTGCGCCCTGCGTGCGCGGAACCCGGCCGGGGAGGAAGAGGTGGAGCGGTGAGCGGTACGGAGTCGCCCGGGGCTTCGGGCGGTGCGGCGCCGACGACGCCGGACGCGTCGTCCACCCCATCGTCCGCCCCCGGGTCGCCGCCCGCCCGCCGGGCGCAGCCCGCGGCGCGGGCGGGGTCCGCGACCGGGGCGCAGCCCCGGCCGAAGGCGCCGGGCCTCAAGGACGTGGCGGCGGAGGCCGGGGTGTCGTGGAAGACGGTCTCGAACGTCGTCAACGGCACCGGCCGGGTCGGCGAGGCCACCCGCAGGCGTGTGGAAGAGGCGATCGAGCGGCTCGGCTACCGGCCGAGCCTCGCGGGGCGCCAGCTGCGCCGCGGCCGCACCCACATCCTGGCGCTGGCGGTGCCGGAGATCGACCACCCGTACTTCTCGTGGCTCGCGCACGCCACCATCCGCGCCGCCCGGGCACGCGGCTACCGCGTGCTCATCGACGAGACCGGCGGCGAGCGGGCCACCGAGATGACCGTGGCGCGCGGCTACGACGAGCGGCTCATCGACGGAATCCTCTTCTCCCCGCTCGAGCTGAGCCTGTCGGAGGCGGACGCGCTGCGCGGCCGCACGCCGATGGTGCTGCTGGGGGAGCGCGCGGTGGGCGCCGGGCACGCGCAGGTGCGCACCGAGCACGTGAGCATCGACAACGTGCGCGCCGCGCGGGAGGCGGTGCGCCACCTCGTGAGCACGGGCCGGCGGCGGATCGCCTTCGTCGGCGTCGAGCCGGACGCGCCGGAGCGCTCGGGCGTGCTGCGGCTGCGCGGCTACCGCGAGGAGCTGCGCGCGCAGGGCCTCGTGGCGGACCCGGCCTGGGAGCTGCCGGTCGCGGCGTACACCCGCTCCGAGGGCGCGCGGGTGGTGGAGTCGGTGCTGGCCCGCGTGGACGGCGTCGACGGGCTGCTGTGCGCCAACGACCAGCTCGCGCTCGGGGCGATGCACGCCCTGCGGCGCAACGGCGTCCGGGTGCCGGGCGACGTCGGCGTCGTGGGCTGGGACAACATCGAGGACGGGCGCTACGCCAACCCCACCCTGACCACCGTGGCCCCGGACGTCGACGGCCTCGCCGCGCGGGCGGTGGCCAGCCTGGTCGACCAGGTCGAGGGCCGCGCCGGGGAGCCCGCCGACGTCGTCGTGCCCCACCGCCTGCTGGTGCGGGAGAGCACCGCCGTCGAGCGCTGACCGCCGTGGCGCCCGGGCGGCGCGCCCGCGCGTGCCGCGGTGCTCCCGTGATTCAACGTTGCAATCTGTCGCCGGGGGTGTTTCGATCGAGGAGCCACACGACCGCCGGACGACGCCGCGGCCGCCTCCGGGCGCCCTGGCGACGCGACGAAGCAACGGAGCCGCACCCATGACTCGACTGGACCTGCTCGACCCGCCGAGCGCCCCGACGCCCACCTCCGTCCCCCGCCCCGAGTACCCCCGCCCGCAGATGGTGCGCGAGCGCTGGCTCAACCTCAACGGCACCTGGCAGTTCGAGCTCGACCAGGGCGACTCGGGCCTGGAGCGCGGGCTGGTGGAGCGGCCGCTGAGCGGCGAGATCACCGTGCCGTTCGCACCGGAGTCCGAGCTGTCGGGGATCGGCAACACCGACTTCCTCGAGGCCGTCTGGTACCGCCGCGAGGTCACCGTGCCGGCCGACTGGGCGGCGGTCGGCGACGACGTGCACGTGCTGCTGCACCTGGGCGCGGTCGACCACGACGCGACCGTGTGGGTCGACGGCGTCGAGGTGACCCGCCACCGCGGCGGGTTCACGCCGTTCACCGCCGACCTGCACGGGCTGGCCGCCCCCGGCGACACCGTGACCGTCGTCGTGCGGGCGCGCGACCCGCGCGAGGCCCTGCAGGCCCGCGGCAAGCAGGCGACCTGGTACGCCAACACGCACTGCAACTACACCCGCACCACCGGCATCTGGCAGACCGTGTGGCTCGAGCCGGTGCCGGCCGTGCACCTGCGCCGCCCGCAGATCACCCCGCAGCTGGCCGCCGGCGCGCTCGACGTCGTCGTGCCGCTGTCCGCCAACCGGCCCGGCTGGACGGTGCGCGCCGTGGTGAGCGACGACGACGGCGAGGTCGCCGTCGCGCAGGCGCGCGCCGACCTGGACCTCGCGCCGTCGCTGCGCGTCGTGCTGCCCGCCGAGCGGCAGCGCACCTGGTCGCCCGCCGACCCGTTCCTCTACGACGTCGTGGTCGAGCTGCGCGACGCCGACGGCGCCGTCGTCGACGCCGTGCGGTCGTACGCCGGCCTGCGCTCGGTCGCGATCGACGGCACGTCGTTCCTGCTCAACGGCGAGCCGGTGTTCCAGCGCCTCGTGCTGGACCAGGGCTACTGGCCCGAGTCGCTGATGACGGCGCCCGACGACGCGGCGCTGGTGCGGGACATCGAGCTGGGCCTGGCCGCCGGGTTCAACGGTGCGCGCCTGCACCAGAAGGTGTTCGAGGAGCGCTACCTGTTCCACGCCGACCGGCTCGGCTACCTCGTCTGGGGCGAGTTCGGCGACTGGGGCGTCAGCGGACAGGGCGGCCCCGGGCACAACCAGAAGCCGACGGCGTCGTTCGTCACGCAGTGGCTCGAGGTGCTCGAGCGCGACCGGTCGCACCCGTCGATCGTCGGCTGGTGCCCCCTCAACGAGACTCACCAGGACTGGCACGACCGGATCACTGTGCTCGACGACGTCACGCGCGGGATGTTCCTGGCCACCAAGCAGGCCGACCCGTCGCGCCCGGTGATCGACGCGAGCGGCTACTCCCACCGCGTCGACGAGACCGACGTGTGGGACTCGCACCTGTACGAGCAGGACCCGCAGGTCTTCGCCCTGATGGTCGGCGGCCTGGCCGACGGACACCCGTACGAGAACACCCGGGAGGACGGCACGCGCATGTCCCTGCCGTACCGCGGCCAGCCGTACTTCGTCAGCGAGTACGGCGGCATCTGGTGGAACCCGGAGGCCGCCGCGCAGGCCGCTGGCGACGACGAGGCGGAGTCGTGGGGCTACGGGCAGCGCGTGGCCGACGAGGAGGAGTTCCACGAGCGCTTCGCCGGGCTGACCGACGTGCTGCTCGACGACCCGCTGATGTTCGGCTACTGCTACACCCAGCTCACCGACGTGTTCCAGGAGCAGAACGGCATCTACCGGTTCGACCGCTCCGAGAAGCTCGACGTCGCCCGGGTGCGCGCCGTGCAGGAGCGGGCCGCCGCGTTCGAGAAGGCCGGCCGCGTGGCCGGCGCCGGCCCGCGCCCGAGCGCGCCGGGCACGACGCCGGACGCCGCCGAGGAAGCCGCCACCGGCAGGGGCGGGACGGCTGCCGCGTCGGCCTCGGCCTCCTGACGGCACCCGGCGCGGCCGTCGGGCCGAGGATCACCGGAATCGGACCTGGCCGGGGTGGCGCCCCGGACGCATCCTCACCGTGGGACTCCGGCTACCGAGGTGGCGGCCGGAGCCCCGCGGAGGGAGTGCGTCATGGCGCTGACCTGGCGGGTGCGCGCCCTGGGCGCGGTGGTGGACAGGGCGGTGGGCCCGTTCGCCACGATGTCGGACGCGAAGCGGCGGCGGCTGCGCTCGCGCGCCGGCCCGCGGTGGCTGGGCGAGGTGCTCAGCGGCCGCCCCGAGCGGACGGTGGGCGTCGACGAGATCGCCGTGCCCGGGCCGGCGGGCGCGATCCCTGCGCGGAGGTACCGGCCCTCGGGGTGGCACGCCGGGGAACGCCTGCCGCTCCTCGTCACGCTGCCCGGTGGCGGGTTCGTCTTCGGCGACGCCGTCACGACGGCGTGGCTCTCCAGCCACCTGGCGGCGCGCCTGCGCGCGGTCGTCGTCTCCCCCGGCTACCGGCTGGCCCCGGAGCACCCGGCGCCTGCCGCGGGGGAGGACTGCTACGCCGTCGTGGCCTGGGTCGCGTCCCATGCGGCGGAGCTCGGGGGCGACGCGGGGCGCCTCGCCGTCGTCGGGGAGAGCGCCGGGGCGAACCTCGCGGCCACGGTCACCCTCATGGCGCGCGAGCGGGGTGGTCCGCGCATCCGCGCCCAGGGCCTGCTCCAGGGCGCGTTCGACCTGCGCCCCGAGGCCCCGATGATGCACCCGTCGGCGCGCTGGCCCTTCGGACGGTCCGCCGACGCCCCCGACATGGTCGCGGCGTACCTCGGCGAGCACGGCGACCCCACCGACCCGCTGGTCTCGCCGCAGCTGGCTCCCGACCACGCCGGGCTGCCGCCCGCCTTCGTGCTCACCGCCGACCACGACTACCTGCGCGAGGACGGCGAGCGCTACGCCGCGGCGCTGCGGGCGGCCGGGGTGCACGTGGAGCACGCGCACTACGTCGACAGTCCGCACGGCATCATGGCGTTCCCGGGATGGTGCGCCGCCTCCGGGCCGGCGCTCGACCGGCTGACGGCCTTCCTGAGCCTCGCGCTGACGCCTCTGCCAGGGCCGTCGGTGCCGGGCACCGCGAGCGCGGCGGGACGTCCGGTGGGCTCCTGAGGCGGGGCGCTGACCGGCGACGACGTACCGCGCTGAGGTCGGGCGGTGCACAATGGCCCGGTGACCTACCGTCTTCTCCGCCTGGTGCTGTCGCTCGTGGCGTACGTGCTGCTGCGGCCGCAGGTGACCGGACTGCACAACGTCCCGCGCCGCGGACCGGTGATCCTGGCGAGCAACCACCTGTCGTTCATCGACTCGGTGATCATCCCGCTGGTGGTGCCCCGGCAGGTCACGTTCATCGCCAAGGCGGAGTACTTCACGGGCAAGGGCATCAAGGGCCGCATCTCGCGCTGGTTCTTCACCACGATGGGCCACGTGCCGGTGGACCGGGAGGACCCGCGCGCCGGGCAGCGCTCCCTCGAGGACGCCCTGGTGGTGCTGCGCCGTGGCGGGGCGTTCGGGATCTATCCGGAGGGCACCCGCTCCCGCGACGGCAAGCTGCACCAGGGGCACACCGGCGTGGCCTGGCTGGCGCTGGCCGGCCAGGCGCCCGTGGTGCCGGTGGCCCTGCGCGGCACCGACAAGGTGCAGCCGGTGGGCAAGCGGCTGCCCCGGCCGTACCGCGGGGTGCAGGTGCACTTCGGCGCGCCGATCGACCCGTCGCGCCAGCTCACCACGGGGGCCCGGCCGGCGCAGGTGCGCCGCGAGCTCACCGACCAGGTCATGGCCTCGATCCACCGCATGAGCGGCCAGGAGCTCTCGTCCTGACCGTCCGCACCTTCCCCCTCCCTCCCTCCGCGGGTTGTCAGTACGAGGGTGCGCTATAGCCTGCGCTGCTTCTGACAACACGGTCGGTGTTCGGGTTGTCAGTACGAGGGTGCGCTATAGCCTGCGCTGCTTCTGACAACGCGGTCGGGGGGTGCGTGGCGGGGTGCGGCGCCGTGGCGGCTCGTACGCTGACCGCATGAGCACCCGACGCAGCACCGAGGCGGTCGGCGAGGACAGCGTCGTCGCGGCGACCGGACGTCCCCGGCCCGAGTGGTTCACGCTCCTCGACGACGCCGGCGCCGTCGCCTGGCAGCACAAGCAGATCGCCGCGTGGCTCGTGGACGCCCACGGTGTCGACGGGTGGTGGGCGCAGTCCGTCACCGTGGCCTACGAGCAGGAGCGCGGCCTGCGCGCCCCGGGTCAGCGGCGCGGCGGCGCGTTCGAGGCCGCGCCGTCCAAGACGCTGCCCGGCACCGTGGCGGACTGGTACCCGCTGCTCGCCGACGCCGGCGCGCGGGCGCGCTGGCTGGACCCGGCGCTGCCGGAGGTGTCGGCGGGGGAGCGGGTCGAGGTGGTCGGCGGTGTCGACGGCCGCTCGGTGCGGATCGCGTGGCCGGTCGGCGCCGTCGGGGCGCCCGCCGACAAGCCGGGCAGCGTGGTCTTCGACTTCTACCAGCCGCGCGACGCCGAGGGGGCGCCCACCGGCCGGCTGCGGATGTCCGCCACGCACCGCGGCATCCCGACGGCGGAGGAGGCCGCGACGCTCAAGCAGTTCTGGCGCGCGCGGCTGGCGGACCTGGCCGCGCTCGGCACCGCCCCGCAGGACTGACGCCCGCGGGGCCCGCCGGTCAGGCGGCGATCTGCACGCTGTCCTGGATGTCGCGGATGGCCGCGAGGGTCTTCGCCGCCTGCGGCCCGCCACAGGTGCCGGTGATCTGCACCAGGTCGGCGACGCCGTCGTGCTCGACGACGGCGAGGTGCACCGCCTGCGTCACGGCCCCGGCCCGCGGGTCGGTCCACGAGGCCTCGATCCGCTGGCCCAGCAGCCCGGACACCTTGACCTCGGTACGCTCGAGCGTCGCCCCGGGCAGCGCGCTGAACCGGGAGATCGACTCGTCGGTGGCGCCCTCGAGCGACTGGCCGGGCAGGAGGCGGGAGATCACGACCACCACGTTGGCCACGAGGCCCCCGGTGGGTCGCGCGACGGCGAGCTGTGCGCCCGGCACGGGCTGCGGCACCCAGCCCTGCGGGCACTCGAGCGTGACGCCGGGGAACGCGGGGAAGGTGTCGCTGGGGTAGCTGAAGGTGCTCATCGCCGCTCATTCTCCCCGAGACTTCTCACCGAGACGGCCCTGGGGCGGTGCGGTGAGCACGCCGGGCACCTCGGCGAGGCGGCGGGCGAGGGCCATCCCGTCGGGCGCGACCACCGTGGGCACGCCGTCGGCCGCGCGCGGCAGGTGCTCCGGCGGTGCGGTCGTGCGGCTGCCGGCCGGACCGGCGCCGACGGCGAGCACCCGCTGGGCCTGCGACAGCGTGCGGATCGCCACGGCGGCGACCCGCCCCGGCCAGCGCTCGGCGGCCCGGGCGTAGATGTCGGGGTCGTGCTGCCCGTCGTCCCCGACCAGCAGCCACGTGACCTGCGGGAACGTGGCCATGAGCCGGTCGATCTCGGCGTCCTTGTGCTCGGGCCCGCTGCGGAACCAGCCCGTCTGGGTCGGACCGAAGTCGGTGAGCAGCAGCGGGCCGGGCGGGAAGCCGTGGCGGGCGAGGAACCGGCGCAACGTGCGCGCTGTGTTCCACGCGCCGGTGGAGACGTAGACGAACGGGGCGTCGGGGTGCGCCGCGGCGACGCGGGCGTACAGGTGCGCCATGCCGTGCACGGGCGTGCGCGCGGCCGCCGGGCGGACCAGCGAGTTCCACGCCGCGAGCAGCAGCCGCGGCACCATCGTCACCATCGTGGTGTCGTCGATGTCGCTGATCACGCCCAGCGTCGGCTCGTCGTCCACGACCCGCAGCGCCGCCGTCGTCACGGGGCCCGCCGGCCGGCCGGCCGGGGCGTCGGCCGCGGGGGCGAGCTCCGCCCGCTGCCAGCCGGCCGGCAGCGGGCGACCGGGCGGCAGGTCCACCTCGACGTCCACGTACCCGGCGCGGTCGGCGACGACGTCGACGCGCACGCCCTCGACGGTCACGACGATCCGCTCCTGCGGGGCCGGCACGGCGAGGTAGGCGCGGAACCCCCGGCGGTCCGGCTCCGGCGGGGCGAGCGGCCCGCGCCGCGGCGCGAGCACGACGCGGGCGAGCACCCGCACGCGCTCCGGCGTCCCGTAGCCGGTGTACGCCTCCACCTGCGGGACCCAGCCGAAGGTGCGGCGCAGGAACGGGCCGAGGACGCGCAGGACGGCGTCCTCGACGACGGCGGTCAGGTGCGGCCGCTGAGTCTCGCGGCGCGTGGTGCGAGCCATGGGACCACCCTCGCACCGAGTGGCCGTCGTCGCTGGTCAGGCGTGCACGACTGCCCCGCCGCCCCGCCGCTCAGGCCCGTTCGAGGACCACGGGGCACGTCGCCAGGTGGTCGTCCACGAGGCCGCAGGCCTGCATCGCCGCGTACGCCGTCGTCGGGCCGAAGAACCGGAAGCCGCGCTTCTTCAGCGCCTTGGCCATCGCCACGGACTCCGGCGTCGTGGCCGGCACCTCGCCCGGGGCGGGGTTCGCCGCGCGGGGCGGCGGGGCGAAGGACCAGAACAGCTCGTCGAGAGTCGTGCCGTCCTCGTGCAGCGCCACGACGGCGCGGGCGTTCGCGATCGTCGCCTCGATCTTGGCGCGGTTGCGGATGATCCGGGCGTCGCCCATCAGCTGCTCGACGTCCGCCTCCGTCATGGCTGCGACCCGCTCGGGCTCGAAGCCGTGGAACAGCTCCCGGAACGCGGGACGCTTGCGAAGCACCGTGATCCAGGCGAGCCCCGACTGGAAGCCCTCGAGGGCGATCCGCTCCAGCAGCGCCGCCTCGCCGTGCACCGGCCGGCCCCACTCGGTGTCGTGGTAGGCCTCGTAGAGCGGGTCGCCGTCGCCGAAGCACCGGGCCGGCGCGCCGGCGAGGACGCCCGCGCGAGCCTCCGCGGGCTCCGGCATGTCCGCGGCCGCGCCCTCGGGCGTCGCGTCGTCGGGCGCCGTGCGGTGGGGCGCCGCGTCGTTCGTCGTCATGCCCCCAGCCTGCCGCCGACCGCCCACACCCGGCACGTGCCGCGGGGCGCCTGTGGACGGCGGTGGGGCCGCCACCGTCGGAGGTACGGCCCGAGCCGCAGCGCGCTCGCGCGGCGGCCGGCCCGACCGCGCCACCCGGGGTGGTCCGCCCGCTCCACGCGGCCGATCCGCCCGCGCCGTCCGGCCGAGGTCAGGCCGTGCCGGCCCCGCGCCGGGCCACCCACGCCTCGATGCCGTCGAGGACCACGCCGACGCCGAAGGCGATCTCGTCGTCGCTGCTGGGCTCGCCGCCCGGCGAGGGCTCCCAGGAGGCCAGCGCCCCGGCGAGGTACGGGTACTCCTCGGGCGAGGCCAGGCGGGTGAGGATCAGCTCGAAGTCGGCGTACGGGTGCGCCGCCGCCAGGGCTTCGGGGTCGAGCTCCGAGTCCGGCACGTCGTCGCCGAGCCCTGCCGCCCGGCGGACCCGCTGCACCGCCGTGCGCCGGCTCTCCACCTGCACCCGCGTCTCGCCGAGCACGTGCTGGGCGAGCAGCCCGGCGATCGCCATCTTCTCGTCGGCGGGCAGGGCGAGGTCGCGCATCGCGTAGAAGGCGGCCTCGAGCCAGGCCGCGCGCTGGGGGCCGGGCGTCACGCTGCTCAGCGGCAGGTCGAGGTACCACGGCCGCGTCATCGCCAGCTCGATCTGCGAGCGGGTCCACAGCTCCAGCGCGTCGCGCCAGCCGAGGTCGGCGGGGATGGGCGGCGGCGGGCCGGGCACGGCGTCGGCCATGAGCGCCAGCAGCTCGTCCTTGCCGGAGACGTGGCGGTACAGCGCCATCGGCGTGAAGCCGAGGGCGTCGGCGACGCGGGCCATGGAGACGGCCGCGAGGCCTTCGGCGTCGGCGATCTCCACTGCCGTCTGCACGATCCGGTCCACGCTCAGCGCCGGCCTGGGGCCGCGGCGCCCGGCGGGCTGCCGGCGCCACAGCCGCTGCAGCTCGGGCGGGACGACGGCGTCGGTTCCGGCTTCGCTCATGACGCCCATCCTGCCCGCTCCCCGCCGGCGCCCCGACCGCCCAGCCGACCGCGGCACCCCGGGCGGCGCCCGGAGACCCTGCCCGGAGACCCTTGCCCGGAACCCTTGCCCGGAGACCCTTGACGCCGCCGCAAAACCGTCTCTACCGTAAACAGTGTAGACGGCATAAACAGTTTAGACCCGAGACATCCATCGACCCGGGAGCCACCATGACCGACGCGCTCGTCCTGGCGGAGGGGCTGCGCAAGGACTTCGGTCCGCCGCGCCGCCGCGTCCGCGTGCTCGACGGCGTAGACCTCGCGCTGCACCGCGGCGAGGTCCTCGCCCTCCTCGGCCCCAACGGGGCCGGCAAGACCACCACCGTCCGGATCCTCACCACGCTGCTGCGCCCCGACGGCGGGCGGGCCACCGTGGCCGGCCACGACGTCGTCCGCGACGCCGCCCGCGTGCGCCCGCTCATCAGCCTCACCGGGCAGCAGGTCGCGCTCGACCTCAAGCAGAGCGTCCGGGAGAACCTCACGATGATGGGCCGCCTCGCGCACCTGCCCCGGCGGGCCGTGCGCGGCCGGGTCGACGAGCTGCTCGCCGCGTTCGACCTCGCCGGCGTGGCCGACCGCCGGGCCGCCACCTGCTCCGGCGGCACCCGACGCCGGCTCGACCTCGCCGCCGGGCTCCTCACCCGGCCGCAGGTGCTGTTCCTCGACGAGCCCACCACCGGGCTCGACCCGCGCTCGCGCCAGGCCGTCTGGGAGGTGGTGCGCGACGTCGTCGCCGCGGGCACCAGCCTGTTCCTCACCACGCAGTACCTCGAGGAGGCGGACCGCCTCGCCGACCGGGTCGCGCTCGTCGACGGCGGCCGGGTGGCCGCCGAGGGCACGCCGGCGGCGCTCAAGCGGCAGGTGGGGGAGGCGAGCGTCGAGCTCGACCTCGCCACGGCCGCCGACGCCGACCGCGTGCGCGGCGCGCTCGGGCTGCCTGCGGCCGAGGGCGCGCGGGTCCTGGCGCCCACCGACGGCTCGCTCGCCCACGCCCGCGCGGTGCTCGACGCCGCCGCGGCCACCGGCGTCGTCCCCACGGCGTGGACCGTGCGCCAGCCCACGCTCGACGACGCGTTCCTGGCCCTGACCGGCCACCGCACCGGCGCCGCCGGCCGGCCCGCCGGCCAGTCCGCCGGCCAGTCCGCCGACCTCACGGCGAAGGAGGTGGCGGCATGACCGCCCTCGCCCCGTCCCCCGCGTCGCCGCCGACGTCCCGGGCCGGCGTGCGCGCGAACGCCCCGGCGTCGGCCCTGGGCCGGGCCGGCGACGCGCTCGCCGACGTCGTCACCATGTCGGGCCGCGCGCTGCGGCTCGCGCGCCGCGACCTGGACTCGGTCATCACGGCCGCCGTGCTGCCCGTGGCGATCCTGCTGCTGTTCACCTACGTGTTCGGCGGGGCCATGGACGTGGGCGGCGCGTACGTCACCTACGCCACGCCGGGCATCATCCTGCTGTGCGCCGGGTTCGGCGCCGCCAGCACCGCGATGGCCGTCGAGCACGACATGTCCGGCGGCATGGTCGACCGGCTGCGGTCGATGCCGATGGCGCCGTGGACGATGCTCACCGGCCACGTCGCGGCCAGCCTCGTGAAGAACCTCCTCACGACCGCCATCGTCTTCGGTGTCGCGGTGGCGATCGGGTTCCGGCCCGACGCCTCGCTGCTCGACTGGCTCGGCGCGGTGGGGCTCCTGCTGCTGTTCGTCCACGCGATCAGCTGGTCGGCCGCGTTCGTCGGCGTGCTGGTGCGGTCCCCGGACGCCGCGAACGGCTTCACGTTCTTCGTGATGTTCCTGCCGTACGTCTCCAGCGCCTTCGTGCCGGTGGACACCATGCCCACGTGGCTGCGCGGGTTCGCCGAGCACCAGCCGGTCACGCCCGTCATCGAGGCGGTGCGCTCGCTGCTGGTCGGCGCGGCGCCGGGGACCGACGTCGGCGCGACGGCGCTGCTGGCCGTGGCCTGGTGCGTGGGGCTCGCGCTGGTGTTCGCCGTGGCCGCCGCGTGGGGGTTCCGCCGGCGGCGGTGAGACACCGGCCCGCCTCCGCGCCCGGCCCGCCGCCGGGCGCGGAGGCCGCCGGACGGTGCGGCTCAGCCCTCGCCGGCCACCTCTTCGGCCCCCTCGTGCCCCCGCTGCTCGCGCAGCAGGCCCGTGGCCGCGGCGCCGTCGGCCTCCTGCGCCAGGCCGTGGACCATCTGGTCCACCTTCGACCCCGGCATCCGCGGCGCCAGCAGCGGCGTGTCCCGGTCGACCACCGCCTCGACCACCACCGGCCGGTCGGCCGCGAGCGCCTCGCGCCAGGCGTCCGCCACCTGTTCCGGCCGCTCCACCCGGATCCCGCGCAGGCCCAGGAGCTCGGCGTACCCGGCGTAGGGGAAGTCGGGCACGTGCTGCGAGGTGGGGAAGCGGGGGTCGCCCTCCATCTCCCGCTGCTCCCAGGAGACCTCGGCCAGGTCGCGGTTGTTGAGCACGAGCACCACGAACCGCGGGTCGGCCCAGTCGCGCCACCGGGCTGCCACCGTGACGAGCTCGTTGATGCCGTTCATCTGCATCGCGCCGTCGCCCGCGAGCGCCACGACCGGCCGGTCGGGGTGCAGCAGCTTGGCGGCCAGCCCGTACGGCATGGCCGAGCCCATCGAGGCCAGCGTGCTGCACAGGTGGGCGGGCACCCCGGCCGGGAGCCGCAGGAACCGGCCGTACCAGTAGGTCACCGAGCCGACGTCGACGGCCACCTGCGCGTCGGCGGGCAGGTGCGCGGACAGCTCGTGCACCACCAGCTGCGGGTTGAGCGCCGCGGTGCGCTGCTCGACCCGCTGCCGGGCGACGTCCTGCCAGCCGCGCACGAAGCCCTCGACCTGCTCGCGCCAGCCGGCCTGCTCCGGCAGCAGCGGCAGCAGCGCCTCGAGCGTCTCGGCGGCGTCACCGACCAGCGGCGCCTCGACCGGGTACTTGGCGCCGACGTTGCGGCCGGTGAGGTCGACCTGCACGGCCCGGGCCTGGCCGGGCGCGGGGTAGAACTCGGTCCACGGGTCGTTGCTGCCGACGATCAGCAGGGTGTCGCACCCGGCCATGAGATCGGCCGACGCGGTGGTGCCCAGGTGCCCCATGACCCCGCAGTGGTACGGCAGCGACTCGTCCAGCAGCGGCTTGCCCAGCAGCGACGTCGTCAGGCCGGCCCCGAGGCGCTCGACGACGGCGCGCACGTGCTCGGTCGCCCCGCGGGCGCCCTGGCCCACGAGCACGGCGACACGCTCGCCGGCGGCGAGCACGTCCGCGGCACGGCGCAGGTCGGCGTCGTGCGGCACGGACCGCGGCCGGGAGATCGCGGTGGAGGACACGACGACGCCGTGCTCCTGGCCGAGCTCGGGCAGGTCGGCCTTCTGCACGTCGTGCGGCACGATGACGCACACCGGGCTGGAGGTGGCCAGCGCGGTGCGGAAGGCGTCGTCGAGCACGTGGGGCAGCTGCTCGGGCGTCATGACGGTCTGCACGTACTGCGCGCACACGTCCTTGAACAGCGTGGACAGGTCCACCTCCTGCAGGTAGCCCGACCCGAGCGCCGTCGTCACCACCTGCCCGACGATCGCCACGACCGGCTGGCGGTCCAGCTTGGCGTCGTACAGGCCGTTGAGCAGGTGGATCGCACCCGGTCCCTGCGTCGAGAGGCAGACGCCGACCTGGCCGGAGTACTTGGCGTGGCCCGTGGCCATGAACGCCGCCATCTCCTCGTGGCGGGCGGTGACCAGCTCGAGGTCGTCCTCGCGCCGGCGCAGCGCCGCCAGCAACGGGTCGATGCCGTCGCCCGCGTACCCGAACACCCGCTCCACGCCCCAGTCGACGAGCCGCCCGACGATCCCGTCGGCGACCGTGCCCGCCGACCGGGTGCCGGCCGTCTCGGTGGTCTCCTGCGTGCTGCTCATGGCCCTCCCTCGGTCGGTCCGTCCCCGGCCATGCTGCGAGGAGCCCGTCCCGCAGGCACCCTGGGCGCTCCGCGTGCCGTGCGTCACCCACCGTGAGACATTCGCAGCGAGGGGGAGGCGCGAGGCGGCACAGGGCAGTGCGGCACGCAGCGGTGCCGTGCGGGGACGGGCAGGAGGCGGTGACCGATGAGCCAGGTCGCGGAGAACGAGAGGGCCGAGGCGTCCGAGGGCGGCCTGCGGCGGGTCATGGGGCCGAAGCTGCTCCTGCTGTTCATCGTCGGGGACATCCTCGGCACCGGCGTCTACGCGCTGACCGGCCAGGTGGCCGGCGAGGTCGGGGGCGCCGCGTGGGCGCCGTTCCTGCTCGCGTTCGTGGTAGCCACCATCACCGCGCTGAGCTACCTCGAGCTGGTCACCAAGTACCCGCAGGCCGCGGGCGCCGCGCTGTACACGCACAAGGCGTTCGGCATCCACGTGATCACGTTCGTCGTGGCGTTCATGGTGATGTCGTCGGGCATCACCTCGGCCTCGACGGCGGCGAACGCGTTCGCCGGGTTCCTCTCGGACGGGTTCTCGCTCGGGCTCGAGCCCGGCGGCCCCGGCCTGATGGCGATCGCGCTGGGGTTCATGGCCCTGGTCGCGCTGGTGAACCTGCGCGGGGTCGGGGAGAGCGTCAAGGCCAACGTGGTGCTCACGCTCGTCGAGCTGTCCGGCCTGCTGCTGGTGATCTTCGTGGGCCTGTGGGCGGTGACGCAGGGCCGCGCCGACTTCTCCCGGGTGGTCGTCTTCGAGTCGTCGGACGACAAGAGCGTCTTCCTGGCCGTCACCGCCGCCACCACGCTGGCGTTCTTCGCGATGGTCGGCTTCGAGGACTCGGTGAACATGGCCGAGGAGTGCCACGACCCGGTGCGCGACTTCCCGCGGATGATGCTCGCCGGCCTCACCCGGGCTGCCGTTCGACACGATCTTCCCGTTCATCGGCATGTTCGCCGTGGCCAACTCGGCCCTCATCAACATGCTCATGGCCTCGCGGCTGCTCTACGGCCTGGCGAACCAGGGTGTGCTGCCGAGCGCCTTCGGCGCCGTGCACCGCACCCGCCGCACCCCGTGGGTGTCGATCCTCGTCACCACGGCCATCGCGTTCGGCCTGATCTTGTGGGTCGTGCGGGAGTCCGGCACCGAGACCGGCGCCAGCGCCGTCGCGCTGCTCGGCGGCACGACGTCGCTGCTGCTGCTCGTGGTGTTCGCCGTCGTCAACGTGGCGCTGCTGGTGCTGCGGCGCGACCACGTCGGGCACGCGCACTTCCGCACCTGGACGCCGTTGGCCGTGCTCGGCGCGCTCACCTGCGCGTTCCTGACCGGGCCGTGGGCGCGCAGCGAGGAGCAGCAGCCGCAGTACCTGATCGCCGGCGCGCTGCTCGCCGTCGGGCTGCTGCTGTCCGGCCTGACCTGGGTGTACAACCGCACCGTGCGGCACCGGAAGCTGCAGTTCGAGGACGTCTCGACGCTCGACGAGCACCGCCCCGAGGGCCCGACGCCGCGGCGCCGGTGAGGGCGCGGCGGCGCCGGCCCTGACCGGCGGCGTCGGACGACGACGTCGGACGACGACGCTGCGGCGGTGGTGCGGCGTCGTGGCATCGGGTGCTGCGGCGTCGTGCCTGGTCGCCGCCGTCCTGCCGCCCACGATTCGACAGACCTGCCCGCCAGCAGGTTCCATACCTGCATTCCATACCTGACGGCGCGCCCAGCGGGCGCGCCGTCAGCGTGCCGACGCACGGTGCGCGGCGCGACCCTGTCGCGTCGCGACGACCGCTGCCCCGCGCCCCGTGCGCCGCTCGTGAGGAGGGACCCATGACTCAGGCGGTCGAGCAGACGCCGACCACGCAGCCCCCGCTCAAGCGGGTGATGGGCCGCAAGCTCCTGCTGCTGTTCGTCGTCGGCGACATCCTCGGCACGGGCGTGTACGCGCTCACGGGCCAGGTGGCCGGCGAGGTCGGCGGCGCGGCGTGGGCCCCGTTCCTCGTGGCCTTCGCCGTCGCCGGCATCACGGCGTTCTCCTACCTGGAGCTCGTCACCAAGTACCCGAGCGCGGCCGGCGCCGCCCTGTACGCGCACAAGGCGTTCGGCATCCACGTCGTGACGTTCCTCGTGGCGTTCATGGTGATGTGCTCCGGCATCACCTCGGCGTCGACGGCGTCCAACGCGGTGGCCGGGTTCGTCAGCGACGCGTTCGGGCTGGGGATCGCCGACGGCAGCGCCGCGCAGCTGTGGATGGCGCTCGGCTTCATGGCGCTCGTCGCGCTGGTGAACCTGCGCGGCGTGGCCGAGAGCGTCAAGGCCAACGTGGTGCTCACCTGCGTGGAGCTGTCCGGCCTGCTGCTGGTGATCGTCGTGGGCCTGTGGGGCGTGCTGCAGGGGCGCGCCGACTTCTCGCGCGTGGTCGTGTTCGAGTCGGCCGACGACAAGGGCGTGTTCATGGCCGTCACCGCCGCGACCACGCTGGCGTTCTTCGCGATGGTCGGCTTCGAGGACGCGGTCAACATGGCCGAGGAGACCAAGGACCCGGTGCGCGACTTCCCGCGCGTGATGATCGCCGGCCTGTCCGTCACCGGCGTCATCTACGTGCTCGTGGCCGTCACCGCCGTCGCCCTCGTGCCGGTGGGCGACCTCACCGACCCGAGCAAGCCGTCCGCGCTGACCCAGGTCGTGGCCGCGGGCGCGCCGGGCCTGCCGTTCGACACGATCTTCCCGTTCATCGCCATCTTCGCCGTCGCGAACACCGCGCTGATCAACATGCTCATGGCCTCGCGCCTGCTGTACGGCATGGCCCACCAGCGCGTGCTGCCGCCGGTCTTCGGCAAGGTCCACCGGGCGCGCCGCACGCCGTGGGTCGCGATCGTCGTCACCACGCTGCTCGCGTTCGGCCTCATCACCTGGGTGGTGCGCGAGTCCGGGACCGCCGACGGCGCCAGCGCCGTGAGCCTGCTCGGCGGCACGACGTCGCTGCTGCTGCTCGTGGTGTTCGCCGTCGTCAACGTGGCGCTGATCGTGCTGCGGCGCAGGAGCGTGGAGCACCGTCACTTCCGCACCTGGTTGCCGCTGGCCGTGCTCGGGGCGATCACCTGCGCGTTCCTGGCCGGGCCGTGGGCCCGCAGCGAGGCGCAGCAGCAGCAGTACACGATCGCCGGCGCGCTGCTCGCCGTCGGCGTCGTGCTCGCGGTCGCGACCTGGGCGTACAACCGGTTCGTGCGGCACGAGGCCACGCGGTTCGAGGACGTCGAGCGTCTGGAGGACGTCGACGCCTGACGGCCGGGGGAGCGGGCCGGCACGGAGCGGGGCGGCGTGGAGCCGGACCGGCGCGGAGCAGGGCCGGCGTCTGTTCGGTGATTCGTTGGCTGTTCGGTGATCCGGATCGCCGAACAGCCAACGAATCACCGAACAGACCTCGCGTGCGCGCGACAGCGCCCGACAGGGGGGCGGCTCAGCTCGCCAGGGCGGCGTCGAACGCCTCGAGCAGGCGCGCGCTGAACAGCACGAACCGCACGTGCTCGACGTCGCCCGGCGCGCCGTCCAGGTCGGCCGGGGCGCCGTCGGACCGCGGCGGCGCCCAGCCGCGCACCGACTCCACGGCGATGGTGGCGACGTCCTGCGGTTCCCACCCGTAGACGCCGGCGCTGACGGCGGGGAACGCGACCGACCGGGCGCCCAGGCCCGCCGCGACGTCGAGCGACCGGGCGAAGCAGGACCCGAGGAGCGCGGGGTCGGTCTGCCCGGCGTGCCGGTTCGGGCCCACGGTGTGGATCACCCAGCGCGCCGGCAGCGCGAACCCCGGGGTCGCGACGGCGTCGCCCACCGGCAGCCCGCCCGGCAGCCGGGTGCGGCGCAGCTCCTGGCACGCCTCGAGGAGCCCGGGACCCGCGGCGGCGTGGATGGCGCCGTCCACCCCGCCCCCGCCGAGCAGCGACGAGTTCGCCGCGTTGACGATGGCGTCCGCCTCGACCTGGGTGATGTCCCCGAGCTCCGTGGTGATGCGCACCGGTCCAGTGTGTCGCCGGGGCCGCGCGCCGGCACGGGCTCGGGGGCGGCTCACGCCGCCGGCGGCGTCGGCGACGGGCCGGGCGACGGCGCGGGGTACGGCCCGGTGTAGCCGGCCTGCTGGGCGGCGCGGGCAGCGGCCTTGTGCTCGTCGGGCACGAGCACCCACAGCACGACGTAGGCCAGCAGCTGCGGGCCGGGCAGCAGCAGCGACGCGACGGTCAGCAGCCGGACGACGGTGCGGTCCCAGCCGAAGTAGTCGGCGATGCCGGCGCACACGCCGCCGAGCATCCGCCCGCGGGCGGGCCGGTAGAAGGTGCGGCGCCCGGCCGGCTGCTGCGGCGGGTACGGCTGGCCGGCGTGGGGAGGGCCGGGGTACGGGGCTCCGGAGGGGCCCGGGCCGGGGGTGGGGTACGGGTCGGTGGAGTTCATGTCTCGAGCCTGCCCCGGCGGGCACGCGCTCGGTATCGGGTGCCGCCCGGAGGCGACCCTGACCTTCGTCCGGTGGCCTCCGGGTGG
Organism: Puerhibacterium puerhi; assembly: GCF_009846865.1. GTDB lineage: Bacteria > Actinomycetota > Actinomycetes > Actinomycetales > Cellulomonadaceae > Puerhibacterium > Puerhibacterium puerhi. The sequence continues at coordinate 79,494 of NZ_WUWN01000005.1, forward strand.
CCTCCGGGTGGCCGCCGGGGTGAACAGTCGGTGCGCGGGGTCCCGGCCGGCCGGCGCGTCCGGGTGAGGGTCCTAGGGTGTGCCATGTCGGCGCGAGGTGCGCCGCCACGAGAAGGGGGTCAGGGTGGCCGGGACGACGACCGTGCCTCAGGCGGGCCAGGGGGCTCGCCACACCCGCGGTGGTCGCGGGTCCCGCGCGAGCCGGGTGGCGCTGGGCGGCGTCGGCGTCCTCGGCGAGCTGCTCATCACCGCCGGCCTGGTGCTCGCGCTCTTCGTCGTGTGGCAGCTGTGGTGGACCAGCGTGCAGGCCCGGGGCGAGGCCGAGGGCCTCATGTCCGACTTCCAGCAGACGCTGCCGGAGGCGCCGCGCGTCGCGGCCGAGCTGCGCACCGACGAGCCGCCGGTCCCCGAGGCGGTCGCGCCCGGGGAGATGTTCGGCGTCCTGATCGTGCCGAGGTGGTACGGGCGCACGGACAACGCGATGCCGATCCTGGAGGGCACCACCAAGTCGGTGCTCGACAAGGCCGCCGCCGGCCACTACACCGAGTCCCAGCAGGTCGGCGAGGTCGGCAACTTCGCCCTCGCAGGGCACCGCCGCAGCCACGGCAACTCGTTCCGCTACGTCAACGAGCTCGAGCCGGGCGACCAGGTGGTCGTGGAGACCCGCAGCACCTGGTACGTCTACGAGGTGACCAGCCACGAGGTGGTGCTGCCCACCCAGGTGGAGGTGGTGGCGCCCGTGCCGAACCAGCCGGGTGTCGCGCCCACCGAGCGCCTGCTCACGCTGACCACGTGCCACTCGCCCACCCTCGGCGAGTACGGCAACTCCCACCGCTGGATCACCTACGCCAACTTCGTGGGGTGGATGGACCGCGCCGACGGCATGCCCGAGAGCGTGCTCGCCGACCCCGCGGTCCTGTGAGCCCCGGTCCCGTGATCCCCGGTCCTGTGACGCGCCCGCCGACGCCTGGAGCCCTCTGATGTACGCCTGGATCTTCCGCCACCTGCCCGGCAACCTCTTCTGGCGCCTGCTGCAGACGCTGGTGCTGCTCGCCGCCGTCGTCGCGGTCCTGTTCCTGTGGGTGTTCCCGTGGGTGGCCGACCGCTTCGACGTCCTCGACCCGAGCCTGGGCTGACGCTCGAGCCCGCGGCGCGTCAGGCGGGGTCGGCCAGCACCGCGGCGACCCGGCGCTGCGAGGCCCGCGCGAACGCCGGCCACCGGTCCCAGTAGTAGGGCAGGGCGATCACGCCCTGCACCAGCACCCACCCGCGCGCCCGCTCCCACGCGGCGTCCGCGTCCGCCAGCCCCTCGGTCGCGGCCGCTCGGAACTGCCGGCGCGCCGCGCCGTCGAACAGCCACCACGCGGGGGCCAGGTCCGCGGCCGGGTCCCCGACGCCGAGCGCGCCCCAGTCGACGACGGCGCTCAGGCGCCCGCCGCGGGCCAGCAGGTTGCCGGGCATGAGGTCGCCGTGGATCCAGCCGCGCGCGGACGACGGCGCAGCGGCGAGCGCACGCTCCCAGGCACGCAGCACGGCCGGGCCGTCGACCCGGTCGCCCGACGCCGCGACTGCCGCGCGCACGTCGGCGTCGAGCCGGGCCAGCGGCACCCCGCGCGCGGTGCCCTCCTTGACGGGGCCGCCGGCCGGGTCGGCGGCGCGCAGCGCCCGCACGAACGCCCCGAGCGCCGCGGCGCCGGCGGCGGCGTCGAACCCGAGCGGCTCCCCGGCGAGCGGGTCGCCGACGGCGCGGCCGGGCAGCCACGGCGCGACCGACCACCGGAACGGGTAGGCGTCGTCGGGGTCGCCGAGCGCCACGGGTGCGGGCACGTCGAGCGGCAGGTGCGGGGCCAGGACCGGCAGCCAGCGGGCGTCGGACTCGGCCTGGGCCGCCGCCCACGCCACCTTGGGCATCCGGGCGACGAGGGCGTCACCGAGCCGGAACAGCCGGTGGTCGGTGCCCGACTCGGCGACCGCCGTGACCGGCAGGTGCGCCAGGTGCGGCAGCTGCGCGGCCAGGAGCCGGCGGACGTCGTCGGCCGTGACGACGACCTCGTCGTCGTGCAGACGGGCGGGCGGGGGAAGGTGCGGTGGCACGGGCCGCACGCTAGGCGGCGGGCGGCGGTCGGGCCAGGGATTTGGCGCCGCGGGGTCCGCGCGGACGGCGCGGCGCCGTGGGCGCTGGTTCCCAGGGCGGTTGCCGCAGGGCACAATGCCGCCGTGACCCCGACGACGGTCCGGACCGCCGCGCCCCGACGCGGCCGGGCGCCGCTGCCGCTCTTCCCGCACGAGGTGCCCCTGCCGGCGACGTTCGGCGACTGGTACCACCTCGCCGCCGGGAGCCTCGGCCTCGCCGAGCGCCGCGACAGCGGCGTCCTGCGCCTGCTCGCCGGGCTGCTGCTGGTCGCGCTGTGCTCCTTCGGGCTGGGGGCGGGGGTGGGGCCGGCGCTCGCGGTGCTGGTCGACGGCGGCCGCTGGCAGGGCAGCGACGTCGCGGCGCTCGCGCTCGGCGTCGTCGTCGTGCTCGCGACGCTGGCGTGGTGGGCCTGGTACCGGCGCGACTGGGTCCGCGCCCGGCGGCTGCGGTGGGCGTGGGCGACGGCGCTGCGCGACCCGCGCGTGCTCGCCCTCCCGGCCGACCGGCACGCGCCGGGTCACCCCGACCCCGAGACGCAGCACCCGTACCGCCGGCGCGAGGCGCCGGAGGGGCTGAACCCGTACCCCGGGGTCCGGTCGGTGGGCGGGGTCGCCGGTGCGCTGGACGCCCTGCGCGGCGTGCTGCACCCGCTGGCACTCACCGCGGGGGTCGTCCTGCTGGCCGGCGCGCTCGGGCAGCCCTCGCCCGGCGCGCGGCTCGCCGTGGGCGCGGCCGCGCTGCCGCTCGTGCTCGCGGCGCTCGGCGGCACGGCGCGGGCCGGGTACCGCCTCGCGCGCAGCACCGCCGTCGCGGCGCTCCAGCGGGACGACGTCGCCCGGTGGACGGGCTGGCGCGTGCTCCACGGCCTGGCGCAGCCGCAGGCGCAGCGCCCGCCGTGGCGCCGGGCCGACCTGGCGCTGCTGCCGCTGGCCCTCGTCGGGCTCCTGCTCTACCTGGGCCGGCTGACGTCGGGCACGATCACGACCGTCCACGTGGTGGTCGGCGTCGGGCTCGTCGCGGTGCCGGTGGCGGTGCTGCTGGGGTCGTTCGGCGTGCGCGTGCTGCGCGCCCGCTCCGGCGGGCCCGGCGTGGGCGTGCGGCTGCTGCCCGACGACGTGCCGCCGCTCGGGCCGACCGCCGTGCCGCCCGGCCCCGCGCGCCTGGTGCTCGGCGGCGAGGGACCCGGCGGCACGGGACCTGGCGGCGAGGGACCCCGCGGCGCGGTGCGCGTCGCGCGTGCCGACGGCGGCGAGCAGCGCCTCGCGGCCGTGGCGCTGGTCAGCGGCGTGCCGCACCTGGTGGCGACGCGCCGGCACTGGTTGGTGCTCGACGACGGGTCGCAGGTGCCGCTGGAGTGCGCCGCGGTGCGGGACCTGCGGGGCGCCGCCGTGGCCGCCGGGCTGCGCGTGCTCTGAGCGCAGGCGCCCCGGCGCGCGTCACCAGCCGTTCGGGCTGAGCACCTTGCGGATCCGCTTCTCGCTGACCGCGCCGTCCGTGCCGAGCTGCTGGGCGAACAGCGACACCCGCAGCTCCTCGACCTGCCAGCGCACCTCTGCCAGCTCCGCGGCCCGCGCCGGGTCGGCCGGCCCCGCGGCGTAGGCGGCGCGCGCCTTGGCGTAGGCCTCCTCGACGTCGCGCACCCGCCAGGCGAGCTCCGCGTCGCGGGCCGGGTTGGCCTGGGCCTTCTCCAGCCGGTACGACGCCGCGCGCAGGTAGCGCACCAGGTGCGGCAGCCGGCGGGGCGGGGTGGCGCTGACGAACCCGGGGTGGACCAGCGTCGCGGCGTGGTCCCGGACGTCGGTGAGCGTGTTGAGCAGGGCCAGCGACGAGGTGCCCCGGACCTCGGCCTCGAGCGTGCGCCAGGCGGCCAGCGCGGCCACGACGTGCCCGGCGACCCGGTGGACCTCGTCCTCCAGGTGGCGGCGCACGAAGGCCTTCGCCTCGCCGTACAGCTCGGCGGTGCGGATCTGTACGGCGTCGGGCCCGGGCGGCGTACCGGGCGCGAGGTCGGTGTCCCCGCTGGTCAGCGCGATGACGGCGGCGAGCTGGAGGTCCGCGACGAGGTCGTCGGTGTTCCGGTACGGGCTCGCGGCCAGCGTGAGCGCCTGCGTGCCGGTCCACCGCGAGGTGACGCGGCCCGGCTGCAGGGCGGTCTCGGTCAGCAGCAGCCGGCGCACGCCGCGGGCGTGCGCGCTGTCGCGCTCGGCGGCGTCCGCCAGGACGCGCAGCGCCACCGTGGGCTCGTGCCTCGGCCCGGGCTCCTCGACCAGGGCGGGGTAGCCGCGCACGACCACCCCGCCGCCGAGGTCGGTGGAGACGGCGTCGGGCAGCGCGCCGTCGGGCAGGCCGGCCGGCCAGGTGGTCAGGCCGGTCTGCTCGGCGATCGCGGGGCCGGCCGCGGTGGTGGCCCGGCCCGCCGCCCGCACCGGCGCCGCACGCTCGGCGGCGGCGTCGGGCACCGGAGCGTCCGCAGCGCCCTGCGCGGCGCGCGCCTCCTCGAGCGCCCGGCCCACGGCGCCCTTGACCGCGGCGCGCACCGCGGCCTCGGCCTGCGGGGCCAGGCGCCGCTGCAGCGACAGCAGGTCCTTGGACTCGTCCAGCGCCACGGGTCCGCGGGCGGCACCCCGCCCGTGTCCGCCCCGGCCGCCCCGGGCGTCGCCGGCGGAACCCGACGCGTCCACGACGCGGAAGGTCATGCGCAGGTGTGCCGGCAGCCGCTCGACGCGCTCGGCGTCCCACACCTCGTCCGGCACCACGACGTCGCGCAGCGCCCGCACGGCGCGGGAGAACGCCGCGTGGAACGGCTCGGCCATGTCGCCGGCGCGGGTCATGTCCTCCCACGACGGGGTGTTCTCGCGCAGCCACGCGGCCACGGCCGCGCCGACGTCCGGCGCCGGGACCAGCTGCACGCGCACCGCCTTGGGCAGCGAGCGGATCGTGGCGACGCACAGCTCCTCGAGCAGGCCGGGCACCATCCAGTCGAAGCCGGCCGGCGACAGCCGCGGCAGCACGGACAGCGGCACGTGCACGGTGACGCCGTCGGCGTCGGTGCCGGGCTGGAACTGGTAGGTCAGCGGCAGCGTGAGCTCGCCCTGCGTCCAGGTCTCGGGGAACTCGTGGGGGTCCACGGCCTCGACGTCGACCAGGTCCTCGAGGCGGAACGTCAGCAGGTCGGGGGTCTCGCGCCGGGCGCGCGACCACCACCGGTCGAAGTGCCGGGCGCTGACCACCGAGGCGGGGACGCGCTCGTCGTAGAAGGCGAACAGGTCGTCCTCGGACGCCACGAGCCCGCGCCGGCGCGAGCGGGCCTCGACCTGCTCGGCCTCCTCGAGCAGCCGGCGGTTCTCGGCGAAGAACGCGTGGTGGGTGGTCCACTCGCCCTGCACCAGGGCGTGGCGCAGGAACATCTCGCGCGCCGCCTCGGGGTCGACCTTGGCGTACAGCACGGGCCGGTCGGCCACGATCGGGATGCCGTACAGCAGCACCTTCTCGGTGGCGATCGCGGCGCCCTGCTTGGTGGACCAGTGCGGGTCGGAGTAGGTGCGCTTGACCAGCTCGCCGGCCAGCTCCTCGGCCCACTCCGGCTGGATGCGGGCGACGTCGCGGGCCCACAGCCGGGAGGTCTCCACGAGCTCGCCCGCCATGACCCACGCCGGCGGCTTCTTGCTCAGCGGCGAGCCGGGGAAGATCGCGAACCGCGCGCCGCGGGCGCCGAGGTACTCGTTGCGCGCCTGCTTGGCGGCCCGGCGCAGCGCGCGCTCGCGGGCCTCGCCCTTGAGGTGGGCGACGGCGGAGGCCTTGACCTCGCCGGTGTCCTGCATGCCGATCTGGCTGAGCAGGCCCGCCAGCAGCGCACGGTGCACGGTCTCGCCGTCCCACTCGCGGCGCAGCTCGCCGGCGCGCGGCTGGGCGCCCTCCTCGGCCGGCGCCTCGACCAGCTGTCCAGCGTTCGACCGCGGGCGGTACGACATGTCGATGCCCAGCGGCTTGCTCATCTCGCGCAGCTGGGCCACGACGTCCTGCCACTCGCGCACGCGCAGGAAGTTGAGGTGCTCGGCCTTGCACAGCCGGCGGAACGCCGAGCCGGACAGCTCGTGCTGCCGGCCGCGCACGTACTCCCACAGGTTGAGGTAGCTCAGGAAGTCCGACGTCGGGTCGGTGAACCGGGCGTGCAGCTGGTCGGCCTGCTGGCGCACCTCGGCGGGGCGCTCGCGCGGGTCCTGGATGCTCATGACGGCGGCGATGATTGCCACCTCGCGCGCCACGCCGAGCCGGGAGCCCTCGATGATCATGCGCGCCAGGCGCGGGTCCATCGGCAGCTGCGCCAGGGTGCGGCCGACGTCGGTCAGCCGGGTGCGGCCCTCGCGGGTCTCCAGCGCGCCGAGCTCGCGCAGCAGCTGCACGCCGTCACGCACCGCGCGGGTGTCCGGGGGCTCCACGAACGGGAACCTCGCGACGTCGTCGGGCGCCTTGACCACGCCGACGGAGATCATCTGCAGCAGCACGCTCGCGAGCGAGGTGCGCAGGATCTCCGGCTCGGTGTACTCGGGCCGGTTCTCGAAGTCCTCCTGGGAGTACAGGCGGATCGCGACACCGTTCGCGACGCGGCCGGAGCGGCCGGAGCGCTGGTTGGCCGACGCCTGCGAGATCGGCTCGATCGGCAGGCGCTGCACCTTGGTGGCCTTGGAGTAGCGCGAGATGCGCGCCAGGCCGGTGTCGACGACGTAGTGGATGCCCGGCACGGTCAGGGACGTCTCGGCCACGTTCGTGGACAGCACGATCCGCCGGCCGGGGTGGGCGGCGAACACGCGGTGCTGCTCGGCGGCGGACAGCCGCGAGTACAGCGGCAGGATCTCCACGTGGTCGGGCCGCTTCGGGTCGCGGACCCGCTCGCCGAGGTGGCCCTCGAGCCCGTCGAGCGCGTCGTGGATCTCCCGCTCGCCGGACAGGAACACCAGGATGTCGCCGGGGCCCTCGGCCATCAGCTCGTCGCAGGCCTCGAGGATGCCGGTGACCAGGTCCTTGTCCTCGGCGCCCTTCGGCACGCGGCCCGTCTCCGGGTCGGCGTCCGGGGTCAGCGGGCGGTAGCGGATCTCGACGGGGTAGGTGCGCCCGGAGACCTCGACGACCGGGGCGGCCTTCGGCAGCACGGCCACGACGTCCTCGGGCGCCCCGCCGACCTCGGCCAGGTGCGCCGGGGAGAAGTGCTGCGCGAACCGCTCGGAGTCGATCGTCGCGGAGGTGATGATCACCTTGAGGTCGGGGCGCTGCGGCAGCAGCCGGGACAGGTAGCCGAGCAGGAAGTCGATGTTCAGCGACCGCTCGTGCGCCTCGTCGATGACGATCGTGTCGTAGGCCAGCAGCTGCGGGTCGCGCTGGATCTGCGCGAGCAGGATGCCGTCGGTCATGACCTTGACCAGCGTCTGCTCGCTGGAGGCGTCGGTGAACCGCACCTGGTAGCCGACGATCTCGCCGAGCGGCGTGCCCAGCTCCTCGGCGATGCGCTCGGCCACGCTGCGCGCCGCGATCCGGCGCGGCTGGGTGTGCCCGATCTGCCCGGCCCGGCCGCGGCCCAGGTCCAGCAGGATCTTCGGCAGCTGGGTCGTCTTGCCCGAGCCGGTCTCGCCCGCGACGACGACGACCTGGTTCTCGGCGATGGCGCGCGCGATGTCGTCGCGGCGCGCGGAGACGGGCAGCTGCTCGGGGTAGGCGATCGGCGGCACGACGACGGCGGCGCGCGCCGCCGCGAGCCGCTCGAGCTGCGCGCGCGAGACGCGGCGCGGGCCGCGCTCGCGGGGCTGGTCGGCGCCCCGCTCCGACGGGGCGGCCGTGCCGTTCTCCGGGGCCGCCTGGGCCGCCGGGCCGCGGCCGCCGCGGGCCGGAGCGGCGCCGCCGGAGCCGGGACGCGGCGTGCTCGTGCGCGACGTGCTCGTGCGCGGCGTGCTCGTGCGCGGCGTGCTCGTGCGCGGCGTGCTCGTGCGCGGCGTGCTCGTGCGCGGTGTCGCCGCGCGCGGCGAGGAGCCGCGCGCGCCGCCGGAGTTCCCCACGCCCCGATTCTGGGCTGCCGATGGCCGCCCGGAGCGCGAGGCGCCCGCGCGTGTCGCAGGAGCCTCGCGCCGGGTCACGGCTGCGCCGGCGCGCCGCCGACCACCTGGCCGGTGGCCGCGCTGATGATCGTCGGGTCCTCGGCGGGCACCATCCCGAGGTCGCGCGCCCGGTCGGGCAGCGACGCCTCGGCGGCCCGCAGCTCGGCCTGCTTGGACTGCACGTCCTGCGCGACGCGGGCGACCTCGCGGCGCAGCCCGGCCTGCTCGTACGAGCCGCGCGCCATGGTGGTGTTGAGCATCAGCGCCAGGAGCAGGGCGACGACGAGCAGCGCCCCGCAGATGGCGAGGAACGGCATGCTCGACCGCGCCTGCAGCGGGGCGCGGACGGCCTCGAGCCGCCGGTGCTGCCGGCCGCCGGGCAGGGCGGTCAGCGGCGCGCGGCGGGGCGCGGGGGCGACGCGGCGGGACGGGACGGCTGCCGGGGCTCGCAGTGCGCTCATCGACGCTCCTCGGAGTTCGTGCTCGGGTTCGTGCGGGTGCTCGGGTTCGTGCGGGTGCTCGGGCGGGCGGCGCGGCCGCGCCGCCCGAGGCTCGCGGGCTGGCGCAGGTGGTCGGGCGTCGGCCGCAGGCGCGCCGCCGCGCGAAGCCGGACGGAGGCGGCGCGCGGGTTGCGCTCCAGCTCCGCGGCGTCGGCCTCCTCCGCGCCCCGCGTCAGGGGCTCGAGGTACGGGCGGTGGGTCTCCGGCTCCACGGGCAGCCCCGGCGGCGCCGACGACGTCGTGCCGCGCTGGATGGCGCGCTTGACGATCCGGTCCTCCAGCGAGTGGTACGACTCGACGACGATCCGGCCGCCCACCGCGAGCGCCTCGATCGCGGCGGGCACGGCGCGCTCGAGCACCTCGAGCTCGCCGTTGACCTCGATCCGCAGGCCCTGGAACGTGCGCTTGGACGGGTTGCCGCCGGTCTTGCGGGTCGCCGCCGGGATGGAGGCGCGCACGAGCTCGGCCAGCTCGCCCGTGCGCTCCCAGGGCCGCTGCTCGCGGCGCCGCACGATCGCCCGGGCGATGCGCGCGGCGAACCGCTCCTCGCCGTACTCGCGCAGCACGCGGGCGATCTCGCGCTCGTCGTAGGTGTTGAGCACGTCGGCCGCCGTGAGGCCGGTCGTCTGGTCCATCCGCATGTCGAGCGGGGCGTCCTGGGCGTAGGCGAACCCGCGCTCGGCCTCGTCGAGCTGCAGCGAGCTGACGCCGAGGTCCATGAGCACGCCCTGGACGCCGTCGAGCCCGGCGTCGGCGACGACGTCGCCGATCTCGTCGTAGACGGCGTGCACGGGCGTGAACCGCTCGCCGAAGCGAGCCAGCCGCGCCGAGGCCAGGCGCAGGGCCTGCGGGTCGCGGTCGATGCCGATCACCCGGGCGGTGGGCACCTGCTCGAGCACCGCCTCGGTGTGGCCGCCCATGCCCAGGGTGCAGTCGACGAGGACGCTGCCGGGCTCCGCCAGCGCAGGCGCGAGGAGGTCCAGGCAGCGCTGGAGCAGCACGGGCAGGTGCCGGTCGGCGGCGGCGGCGTCGTCGGCCACGTGCGCTCCTTCCTCGGTGCTGCGGGTCTTCGGGGCTTCGGGTCTTCGGGCTTCCTGCGGGTGCGGCCGCCGGTGCGGCTGCGTCGAGGCCCCGTCCGGCCAGGTCTCCCTCCGCGTCCTTCTGGCGTCGGGGAAGTACGCCAGACCTCTCGCGGGAGGAGGCCTCGCGGGGCGGGGCCTCGGGGTCGTGCGATGTTCAGCTGTGTGGCACCGCCGTGCGGCACCTGCCGCCCGAGACGCCGTCGGACCGTCGGTCCGCCGGACGTCTCAGAACTGCAGGTCCGGGAAGATCTGCTCCGCCGTCTCGGAGTACGCGGACTCCTGCTCGGCGAGGTAGCCCTCCCAGGCCGTCTTGTCCCAGACCTCGACGCGGGTGCCGGCGCCGATCACGGCGACGTCCCGGTCGAGACCGGCGTACGCGCGCAGGGCCGGCGGGATGGAGACCCGGCCCTGCTTGTCCGGCACCTCGTCGCTCGCGCCCGACAGGAACACGCGCAGGTAGTCGCGCGCCTGACGGGAGGTCACGGGAGCCTGCCGGACCTGCTCGTACATGCGGGAGAACTCGTCCATCGGCAGCAGGAACAGGCACCTCTCCTGCCCTCGCGTCATGACGAGACCGTCGGCGAGCCGGGACCGGAACTTCGCGGGGAGGATCAGCCGGCCCTTCTCGTCGAGCTTGGGGGTGTACGTGCCCAGCAGAAGACCCGTGCCCAGCATCGGCTCGGCTCCCGCCACGGCTCGCACCTCCCCTCGCGCTCCCGCTCGCTCCACCGTACTCCACTTCCCTCCACCAGGCCTGGGAAAACACGGCGTGGCGCTCCACCGGGCGGGTGAAGATCCGCGGCGGAGCAGGTCATCGGCCCGGCGCCGGGGTGGAGGGCGGTGGAGGGCGAGTGGCAGCACGGCGGCGAGGACGCGGGGTGGAGGGCGGTGGCGGCCCGGCGGCGCGGTCGGCCGGGTGGAGGGCGGTGGCGGCCCGGCGGCGAGGGCGCGCGCTGCCGGGCCTGGTGCAGGTGCGCCGGCGGGCCGCGCGCGCCGTCCAGATCACCCACCCCGACCACGCCCGGCCGGCGACCCGTGCGAGGCCCCGGGCCAGTAGGCTGCCGACACCGACGGTCGCGACGACGCGGACCGCCGGCAGCACCTGACGCAGCACCGAGCAGTCGCACCCGAGCAGTCAGCAGCACCGAGTCAGCAAGCACCGAGTCAGCAGAAGCCGAGCTGGGCCAGTGGTCCTCGGAGGTCGCCGTGCAGCCCGAACCCGTCCTGGACACCTCGACCACCGCGCCCGCCGGCCCCGGCTCGGGCGGCGTGCCCGCCGGGGACCTGCCGGGCCTCGTCGACGAGCTGGTCGAGACCACGTCCCGGGTGCGGGCCGCGGTGGAGTCAGTCGTCACCGGGCGCCCGCACCTGGCCGAGCTCACCGTCGCGGTCCTGCTCGCCGAGGGCCACCTGCTCGTCGAGGACGTGCCGGGCGTGGGCAAGACGACGCTCGCCAAGGCGCTCGCGCGCAGCATCGACTGCCGGGTGGGCCGCGTGCAGTTCACGCCCGACCTGCTGCCGAGCGACCTGACCGGCGTGAGCATCTTCCGCGCGGCCACCCACGAGTTCGAGTTCCGCCCGGGGCCGGTCTTCAACAACATCGTCATCGGCGACGAGATCAACCGCGCCTCCCCCAAGACGCAGTCGGCCCTCCTCGAGTGCATGGAGGAGGGCCAGACCACCGTCGACGGCACCACGCACCGGCTGCCGCGCCCGTTCCTCGTCGTCGCGACGCAGAACCCGGTCGAGATGGAGGGCACCTACCCGCTGCCCGAGGCGCAGCGCGACCGGTTCACCGCCCGCCTGGCCGTCGGCTACCCCGACCGCGAGGCCGAGATGCTCATGCTCGACCGGCAGGAGGCGGCCACGCCGCTGGACCACCTGCAGCCGGTCACCACGGGCGCCGCGATCGTGCGGTTCGCGGACGCGGTGCGGCACGTGCACGCCGCCGGCGCCGTGAAGCAGTACGTGCTCGACCTCGTCGGCGCCACGCGCCACCACGCCGGGCTGCGCCTCGGCGCCTCGCCGCGTGCGTCGCTGCAGCTGCTGCGCGTCGCCAAGGCGATCGCCGCGATGGACGGGCGCGACCACGTGCTGCCCGACGACGTCCAGCGGGTGGTGGGCCCGGTGGTGGCGCACCGGCTCATCCTGTCCACCGAGTCGCGGCTCGCGGGCACCACCCCGGAGCAGGTCGTCGCCGACATCGTGCAGCGCACGCCGGTGCCGGCCGCCGTCAGGGGCTGACGATGCCGCGCCGCGCCGTCGCGCCGCTGCGCCGCCTGGCCCGGGCACGCCTGACGCGCCGCGGGGCCACCCTCCTGGTCGTGGGCGCGCTGCTGGCGGTGGCGGGCGCGCTGCTCGCGCTGCCCGACGTCGTGGCGCTCGGCGCCGCGGCGCTGCTCGCCGTGGCGGTCGCGGTGGGCACGCTCGCCGCGCGGGGCCTCGAGTCGGGCCGTGGCGCGCTGACCGTCGACCGGCGGGTGCAGCCGCACCCGGTGGTGCGCGGGCAGCGCGGCGACACCCACCTGGTCGTCGCCGCGCGGTCGGCGAGCCCGGCCGCGTACGAGCGGCTGGCGCGGCTGCGCCTGTCCGAGCAGGCCGCTCACGAGCTGGTGGGGCCCGAGGGCGTCCGTGCCCGCGTCTCGGCGCGGGCCGACCGCGTCGAGGTGCGCTACGGCCTGCACCCGCGCCGCCGCGGCCGCTGGACGCTCGGCCCGCTGCTGACCACCCGCACCGACGTCTTCGGCCTGGTGCGCACCACCGAGCCGCTCGGTGCGGCCACCACCGTGGCCGTGTGGCCGTGGACGACCGAGCTGCCGCTGCGCTCGGCGCTGCTGGGCGACGTCGAGCACGCCGCCGCCGGCAGCCGGCTCTCCTCCCCCGACGACTCCGTGGTCCGCGAGTACGTCGCGGGCGACGACCCGCGCCGGGTGCACTGGCCCAGCGCCGCCCGCCGCGGACGGCTCATGGTGCGCAGCGACGAGGCGGCCGGCGTGCGCCCGGTGAGCGTCCTGCTCGACCGGGCGCTGCTGCCGGCCCCCGGCGCGCTGCGCTCGGTCGCCGGGCTGACCGAGCACGACGGCGAGTGGGCGGTCGAGCTCACCGCCTCCGTCGCGCTGGCGTTCCTGGCCGCGGGCCACCCGGTGCGGCTCGTCGGCACGGCCACGACCCCGCCGGCCGCGGTGCCGTTCGTCACCGGCACCGCCACGGGCCGCGGGGCGCTGCTCGACGCGACGGTGGACCTGACCGGCACCGGGAACGCCGAGGAGGCCCGCCGCGGTCTCGTGACGACCGTCCGGGCGCTGCGCGCGATCCGCACCGGCGGCGAGGCCCTGCTGGCCGTGCTGCCCGCGCTGCCCCCCGCCACCACCCTGGACCTCGCCGGCCTGGCGGGCGAGGGCGGCTGCCACGCGCTCGTCGTGGCCGCGCACGCCGCCGACGGCGACGAGACCGTCACCGCGCTGCGCGCCGCCGGCTGGCGCGCCGTCGCGGCGCGACCGGGCGAGCCCGCCGAGCAGGCGTGGGCCGACCTGACGGAGGCACGCCGATGACCGCCTCGCGCCGCACCCCGCACCTGCTGGCCGCCACTGGCCTGGTCACCCTGGCGACCGGCGCGTCGCTGCTCGGCCTCACCGCCGTCGTCCTGCCCGGGCCGTGGGTCGGCGCCGGCCTGGTCGGGATCGTGCTCGTCGCGGCGGCGGCGGCCGGCACCCGGGCGGCCATCGGCGCGCGCCGCGCCGGACGGTCCGGCGCTGCCGACGACGGCGGCGTGGGCTCCGTGCTGCCGACGCTGGCCGCCGCGCTCGTCGGCGCCTGGTACCTCCTGGCCCGGTACGGCGCCCCGGGCGAGGGGCCGCGCTGGGTCCCCGGCCCCGACGCCGTCGGCAGGGTGGTGGACCGGCTCGGCCAGGCCGGCGAGATCATGCGCGGCGAGGTCGCTCCGGTGGTCGGCAGCGCGCCGATCGCGATGCTCTGCGTCGGCGGCGCGGTGGTCGTGCTGCTCGTCGCCGACGCGCTGGCCTCGGGGCTGCGCCACCCGCTGCTGGGCGGGGTCCCGGTCCTGGTGCTCTGGTTCCCGCCCCTGGTGCTGGTGGGCCGGGTGCCGTGGGGCGTGTTCGTCGTCACGGTCGCAGCGTTGCTGCTGACGCTCGCCCTGGACGGCGCGCCGGCGCCGGGACGCCGCAGCACCTCCTCGGCGGCGGCCTCGGCCGTGCGCCGCGCCGGCCGCCGGCGCACGGCGTCCACGACCGCCACCGCGGCCGTCGTCGCCGTCGCGGCGCTGCTCGCCGGCACGGGTGCCGGCGTGCTGCCCGGCGGCTCGGGGTCGTGGACCGACGCCTTCACCACCACGGCGCGCACCGTGCGCCTCTCCGAGGACCTCGACATGTACCGCAGCCTCACCGCCCGGTCGGACGAGGTGGTCCTGCGGTACACGAGCTCCACCGGCGACGACGTCGGGCCGCTGCGGATCATGACGCTCTCGGCGTTCGACGGCCGGGACTGGGGCCGCGGCCCGCAGCGCGAGGGCGACCCGTTCGGACCCGACGACGTGCTCGCCCCGACCGACGCCCCCCTGACCGGTGACCGGGTGGAGCTCGACGTGACCGTCGGCACGCTCCGCGAGGACCAGCTGCCCGTGTCCATCGAGCCGCGGGACGTCGTGAGCCCCGCCGACGGGTGGCGCTACGACCCCGCGCGCGACGAGCTGGTCGGTGGCCCGCGGACGCAGCAGGGCGACCGCTACGAGATCGGCGTGCGACCCCGGGTGCTGACGCCGGAGCGGCTGCGCGGGGCGCCCGCGGCCGACGACGTCGACGACGCGTTCCTCGCGGTGCCGGAGTCCGCGCACGCGGCCGACGTGGCGGCCACGGCCGCCGAGGTCGCCGGCGCCGAGCCCACGCGCTACGACCAGGCCGTGGCGCTGCAGACCTTCCTGCGCGACACCACCCGGTTCACCTACGACACGGAGGTGCCGCGCGGCCGCACGGGCGACGCGGTGTGGGACTTCCTGCAGCAGCGCACGGGCTACTGCGTGCAGTTCGCGACGACCATGGTCGTGATGGCCCGCGCGCTGGGCATCCCGGCGCGCCTGGCGGTCGGCTTCCTGCCCGGGCGCACCGACGACGACGGCGTGTGGGAGGTCACCGGGCAGGACTCGCACGCCTGGCCCGAGCTGTGGTTCGAGGACACGGGCTGGGTGCGGTTCGAGCCCACCCCCGCCGTGCAGACGGGCGCCGCCCCCCGGTACGCCGACCCGTCGCTGGCCACGGGCACGCCGCCCCAGCAGCCGTCGCTGGAGCAGGAGCGCCCGCGCGGTCCGGCCGCCTCGGCCGCCGCGCCGCTGCCGACGCTCTCGCCGTCCACGGCGCCCTCCCCCGGGGTCACCGCCGAGCGGGGCACCCCGTGGGGCGCCTGGGCCGGCGCCGTCGGGGTGCTGCTGGCGGCCGCCGGGGCGGTGTGGCTCTGGCTGCGGCGACGGGAGGGGGCCGACCGGCGGCTCGACCCGGAGCGCGCCTGGGACCGGGTGCTGGTGGCGCTGGCGCGCCAGGGCGTGACGCTGCCGCCGGCGACGACGCCGCGCGCCGCGCCCGAGGCGGTCGCCGCCGGGCTGGAGTCCCGGACCGGCCGCACCCTCGGCTCCGAGGCGCAGGCCGCGCTGCACCGGCTCGCGCGCGCGGTGGAGGACTCGCGCTACGCGCGCCGTGCGCCCGACCTCGCCCCCGAGGAGCTCGAGGCCCTCGTCGCCACGGTGACCGCGGCAGTCGCGGGGACGGAGCGGCCGGCGCGCGAGCGCGCGGCGGCAGGGGCCGGCTGAGGGCTCACCGCCCGACGCCCGGGACCGGGGGCGTCGGGCGGGGGCCCCGGGCTGCCGCCCCGCTCGGCGGCCGAGCCCGAGCGTCCCGCTGCGTCGCCGACCGCGTCGCCGACCGCGGGGCCGGAAGGCGACGCGCCGGGACGCTCGACACCCACCCCCGGCGGGCCCGCCCGCCACCGTCCCGGTATGTCGCCCACCGCGGGCCGGAAGGCGACGCGCCGGGACGCTCGACGGCCCGCACGGCGCCAGGCCAGCGGCAGGGTCGGCGCCAGGACATCAGCCGGGTCAGGGCCGACGCCCGGTAGGTGAGCAAGGCGCGTCCGCGCCCACGCCGGCGCAGAGCGCAAGCGCCCCGCGCCCCTGGCGGGACGCGGGGACGGCTACGTGGAGCGTGCGGTCGCGCAGGCTCAGCGCTGGTTGCGCCGGCGCTCCCAGCGTTCCTCGAGCCGGGCGATGAACCCGTCCTTGCTGGCCGTGGTGGTGCGGTGCGGACCCCGGCCGCCGCCCTTCTTGCCCTGCGGACGGCGGTCGACGCCGCCGTCGGCGCGGACCGTCCCCTGCGGGCCCTTCGAGCGGGGCGCTGCGGCGAAGGCCCAGGCGACTGCGGCGAACATCACGACGAAGCCGATCACGCCGACGACCGTGTGACCGGTCGCCGCACCCAGGACGAGCACGAGCAGACCGATCGCGAGGCCGACGCCTGCAACGACGTAGCGCACGACGGGACGGCGACGACCCGTCTGCTGGAAGGTTGTGGCGAGCCGGGGATCGTCGCTGGTCAGCGCGCGCTCCATCTGTTCCAGCACGCGCTGCTCGTACTCGGAAAGAGGCATCGAGACCCCCGGTCGGTGGGTGGAGTACTACCGAGTCCAGGATAGGCCCGCCGCGTCAGGCTCGGTAGTCGGGCGGGGTTCGGCTCGCGCGCCGAGGCTGATCGAGCTGCTGCCGAAGCGCTGACGCACCGCGTCCAGCGCGAGCTCCGCCTCGCGACGAGCCTCACCACGGGGTGAGGCCGCCTCCTCGAGCGTCGGCTGCTCGGCCAGGCCCGCGCGGGCCGAGAGGTTCTCCATCCGCACGCCGACGAGGCGCACCGGCAGGCCGCGCAGGTCGGCGGCGGCCAGCAGCTCGCGGGACACGAGGTAGATCTCCCTGCCGACGTCCGTGGGACCGTTCAGGGTGCGCGAGCGCGTCAGCGTGCGGAAGTCGCTGGTGCGGACCTTGACCGCCACCGTGCGCCCCACGAGGCCCTGCCCGCGCAGCCGTGCTGCCACCTTGTCCGCCAGCGCGAGGACGTGCTTCTCCACCGCGCGCAGGTCCCACAGGTCCTGCGCGAAGGTCGTCTCGGCGCCGATGCTGCGCTCGTCGCGGCCCGGGACGACGGGACGCGGGTCGCGCCCCCAGGCGAGGTCGTGCAGGTGCGCGCCGGCGACCTTGCCCACCGCCGCCTGCAGCGTGGCGACGTCGGTGTCCGCGAGCTGCGCGACGGACGTGATCCCCCACCGGCCGAGGGCCTGCTCCGTCTTCTCCCCCACCCCCCACAGCGCGCCGACCGGCAGCGTGCGCAGGAACGCGACCGTCGCGTCCGCGGGCACCAGCAGCATCCCGTCGGGCTTGGCGTGGGTGGACGCGAGCTTCGCCACGAACTTGTTCTGCGCGATCCCCACGGAGCACGTGACGCCGTGCCGGGCGTGCACCAGCTCGCGCAGCCGCGCCCCGATGACCGTGGGCGGGCCCAGGCGCCGCCGCGCCCCGCTGACGTCGAGGAAGGCCTCGTCCACGCTCACCTGCTCCACCAGCGCGGTGATCTGGCCGAGCAGCTCCATGATCGAGCGCGACACGTCCTGGTAGAGCCGGTGGTCCGGCGGCACCACCACGGCCTGCGGGCACAGCCGCAGCGCGGAGGCCATCGACATCGCCGACCGCACGCCGAAGGCTCGCGCCTCGTAGGTCGCGGCGAGGACCACGCCGCGCTCCCGGCCGCCGACGATGACGGGCAGCCCGCGCAGCTCCGGCCGCCGCGCGAGCTCGCACGAGGCGAAGAAGGCGTCCATGTCGACGTGCATGATCGACGTGCCGCTCTCGTCGGCGCCCCAGTCGCGCTTCGCGGTCGCCGACCGCGGGGCTCTGCTCACGAGGCCGCCGACGTCAGGCGCAGCGGGCGCGAGAACCCGGCGTCGGGGTCGACCACCATCGCGACCTCGTCGCGGAAGTCCTCGGCGCACGCCGCCAGCTCGTCGGCCCGCTGCGGCGCCACCTGCTCGCCGTGGCCGGCGTCGACCGCGGCGCGCAGGCGTGCCCCCGAGGCGAAGTAGACGGACCACGCCGCGAGCTGCGGCTCCACCAGCGCGAGCATCTCCCAGACGGTCTTCGCCCCGGAGCGCGGACCGGGGCGGCCCCGGAGCGCCACGACGGCCGCCGCGCTGCGCAGCGCGGCCAGGTGCGCGTGCAGGAACCGGTCGGCCGGGTCCGACGCCTCCGCCGCCTCGGCGAGCTCCGCGTCGGCGACGCTCAGCAGACGGGTCACCTCGGCGGGCACGGCCCGCGGCCCCGCCCCCGTCCGTGCGGCCGTCTCCGACCCGCCCGCCGCCGTGCGGCGTGCCGTGTGCTCCAGGGTCATCGCAGACCTCCCGTCTGAGCGCTCCCCGCGCCCCTCCAGTGTCGAACACGTGTTCGAAGCCTGTCAATCCGTGGCGCGCACGCCCGCCGGGACGGCTCCCGTCGGTGAGACTGGACCCATGGCCCGCCGCAGCACGCGCTCCTCGCGACGCAGCCCATCGTCCTCCGAGCCACCGACACTGCCGCACGGCCCCGTGCCGATCGACACGGGCACCGCCGAGGTGGAGGCCGACCCCGACCACGCCGCCCGCATGACGCTGCTCGTCAACGGGGTCCCCAGCTCGTTCCTCGACCTGGACGACCCCGGGTTCCTCGCGTTCGAGTACATGCAGCAGATGGACGCCGTCAGCGAGCTGCTCCCGGCGGGCGGCGTGCGCGCGCTGCACCTCGGCGCCGCGGGCTGCGCGCTCGCCCGCCGCTGGGACGCCGAGCGGCCGGGCTCGCGCCAGCTCGGCGTGGACGTCGACGCCCGCCTGCTCGAGCTGGTGCGCCGGTGGTTCGACCTGCCGCGCTCCCCGCGGCTGCGGCTGCGCGCCGACGACGCAGGGCACGCGGTGACCACGCTGGCCGACGCGTCCTTCGACGTCGTCGTGCGCGACGTCTTCGCCGGCGACACCACGCCCGCCCACCTCGTCGGCCCCGGCTTCGCCCGCGAGGTCGCCCGGGTGCTGCGGCCCGGCGGCCTCTACCTCGCCAACTGCGTCGACCGCCCGCCCCTGGTCACCGCCCGTCGCGAGCTGGCGACGCTCGCGGCCGCGTTCGCCGGGCCCGCCGGCAGCCCGGACCACGACACCGTGGCCGCCGGCCGCCTCGCCGCCGTCACCGAGCCGGCGATCTTCAAGGGCCGCCGCTACGGCAACGTGGTGCTCGCGGCCGTGCGCCCCTCCGGCGACGGCTTGCCCGTGCCGGACCTCACGCTGCCGGCGCTGGCCCGCGCGCTGCGCAGCCTGCCCGTGCCCGCCCAGGTGCTCGCCGGCGACGAGCTCGCCGGCTTCGTCCGAGGGTTCGCCCCGTTCGAGGACGAGGACCCGTTCGAGGACGAGGACCCGGCCGAGGGCGACACCCCGGCCGGCGATCCGGTCCACGGCCGGGCCGACGACCCTGCCGACGGGGACCGGGAGGGCGCGCCGCAGACCGCGGGCTGACGCCGTCGGGCCCCGGGCCGCCGGCCCCCACAGGTCGCCCGCCCGGGCCACCCGGCCCGAGCCGGCGGCACCCGCGAACGCCCGGGGCCTCCCCGGCAACCCCCGGACACACCCCCTGGAGACGCAGCGAGGGCCGCGACCCCGTGGTCGCGGCCCTCGCCGGCGTCGTGCGGCCCGTCAGAGCGGGACGACCTGCTCCGCCTGCGGCCCCTTCGGCCCCTGCGTGATCTCGAACTCGACCCGCTGCGCCTCCTCGAGGCTGCGGTATCCCTGCGTCTGGATCGCGGAGTAGTGCACGAAGACGTCGGCACCGCCGTCGTCCTGCGCGATGAAGCCGTAGCCCTTCTCCGCGTTGAACCACTTCACAGAACCCTGCGCCATGCTGATCCTTCTTCTCAGTCCACGAGCGGACCGGGCGGCCCCGCTCGTCGCTGCACTGCCGCCGACGCCGATCCGTGCTGGTCACGCGAAACTGCGAGGTTCGTCACTGCAACGGCGCCAGTGTGGCACGGACCACGTTCGAGCGCCATGGTCCGTCCCCAGGTCGTCACGACGAGGTTCGACGGCACGCGGCGCGGCCCCGACGCTGGTCAGCGCTGCGCGCCGCCCCCGCCCGCCCGGGCGCTGTGCGCCCCGGGCCGCCGCCTCAGTCCTCGCCGTCGTGCTGGGCGAGGAAGCGCTCGAACTCCGCGCCGAGCTCGTCCGCCGTCGGCAGCGGCGCCGCCTCGGCCAGGAGCGAGGGGCGGCCGAGCGAGCGGGAGAAGCGGTCGTACTGCTCCTCCAGGGCCGTCACGACGGCGCGGACCTCCGGGGACTCCTCCAGCTGCTTCTCGACCTCGATGGTCGCGTCCGCGGCCGCGGCGGCCAGGCGCCCGGTGGCCAGGTCCAGGCCGGTCGCGCGCTCCACGTGCTGCAGCGCGACGACGGCCGCCGGCGTGTAGCGCGACTGCGCCAGGTAGTGCGGCACGTGGACGACGTAGCCGAGGGCGTCGTGCCCCGCCTGGCCCAGGCGGTACTCGAGGAGGGCCGCCATCGAGCCCGGGACCTTCACCGTGCCGAAGAAGGACGTGTAGTCCTCCGTGAGGCCGTCACGGGTGCCGTGCGCGGTGAGCGTGAGCGGCCGCGTGTGCGGCACGCCCATCGGGATGCCGTGGAAGCCGACGGTCAGGGACACGTCGAACCGCTCGACCAGGCCCTTGACCGCCGCGACGACGCGCTCCCACTGCAGGTCGGGCTCGGCGCCGTGCAGCAGCAGGAACCCCGTGCCCTCGGCGTCGCGCACGTGGTCCAGCGCCAGGAACGGCTCCTCGTAGTCCGTCCAGCGGTCGGCGTCGAACGTCATCACCGCCCGCTTGGAGCGGTAGTCGAGCAGCTGGTCGACGTCGAAGGTCGCCAGCCGCGTCGTCTCCAGCTCGTCCACCAGGTGGGCCGCGGCGATCTCGCCGGTCGCCCCCGCGTCGACGAACCCGCGCAGGGCGTGCAGCATCACCGGGCCCGTGGGGCGCCCCGACGCGGCGTGCGCCGGCGACGCTCCGGTGCCGGCTTCGAGGGCCGCCACGGCCGCCTCGTCCACCTGCACGATGCTCTGCGGGTCCAGCACGTCTACTCCCTCCGTCGACGAGCAGCCTGCGCCGCTCGGTGACCACCCCGCGCCCCGCCGGTCCGGCGACCCACCGAGTGGCCTCTCGTGGTGACTCTGTCGTGACAACCTCGCGGGACCGGAGAACCTTCCCGGTGCCCGCTGGACGGGACGGCTGACCGCGACCCGTCGCGTCCGACATAATGGTCGGCCGACCGACGCGACGGTCGCACGAGCGTGGGGAGGTCACGTGGCGGGCAGGCAGGACGAGCTGGCGCACGAGCAGGACGTGGTCGACACGCTCTACGGCCGGCTGGACGAGCTGCGGCGCAGGGCGCGGCGGCGCCTGGGCGACGTGCGACGCGCGGGACCCTCCGGGTCGCCGCAGAACCGGTCGGAGCGCGACGCGTTCGCCACGCTCTACGAGGACCGGGCCGCCCAGCTCGACGCCGTCGAGGACCGGCTCGCGTTCGGCCGCCTCGACCTCGAGGACGGCACCGCGCGGTACGTCGGGCGCATCGGGCTGGCCGACGACGAGCAGCGCTCGCTGCTCACCGACTGGCGGGCCCCGGCCGCCGAGGCGTTCTACCGGGCCACCGCGCTCGCGCCCGCCGGCGTCCGGCGCCGACGGCACCTGGTCACCGCCGGCCGGCGGGTGGTGGGCCTGGAGGACGAGCTGCTCGACCTCGACCACGTCGACCCCGACGGCGCCGCGGCCCTGTCCGGCGAGGGCGCCCTGCTGGCCGCGCTCGCCACCCGCCGCACCGGGCGCATGGGCGACATCGTCGCCACCATCCAGGCCGAGCAGGACCGCATCATCCGCTCCGACCTCACGGGGGCCCTGGTCGTCCAGGGCGGCCCCGGCACGGGAAAGACGGCGGTCGCGCTGCACCGCGCCGCCTACCTGCTGTACGCCCACCGCCGCGTGCTGGAGCGCTCCGGCGTGCTGCTGGTGGGGCCGTCGCGCTCGTTCCTGCGCTACATCGACCAGGTGCTGCCCTCGCTCGGCGAGACCGGCGTCGTCTCGACGACCGTGGCCGAGCTGCTGCCCGGGATCCGCGCGACGGCCGTCGACGAGGGACCCGTGGCCGAGATCAAGGGCCGGCTGCTGTGGGCGGAGGCGATCCGCCGCGCCGTGCGGGCGCGCGAGCGCATCCCGGCGCGGGACGTCCGGTTCCGCCTCGACGGACGCGACCTCGTGGTCCGCCGGCGCGACGTGCGCGAGGCGATCGCGCGGGCCCGGCGCACCCACAAGCCGCACAACGAGGCCCGTGCCACCTTCGTGCGGGACATGCTGGCCCGGCTCGCCGACCAGTACGCCCGCCTCGAGGGCGGCGAGCTCACGCCCGAGGACCGCGCGGTGGTGCTCGAGGACCTGCGCGCCCACCGCGACGTGCGGGTCGCCCTCAACCTCGCGTGGTTCCCCATCACGCCCGAGAAGCTCGTGGCCGACCTCTTCGCCAAGCCGCACCGGCTCGCCGAGGCGGCGCCGGAGCTCACGGAGGACGAGCGCGCCCTGCTGCGCCGCGACCCCGGCGCGCCGTGGACCGAGTCGGACGTGCCGCTGCTGGACGAGGCCGCCGAGCTGCTGGGCGAGGACGACAGCCTGGCCAAGGCCGAGGCCCGCGCCCGCGCCGCCGAGCGCGCCGCGGAGCTCGAGTACGCCCGGTCAGTGCTCGAGTCCACCGGCGCGGGCGGCGGCCTCGTCGACGCCGAGACCCTGGCCTCGCGCTTCGAGTCCGGCGGCCCGGTGCTCACCACCGCCGAGCGCGCCGCCGCCGACCGCACCTGGACCTACGGCCACGTCGTGGTCGACGAGGCGCAGGAGCTGTCGCTGATGGCCTGGCGCATGCTCGTGCGCCGCGTGCCGACGCGGTCGCTGACGATCGTCGGCGACGTCGCGCAGACCTCCTCCGCCGCCGGCGCCCGCTCGTGGTCGGCAGCCCTGACCCCCGTGCTGCGCGACGGCTGGCGCCTCGAGGAGCTCACCGTCAGCTACCGCACGCCCGCGGAGGTGGCCGACACCGCCCAGCGCGTCGCCAAGGCGGCGGGCCTGCCGGTGTCGCCGCTCACCGCCGCGCGCGAGGTGCCGGACGCGCTGGTCACCGTGCCGGTGCGCAGCGCCGATGACGCCGGCACCGCCGCCGCGACCGGGGCGATCGCGTCCGCGGTCATCGCCGAGGTCGCTGCGCTCGCCCGCGAGTTCGTCGGCACCGACGGCGCCGGCCGCGTCGCCGTCGTGGCCGCCGACCGCCGCGCGGGCGGCCTGCGCGACGCCGTCGCTCGGGCCCTGCCGGGCGCGCTCGGCGACGCGGAGGCCGCGCGGCTAGCCGCGCAGCGCCCCGAGGACGCCCAGGTGCCCGTGCTGACGCCGCGCGAGACGAAGGGCCTGGAGTTCGACGCCGTCGTGCTGGTCGAGCCAGCGGAGGTCGCCGAGGGCGCCGGTGGGTGGTCGGACCTGTACGTCGCCATGACCCGACCCACCCAGCGCCTGGTGGCGGTGCACGCCCGGCCCCTGCCCGACGGCTTCGCGGGCTGAGACGGGTTTGTCGCCCGGCGGGCCGAGGGCGCACCATGAGGGCGTGCTGCGTGCCCTTCTGCTGGAGAACGTCCACCCTGTCGCCACCGAGATCCTGCGCGCCTCGGGCTTCGAGGTCGAGACCCGACCCGGGGCCCTCGACGAGGCCGAGCTGATCGCGGCGCTCGACGGCGTCCACGTCCTCGGGATTCGCTCGAAGACCACGGTGACCCGCAAGGTCCTGGAGAGCTCTCCGGGCCTGCTCGCCGTCGGCACGTTCTCCATCGGCACCAACCAGATCGACCTGGCGGCCGCGTCGTCCTACGGCGTCGGCGTCTTCAACGCCCCCTACTCGAACACCCGGTCGGTGGTGGAGCTCGCGCTCGCCGAGGTCATCGCCCTGACGCGCCGCCTCACCGTCCGCGACAAGGCGCTGCACGACGGCGTCTGGGACAAGACGGCGGAGGGCGCCCACGAGGTGCGCGGGCGCACGCTCGGCATCATCGGCTACGGCAACATCGGCTCGCAGCTGTCGGTGCTGGCCGAGAACCTCGGCATGCGCGTGCTGTTCTACGACGTCTCCGAGAAGCTCGCGCTCGGCAACGCCCAGCGCGTCGCCACGCTCGAGGAGCTGCTCGAGCGGTCCGACGCCGTGACGATCCACGTCGACGGGCGCGCCGGGAACGCCGGGCTGTTCGGCGCCGAGGAGTTCGCCCGCATGAAGCCGGGCGCGGTCTTCCTCAACCTCTCGCGCGGCTTCGTCGTCGACGTCGAGGCGCTGCGGGAGAACATCCTGTCCGGCCACCTCGGCGGCGCCGCGGTCGACGTGTTCCCCAGCGAGCCCAAGAAGCGCGGCGACAGCTTCGACTCCGAGCTGCGGGGCCTGCCGAACGTCATCCTCACGCCGCACGTCGGCGGCTCGACCGAGGAGGCGCAGGAGGCGATCGGCGAGTTCGTCGCCGGCAAGCTGCGCGACTACCTGCAGACCGGCTCGACCATGCTCAGCGTCAACCTGCCGAACCTGCAGCTGGGGCGCACCGGCGTGGGTCGCATCGCGCACCTGCACCGCAACGTCCCGGGCGTGCTGGCCGCGGTCAACCAGGTCTTCGCGGAGCACGGCGCCAACATCGAGGGCCAGATGCTCGCCACCCGCGGCGAGATCGGCTACGTGGTCACGGACATCGCGGACGTCACCGAGCGCGGCGCGTCGGTGAAGCTGGCGGCGATGGAGAGCACGATCCGCCTGCGGGTGCTCGACGAGCTGCCGCGCGAGGAGTACGTCCCCGGGCCGGCCGCCGGCCTCTGAGGCCGCGAGAGGCTGCCCCGGACGGCCGGCCACCCCGCACAGCGGCGTCACCGCGCACGACAGAGCCCGGCCGGGCTGCACCCGGCCGGGCTCTTCCGCGTCCGTGGGAACCCGGGCGACGCCTCGCCGGGCCCGCGCCGGTTTCAGCCGCGCGCCTCGGCCTCGCGCAGCCCCTCGGCGGCGTCGCCGGCCGCGCCGTCGGCGGCGGCCGGCGCGTCCCCGTCGGCCGCCTGCGCGCGCTCGCGCTCGGCGCGCTCCGCCCGCAGCGACGTGATCGCGCTCTCGAAGTCCTCGAGCGACTCGAACGCCTGGTAGACGCTGGCGAACCGGAGGTACGCCACCTCGTCCAGCTCGCGCAGCGGCCCGAGGATCGCGAGCCCGATCTCGTAGGCGTCGATCTCGGCGCTGCCGGCCTGGCGCAGCGTCTCCTCGACCTTCTGGGCCAGCAGCGCGAGGTCGTCCTCGCTCACCGGCCGTCCCTGGCAGGCCTTGCGGACCCCGGAGACGATCTTGTCGCGGCTGAACGGCTCGGTCGCGCCCGACCGCTTGACGACCGACAGGCTGGCGGTCTCGATCGTGGTGAAGCGGCGCCCGCAGTTCGGGCACTGGCGACGGCGACGGATGGAGGCGCCGTCGTCGGCCGTGCGCGAGTCGACCACGCGCGAGTCGGGGTGGCGGCAGAACGGGCAGTGCATCCCGGCAGACTACCGGAGCGCCGCCCGCCAGGACTCAGTCGACCGGCACCAGGATCGTCTGCCCGACCTGCAGCGCCGCGCTGCCCAGCTCGTTGAGCTCGCGCAGGTGCGCCACGACGTCGCGCACGTCCTCGCGCGGCCCGGCGATCTCCTGGGCGAAGCCCCACAGGGTCTCCCCCGGCGCGACCGTGTGCACGCGGACCTCGACCGGGACGCCCGGGCTGCTCGCGAAGGCCTGCGCCCCGAACCCGACGAGCGGCGCGCACGCCAGCGCCGCGAGGAGCGCCACCACGACCCGCCCGCGGGCGGTGAGGCGCAGGCCGCCGAGACCGAGCAGGCCGCGGGGCGCGGCGGACGCCCGCACGGCGGCGGACCGGGAGCGCACGGGACGGGCGGCAGGGGCGGCGATCGTGGCGGCCACGGTGACCTCCGGGAGTCGTAGGACTGAGCTGACGGTCGGAGCGGGCGCGCGACCTGGTCGAACGCCCGTTCGTTCGAACAACCGTTCGTTCGAACGCCTGTAGCATCGCACGACCCACCGACATTGTCGAGACTCGCCTCGAACACGTGTTTGATCCGAGGCCTGCGCTGGCCTAGAGTGGGCGTACGACCAGCACGAACGGTCGGGTCAGCACGAGCGCGCCACCAGGGCCGTACGGCACCAGCGGGCGGGCGCGCGGCCACGCGGGCCGGCCACGACGACGGGAGAGGTCATGACGGGTCGCACGACCGGCACGGGCGGCGACGCCGCCCCCGCCATCGCGACGGTGAGCGAGCTGCCCGCGGCGGGCGCCGCCGACCGCCTCACGCCGCGCCAGCGCCGCGTCCTCGAGACGATCCGCACGTCCGTCGAGACGCGCGGCTACCCCCCGACGATGCGCGAGATCGGCGAGGCGGTCGGCCTGGCCAGCCCGTCGTCCGTCAAGCACCAGCTCACGACTCTCGAGCGCAAGGGCTACCTGCGCCGCGACCCGAACCGGCCGCGCGCCATCGAGGTCGTCGACCCCGCCGACCAGGAGCACGGCGCCGCCGAGGCCGGCGGCGAGGCTCGCCCCGCCGCCCCCGCGCCGACGGTCACGCCGCTGGTCGCGCAGCTGCCCGGCGCCGACGACGAGCTCGTCTCCGCGCCCTCGTACGTCCCCGTCGTGGGCCGGATCGCCGCCGGCGGCCCGATCCTCGCCGAGCAGCTCGTCGAGGACGTGTTCCCGCTGCCTCGCCAGCTCGTGGGCGACGGCGAGCTGTTCCTGCTCAAGGTCCAGGGCGACTCGATGGTCGACGCCGCGATCTGCGACGGCGACTGGGTGGTGGTGCGCCGCCAGCCGGTGGCGGAGAACGGCGAGGTCGTGGCAGCCATGCTCGACGGCGAGGCGACGGTCAAGACCTTCAAGCGCGAGCGCGGCCACCTGTGGCTGCTGCCGCAGAACCCGGCCTACGCCCCGATCCCCGGCGACGAGGCCCAGGTGCTCGGCCGCGTCGTGGCGGTGCTGCGCAGCCTCTGACGGGCACGCCCCCGCTGGGCGCGCCGCCGCGAGCCGGCGTCGAGGTCAGCGGCGGGCCGGCCGCCGGGCGGCGGCAGGTCAGAGGCCGAGCCGTCGCTGCACGGCCCGCATGCTCTCGGCGCTGGCCCGCAGCCCGGCGACCTCGGCGTCCGACAGCGGGACGTCGAGGATCTGCGCCACGCCGCCCCGCCCGACCACCGACGGCAGGGAGAGGCACACGCCGTCGATGCCGTGGTGCCCGTCGAGCCGCGACGACACGGTCAGCACGCGCTGCTCGTCCTTGAGCACCGCCTCGATGATGCGGGTGGCGGCGAGCCCGACGGCATAGTTGGTCGCTCCCTTGCCCGCGATGATCCGGTACGCCGACTGCACGACGTCCTGGGCGATCCGCTCGCGCGTCTCGGCGTCGAGCGGTGCGCGTCCCGGCAGGGGCTGCCAGTCCAGCAGCGGCACGCCGCCGATGGTCGCCGAGCTCCACAGCGCGATCTCCGAGTCCCCGTGCTCACCCGCCACGTACGCGTGCACGTTGCCGACCGCCACCCCGCAGTGCGTCGCCAGGGCCGCACGCAGGCGCGAGGAGTCCAGCACCGTGCCCGAGCCGAAGACCCGCCCCGCGGGCAGGTCCGAGATCCGCTGAGCCGCGTAGGTGACGACGTCGACCGGGTTGGTGACCATGATGTAGACGGCGTCCGGGGCCACCTCGAGCAGACCCGGCAGGATGCCGCGGACGAGCCCGACCGTGGCCTCCGCGAGGTCGGTGCGGGTCTGCCCGGGCTTCTGCCGCGCGCCGGCGGTGACGACCACGACGTCCGCGCCCCGGCACACCTCGACGTCGTCGGAGCCGTCGATCTGGGCCGGCGGGATGAACATCGCCCCGTGCCGCAGGTCGAGCACCTCGGCCTCGACCTTCTGCCGGTTGACGTCCAGCAGGGCCACGGAGCGCGCGGTGCCGCGCATGAGCGCCGCGTACGCGAGCGTGGAGCCCACCGCGCCCGCGCCCACGACGGCGAGCTTGGTGGCGCTGCGGCCGGGCACGGTCTCGGGCAGGAGCCCGGGCGTGATGTCGTCGGGCAGGGTCACGTCGTCCTCCTCGCCGCGCCGGCGGTCCCGGCGCCGCCCCCAGGCTAGGTGTCGAGCCTGCGCAGCGCAGCGCGGACGACGGCCGGGTCGGTGGTCGGCCAGAAGTCGGGCATCGAGCGCGCGAGGAAGGTGCCGTACCGCGCGGTGGCCAGGCGTGGGTCGAGCACGGCCACCACGCCGCGGTCCGCGGCGCTGCGCACCAGGCGCCCCGCGCCCTGGGCCAGCAGCAGCGCCGCGTGCGTCGCGGACACCTGCATGAAGCCGTTGCCGCCAGCCTGCTCCACGGCCCGGGCCCGGGCGGACCTCACGGGGTCGTCGGGCCGCGGGAACGGGATGCGGTCGATGAGGACCAGCTGGCAGCTCGGACCGGGCACGTCGACGCCCTGCCACAGGGACAGGGTGCCGAACAGGCAGGTGCGCGGGTTCTCGGCGAACCGGCGCACGAGGCTCGGGAGCTGGTCGTCGCCCTGGACGAGCACGGGCACGTCGAGCCGCTCGCGCATCGCCTCGGCCGCGGCCACGGCGGCCCGCCGGGAGGAGAACAGGCCGAGCGTGCGGCCGCCCGCCGCCTCGATCAGCCCGGCGATCTCGTCGAGCTGGGCGTCGGTCGTCGGCTCACGGCCCGGGGCGGGCAGGTGGCGCGCGACGTACAGGATGCCCTGGCGCGGGTAGTCGAACGGGCTGCCGACGTCGACGCCGGCCCAGTCGACGGCGCCGTCGTCGCCCGCCCCGCGCCCCAGGCCCAGCGAGCCGGCCACCGCGTCGAACCGGCCGCCCAGGGTGAGCGTGGCCGAGGTGAACACCCCGGTGGCCTCGCCGAGCAGCCCGGTGCGGATGAGGCCCGCGACGCCGAGCGGGGCGGCGTGCAGCCGCGAGACCCCGTCGCCCCACGGCGCCGAGTCGTCGGGCCGCGAGCACCACAGCACGTCGGCGCTGGTGTCCTCGGCGGCCATCCGCTCGGCGACCTCGAACAGCTGCAGCACGGCCGACTGCGCCATCTTCAGTCCCGGGTCGGGCTGGGCCTGGTTCTGCGCGCCGCCCTCGGGCTTGAGCCTGCTGAGCAGCTCGCGCGCCGCGTCGCGCACCGCCCCGACCGCCGCGCGCAGGTCGTCGGGCAGGCCCTGCGGGAACCGCTCCGCCGGCACCGTGGCCAGCAGCGACCCGAGCGCCTGCGCGGCGGCGTCCAGGCCGGTCGTCTCCGTGCCGCCGTGCCGGCGCGCCAGCCGCGCGGCGTGCTCGACGGTCGTCAGGGACAGGTCGACGGTCGCGGCCGCGGTCACGCGGTCGGCGAGCTCGTGCGCCTCGTCCACGACGACGACGTCGTGCTCCGGCAGCACGTTGGGGTTGCCGGACACGGCGATGCCGAGCATCGCGTGGTTCGTCACGACGACGTCGGCGTCGCGGGCCGCCGCACGGGCCCGCTCGGGGAAGCACTGCTCGAGCATCGGGCAGCGCTGGCCCAGGCACTCCAGCGCGGTGACGGACACCTGCCGCCAGGCCCGGTCGGGCACGCCCGGCACGAGGTCGTCCCGGTCGCCGGTGTCGGTCTCCTGCGCCCAGGCGTGCAGCCGGCGCACGTGGTCGGCCAGGGTGGCGGGGCCCTCACCGCGCCCGGGCGCGGCGGACGACGCCGCGGGGTGGTCGGTGGCGCCCGCGGCCTCGCCGGGCAGGTCGAACAGCGCCTGCTCCTCGACGGGGTAGCCGCCGCCGACCTTGTGCAGGCACAGGTAGTTGTGCCAGCCCTTGAGGAGCGCCACCTTCGGGGGCCGCGGCAGGCGCGGGGCGACGGCCTCGGCGACGAGCGGCAGGTCGCGGGTGATCACCTGCCGCTGCAGCGCCAGGGTGGCCGTGGAGACCACGACGCGCTCGCCCTCGACGACGGCGTGCCGCACCGCGGGGACGAGGTAGCCGAGCGACTTGCCGGTGCCCGTGCCGGCCTGGACCAGCAGGTGCTTGCCGGAGCCGATCGACGCCTCGACCTCGAGGGCCATGCGGTGCTGGCCGTCGCGCCGCCCGCCGCCGAGCCGGCCGACCGCCAGGTCGAGCAGCTCCTCGACGTCCGGCACCGGTGCGTCGCCTGCCGGTGCGTCCTCGACCTCGGCCCCGCGCGCGCTCGTGCTCACCGGTCGATCCTACGGGGGCGGTCCCACCCGCCGGGCGCGCCTGTGGACGCCGCGGTCCCGACGGACGCCCGACGGACGCACGACGGCCCCCGCACCCGGTGCGGACCGGGTGCGGGGGCCGTCGCAGGTCGTACCGGCCACCGCGACGGGCGACCGGGCGGCGACCAGGTCAGGAGGCCGCGACCGCCACCCGCCGCAGCTCGGCCGCGAGCGCCTCGTCCACGCGGCCCCGCAGCAGCGTGCCGGCCTCGAGGTGCTCCTCGTGGTCGATCTCACCGCCCTGGTGCACGCGGTGCACCAGGTCACCGCGCGAGTACGGGACCACGAGGTCGATCTCGACGTCGGGCCGCGGCAGGGCGTCGGCGATCAGCTCGCGGAGCTCGGCCATCCCCTCGCCGGTGTGCGCCGAGACGACCACCGTGTGCTTCTCGCGGCGCTGGATGCGCCCGACGACCTCGGGGTCGGCCACGTCGGCCTTGTTGAGCACGACGACCTCGGGCACGTCGTGGACGCCGGGGATCTCCGAGAGCACCTCGCGCACCGCAGCGATCTGCCCCTCGGGGTCCGGGTGCGCGGCGTCGACCACGTGCAGCAGCAGGTCGGCCTCGCCGACCTCCTCCAGCGTGGAGCGGAACGCCTCGACCAGCTGGTGCGGCAGGTGCCGCACGAACCCGACGGTGTCGGCGAGCGTGTAGACGCGGCCGTCGTCGGTGCGGGCCCGGCGGACGGTCGGGTCGAGCGTGGCGAACAGGGCGTTCTCCACGAGCACGCCGGCGTCGGTGAGCGCGTTGAGCAGCGACGACTTGCCCGCGTTGGTGTACCCGGCGATCGCCACCGACGGGACGGCGTTGCGGTGCCGCTCGAGCCGCTTGGTCTCGCGCGCCGGCTTCATCGCTGCGATCTCGCGGCGAAGCTTCGCCATGCGGTTGCGGATGCGACGACGGTCCAGCTCGATCTTCGTCTCACCGGGGCCGCGCGAGCCCATGCCGGCGCCCGCGCCGCCCACCTGGCCACCGGCCTGGCGGGACATCGACTCGCCCCAGCCGCGCAGGCGCGGCAGGAGGTACTCGAGCTGCGCCAGCTCCACCTGCGCCTTGCCCTCACGGGACTTGGCGTGCTGGGCGAAGATGTCGAGGATCAGCGCGGTCCGGTCGATGACCTTGACCTTGACGATGTCCTCGAGCGCGCGGCGCTGAGAGGGCGCCAGCTCGGCGTCGGCCACGACGGTGTCCGCGCCCTCCGCGGCCACGACGTCGGCCAGCTCGGCGGCCTTGCCGGAGCCCAGGTACGTGCCGGGGTCCGGCTTCTGACGCCGCTGCAGCACGCCGTCGAGCACCTGCGAGCCGGCCGTCTCGGCGAGGGCCGCGAGCTCGCGGAGCGAGACCTCGGCCTCGGCGGCCTCGCGCTCGCCGCCGGAGTAGACGCCGACGAGGACGACGCGCTCCAGGCGCAGCTGGCGGTACTCGACCTCGGTGACGTCCTGCAGCTCGGTCGACAGGCCGCCGACGCGCCGCAGGGCGGTGCGCTCCTCGAGGTCGAGCTGGTCGCCGTCGTGCACGGTGTGGACCGTGCCGCCCTCGGCGCGCGCGGTCCCCGCCCGGGCGAGGACCCGCGCCACGACGTCGTTCGCGATCGCCTGGGCATCGGCGGTGGCGGCGCGGGTGTCGGGCTGCTCCGTGGTCGGAGCCTGGGGGTCCTGCGGGGTGTAGGTCAAGAATGTGCCTCTCGATAGGGTGCGCCGCTTCGGTGGGCGCGATCGGTACAACGCGCGGTGCCTCCCCAGGATTCCACGCCGGGCCGCCCGAGGCCCGCGAAAATCGCTGGCGCACGTAGGATCGCGCCCGTGAACCAGCCCGACGCCCCCGAGCCCGACCACTACTTCACCGCCCGCCCGGCCTCGGCCGAGGAGCGGCGCACGGTGGCGGTGCGGCTGGCCGGGCGCGACGTCGAGGTGGAGGTCGCCTCGGGCGTGTTCTCCCCCGGGCGGGTCGACCTGGGCACCCAGGTGCTGCTGCGAGAGGCACCGCAGCCGCCCGCCACGGGCGACCTGCTGGACCTCGGCTGCGGCTGGGGCCCGCTGGCGCTGACGATGGCGCTGGAGTCGCCGGACGCCACCGTCTGGGCCGTGGACGTCAACGAGCGGGCGCTCGGCCTCGTGCGGCGCAACGCCGCGCGGCTCGGCCTGGGCAACGTGCGCGCGTGCCTGCCCGACGAGGTCCCGGCGGACGTCACCTTCGCCGCCGTGTGGTCCAACCCGCCGATCCGGGTGGGCAAGGAGGTGCTGCACGGCATGCTGCGCACCTGGCTGGCCCGGCTCGCGCCGGCGGCGGACGACGACGCCGCGGGCGGCGCGTGGCTCGTGGTGCAGCGCAACCTGGGGGCCGACTCGCTCGCCCGCTGGGTGGACGCCGAGCTCGGCGCGCCCCTCGGCGTCACCGTCGCGCGGGCCGCGAGCGCCAAGGGCTACCGGGTCCTGCGCGTCACCCGCTGAGGCGCCCTCGGACCACCTTCGGGGCACCGTCAGGCGAGCGTCACCTCGCCGGTGAACACGAGCTCGGCCGGTCCCGCCAGCTCGACGTGCCCGTCCGGCAGGGCACGCACCCGCAGCAGGCCGCCGGGCACCTCCACGAACCAGGTGTCCACGGCCGGCGTGCCGCCGGCAGCGGCCCAGGTGCGCACCGCGAGCGCCGCCGCGCACGCCCCCGTGCCGCACGACCGGGTCTCCCCCACGCCGCGCTCGTGCACGCGCATGCGCGCCCGGCCCACGACCTCGCCGGCGGCGGTGCGCTCCTCGCCGAGCGGCACGACCAGCTCGACGTTGGTGCCCCGCGGCGGCACGGGCGCCACGTCGGGGGCGACGGTCAGGTCGAGCCGCTCGAGCTCGTCCGCCTCGGCCAGGGCCACGACCGTGTGCGGGTTGCCGAGGTCGACCGACAGCGCGGGGCGGGGCGCGTCCCAGCCGCGCACGGCCACGGCGGCGTCGGCGCCGGTCGCGGCGGCCTCCTGGCCGCCCGGCAGGAACCACGGGCCCATGTCGACGGCGTACCAGGTGCCGGACCCGTCGGGCGCGGCGACCCGGCGCACGCGCTTGACGCCGGCGCGGGTGCCGAGCGCGAAGCCGTCGGCGTCGTCCAGGTCGGCCAGCCCCAGGGACTCGGCGAACGCCGTGAACACCCGCACGCCGTTGCCGCACATCTCCGCGATCGAGCCGTCGGCGTTGCGGTAGTCCATGAACCAGATGGCGCGGGGCTCCTCGGCCAGCACGTCGTCGGCCACCGTCTCCCCGGCACGGGCGATCGCCGCCGTGGGGGCGAGGCGGATGACGCCGTCGCCGCCGACGCCCGCGCGGCGGTCCGCCAGGCGGCGCACCTGCTCGGGGGTCAGGTCGAGGTCGCCGCGGGTGTCCGCGACGAGGACGAAGTCGTTCTGGGTGCCGTGCCCCTTGGTGAACCGGATGCCGGTCGGTGCGCCGTGGGTCATGGCATCACCCTACGTGCCCGCGCCGCCCGAGCCCGCGCGCCCGGTCGCGGTCACGCCCAGCGACCGGCGGGTGACGCCCGTCGTGGTCTCGGGCAGCGTCCCGGCGTCCGCCGCCGCCACCACGGCGAGCGCGTCCTCGAGGAGGGTCGGCGACGCGGCGTCGAGCCACTGCACCCGCGGGTCGCGGCCGAACCAGCCCATCTGCTTGCGCGCGAGCCGCCGGGTGTTCGCGACCACCGCCGCCCGCGCCTCGTCCTCGGTCGTCTCGCCGCGCAGGAACGCGAGCACCTCGGCGTAGCCGACGGCGCGGGCCGCCGTCGTGCCGAGCCCGGCGCCGTCGCCGCCCTGCTCCGGGCTCGCCAGGGCGCGCACCTCGGCCACCAGGCCGGCGTCCCACATGCGCTCGACCCGGCCGGCGACCCGCGCGTCCAGCGTGGCCCGGTCGCAGTCCAGGCCGATCTGCACCGCCGGGCGCACGTACTCCTGGCGCGGGAGGTTGGCGGTGTACGGCCGGCCGGTCAGGGCGATGACCTCGAGGGCCCGCACGATGCGGCGCGTGTTGTGCGGGCCGATGCTGGCGGCGGCGGCCGGGTCGCGCCGCTCCAGCTCGGCGTGCAGCGCCCGGCGCCCCTCGCGCTCGGCGCGGGCCTCGAGCTCGGCGCGCAGCCGCGGGTCGGTGCCCGGGAAGTCCATGTGGTCCAGCAGCGCCCGCACGTACAGGCCCGAGCCGCCGACGACGACGGCGCGCCCACCGCGGCCGGCGATCGCGTCGAGATCGGCACGCGCGGCCTGCTGGTACCGGGCCACGGAGGCGTCCTCGTGCGGGTCGAG
Organism: Puerhibacterium puerhi; assembly: GCF_009846865.1. Taxonomy (GTDB): domain Bacteria; phylum Actinomycetota; class Actinomycetes; order Actinomycetales; family Cellulomonadaceae; genus Puerhibacterium; species Puerhibacterium puerhi. Next base: position 113,983 of record NZ_WUWN01000005.1, read on the forward strand.
CACGTCGACCTGGTGGTGGACGACGCCGCGCCGCTCGTGGGGCAGCACCTTGGCGGTGCCGACGTCCATGCCTCGGTAGAGCTGGTAGGCGTCGGCGTTGACGATCTCGGCGGCGGCGCGCGCCGTGCCCGGCTGCACCCCGCCGGGCGACAGGGCCGCGGCCAGGTCGAGGGCGAGGTCCGACTTGCCGGTCGCGGTGGGCCCGACCACGGCCACGACCACACCCGGCCCCTGTGCTGCGCTCACCCGACGACCCTAGTGGGCGCCGGCCCGGTAGACCGTCACGTGGTAGGCGGTGGGCAGGTGCTCGTGGTGCGCCGGCACGACGGCGGTCTCGGCCTGCCAGGCGCCCGCCGCGGCAAGCGATGCGAGCACCGCGGCCACGCCGGGCGCGAGCGCGTCCGGCCCCCCGTCCGCTCCGCCCGGCACTCCCCCGCCGGCCACGACGACGGGGCCGGCCCCCAGCGCCCCGGCGGCCGCCGCGACGTCGTCCGCCCCGGCGTCGGCCGGCACCTCGACGGTCACGCCGGCGGCGAGCCCCGCGTCGGCGAGCGCGAGCAGCGCCACCGACGCCGCGACGCCGGCCGTGCCGTCCGCACCGCCGGCCGGTCCGGTCGCCGCGCCGGGGCGCTCCGCGAGCAGCGGGACCCACCGGTCCGCCACGCCGGCGGCAGCGAGCGACGGCCGCAGGCTGCCGGCGCGTGCCACCGCCCCGTGCGCCAGGACCGCGGGCGTCGCCCCGCCCGCGGCGAGCTCGCGCAGGGCGCGGCGCACCGCCGCGCGGACGGCCACGAGCACGTCGGCCTCGCCCGCGGCGCCGGCGACGAGCAGCGGCGTGGCGGGCACGACGACGGCGCGGGCGGGGGCCGGGGCGGGGGCGCCGGCTGCGGCGGCGGGTGTGGCGGCGGCTGCGGCGGGCTCGGGCACGGCGCCGACCCTAGCCGCCCACGGGCACGGTGGGCGGGCCGTCGGCGGCGGCAGGTAGTGTGGCCGGGTGAGGTTCTTCGGGTCACGCCGGTCTGACGGGCCGCGGGGCGCACGCCCCGGCGCGGCCGGCCACAGGGAACCGACCGGCGAGGGTGTCGACGACGACGAGCTGCGGGACCGGGTCGAGGGCCTGCTCCTGCGGGTGGTCGGCTCACCTCGCACGGCTCCGGGCCCTCAGCACCTGGATCCCGCCGAGGTCCCCGCTCCCCTGTCGCGCGACCGCATCGAGCGCTGGCTTCAGGAGGCGGGCTTCGCCTACTTCGTCGACTCGGACGGCGACGTGGGCGGGCTGTGGCACGGCTGGCTGTTCTACTTCCTCGTGCTCGGCCAGGACGACGAGGTGCTCCAGGTGCGCGGCCAGTGGCACCGGGAGCTCAGCATCGAGCGCCTCGAGGAGGTGCTCGACATCTGCAACACCTGGAACGCCGAGCGCATCTGGCCCAAGACGTACGTGCGGGTCCGCGACAACGGCTCCGTCGTCGTCTGCGCCGACGTGACCGTCGACGTCGAGCACGGCGCCACGGACGACCAGCTCGACCAGCTGCTGCAGTGCGGGCTGACCACGGGGACGATGTTCTTCGAGCACCTCGACGCCCGGTACCCCGACCCGCTGCGGGAGGCGCCGTGAGCGCACGCACCCCGTGGCGCACGCGTCTGCGCGCCCTCGGGCTGCGCGGACGTGCCGCGCGGCCGGTCGGCGAGCCCGTCGTCGTGCAGCGGCCGCGGCCGCTGTCGACGGAGCGCGTGGGCGACGACCTCGCCCGGCGCGGCTACCGGTTCCGCATCGACTCCGACGGCGACGTCACCGGCACCTGGGACGGCAACCGGTTCTGGTTCCTGCTCCTCGGCGACCACCGCGAGATCCTCCAGGTCCGCGGCCGCTGGGCGGGCCTCGTCCCCCCGAGCGCGCGGCTGGCCGTGCTGCAGGCCGCCAACGACTGGAACCGCGAGCGCATCTGGCCCAAGGTCTACGCGCGCGAGGAGGGCGGCGGCATGGCGCTGTACGCCGAGGTCTCGGTGGACTTCGAGCACGGCGCGACCGACGACCAGCTCGCCGCGACCGTCTCGTGCGGGCTGGTGACCGCCAGCCAGTTCTTCGCGACCGTGGCGGCCCTGACGCCCGGCGCCGGGCTCGACGGGCCCGACCTGGACGACCTCGACGACGCCGGGGAGTGATCCCCCGCACACGACGCGGCCCGCACCCCGAGGGGTGCGGGCCGCGTCGTGTCCGGTCGTGCGCCGGGTCAGCGCCGCAGCGAGGGCATGCCGAGCACGACAGGGCCGGACGGCGCCGCGCCGTGGCCGTGGCCGTGCTCGTCCTCGCCGCCACCGAGGCGCGCCACCTCCCGCGCCGCCCACGCGTCGCCCGACCGCGTACGGCGCACGCGGAACGTGCCGCCGCCGAGCGCCGAGTCGGCCAGAAGGTGGTGCGGCGCGGCGTGCGTGACCTCGACCGTCACCATGTCGCCCGGCCGGGGCAGACGGGGGTCGAGGTCGGCGGCCGGGCCGAGGCGCGGGTCGGCCAGCGACTCGGGCGCCTCGGCGACCCCGTGCGGCAGCGTGCCGGCGGGCAGGGCGAAGTGCACCAGGCGGTTGTCGGGCGCACGGCCCGACAGGCGGCGCGTCTCGTCGTCCTTCTTGCCGGAGCCCTCGGCCACGAGCACCTCGACGGTGCGGCCGACCTGCGCGTGCGCCTCCTCCGCGGAGATGCGCTCCTGGAGGGCCAGCAGGCGCTCGAACCGCTCCTGGACGACCTCCTTGGGCAGCTGGCCCTCCATGGTCGCGGCGGGCGTGCCGGGGCGCGGCGAGTACTGGAACATGAACGCCGAGCTGAACCGCGAGGCCTCGACCACGCGCATCGTCTCGAGGAAGTCCTCCTCGGTCTCGCCCGGGAAGCCCACGATGATGTCGGTGGTGATCGCGGCGTCGGGGATCGCCTCGCGCACCCGCTCGAGGATGCCGAGGAACTTGGCCGACCGGTACGAGCGGCGCATCGCGCGCAGGACGCGGTCCGAGCCCGACTGCAGCGGCATGTGCAGCTGGGGCATGACGTTCGGCGTCTCGGCCATCGCCGCGATCACGTCGTCGGTGAACGCCGCGGGGTGCGGGCTGGTGAAGCGCACCCGCTCCAGGCCCTCGATCCGCCCGCACGCGCGCAGCAGCTTGGCGAACGCGCCGCGGTCGCCGAACTCGACGCCGTAGCTGTTGACGTTCTGCCCCAGCAGGGTCACCTCGACGGCGCCGGCGGCGACGAGCGCCTCGACCTCGGCGAGGATCTCCCCGGGTCGCCGGTCGCGCTCCTTGCCGCGCAGGTGCGGCACGATGCAGAACGTGCAGGTGTTGTTGCAGCCCACCGAGATGGACACCCACCCGGCGTAGACGCTCTCGCGCCGGGTCGGCAGCGTCGACGGGAACACCTGCAGCGACTCCGCGATCTCCACCTGCGCCTCGGCGTTGTGCCGCGCCCGCTCCAGCAGCACGGGCAGCGCGTCGAGGTTGTGGGTGCCGAACACGACGTCGACCCAGGGCGCCTTGCCGACGATCTCGCCGCGGTCCTTCTGCGCGAGGCAGCCGCCGACGGCGATCTGCATGCCGGGCCGCTCGGCCTTGATCGAGGCGAGCTGGCCGAGGTTGCCGTACAGCCGTGTGGCGGCGTTCTCGCGCACGGCGCAGGTGTTGATGACCACGACGTCGGCGCGGCTCGCCGCCTCGTCCTCCTTGGTGGCGCGGACATAGCCGGCCTGCTCGAGCAGACCGGCCATGTGCTCGGAGTCGTGCACGTTCATCTGGCACCCGAGGGTGCGCACGACGTACGTCAGGGGCTGGGATGCGGTGGGCGTGGACATCGTTCCTAGGGTACGTTCCCGGGCTCAGCGGTACGGACGGCCGAGGGCCGGCGCCTGTGGCTGTGACCCAGGGCATATCGTTACCGGAACGATGCCAACCGCGTCACGCCAGGTGCCCTTTCGCGAAACATGATGAGGGCATCATGGCCCGCGGCCGATCACCGACTGATGAGGTTGAACGTATGGAAACCGGCGCGCCCGCCCTCGTGGAGCTCAAGGGCGTCAACAAGCACTTCGGCGACCTGCACGTGCTGCGCGACATCGACCTGACGGTGCGCAAGGGCGAGGTGCTGGTCGTCATCGGCCCGTCGGGCTCGGGCAAGTCGACGCTCTGCCGCGCCATCAACCGCCTGGAGACGATCGACGCCGGCGAGATCCGGGTCGACGGCAAGCCGCTGCCCGCCGAGGGCAAGGAGCTGGCCCGGCTGCGCGCCGAGGTCGGCATGGTCTTCCAGTCGTTCAACCTCTTCGCGCACAAGACCGTGCTCGACAACGTCACGCTCGGCCCGCGCAAGGTCCGCGGCACGGCGAAGGCGGCGGCCGAGCAGGAGGCGCTCGACCTGCTCGACCGGGTGGGCGTGAAGAACCAGGCCCGCAAGATGCCGGCGCAGCTCTCGGGCGGCCAGCAGCAGCGCGTCGCGATCGCGCGCGCCCTGGCGATGCACCCGAAGGTCATGCTGTTCGACGAGCCGACCTCCGCCCTCGACCCGGAGATGGTCAACGAGGTGCTCGACGCGATGGTGGCCCTCGCCCGCGAGGGCATGACGATGATCGTGGTCACCCACGAGATGGGCTTCGCCCGCAAGGCCGCGGACCGCGTCGTCTTCATGGCCGACGGCCAGATCGTCGAGGAGGCCGACCCCGACACGTTCTTCACCGCGCCGCGCAGCGACCGCGCGAAGGACTTCCTGTCGAAGATCCTCGTCCACTGACCTCGGGCAGCGCCCGCGACGGCGGGGTCCCCCGACCCTGCCCCACCTGTTTTCCCGCACCATGACAGCTCGAAGGGGACCCATCATGCGAAAGCGCACCACGGGCCTGCTGGCCCTCGCGGCCACGGCCGCTCTGACCCTGTCCGCCTGTTCCGGCGCCGAGGTCGGCGGCTCCGGCGGCGGCGACGCCTCGGCGTCGGGCTCGGCCGGCGGCGACACCATCCGCATCGGCATCAAGTTCGACCAGCCGGGCCTGGGCTACCAGGACGGCGACCAGTACACGGGCTTCGACGTCGACGTGGCCACCTACGTCGCCGAGAAGCTCGGCTACTCGGCCGACCAGATCGAGTTCGTCGAGTCGCCGTCGGCCCAGCGCGAGCAGATGCTGCAGACGGGCCAGGTCGACATGATCTTCGCGACCTACTCCATCACCGACGAGCGCAAGCAGGTCGTCAACTTCGCCGGGCCGTACTTCGTCGCCGGCCAGGACCTGCTCGTCGCGGCCGACAACACCGACATCACGGGGCCGGAGTCGCTCAACGGCAAGAACCTGTGCTCCGTCACGGGTTCGACGTCCGCCCAGCGGATCAAGGACGAGTACGCCGAGGGCGTCAACCTGGTCGAGCGGCCGGGCTACTCCGAGTGCGTCACCGCCCTCACCGGCGGCCAGGTCGACGCCGTCACGACCGACGACATCATCCTGGCCGGCCTCGCGGCCACGCCGGCCAACCAGGGCAAGCTCAAGGTCGTGGGCAACCCGTTCTCGGAGGAGCGCTACGGCGTCGGCATCCCGAAGGACTCCGACCGGTGCGAGGCCATCAACGAGGCCATCGCCGCGATGATCGAGGACGGCTCCTGGGAGGAGGCCGTGTCCAAGAACACCGAGGGCACCGGCTACACCCCCAACGCGGAGATGAACCCGCCGTCGCAGGACGCCTGCGCCTGACGTCGCACCGCGGCGGGCCGCCCCAGCGGGCGTCCCGCCGCGGCCTGCGTCCCCTCCAGCCCGCCCCCCTCCACCCCGTCGAAAGGTGACCGGTGGACGACGACTACCTGTCCGGATTCACGGCGCTGCTCGTCCAGTACGACGTGCTCGGCGCCTTCTGGACGAACATCCAGCTGACCTTCTTCGGCGCACTGCTCGCGCTCGTGGTCGGCACCGTCCTGGCCGTGATGCGCATCTCCCCGCTGCCCTCGCTCGCGTGGGCGGGCGGCGCCTATGTCAACATCGTGCGCAACACGCCGCTGACGGTCATCATGACGTTCCTCGTGCTCGGGGCGTGGACCCAGCTCGGCCTCAGCCTCTCGACGAACTTCACCTGGAACTTCTTCTGGTTCGGGGTGGTGGGCCTGGGCTTCTACCACGCGTCGTTCGTCTGCGAGGCGATCCGCGCCGGCGTCAACACCGTCCCCGTGGGCCAGGCCGAGGCGGCGCGCGCGATCGGCCTGCCGTTCCTGTCGGCCGCGCGCCTGGTGATCCTGCCGCAGGCCTTCCGCGGTGCGATCGCCCCGCTCGGCAACACCCTCATCGCCCTGCTGAAGAACTCGACGGTCGCGGCCGCGGCGTCGGTCACGTGGGAGACCTCGAGCGTCATGAAGACGATGATCGAGTTCCAGCCGAACTACATCTGGGAGATCTTCCTGACCTTCGCGATCGGCTACGTGATCCTCGTGATCCCGATCGGCCTGCTGACCACCTGGATGTCCAACCGTCTGGCGGTGAAGCGATGAGCTCCTCGGTCCTCTTCGACGCGCCGGGCCCGCGCGGCCGCCGGCGTCAGACCGTCGGCAACGTCGTCGGTGTCGTGGTGGTGCTCGGCGTCCTGGCCTGGATGCTCGTCGTGCTGAACACCAAGGGTCAGTTCTCGGCCGACCTGTGGCAGCCCGCGCTCGACGCGCGCGCCTGGCAGTCGTACTACGTGCCCGGCCTCGTCAACACGCTGCGGGCGGCAGCCTTCGCCACCGTCGGGGCGGTGGTCTTCGGCATCGTCTTCGGCATGGGCAGGCTGTCGCACCTGCGCGCCGTTCGGTGGGTCTCCTCGGTCGCCGTGGAGTTCTTCCGCGCCGTCCCGGTGCTGATGATGATGATCTTCTTCAACGCCCTGTTCGGTTTCTTCTTCCGCGAGGTCGTGGCCGAGCCGGCGTTCACCGCCGTGGTGGTGGCGCTGATCCTCTACAACGGGTCGGTCATCGCCGAGCTGGTCCGCTCGGGCGTCAACAACCTGCCCCGGGGCCAGGGCGAGGCGGGCCTGTCGATCGGGCTGACCCGCGGTCAGACGCTGCGCTCGGTGCAGCTCCCCCAGGCGCTCATCGCCATGCTGCCCGCGGTGGTCTCCCAGCTCGTCGTCGTGCTCAAGGACTCGGCGCTCGGCCAGCTCATCGCCTACGGCGAGCTGCTGCGCTCCGCCCAGGTGCTGCAGTCGGGATCCGGCAACCCGCTGCAGACGCTGTTCGTCGCCGCGGTGCTGTTCATCCTGCTCAACGCCCTGCTGTCGTGGGTGGCACACCGCCTGGCGCGGCGCCTGTCGAGCCGCACCTCCGGCCGCACGGACGAGGGCCCGGGCATCGGCCCCAGCATCGCGATGCGCGCCGGCGGCGGGATCCCTCAGACCTGACCGGCCCGGCGGGCAGCGCGCCGAGGGCCTCCGACCGCACGCCGGTCGGAGGCCCTCGGACGTCCGCAGCCCCGCTCACCGGCCGGCGCGGGACCGGGCACGGCGATCGAGCCGATCACTCCAGGTCGGCGAGGTCCTCGGTGTCCTCGCCCTCGGCCGCCAGCGCCTCGCGCACCGCGGCGAACGCGACGCCCGCGCCGTAGCCCTTGCGGGCGAGCGCGGCCGCGGCGCGGCGCACGCGCACGTCGCGGTCCAGCCCGCGGGTGCGTGCGACGAGCCGGCGGGCGAGCGCCTCCGCCGTGACGCGCTCGTCCTCCGGCTCCACCTGCTCGAGCGCCTCAGCGGCGGTGTCGTCGTCGATGCCGCGCCGGCGCAGCTCGACGGCGATGGCCCGGCGCGCGAGGCCCCGCTCGGCGTGGCGCGTGCGCACGATGAGGTGCGCGTAGCCCGTGTCGTCCACGAGGCCGACCTCGTCGAACCGGTCCAGCAACGGTCCGACGACCTGCTCGGGGTACCCCTTGCGCGCGAGCGACTGCTCGAGCTCGTGGCGGCTCTTGGGCGCCGCGGTGAGGATCCGCAGCACCGTCTCGCGGGCAAGCTCCGCCGCCTCGTCAGCGCTGATCTCGCCGGCCTCCAGCTTCTCGGCGACCGTGCGCCGCGGCGCGCGCGGAGCGCGGTGCCCGCGCTCGTCGTCGCCACGACGACCGGGGCGGCCGCGACGCTTCCCCACGCCGCGACCGCCCCGGTCGTCCTGCTCGTCCGGCCCGAAAGGCTCGTCCGTCATGTCGCGCCCGTCCGTCAGAACGGCGCCTTCTTGCCCTTGCCGGCACCAGCGCCGACCGGCACGGGCGCGGCCGCAGCGTCGGCGGGCGCCGGGGCGCCGGCCGCGACCTCGTCGGCGGGCGCGTCGACCCGCGCGCCGACGCCGAGCTTCTCCTTGATGCGCTTCTCGATCTCGTTGGCGAGGTCGGGGTTGTCGCGCAGGAACTTGCGGGCGTTCTCCTTGCCCTGGCCCAGCTGGTCGCCCTCGTAGGTGAACCACGATCCGGACTTGCGGACCAGGCCGTGCTCCACGCCCATGTCGATGAGGCCGCCCTCGCGGGAGATGCCGACGCCGTAGAGGATGTCGAACTCCGCCTGCTTGAACGGCGGGGCCATCTTGTTCTTGACGACCTTGACGCGGGTGCGGTTGCCGACCGCGTCGGTGCCCTCCTTGAGGGTCTCGATGCGGCGGATGTCCATGCGCACCGAGGCGTAGAACTTCAGCGCCTTGCCACCCGTCGTCGTCTCCGGCGAGCCGAAGAAGACGCCGATCTTCTCGCGCAGCTGGTTGATGAAGATCGCGGTGGTGCCCGAGGCGTTGAGCGCGCCGGTGATCTTGCGCAGCGCCTGGGACATGAGGCGAGCCTGGAGGCCCACGTGGCTGTCGCCCATCTCGCCCTCGATCTCGGCCTTGGGCACCAGGGCCGCGACCGAGTCGATGACGATGATGTCGAGCGCGCCCGAGCGGATCAGCATGTCCGCGATCTCGAGCGCCTGCTCGCCGGTGTCCGGCTGGGAGACCAGCAGCGCGTCGGTGTCCACCCCGAGCTTCTTGGCGTACTCCGGGTCGAGCGCGTGCTCGGCGTCGATGAACGCCGCGATGCCGCCGGCGCGCTGCGCGCTGGCGACCGCGTGCAGGGCGACCGTCGTCTTGCCGGAGGACTCGGGGCCGTAGACCTCGATGATGCGGCCGCGGGGCAGGCCGCCGATGCCGAGGGCGACGTCGAGCGCGATGGACCCGGTGGGGATCACCTCGACGGGGGCGCGGGTCTCGTCGCCGAGCCGCATGACCGAGCCCTTGCCGAAGCTGCGGTCGATCTGGGCGAGCGCGGCCTCGAGGGCCTTGTCGCGGTCTGCCGGTGCGGGCATGTCACTCACCTTTGCGTTCGGGGCGCGGCGGGTCCGCGCCGGCTTCTGTGTCTGCGAGCTCATCGGTTCAGGACCGTACGCGCAGCCACCGACACGAGCGCCTGCTCCGGCCCCCGCCTGTCGACGAGGTTCCAGAACCCGTGCCTGTGCACCACTCTAGCCGAACATCTGTTCGATCGACAGGGGTCTGCCAGGTGTGTCGTGCCGGACACCGGTGGCGCCACGCGCGCACTGCGGGCCTGCGACGGGGATGCGACGTGGACCCGGCGAGGTCGGCACGTGGCCACCGCGTCGACGGGGGCCAGGGGCGGCAGGGGGTCGGCACGGGGCCCGCCGCCGGACGCGGCGGCGGTCAGCGGCTGGGCGGCGGCGCCTGCCGCTCGATCCCCCGGCCCCAGCGCTCGGCGTCCGGCACGTCGAGGGCGTCGCACAGCGCGTGCCAGACGTCGCGGGGCTGCAGGCCCGCCTCGAGCGCCTGCACGGGGGTGCGGTCGCCGAGCCGGGGCAGCACCTGCTCACGCACGAGCGAGCGCCCGTACGCCGGCCCGAAGACCTCGTCGACCAGCTGCCAGAACTCCCGCTCGCGCACGCCCCCAGCCTCGCACGACGGTCAAGGCGGCCCGGCGGCGCCCACCCCGCGCCTGTCGGTGGCCGGCGGCAGAATGACCGGGTGACCACGCCCGACACGCCCGACGCGCCCGACCCGCTCGCCCGGTTCGGCCCCGCCACGCGCGAGTGGTTCCGCGGCGCGTTCGAGGGCCCGACGGCGGCCCAGGCCGGCGCGTGGGACGCCGTCGCCGCGGACCGGCACGCCCTGGTCGTGGCGCCGACCGGCTCGGGCAAGACGCTGGCCGCCTTCCTCTGGGCGATCGACCGGCTGCACCACGAGCCCGTGCCGGAGGACCGCTCGCGCCGGTGCCGGGTGCTGTACGTCTCCCCGCTCAAGGCGCTGGCCGCCGACGTGCAGCGCAATCTGCGCTCCCCGCTCACGGGGATCCGGCAGGCCGCCGCCCGCCTCGGGCTCGAGACGCCCGAGATCACCGTCGGCATGCGCACGGGCGACACCCCGACCGCCGAGCGCCGGTCCTTCGCCACGCGCCCGCCGGACGTGCTGGTCACCACCCCCGAGTCGCTCTTCCTGGTGCTGACCTCGCAGGCGCGCGCCGGCCTGCTCGGGGTCGAGACCGTGATCGTCGACGAGATCCACGCCGTGGCCGGCACCAAGCGCGGCGCGCACCTGGCCCTGACGCTCGAGCGGCTCGACGCCCTGCTGGACCGGCCCGCCCAGCGCGTCGGGCTCTCGGCGACGGTCCGCCCCGTCGAGGCGGTCGCGTCCTTCCTGGGCGGCCACCGCAGCGCGGCCGACGGGGGCCGGGAGGTCGTCGTCGTGCAGCCGCCGGCCGAGAAGCGCTGGGACATCGACGTCGTCGTGCCCGTCCCCGACCTCGCCGACCTCGACGCCGCCGTCGCGCGCAGCGGCCCCGACGACGGCGGCGGCGCGTCCGACCCGGCCGGCGTGCCGGGCGTGCCCGACCTCACCGGCGACGCGACGTCCCCGCTGCGCCGCGCGTCGGTCTGGCCGCACGTCGAGGAGCGCGTGGTCGACCTCGTCGCGGCGCACCGCTCCACCCTCGTCTTCGCCAACTCCCGCCGCAGCGCCGAGCGGCTCACCGCGCGGATGAACGAGACGTGGGCGCAGCGGCTCGGCCTCGCGGTCGACGACCCGGGCGGGGTGTGGGCCGCGCACGCGCCGGGCCAGTCGGGCACCGCCGCGGCCCTCCCCACGGCGCTCCCGGTGCCCGCGAGCGCCCGCGGTGCTGACGTCGTCCCCGGGGCCGACGGCGCCCCAGGCCCCGCCGGCACCGGGTCGCCGACCGACGTCACCACGGACGGCTCCCCCGCCGACAGCACCCTCGTGCTGGCCCGCGCCCACCACGGGTCGATGAGCCGCGCCCAGCGCACCCGCACCGAGACCGAGCTCAAGGAGGGGCGCCTGCCCGCCGTCGTGGCGACCAGCTCCCTGGAGCTGGGCATCGACATGGGCGCGGTCGACCTCGTCGTCCAGGTGGGCGCTCCCCCGTCGGTCGCGAGCGGTCTGCAGCGCATCGGGCGGGCCGGCCACCAGGTGGGTGCCGTCTCGCACGGCGTCGTGTTCCCCACGTTCCGCGGCGACCTCGTGCCGGCCACCGTGGTGACCCGGCGCATGCGCGAGGGGCAGATCGAGTCGCTGCACGTGCCGACCAACCCGCTGGACGTGCTGGCCCAGCAGGTCGTCGCGGCGCTCGCCACCGACGACTGGGACGCCGACGAGCTGCTGGCCCTGTTCCGCCGCGCGCACCCGTACGCGGGGCTCGGCGACGCCACGTGGCGGGCGGTCCTCGACATGCTGGCCGGGCGCTACCCCAGCGAGGACTTCGGCGAGCTGCGCGCCCGCATCGTGTGGTACCGCGCCACCGGCCGGCTGTCCGCCCGGCCCGGTGCGCTGCGCCTGGCCGCCACCAGCGGCGGCACCATCCCCGACCGCGGCCTGTACGGTGTCTACCTCGTGGGCGCCGACGGCGAGGGACAGCGCGGCGGCAAGCGCGTCGGCGAGCTCGACGAGGAGATGGTCTACGAGTCCCGGGTGGGCGACACGTTCACCCTCGGCTCCTCCACCTGGCGGATCGAGGAGATCACCCCGGACCGGGTGCTCGTCTCCCCCGCACCGGGCCTGCCCGGGCGGCTGCCGTTCTGGAAGGGCGACTCGCCCGGCCGGCCCGTCGAGCTCGGTCGCGCCGTCGGCGAGTTCGTGCGCACCACGGACGCGCAGCTCGCCCAGGACCCCGCGGGCGCCCGCGCGCGGCTGCGCGAGGAGGGCCTGGACGACTGGGCGGCGGACAACCTCACGGCCTACCTGCGCGAGCAGCGCGAGGCGACGGGCCGCGTGCCCGACGACCGCACCATCGTCGTCGAGCGGTTCCGCGACGAGCTGGGCGACTGGCGCGTGGTGATCCACTCGCCGTTCGGCGCCCCGGTGCACGCCCCGTGGGCGCTGGTCGTCGCCGCCCGGCTGCGGGAGCGGTACGGGCTCGACGTCGCGGCGATGCACGCCGACGACGGCATCGTGCTGCGGCTGCCCGACCCCGGGGGGTGGGACGCCGGCTGGGACGGCCGGCTGCCGGCCCGCGGCGGGGACGGCGGCGTCGACGGCGACGGCCGGGCCGCGGACGCGCCGTCGGTCACCGCCGAGGACCTGCTGCTCGAGCCGGACGAGGTGCTCGGCGCGGTGCGCGACGAGCTCGGCTCCTCGGTGCTGTTCGCCGCGCGCTTCCGCGAGGCGGCGGCCCGGGCGCTGCTCCTGCCGCGCCGCCGGCCCGACCGGCGCCAGCCGCTGTGGCAGCAGCGCCAGCGCGCGGCCCAGCTGCTGCAGGTCGCGGCGCAGTTCCCGGACTTCCCGATCACCCTCGAGGCGGCGCGCGAGTGCCTCCAGGACGACTTCGACGTCGCGGCGCTGTCCGGCCTGATGGCCGACGTGGCGGCCGGGCGGGTCCGCCTCGTCGAGGTGACGACCTCCTCGCCGTCCCCGTTCGCCCAGGCCCTGCTGTTCGGCTACACCGCGCAGTTCCTCTACGACGGCGACGCGCCCCTGGCCGAGCGCCGGGCCGCGGCGCTGTCGCTCGACCCGGACCTGCTGGCCGAGCTGCTGGGCGAGCAGGGCGCCACCCCGCTGGCCGACCTGCTGGACCCGGAGGCGGTGGAGCGCACCGAGGCGGAGCTGCAGGCGCACGCCGAGACGCGGCAGGCCAAGGACGCCGAGGGGCTGTGGGACGTGCTGCGTCGCACCGGCCCCCACCCGCTCGCGGCGCTGCAGGCGCGCACGCGCGAGGGCGCGCGGGACGACGTCGCCGGCTGGCTCACCGACCTGGAGGCCGCGCGCCGCGTCATCCGCGTGCGGGTCGGCGGACCCCAGGCGACCGACCCGGAGCAGTGGGCGGTCGTCGAGGACGCCGGCCGGCTGCGCGACGCGCTCGGCGTGGCGCTGCCGGTCGGCGTGCCCGAGACGTTCACCGAGCCGGCCGCCGACCCGCTGGGCGACCTCGTGCGGCGACATGCCCGCACGCACGGGCCGTTCCCCGCGGCCGACGTCGCACGCCGGTTCGGGCTGGGCATCGCCGTCGTGCAGCAGGCCCTCGCCCGGCTCGAGGCGCTCGGAGCGCTGGTGCGCGGGGCGCTGCGCCCGTCGTCGCTCGGCGGGACCGGCGACGAGTGGTGCGACCCCGAGGTGCTGCGCACGCTGCGCCGCCGGTCGCTCGCGGCGCTGCGCGCCGAGGTCGAGCCCGTGGAGCCCGAGACGCTCGGAGTGTTCCTGCCGCGCTGGCACGGCGTGGGCGTGCGCGTGGGCGGGACCGGCTCGGCGGGCGGCACGCTGCGCGGCGCGGACGGCCTGCTGCGCGCCGTCGAGCAGCTCGCGGGCGCGGCAGTGCCCGCGTCGGCCCTCGAGACGCTGGTGCTGCCCGCCCGTGTCACCGACTACTCCCCCGCCCTGCTGGACGAGCTGACCACGGCGGGCGAGGTCCTGTGGTGCGGCCACGGGCGGCTGCCCGGCTCGGGTGGCGGCGACGGCATGGTCAGCCTGCACCTGGCCGACGGCGCTCCGCTGACGCTCAAGCGCCCCGACCCCGTCGAGGACGGCGGCCCGCTCGACACCGACCTGCACCGCGCCGTGCTCGACCTGCTCACGGGCTCGGGCGGCTACTTCCTGCCCCGGCTCGCCGAGGTGGCCGGGGCCTCGCAGGCCGCGACGCTCGACGTGCTGTGGGACCTGGTCTGGGCCGGCTGGGTGACCAACGACCGGCTCGGCCCGCTGCGCGAGGCCCTCGGCGGCTCCGGCCGTCAGGGCGGCGGCGCGCACCGCGCCCCGGCCGCCCCGGGCCGGGCCCGGCCGGTACGCCCGTCCCGGTTCGGGCTGGTGCGCCCGACGGCGGCCGCCGCCACCCCGCGCACCGGGGGCGGCCGGTGGTCGGCGCTGCCGGCCGTGGAGCAGGACCCGACGGTGCGGGCGCACGCCCTGACCCAGGTGCTGCTGGACCGGCACGGCGTGCTCACCCGTGCGGTGGCGCCGTCGGAGGGCGTGACGCCCGAGTTCCGCGCTGTCTACCGGGTGCTGCGCGAGCTGGAGGAGCGCGGCGCGGTGCGCCGCGGCTACTTCGTCGAGGGGCTGGGCGGGTCGCAGTTCGCGGTCCCCGGCGCCGTCGACCAGCTGCGCACCGACGCCGCCGACCGCTCCCGGGCGCTCGAGGCGCTGGTCGACGACGCCGGCGCGAGCCTCGGGACCACGCGGCGCGGCGAGCCGGGCGCGGTGCTGCTCGCGGCCACCGACCCCGCCAACCCCTACGGCGCGGCGCTCGCGTGGCCGCGCACCTCCGGGGTCGGCGGGGCCGACGGCGCGGACGGCGACGGCGCCCCGGCGCACCGCCCGGGGCGCAAGGCCGGCGCGGTGGTGGTGCTCGTGGACGGCGAGCTGGCCCTGTTCGTCGAGCGCGGCGGCCGCACCGTGCTGTCGTTCGGCCGCGGCGACGGCGGCGACCCTGCGCGGCTCGCCGCGGGGGCGGCTGCGCTGGCCGCGGCCGCCCGGGCGGGCCGGCTCGGCCGCGTCACCGTGCAGCGGGTGGACGGCGTCCCGGCCCTCGCGGCCGCGCGGGACCGGACGCCGGCCGCCGCCGCGCTGCTCGGGGCCGGGTTCGCGGTCACGCCCCGGGGTCTGCGGCCCGCCGGCTGACGTCGGGCCGGCTGACGTCGGGCCGGCGGGCGGCGGCGGGCGCTGCGTCGGCGGGGGTGGCAGCCTGGTCGCGCCTACGGCGGCGGGCGCGGCGCACGAGGCTGACCACCCACCAGGCCAGGGCGGCGACCACGACGACGATCACGACGGTCTGGAACGTGCCGACCCAGGACTCGATCCGGTGCCACTGGTCGCCCAGCAGGTACCCGGCGCCCACCAGCACGGTGTTCCAGATGCCGCTGCCGACCAGGGTCAGCAGCACGAACCGGCCCAGGCGCATGCGCTCCACGCCGGCCGGGATGGACACCAGCGACCGCACGATCGGCACCAGCCGGCCGATCAGCACCGCCTTGTCGCCGTGCCGGGCGAACCACGCCTCGGCCTTGTCCACGTCCTCCAGCGGGATGAAGCGCACCTTCGCCACCAGGCGGCGCAGCCGGTCGCGGCCGAGCACGGCGCCGAGCGTGTACAGCGCCAGCGCCCCGACCACCGACCCGACGGTGGTCCAGACGAGCACGGGCACCAGCTGCAGGCTGCCCTGGGAGGCCGTGAACCCGGCCAGCGGCAGGATCACCTCGCTCGGCAGCGGCGGGAAGATGTTCTCGAGCGCCACGGCGATGCCCGCCCCGGGCGCGCCCAGGGCCTCCA
This sequence comes from Puerhibacterium puerhi, assembly GCF_009846865.1. Lineage (GTDB taxonomy): Bacteria > Actinomycetota > Actinomycetes > Actinomycetales > Cellulomonadaceae > Puerhibacterium > Puerhibacterium puerhi. Next base: position 129,680 of record NZ_WUWN01000005.1, read on the forward strand.
TCAGGCTCACCGCCCAGTCGGCGATCTGCGAGGTCAGGTTCTCGGCCACGGCTCGACCCTAGGGGCACCGCGCCGCGCACGAGCGTCCGGCGCCGGCGGCGCTCGGTCGGGTTCTCGGGAGATCCTGTGCAGGGCCGGCCAGCACCGCAGGCGGGACCGGGCGGAACCCAGCACGGACGCGGGCAGGACGCGGGCAGGACACGGCCCGGACCCGGCCCGGAACCGGCGAGCGGGCCCCGCCAGGACCTGGCGCCGGAGGGGCGTCGAGGAGCGCCGGAGGAGGGGCGCCGAGCGGCGCCGGCTGGGCGGTCGGGCCGCCCGCCACCCCTCGCCGGGCGCAAGCGCCTAGGCTGCCGGAGTGCCCGAGGGAGACGTCCTGCGCCTGACCGCCGAGCGGCTGGACGCCGCGCTGCGCGGGGTGCCGCTGGTGCGCGCCGAGCTGCGCTGGCCGTCGGCGGCGGGCGTCGACCTGGTCGGCGCGTCGCTGCGCGAGGGCGTGGCGTACGGCAAGCACCTGCTCCTGCGGTTCGACGACGGCCGGACGGTCCACGCCCACCAGCGCATGGAGGGGTACTGGCGCGTGCACCGCACGGGCACCCCCGCGGCGGCCGGGCGGTCCGCCGCGGTGCGGGCGGTGCTGGCCACCGAGCAGTGGACCTGCCTGGGCTGGCACCTCGGCATGCTCGACGTGCTGCGCACGCGGGACGAGCCGCGCCTGCTGGGCCACCTGGGCCCGGACGTCCTGGCCGACGACTTCCCCGACCGGATCGACGAGGCCGCGGCGCGGCTCACCGCCGACCCTCGCCGGCCGCTGTGCGCAGCCCTGCTCGACCAGCGCGCGGTGGCCGGGCTCGGCACCATCTGGACGGCGGAGTCGCTGTTCGCGCGACGCCTGTGGCCGTGGCTGCCGGCGGGCGACCTGCCCGAGGACGAGCGCCGGGCGCTGCTGCTGACCGCGCGGCGCCTCATCGGCCGGTCCGTGCTCGTGGGCCGCCGGTCGGGCCTCGGCGCCGTCGAGCCGGCCGTGCACGGCCGCCACCACAAGCCGTGCCGACGGTGCCGCACGCCGATCGCGCTCGGCAGCACCGCCGGGCCCGGCCAGCGCCCCGACGGCGCGGAGCGCGCGATCTACTGGTGCCCCGTGTGCCAGGCCCCGCCGGCCGCCTGACGCCGCAACGGCGACGGGCGCCCCACCCGCAGGTGGGACGCCCGTCGCCAGGTCCGTGTCGGCGCAGTGCGCGTCAGCCGACCGGCTGCAGCTCCGCGTCCTCCGTCGTCACGCCGCGACCCGGCCAGGGCCGGGCGTCGCCGCCGCGGGCCAGGAGCCCGGCGACGAAGTCCGCCGGGATCGTGTCGGGGATGGCGAGACCCTCGGCGACCGCGATGCGGTCGCTGACCTCGCGCAGCACCAGCGACATCGGCACGTCCAGCGCCTCGCAGATCGAGGCGAGCAGCTCCGAGGAGGCCTCCTTCTGGCCCCGCTCGACCTCGCTGAGGTAGCCCAGCGAGACCCGGGCGGCCGAGGAGACCTCACGCAGGGTGCGCCCCTGGCGCTGCCGCGCGTCGCGCAGCACGTCGCCGATCTCGCGTCGAAGAACGACCATCTCGCGCCCCCTTCCTGCGTCCGACCCCGCGGGCCGGACATCGTGCGCCGTCGCCGGCCTCGTCCGTCCTGTCATCCGTCCCCCGCGATCGGGGGTTGCCCTACCGTACCCTGCGCGCGCCGCGTCCTGTCGGCCCTGACGCGCCTCGGGTCGTCCCGTAGGCCTGGTGGTCATCACGTCCATCTGAACGCCCGCGTGCGAACGCTTGTTCCCGCCAGGCCCCGGCAGTGACGACCCCCACCGTGGCCCATGCCTCGAACCTCCCACGGGGCGCAGGCGCACGCCAGCGCACGCACGCCCCCGTCACAGCATTTCCACCGCGAGCGCCAGCACCGCCGCCACCGCGCCTGCGCGGACCGCGGGGCGATCCCCCGTCAGGTCGAGGCGGCGCGTGACGACCTCCACCCCGGCGCCGGCGGCCGGGCGCGGCGCCGCCACGGCGACGTAGACGAGCCCGGGAGGGTGGCCGTCCTGCGGGTCCGGGCCGGCGACCCCGGTGGTGGCGAGGCCGACGTCGGCACCGGTCGCCCGGCGTATCCCGAGCGCCATCTGGGCGGCGACGTCCGGGTCCACGGCGCCGCGCGCGGCGAGCAGGTCGGCGTCCACGCCCAGCAGCGCCGCCTTGAGGTCCGTCGCGTACGCGACGACGCCGCCGCGCAGCACCGCCGACGCGCCCGGCACGCCGACCAGCGCGGCGGCCACCAGACCGCCGGTGAGCGACTCCGCGACGCCCACGGTGAGCCCGCGCGCCGCCGCGGCGGCCAGGACCCGGGACTCTGCCGCGCCGCCGGCGCGCCCGGCGCTCACGCCAGCCGGGCCGCGCGCCGCGCCTCGCGGCGCAGCCGCCAGCCCTGGACGGCGTACTCGACGCCGGTGACGACGGTGACGGCGACGGCGGCGGCCAGCACCACCCAGGCCACGACGGCGACGACCCCGGGCAGGTGCTCGAGCGGCAGCAGGAACAGGGTGACGGCGACCGACTGCAGCACCGTCTTGAGCTTGCCGCCGCGGGAGGCGGGCATGACCGCGTACTTGAGCACCGCCATGCGCATCGCGGTGATGCCGAGCTCGCGGGCCAGGATCACGACGGGCACCCACCAGGGCAGCTCGCCGAGCGGCCACCACAGCAGCACCAGCGCGGTGCCGATGAGCGCCTTGTCGGCGATGGGGTCCAGCAGCTTGCCAAGGTCGGTCACCAGACCCCGGCTGCGCGCCAGGTACCCGTCCAGGCGGTCGCTCGCCGCAGCGAGCACGAAGACCGCCGTGGCGACCAGGCGCCACCCCACCGTCTGCCCTCCGTCGACGAGGAGCGCCCAGGCGAACACGGGCACGAGCGCGATGCGCGCGATCGTGACCGCGTTCGCGGCGTTCCACGGGGAGGGGGCTGCGTCGACCACGTGTCCAGCCTAGAGGGTGAAAACGCGCTCGCCGGACGGCGGCGGGCCCGACGCGTCCCCCGGAGCGCCCCTCCCGGGCCCCGCGTCCGCCTACCGTGGCGCCATGACCACCCCCGTGGCCGGCCGGCGCCGTCGGGCCGCGGCGGCCCGACGCCGTCGCCGGACCGCCGGCGCTGCCGCCGTGCTCGCCGTCGCCGCGGGCCTGGGCGCCGGCCTGGGCGCGGGGGCCGGGGCGACGCTCGGCCGGTGGCGCGAGGCGCAGGAGCCGCCCGCGCCGGTCGCCGCCGTCCCGGCGTCCGTCGCGGCGCAGCGGCAGGCGCCGCCGCCACCCGCGCCGGAGCAGGCCGTGACCGTGCTCGCGGCGGGCGACGTGCTGCTCCACCGCCCGGTGACCGACTCGGCGACCACGGCGGGCGGGATCGACTACTCCCCCCTGCTCGCCGGCACCGACGCGTGGGTGCAGGGCGCCGACCTCGCGCTGTGCCACCTGGAGACGCCGGTGGTCCCGCCCGGCGAGGCGCCGTCCTCCTACCCCCTGTTCGGCGTGCCCGGCGAGATCGTCCGCGACCTGGCCGAGCAGGGCTGGGACGGCTGCTCCACCGCGTCCAACCACGCGCTCGACCGCGGCCTGCCCGGCGTGGTCGCCACGCTGGACGCGCTCGACGCCGCCGACCTCGGGCACGCGGGCACGGCGCGCGACGCGGCGGAGGCCGCGGCCGCCCAGCGCTACGACGTGGTGCGCGACGGCCGGACCGTGCACGTGGCGCACCTGTCGGCCACGGAGCACCTCAACGGCCTGGCGCCGCCCGCCGGTGCGCCCTGGGCGGTGGGGCTGCTCGACGTCGACGGGCTGGTGGCCGCGGCGCGCACCGCGCGCGAGGACGGCGCCGACGTCGTCGTGGTGAGCGTGCACGCCGGGACGGAGTACGCGACGGCGCCGACGCCGCAGCAGCGCGAGGTCGCCACCGCGCTGGCAGCGTCGGGCCAGGTGGACCTGGTGATCGGGCACCACGCCCACGTGCCGCAGCCGATCGAGCGGCTGCCCGGCGGTCCGGACGGGGCCGGCATGTGGGTCGCCTACGGTCTGGGCAACCACCTGTCGAACCAGGACGCCGCGTGCTGCGCGGCCGCCACCTCCGACGGGGTGCTGCTCGTGGCCGACGTCCGGTGGCGGGGCGCGCGGGCGCCGCGCGTCGCGGGGGTCGCCTGGGCCGCCACGACCGTCGACCGCGAGGCCGGCCACCGGGTGCGGGTGCTCGCCGGCGCAGCGGCCGGCGGCGCGAGCGGCACGCTCGACGCCGACGAGCTGCGCACGCGCCACCAGCGGGTGCGCGACGCCGTCGGGCCGCAGGCCCCGGAGCGCACAGCACCCCCGGTGCCGACCGGGCCGGAGCCGGTGGTGGTGCCGCGCTCCTGACGGGGACGCCCGCGGACCCGCCCCTGACGGCCCCCCAGGGGCCCCCACAGGGCTCCCCACAGGGCGCCGTCAGCGCCAGCTCTCGGCCTCGTCCGCCCCGTCGTGGTAGTCCTTCGCGACGGGCGGCAGGTGGCCGTCGACGCCCTCGGAGTAGTCGTGGGCGGCGCCGCCGTCCGCCGGCTCGGCCGCGTCCTGGTCGTAGACCGGCGGGGTCTCGCCGCGGATGAGGGCGAGCGCCGACGGCAGGTCGTCCGGCTGGACCAGCACCTCGCGGGCCTTGGACCCCTCGGAGGGCCCCACGATCTCGCGCGACTCCAGCAGGTCCATGAGGCGGCCGGCCTTGGCGAAGCCGACGCGCAGCTTGCGCTGCAGCATCGACGTCGACCCGAACTGGGTGGTGACCACGAGCTCGGCGGCCTGCAGCAGCAGGTCCAGGTCGTCGCCGATGTCGTCGTCGATCTGCTTCTTCGCCGCCGCGGGCGCGGTCACGTCCTCGCGGTAGACCGGCTTGAGCTGCTCCTTGACGTGCTCGACGACCTGGTGCACCTCGGACTCGCTGACCCACGCGCCCTGCACGCGCATCGGCTTGGCGGCGCCCATCGGCAGGAACAGGGCGTCACCCTGGCCGATGAGCTTCTCCGCGCCCGGCTGGTCGAGCACGACGCGGGAGTCGGCGAGCGACGACGTCGCGAACGCCAGGCGCGAGGGCACGTTCGCCTTGATGAGACCGGTGACGACGTCGACCGACGGTCGCTGCGTGGCCAGCACCAGGTGGATGCCGGCGGCACGCGCGAGCTGGGTGATGCGCTGGATGGACGCCTCGACGTCGCGCGGGGCGACCATCATGAGGTCGGCGAGCTCGTCGACCACCACGAGCAGGTACGGGTACGGCGCGATCTTGCGCTCCGAGCCCGGCAGCGGCTTGACCTTGCCGGCCCGCACCGCGGCGTTGAAGTCGTCGATGTGCTTGAACCCGAACGCCGCCAGGTCGTCGTAGCGGGCGTCCATCTCCCGCACCACCCAGTCGAGGGCCTCGGCGGCCTTCTTCGGGTTGGTGATGATCGGCGTGATCAGGTGCGGGATGCCCTCGTAGATCGTCAGCTCGACACGCTTGGGGTCGACCAGGATCATCCGGACCTGCTCGGGCGTGGCCCGCATCATGACCGAGACGATCATCGAGTTGATGAAGCTCGACTTTCCGGCACCGGTGGCGCCCGCGACGAGGATGTGCGGCATCTTGGCGAGGTTGGCCACCACGTAGCCGCCCTCGACGTCCTTGCCGATGCCGACGACCATGGGGTGCTCGGTGCGCCGCGCCGCGGACGAGCGCAGCACGTCGCCCAGCACCACGGTCTCGCGGTCGGTGTTGGGGATCTCGATGCCGATGGCGGACTTGCCGGGGATCGGCGACAGGATGCGCACGTCGGCGCTGGCCACCGCGTACGCGATGTTGTTCGAGAGGTTCGTGATCTTCTCGACCTTGGTCTTGGCGCCGACCTCGACCTCGTAGCGCGTGACCGTCGGGCCGCGGGTGAAGCCGGTGACCTTGGCGTCGACCTCGAACTGCTCGAAGACCCCCGTCAGCGCCTCGACCACGCGGTCGTTGGCGGCCGAGCGCGTCTTGTGCGGCGCGCCCTTGACGAGCAGGTCCTCCTCGGGCATGAGGTAGACGGTGTCGCCCTCGAGCATCGGCTGCACGGGCCGGCCCGCCGGCGCGGGCGGCGGCACCGGCGCGAGGTCGCGCGACGACGCCGCGGGCGAGGTCTCCGGGTCGGCGCCCTCGAGCTCCGAGGCCGCCGGCGGCGGAGGCGGCACCGGGCCGGCGAGCGCCTCCGTCGGGGCGGACGCCGCCTTGCGCGCGCGCCCGGAGCGGCCCGGCGCCGCCGGCTTCTCCACCTCGGCGGCCGTCTCGAACGCCTCGTCGCCGGAGAACCCGCCGTCGGGCCGCGCGAGCGCCGCGCGCTCCGCCTCCCTCTCGGCCTTGGTCTTGCGGCGTCGTCTGCGCGGCGCCTCCTCGCTGCCGTCGTGGCGCGAGACGCCCTCGGCGAGCTCCAGGGTGTCGTCGTCGGCGTCGAGCTCGGGCCGGTGGTTGCCGGTGAGGCGGTCGTAGCCGGCGCGCAGCCGGTCCGGCACGCGGTGCACCGGCGTGGCGGTGACCACCAGCAGCCCGAAGAAGCCCAGCAGCAGGAACAGCGGCACGGCCCCCCACGCGGTCACGCCGGTGACTACGGGGGTGGCGACGAGGTAGCCGACGATGCCGCCGGCGTCCTGCACCCGGGCGAACCCGTCGCGCGGGCTCGGCAGGCCCTCGGCGATCGCCACCAGCGCGCACACGCTCATCACGATGAGCGTGGTGCCGATGGCGACGCGGGAGTTGGCCTGCTGGCGCTCGGGGTGTCGCATGATCCGCACGCCGAGCCACAGCAGCAGCACCGGGACGGCGACGCCGGCGAGCCCGACGGTCCCGGCGACGACGGCGTGCACGACGGTCCCGAAGACGCCGGGGATCCCCCACCACTCGCGCGCGGCGACGACGATCGCCAGCGCGACGAGGAAGAAGGCGACGCCGTCACGACGGTGCTCGGGTTCCAGGTCTCTCGCTCCTCTGAAGATCGTGCGGATGGCGCCGCCGACGCCGTGGGCCACGCCCAGCCACAGCCCACGCACCGCGCGCACGGGCCACGACGGCGTCCGACCCCGCGCCGGCGCGCGCCCGGCGGACCGGCCGCCACCGCGCCCGCCGGCGGACGACCTCGCGGGGGTCCTGGCCGAGGACTTGGCGGAGGACTTGGCGGGCGACCGCGCCGGCGCCTTCGTGCCCGTGGCCCGGCTGGTGGTGCGGGCCGGCCGCGCGGCCGTGGCCTGGGCGCGGTTGGCCGTGCGCACCGGCGCGACGCGCGTCGGGGTGCGCCCGGACGCGCCGGAGCCGCCGCGGGCGGTGGCGCCCGAGGCGGCGCGCTGGGGACGGGTGGCCATGATGCTCCCACCGTAACCACCCGGCCCGGCGCCGCCCGGAAGGCGCGCGGCCCGGGCGGCTGGTGTGAGATCCGTCGCGGCGGGAGCGGCGCGCCCGACAGTGGCACGATCGTCGCGTGCCCGTTCCCGAGGACCCTGCCGCCACCCCCGCCGGCGCCGGCGCCGGCTCCACCGCACCCGCCCCCGCGACGCCCGGGGCGCGGCCGCTCGTGGCGGTGGCGCCGGGGGTCCACGTCGCGACGTCGCAGGTGTTGGCCTCGAACACCGTCGTCGTGACCACCACGGGCTCGCAATGCCCCGGGGCCGGGGACGCGCTGGTCGTGGACCCGGGGGTCACCGCGGCCGAGCTCGCCGGCCTGGCCGCGGAAGTGGCTGCGCGCGGCTGGCGCGTCGTCGCCGGCGCGAGCACCCACCCACACTGGGACCACGCGCTGTGGCACACCGGCCTCGGCCCTGCGCCCCGCCTCGCCGCGCCGAGGGCCGTCGCCACGCTCGCGGCCGACCGGCGACGGGCCTGGGGCGACGCCGCCGACGTCGACCCCGCTCTCGACGAGGCGGTGTTCGGGGTCCTCACGCCGCTGCCCTCCGGCGCTCGGGAGCTGCCCGTCCCCGCGCCCGCCGGCTGCGCCGTGCTCGTCCACGACGCGCACGCCCCCGGCCACCTCGCGCTCGCGGTGCGCGGGGTGCTGCTGGCCGGCGACATGCTGTCGCCGCGCGAGGTGCCGCTGCTCGACGTGGGCCACGACGGCGAGGCCCGCCCGGCGCCGGCGGACCCGGTGGGCGACTACCGCGCCGCGCTGGACCGGCTCGAGGCCTTCGCCGCGGCACACGGCGTCGCGCTCGTCGTGCCCGGCCACGGGCCGCTGGTGCGCGGCCGCGCGGCCCTCGCCGACCTGGTTGCGGCCGACCGGGCCTACCTCGACGCCCTCGAGCGCGAGGCGGCCGGCGGGCCCGCCGCCGCGGACCCGCGGCTGGCGGATCCCTGGGTCGCCGCCGAGCACGCCCGGCAGGTGCGGCACCTGCGCGAGCGCCGCGCAGGCTGAGCCGCCGCCCGGGCGGGCGCCGGCGCGCGGCCGGTCCCCCCGGGCGGCCGGTCAGCCGCGCAGCAGACCGACGCCGAGCGTGACGACGCCGGCGGCGATCGCCAGGCCGCCCAGCGGGAACAGCACCGCGGCGCGGCCGGGCCGCGTGCGCCCGCGGCCCATGGCGGAGAAGAAGAACCCCGCCGGCAGCAGGATGGCGCCCACCAGGACGCCGGTCGCGGCGAGCCAGCGGGCGAAGCCGCCCAGGTCGGTGGCCTCGGCGAGCAGCACGCACACCAGGCCCAGGGTGACCAGCACGCCCGCGTGGGCGTGCCCGGCGCGGTAGAACGACTTCTGGAACTCGGTGGTGGGCACGCCGCCCGCGGCCACGCGCAGCAGGAACGCGCCGCCGGACTCGATGGTCACCACGGTCAGCAACACGATCCCCGCGGTGACGCGGGCAGCCTCGGTCAGCTCCAGCACGGCAGGTCCCCTCTCCCTCGACGCCTCGCGTCGGCAGCTCGCCTCACGACGTTTCGTAACAGTGTTATAGAACACCGTCACAGAACCCGCGTCAAGCGTCTAGGCTGCTCGCATGGCTCGACCCCGCGTGCACGACGACGCCCTGCGGACCCGGCTGCTGGAGGTGACCTCCGAGGTCATCGCGGCCGAGGGCGAGGGCGCCGTGACCGTGCGCGGCGTGGCCGCCGCCGCCGGCACGAGCGCGTCGGCGGTGTACGCGCTGTTCGGGTCCCGGGAGGCGCTCGTCGCCGAGGTGAGCGCCGAGGGCTTCCGGCGCTTCGGGCAGCGGCTCGCCGCCGTCCCCCGCACGGCCGACCCCGGAGCCGACCTGCTGGCGCTCGGCCTCGCCTACCGCGACAGCGCGCTGGCCGCACCGCACTTCTACCGCGTGATGTTCGAGCGCGCCGTGGCGCCCGCGGGCCGCCACGGGCCCTCGACCGAGCACGCCACCTTCGGCGTGCTGCGCGACGCCGTCGCGCGCACCCTGGGGCCGGACGCGCCGGCCGCGCGGGCGCAGGACGCCGCGCTCGCGCTGTGGGGCCTGGTGCACGGCCTGGTCAGCCTCGACCTGGCGGGGCTGGCACCCGGCAACGACGCCGCGCGGGCCGCCCGCTACCGCGCCGCCCTGGAAGCGGCGGGGCCCGCCCTCCTCGGCTGAGGAGGGCGGGCCCTGCTGGGGAGACCGCGCTCGGCCCCCCACCGTCGCTGCGCTCCGGGTCAGGCCCGGTGTTCCCGGTCGGCCCGCCCCTGCGCTCCGCGCCCGGCGGGTGCCTCGCTTCGCTCCGCCCCCACCGTCGCTGCGCTCCGGGTCAGGCCTCCACGACGACGGGGACGATCATCGGGCGGCGCCGCAGCCGGCGGTTGACCCACTGGCCGATGACCCGGCGCATGACCTGCTGCAGCTGGTAGGTGTCCGTCGCGCCGCCGGCGATCGCGTCCTCGAGCGCCTTGACGACGTCGGGCAGCACCTGCTCGAAGACGGCGTCGTCCTCGGCCATGCCGCGGGCCAGGATCTGCGGGCCCGCCAGGACCTTGCCGGTGGCCGAGTCGACCACGGCGAAGACGGAGACGAAGCCCTCCTCGCCGAGCACGCGCCGGTCCTTGAGCTCGGCGTCGGTGATCTCGCCGACCGACGAGCCGTCGACGTACACGTACCCGCACGGGACGGCACCGACGACGGACGCCTTGCCGTCCACGAGGTCGACGACGACGCCGTCCTCGGCGAGCACGACGCGGTCGGCCGGCACGCCGGTGCGCACCGCGAGCGCCCCGTTGGCGACGAGGTGGCGCACCTCGCCGTGCACGGGCATGACGTTGCGCGGCTTGAGCACGTTGTAGCAGTACAGCAGCTCGCCGGCGCTGGCGTGACCGGAGACGTGCACCTTGGCGTTGCCCGAGTGCACGACGCGCGCGCCCAGGCGGGTCAGCCCGTTGATGACGCGGAACACGGAGTTCTCGTTGCCCGGGATCAGCGACGACGCCAGGATCACCGTGTCGCCGGCGCCGACGCGCACCTGGTGGTCGCCGTTCGCCATGCGCGACAGCGCCGCCATCGGCTCGCCCTGCGAGCCGGTCGACATGTACACGATCCGGTCGTCCGGCAGGTCCTGGGCGCGCTTGAGGTCGACGAGCACGCCGTCCGGCACCTTGAGATAGCCGAGCTCGGCGGCGATCGCCATGTTGCGGACCATCGAGCGCCCGACCAGCGCGACCTTGCGGCCGTGGTTGTGCGCGGCGTTGAGCACCTGCTGCACGCGGTGCACGTGCGAGGAGAACGACGCGACGATGATGCGCTTGTCCGCCTGGGCGAAGACGTTGTCCAGCACCGGGCCGATCTCGACCTCCGGCGTGACGAAGCCCGGCACCTCGGCGTTGGTGGAGTCGACCATGAACAGGTCGACGCCCTTCTCGCCCAGCCGCGCGAAGGCGCGCAGGTCGGTGATGCGGCCGTCCAGCGGCAGCTGGTCCATCTTGAAGTCGCCGGTGTGCAGCACCGTGCCGGCCTTGGTGGTCACGGCGACCGCGAGCGCGTCCGGGATGGAGTGGTTGACGGCGACGAACTCGCACTCGAAGACGCCGAGCCGCTCGACCTGCCCCTCCTTCACCGCCAGGGTGACCGGGGTGATGCGGTGCTCCTTGAGCTTGGCCTCGACGAACGCGAGCGTCAGCTGCGAGCCCACCAGCGGGATGTCGCGGCGCAGGCGCAGCAGGTACGGGACCGCGCCGATGTGGTCCTCGTGCCCGTGCGTGAGCACGATCGCCTCGATGTCGTCGAGGCGGTCCTTGATGTACTCGAAGTCCGGCAGGATCAGGTCGACGCCGGGCTGGTGCTCCTCCGGGAACAGCACGCCGCAGTCGATGACGAGCAGACGGCCCTCGTGCTCGAGGACGGCCATGTTGCGGCCGACCTCGCCGAGGCCGCCGAGGGCGACGATCCGCAGCCCTCCGGCGGGCAGCGCGGGGGGCAGGGTCAGCTCAGGGTGGGGGTGGCTCACACGGTCTCCATGGCCAGGGGGTACAGGGTCAGTGGGTGGGGGTGCCCGCGAGGACACCGGCGGCGACGAGGCCCGCGCGCACGGCGGCGGCCTCGTCGTCGGACGCCGCGACGAGCGGCAGGCGCACCGCGCGGCCCGGGACGACGCCGAGGGCCTCGGCGGCGGCCTTGGCCATGACGGCCTGGAAGCCGGCGCCGTTGAGGGCGGCGATCGCGGGCAGGGTGGTGCGGAAGATCTCGAGGGCGCGGGCGTGGTCGCCCGCGTCCCAGGCGGCGACGGCCTGGGCGAAGGCGTCCGGGACCGCGTGCGCGGCCACGGACACGACCCCGGCGCCGCCGTGGGCGAGGAACGGCAGCAGCAGCGCGTCGTCGCCCGAGTACCAGGCCAGGCCCGTGCGGGCGGCGAGGCCCGCGGCCGCGGCGACGTCCCCGGTGGCGTCCTTGGTCGCCACGATCCGCGGGTGGCGGGCCAGGCGCTCGTAGGTGTCGGGCGCGATCCGCACGCCGGTGCGGCCGGGCACGTCGTAGAGCATCACCGGCAGGCCGGCGGCGTCCGCGACGGTCTCCACGTGCCGGGCCAGGCCCTCCTGCGAGGGCCGGGAGTAGTAGGGCGCCACGACGAGCAGCCCGTCGGCGCCGGCCTCTGCGGCCTGCTCGGCCATGCGGGCGGCGTGCGCGGTGTCGTTGGAGCCCGCGCCGGCCAGGACCGCGGCGCGGTCGCCCACCGCCTCGACGACGGCGCGCACCAGCGCTGCCTTCTCCGGCGCGTGCGTGGTGGGCGCCTCGCCCGTCGTGCCGTTCAGCACCAGGCCGTCGTTGCCGTGGTCCACGAGCCACGTGGCCAGGCGCTGCGCCGCCGCCAGGTCCACCTCGCCGTCCGCCGTCATCGGGGTGATCATCGCGGTGAGGACCGCGCCGAACGGACGAGCCGGGGTGGAGGGGAGTGCCATGGCACCACCGTACCGGCTGCGGGCTTTCGAGCGTGCAGGACGCGGGGCATGCTCGGACCATGACTGCGACGACGCTCTCCCCCGCCCTCGTGTCCCACCTGCCGACCGGGATGCTCGTGGACGGCCACTGGGGCCCGGCCACGGGAGGCCGCACGTTCGAGGTGGTCGACCCGGCCACCGAGGAGGTGCTGTTCGACGTCGCCGACGCCACGCCCGAGGACGGCCGCCGCGCGCTGGCCGCGGCGGCGCAGGCCGCGCCCGCCTGGCGCGCCACCGCGCCGCGCGAGCGCTCCGAGCTGCTGCGCGCCGTCTACGAGCGGCTCGTGGCCCGCGCCGACGACGTCGCGGCGCTGATCACCGCCGAGTGCGGCAAGACCCGGGCGGAGGCCCGCGCCGAGGTGCTCTACGGCGCCGACTTCCTGCGCTGGTACGCCGAGCAGGCGGTCCGCTTCGACGGTCTGGCGCGCACGGCGCCCGCCGGCGGCAACCGGCAGCTCGTGCACCGCCGACCGGTCGGCCCCGCGCTGCTCATCACGCCCTGGAACTTCCCGATCGCGATGGCCACGCGCAAGATCGGCCCCGCGCTCGCGGCGGGCTGCCCGGTGGTGATCAAGCCGGCGCACCTGACGCCGATGACCACGATGCTCGTGGCCGAGGTGATCCGCTCCGAGCTCGAGGACCGCGGGCTGCCCGCCGGCGTCGTCAACGTGGTGCCGACCGCCCGGGCGGCCGACGTGACCTCTCCCCTGCTGGCCGACCCGCGGCTGCGCAAGGTCTCGTTCACCGGCTCGACCGCCGTGGGGCGCACCCTGCTGGAGCAGGCGGCCGGCCAGGTGCTCAAGGCCTCCATGGAGCTCGGTGGCAACGCGCCGTTCGTGGTCATGGCGGACGCCGACCTGGACGCGGCGGTCGAGGGCGCGATGGTGGCCAAGCTGCGCAACGCCGGCCAGTCCTGCGTCGCGGCCAACCGGTTCGTGGTCCACGAGTCCCTGGCCCGCGCGTTCGCCCACCGCCTGGCCGACCGCTTCGCGGCGCTGCGCCTCGGCCACGGGGCCGAGGACGGCGTCGACCTCGGGCCGCTGATCGAGCCGAAGGCCGTCGACAAGGTCGACGAGCTCGTCGCCGACGCCGCCGACCACGGCGCCCAGGTGCTCACCGGCGGCGAGCGACCCGGCCGCAAGGGCTACTTCTACCGGCCCACCGTGCTGTCCGGCGTCGACCGGGACGCCCGCGTCGTCACCGAGGAGATCTTCGGGCCGGTGGCGCCGGTCGTCGCGTTCGGCGACGACGACGAGGCGATCGAGCTGGCCAACGGCACCGAGTACGGCCTGGCGGCCTACGCCTACACGACGTCGCTGGACCGCGCCGTGCGGCTCTCGGAGGAGCTCGAGGCCGGGATGATCGGGATCAACCGCGGCATGGTGTCCGACGCCAGCGCGCCGTTCGGCGGGCTCAAGCAGTCCGGCCTGGGCCGCGAGGGCGGGGAGGCCGGGCTCGAGGAGTACCTGGAGACGGTGTACGTGGCCCTGTGAGGGGCCGGCCCGCTGAGACGTGCGTGCGCCGCGGCCTCGGGCTGTGGTGCAGTGGCCGGATGACCCGCACCACCCCCTCCCCGGCCGTCCGGGCGGCGACCCGCCAGGGTGTCTCGGTCGCGGTGGCCACCGGCCTGTACGGCGTCTCGTTCGGCGCGCTGTCCGTCGCGGCGGGCATCGGCGTGCTTCCCACCATGGTGCTGAGCCTGCTGATGTTCTCCGGCGGCTCGCAGTTCGCGCTCGTCGGCGTGGTCGCGGCCGGCGGCTCCCCGCTGGCCGCCGTGGCGACGTCGGCGCTGCTCGGGGCGCGCAACACGCTGTACGGGACGGTGGTCTCGCCGCTGCTGGGCGCGCGCGGGCCCCTGCGCCTCGCGGCCGCCCACGTGACCATCGACGAGTCGACGGCAGTCGGCGTCGCCCAGCCCGACCGGCAGGCCGCCCGGGTGGGGTTCTGGACGACCGGCATCGGCGTCTTCGTCCTGTGGAACCTGTTCACGCTCGCGGGCGCCCTGGCCGGGGACGCGCTCGGCGACCCCCGCCGCTGGGGACTCGACGCCGCGGCCGCGGCCGCGTTCCTCGGCCTGGTGTGGCCGCGCCTGGCGCCCCGCACGGCGCAGGTGGCCGCAGCGGTGGCCGTCGTCGTCTCGGCCGCGCTGATCCCCGTGGTCCCGCCGGGGGTGCCGGTGCTGGCCGCGGCGGCCTCCGCGATCGTCGTCGGGCTGTGGGCCGGGCGGCGCGCCGGTCCCGGTGAGGCGACGCGTGTGCGGCAGGTGCTGACGCGAGAGGGGGAGGCATGACGACGGGCGTCCTGTGGGGAACGGTGGTGCTGGCGTCCTTGGCGTGCCTGGCGCTGAAGATCGCCGGGCACCTGGTGCCGGAGCACTGGCTCGCCGACCCGCGGGTCGCACGACTCAGCTCGCTGGTGACCGTCGCGCTGCTCGCGTCGCTGGTCGTCACCCAGACGGTGGGCGACGGGCAGGGCCTGACGGTCGACGCGCGGCTCCCGGCGCTCGCCGTGGCGGCGGTGGCGCTGGCGCTGCGGGCTCCGTTCGTGCTCGTCGTGGTGCTGGCCGCCGCGACGGCGGCGGGCCTGCGGGCGCTCGGCTGGGGCTAGGCCGGCCGGTCGGCGCTAGGTTGGCGGCGTGGCCCTGTTCAGCTCCTCCGACGGTGCGAGCGCCGACGTCTCCGTGCGCCCCGCCGTCCCCGGCGACGAGGACGCCGTCACGCGCGTGCAGCTCGCGGCCTGGCGAGGGGCCCGCGCGCTGGGTGACGCCGTCGTGGACCTCGTGGACCCCGACGCCGTGCGCCGGCGCTGGCGGGACGCCATCACCGCTCCCCCGGGCCCCGGGTTCGCGGTCCTGGTGGCGCTGGCCGGGCCTGCGGTCGTCGGCTTCGCCGCGGTCGCCCCCGGGACCCTGCTGGTCCTGGAGGTCGACCCCGAGCACCGCCGGGGCGGGCACGGGTCGCGCCTGCTGGCCGCCGCCGTGGACCGGCTGCGCGCCGACGGCGCGGACGACATGGTCACCTGGGTGCTGGAGGGCGACGACGGCCGCGAGCGCTTCCTGGGCGAGGCCGGGCTCGGCCCTGACGGCGCGGAGCGCGCCCTGGCCGTCGGCATGGACGAGGACGGCGTGCGCAGCGTCGTCGAGCGCCGATGGTCCGCCCTGCTCTGATGCCGCGTCTCTGAGGCCGCGTCGCGGCGGACGAGGCCACCGCTCTGCTTGACTTGGCCGGTGGCCCACGAATCGCTCTGGCAGACCCTCGTGCACCTGCGCGGCAACCCGCGCGCCTGCGTGTGGACCGAGCCGCTCTGGGGCCTGTCGATGGCCCTGGTGCTGCCCTACCTGTCGGTGTACATGCTGACCCTCGGCGTGCACGACGCCCAGATCGGTCTGATCGCCACCGTGGGCATGGTCGCCCAGGTGGGATTCGGCCTCGCCGGCGGGATCATCACCGACCGCCTCGGGCGCCGGCCGACCACCGCGTGGTTCGACGTGGTCGCCTGGGTGATCCCCTGTGTGCTGTGGTCGCTCGCGCAGGACTTCTGGTTCTTCCTGGCCGCGTCCGTGGTCAACGGCGCCCTGCAGGTGACGCAGAACTCCTGGGACGCCCTGATGGTCGAGGACGCCGAGCGGGGCCAGCTCACCCGGATCTACTCGCTGGTCAAGGTGGCCGGAGACTGCTCGGCGCTCTTCGCCCCCATCGCCGCGGTGCTCGTCGCGCAGCTCGGCCTCGAGGTGGCGGTGCGCATCCTGTTCGTCAACGCCGCGGTGGTCATGGCCACGAAGGTCGTCTGGCTGTACGCCTGGTCGCACGAGACCCGGCAGGGCGCCTTGCGCATCGCTGCCACCCGAGGCCACAGCCTGTGGTCGCTGCTGTCCGGCTACCGGGGCGTGGCCGGCATGCTCCTGCGCTCGCGCGGCTCGTTGCTCTCGCTCGGCATCATGGCGCTCGTGGCGGCGGTGACGCTGGTCAACGGCACGTTCTGGCAGCTGTTGGTCAGCCAGCGCCTGCACGTGCCCGACGCCGTGCTGCCGGTCTTCCCCATGATCCGCTCGCTGCTCTCGGTGCTGCTGTTCTTCACCCTCATCCCTCGCCTGACGACGGCGGTGGACCTCAAGCGGCCCACCCTGTGGGGTTTCGGCGTCTACCTGCTGGGCCAGCTCCTGCTGGCGGTGATCCCGGCGGCCGAGGGGTCGGCCACCGCGGGCACGTACGCGTTCCTGGGCGTCTGCCTGCTCCTGGACGCGTTCGGCGGCGGCATGATGTTCATGCTCTCGGAGTCGCTGGTGGCGCTGCACGTGGACCCGGCGGAGCGCTCGCGCCTCATGGCGCTGCAGCGCACCGTCGTCATGCTGGCCGCCGCGCCCTTCGGCTGGATCTCCGGCGTACTCTCGGGCATCGACCGCACCTACCCGTTCTGGCTCACGACGGCGCTGCTCGCCGTCGGGGTCGTGCTCACGTGGCGCACGTGGGTGCCGACGCACGGCGGTGCGACCGAGGTCGCGGCGGTGCTCGACGCCGGTGAAGCGGTGCAGGGGTCGGCCGCGCAGGCCTCGACGGCGCGCGGCGCCGCCGATCCTGCCTGAGCGGGGCCTCGCTGCCCGGCGGCCCGCCTCAGAACAGGCTCGACGCCTTGCGCAGGGCCGCGCGGGCGCGCCGGCGGTCCCCCGCGGCGTCGTAGGCGAAGGCCAGCCGGTACCACGCCCGCCAGCTCTCCGGCTCGCGCTCCACCGCCTCGCGGTAGGGGCCGAAGGCCGCGTCGGCGGCTGCGCGGTCGATGCGGCCGCCCGGCGAGCGCGGCAGGTCGTCGACCGGCAGCTGCCCGTCGGCCGCCAGGGTGTCCGCCATCCGCTGGACCCGCGTGGCGAGCCGGTACTCGGCGGCGATGAGGCCGAGCACGAGCAGCGGGATGACCAGGACGGCCAGGCCGATGGCCACGAGGACCGGCCGGCCGGTGGCGACCATCGCGACCCCCCGACCCGCCACCTGCCACACGTACAGGGCGAGCAGCAGGGTGACCAGGACGGCGCCGACGAGGCCGGCGGGGACCCGCCGGCGCCCGCGGGCGCCCGTCTGGGGGGCGCTCATCCCAGGTCCAGCAGGTGCTCGAGGCCCACCGTGAGCCCCGGCCGGGAGACCACCGACCGCACGGCCAGCAGCACGCCCGGCATGAACGACACGCGGTCGAACGAGTCCTGCCGGATCACCAGCTGCTCGCCGGGGTTGCCGAGCAGCACCTCCTCGTGCGCCACCAGGCCCCGCAGGCGCACGGCGTGCACGCGCACGCCGTCGACGTCGGCGCCGCGCGCCTCGTGCCCGGCCGCCGTCGCGTCGGGCATGGGCCCGAGGCCGGCCTCGGCACGCGCGGCGGCGATCGCGGCCGCGGTGTGCCGGGCCGTCCCGGACGGCGCGTCGACCTTGTCGGGGTGGTGCAGCTCGACGATCTCGGCGGACTCGAAGTACTTCGCCGCCTGCGCCGCGAACCGCATCGCGAGCACCGCCGACAGGCCGAAGTTCGGCGCGATGACGACGCCCAGCCCGGCGTCGTCGGGCCGGTCGGCGTTCGCGCGCGCCAGGTGCTCGCTCACGCGGCCGCGCGAGGCGTCGGTCCACCCCGTGGCCCCGACGACGGCGTGCACGCCGGCGTCGAGCAGCGCGTGCACGTTGGCCTCGGTGGCGCCCGGCACGGTGAAGTCGACGGCTACCTGCGCGCCGGCCTCGCGCACCGCGGCGGCGACGTCGTCGTCCCGCGTCACGCGCGCGACGAGCTCCAGGTCGCCCGCGGCCTCGATCGCCGCGCAGGTGGTGGCGCCCATGCGCCCGGCGGCGCCGAGCACGGCGACGCGGATCGGGGCGGCGCCCGGGGAGATCGGCTCGGTCACGTGTCCTCCTGGGTGGTGGTCAGTCGCCGAACGGGCCCACGCGCACCACCGACCGCGGGCGCGCGGCCAGCTCGGCGGCGAGCTCGCGGACGTCCTCGACGGTGACGGCGCGGATGCGCTCGAGCGACTCGGCGAGGCTGAGCAGCTCGCCGAAGACGAGCTCGGCCTTGCCGAGGCGGGACATGCGCGAGCCGGAGTCCTCGAGCCCGAGCACGAGGCCGCCCTGCAGCTGTCCCACCGAGCGCTCGAGCTCGGCGTCGGTGATGCCGCCGTCGGCGAGCCGGTCCAGCTCGGCGTGCAGCAGCTCGGTGACGACGTCGACCTTGGCGGGCGCGCACCCGGCGTAGAGGCCGAAGGTGCCCACCCCGCCGTGGCCGGACGCGAACGAGTAGGTGGAGTAGGCCAGGCCGCGCCGCTCGCGGATCTCCTGGAACAGGCGCGAGCTCATGCCGCCGCCCAGCGCGGCGCTCAGGACGCTGAGCGTGAAGCGCCGCTCGTCGGTGACCGACAGGCCCGTGGAGCCGACGATGACGTTCGCCTGCTCCACCTGGCGGCGCACGGTGAGCTCGACGCCCTCGGCGGGGATCGCGGCGGCCTCGTCGTCGGCGACGACCTCGGGACGCCGCTCGCGCGGGACGACCGCCCCGGACAGGTCCCAGCCGCCGGCGCGCAGGGCGCCGGTCACCTGCTCGACCAGGGCGTCGTGGTCGACGCCGCCGGCCGCGGCGACCACGAGGGTCTCGGGCCGGTAGTGCCAGCGGTAGTGCTCCCAGACGGCGTCGCGCGGCACTGCCTTGATCGTCTCGGGCGTGCCGCCGATGGGCCGCCCGAGGGGGTGGGTGCCGAGCACGGCGGCCGCGAACTCCTCGTGGACCACGTCCGCCGGGTCGTCGTCGGTCATGGCGAGCTCCTCGAGGATGACGCCGCGCTCGGTCTCGAGCTCGGTCGCGTCGAGGCGCGCGGAGGTCACCATGTCGGCGATGACGTCGACGGCCATGGGCAGGTCGGAGTCGAGCACGCGCGCGTAGTAGCACGTGTGCTCCTTGCCGGTGGCCGCGTTGGCCTCGCCGCCGACGGCGTCGAAGGCCTCGGCGATGTCCATCGCGGTGCGCCGCCGGGTGCCCTTGAACAGCAGGTGCTCGAGGAAGTGCGTCGAGCCGTGGTGCCCGTCGGTCTCGTCCCGGGAGCCGACGCCGACCCAGGCGCCCACGGTCGCCGAGCGCAGGCCCGGCATGTGCTCGCTGAGCACGCGGACGCCGCCGGGCAGGACGGAGCGACGGATCGTCGCGCCGTCCTGCCCGGCGGTCAGCTCGGCACCGGGCTCGCCCGCGGGGACGAGCGGGAGGTGCCAGGTCATGTGGTGATCAGCCTCAGGCGTCGGCCGGCTCGGTGGCGATCGCGTCGGCCGCGTCGGCGTCCTTCGCGTCGTCCTCGGTCACGGCGACGAGCGAGAGCTTGCCGCGCGGGTCGATCTCGCCGATCTCCACCTGGACCTTCTGGCCCACGGACAGCACGTCGTCGACGTTCTCGACGCGCTTGCCGCCCACGAGCTTGCGGATCTGGCTGATGTGCAGCAGACCGTCCTTGCCCGGGGCGAGGGAGACGAACGCGCCGAACGACGTCGTCTTGACGACGGTGCCGACGAAGCGCTCGCCGACCTCCGGCACGTGCGGGTTCGCGATCGCGTTGATCGCGGCGCGCGCGGCCTCGGCCGACGGGCCGTCGACGGCGCCGATGTAGACGGTGCCGTCGTCCTCGATCGTGATGTCGGCGCCCGTCTCCTCCTGGATCTGGTTGATCATCTTGCCCTTGGGCCCGATGACCTCGCCGATCTTGTCGACCGGCACCTTCACGGAGATGACGCGCGGGGCGTTCGGGGACATCTCGTCCGGCGTGTCGATGGCCTCGGCGATGACGTCGAGGATCGTCAGGCGGGCGTCACGGGCCTGGGTCAGCGCGCCGGCCAGGACCGAGGCGGGGATGCCGTCGAGCTTGGTGTCGAGCTGGATGGCGGTGACGAACTCGCGCGTGCCGGCGACCTTGAAGTCCATGTCGCCGAAGGCGTCCTCCGCACCGAGGATGTCGGTGAGCGCCGCGTAGCGGGTCTCGCCGTCGACGGTGTCGGAGATGAGGCCCATCGCGATGCCCGCGACCGGCGCCTTGAGCGGCACGCCGGCGTTGAGCAGCGACAGCGTCGAGGCGCACACGGAGCCCATCGACGTCGAGCCGTTGGAGCCGAGGGCCTCGGACACCTGGCGGATCGCGTAGGGGAACTCCTCGCGGCTCGGCAGCACCGGCACGAGGGCGCGCTCGGCGAGGGCGCCGTGGCCGATCTCGCGGCGCTTCGGCGAGCCGACGCGGCCCGTCTCGCCCGTGGAGAACGGCGGGAAGTTGTAGTTGTGCATGTAGCGCTTGCGCGTGACCGGCCCGAGCGAGTCGATCTGCTGCTCCATGCGCAGCATGTTCAGCGTGGTGACGCCCAGGATCTGGGTCTCGCCGCGCTCGAACAGCGCCGAGCCGTGCACGCGCGGGATGACCTCGACCTCGGCCGAGAGGGTGCGGATGTCGCGCAGGCCGCGGCCGTCGATGCGCACGCCCTCGGTGAGCACGCGCTGGCGCACGAGCTTCTTCTGCAGCGAGCGGAAGGCGGCGGACAGCTCCTTCTCGCGGCCCTCGAACTGCGGGCCGAGGTCGGCCAGCAGGCCGGCCTTGATCTCGTCGAGCCGGCTCTCGCGGGCCTGCTTGTCGCCGATGGCCAGGGCCTCGGCGGCCGGGGCCGACACGGCGGCCTCGACGGCGGCGTAGGCGTCGTCCTGGTAGTCCGGGAAGAGCGGGAACTCCTGGACGTCCTTGGCGGCCTGCTCGGCGAGCGCGGCCTGCGCCTCGCACAGCGCGCGCAGGAACGGCTTGGCGGCCTCGATGCCCTCGGCGACGACCTCCTCGGTCGGAGCCTGGGCACCCTCCTCCTTGATGAGCTTCCACGCGTCGTCGGTGGCCTCGGCCTCGATCATCGCGATGGCCACGTCGTCGCCGACGACACGGCCCGCGACGACCATCTCGAAGACGGCGCGCTCCTTGTCGGAGAACTTCGGGAACGCGACCCACTGGCCGTCGATCAGGGCGACGCGCACGCCGGCGACGGGGCCGGAGAACGGCAGGCCGGAGATCTGCGTGGACAGCGACGCGGCGTTGATCGCCAGCACGTCGTAGGCGTCGTCCGGGTGGATGGCCAGGACGGACACGACGACCTGGACCTCGTTGCGCAGGCCCTTGACGAACAGGGGGCGCAGCGGGCGGTCGATCAGGCGGCACGCCAGGATCGCCTCGGTCGAGGGGCGGCCCTCGCGGCGGAAGAACGAGCCGGGGATGCGGCCCGCGGCGTACATGCGCTCCTCGACGTCCACCGTCAGCGGGAAGAAGTCGAACTGGTCCTTGGGCTGCTTGCCGGCCGTGGTGGCCGACAGGAGCATGGTCTCGCCGTCCAGGTAGGCGGCGACGGAGCCGGCGGCCTGGCGGGCGAGGCGGCCCGTCTCGAAGCGGACGGTGCGGGTGCCGAAGCGGCCGTTGTCGATGACGGCCTCGGCGAACTGGATCTCGGGACCCTCCATGGGGTGCCCTCCGTTCTGCGAGGGCGCCGGGCCTCGGCGGTCTTCGATCGAGGCCCTCCGACACCGGGCCGTCGGCCCTGTCCGCGGCGGCGCGCAGGCCGCGCGGAGGTTCGGGGAGCCACTACCGAGGACCGGACGAGCGCCGGCGCGGCGGTGGTGGTATACGGGACTATCTCACCAGACCAGCCCGGCCCCTGCAGCAGGGACCGGGCTGGATCGGGAGTGTCAGCGGCGAAGGCCGAGGCGCTCGATCAGCGAGCGGTAGCGCTGGATGTCGATCTTCTGCAGGTAGCCCAGCAGACGACGGCGCTGGCCGACCAGCAGCAGCAGCCCGCGGCGGCTGTGGTGGTCGTGCTTGTGGGTCTTGAGGTGCTCGGTCAGGTCCTTGATGCGCTGCGAGAGGAGCGCGATCTGCACCTCCGGCGAGCCCGTGTCGCCCTCGTGCGTCGCGTACTCGGTCATGATGCGCTGCTTGGTGGCAGTGTCGAGCGGCATGGCTCTCCTCGGTGTCGTTGCGCGGTGCTCCGGGGCTGTTCCGCCGGGCGCTCTCGTTCCGCGGCCGTTCTGACGGCCCCAGCAGTCTAACAGCGCCGACGCGCCCGCCGGGACGAGCGCCGGGTCACGCGCCGAGGATCGCCCGGGCCCGGGCCACGTCCTGGCGCATCTGCGCCACGAGCGGGTCGACGCCGTCGAACCGCAGCGTGGGCCGCAGGTGGGCGACCAGCTCGAGCACGACCTCCTCGTCGTACAGGTCGAGGTCGGTGCGGTCGAGCACGTACGCCTCGACGCGGCGCTCCACGCCGTCGAACGTCGGGTTGGTGCCCACGGAGACAGCGGCCGGCAGCGCCGCGTCCGGGTGGTCGGCGGGCAGCGAGGGGCGCAGCAGGCGTCCGGCGTAGACGCCGTCGGCCGGCACCATGCCGCGGATCGCCCCGAGGTTCGCCGTGGGGAAGCCGAGCGTGCGCCCCCGCGCGTCGCCGTGCACGACGACGCCGCGGACGCGGTGGGCCCGGCCGAGCACGGCGGCGGCCCCCTCGACGTCGCCCTCGGCGAGCAGGGCGCGGGCCGCGGAGCTCGACCAGCGGTCGCTCCCCCGGTCGCCGGCGCCCTCGCCGGGCCGCTCGAGGCGGCCGACATCGTCGACCGCGACGACCTCGAAGCCGTGCCGGCCGCCGAGCTCGACCATCGTGGCGAGCGTGCCGGAGTTGTCCTTGCCGAAGCGCACGTCGTGGCCGACCACCACGGTGCGGGCCCGCAGCCCCTCGACGAGGTAGCGCGTGACGAACTCCTCCGGCGTGAGCGCCGCGAGGTCCAGGGTGTAGCGGACCAGGAGCACCCCGTCGAGGCCCGTGGCGGCCAGCAGCTCCAGGCGGTCGTCGAGGCCGGTGAGCAGCTCCGGCGCCTGCTCGGGGCGGTGCACCTGCGCCGGGTGCGGGTCGAACGTCAGGGCGACGGCAGCCCGGCCGTCGGCCCGGGCGAGCTGCACGACGCGGCCGAGCACCGCCTGGTGGCCGCGGTGCACGCCGTCGAAGTTGCCGATCGTCACGACGGACGACCCGAGGTCGTCGGGGACCTGGGCCAGGTCCTGCCACACCTGCACGCGCGTCGCTCCTCGTCCTCGTCCGGCCGGGCGCCGGCTGTCGACCGTCAAGGGTAGCCCGCCCGGCGGGGCGGGCCGGTGCGGGCGGTCCCGGCGCTCAGCCGCCGGCCGGCGCCAGGACCAGGACCGGTCGCGCCAGGTCCTCCCCGCGGCGCCGGGCGTCCTCGAGCAGGGCCACGAGCTCGCCGTCCGGCGAGATCGCAGCCACGGTGCCCGGCGCCCCGGTGGGCGCCACCCACCGCCCGAACCCGAGGTCGACGGCCTCGGCCGCGGAGAGCTCGCGCACGGGGAAGGTGGCGCGCGCGGCGTCGGCGAGCGGGAGGGTGGCGAGCACGCCGTCGGCGTCCGCCTGGGCCTCGAGCTGCTCCAGCGTGCGCGCCGCCGCGAGCGTGTGCCCGCCCACGCGCGTGCGGCGCAGCGCCGTCAGGTGCCCGGCCGTGCCCAGCGCCGCGCCGAGGTCGCGGGCCAGCGCGCGCACGTACGTGCCCGACGACACGACGACCTCGACATCCAGGTCGAGCACCGGGACGCCGTCGGCGTCGCCGGCGCGCGCGGCGAGCACCTCGAAGCGGCGCACCGTGACGGGGCGGGCCGCGAGC
This sequence comes from Puerhibacterium puerhi, assembly GCF_009846865.1. GTDB lineage: Bacteria > Actinomycetota > Actinomycetes > Actinomycetales > Cellulomonadaceae > Puerhibacterium > Puerhibacterium puerhi. The sequence continues at coordinate 153,786 of NZ_WUWN01000005.1, forward strand.
TCGACCTCCTCCCCCGCCCGGACGCGCGCGTAGGCGCGCCGGCCATCGACCTTGATCGCCGAGACGGCGGTGGGCACCTGGTGGATGTCCCCGGTGAGATCGGCGACGGCCGCGGCGATCGCCGCGTCGGTCAGCCCCGCGGCGCCGGGGCGCGCGGTCGCCTCGCCCTCGGCGTCGTCCGTGGTGGTGCCGACGCCGAGGCGGACGGTGGCGTCGTAGGCCTTGTCCGCCCCGACGACGTAGGTCAGCAGGCGCGTGGCCCGGCCCACGCCGACGACGAGCACGCCGGTCGCCATGGGGTCGAGCGTGCCGGCGTGCCCCACCTTCCGGGTGCCGGCGAGCCGCCGGACCCGCCCGACGACGTCGTGGCTGGTCCACCCGGCGGGCTTGTCGACGACGAGCAGGCCGTCCGGCGCGGTGGGCCGGCGCGGCGGTCGCGGCGTGGCGGGCGTGTCGGTGCGCACGGCGTCGCCGGCCTCAGGCGCGGCGGTCGTCGTCGGCGCCGAGGTCGTCCTCGAGGTCGAGGTCGTCCTCGTCGGCGTCCGCGTCGCCGGGCTCGGCGGGCTTGCGGTAGGGGTCCTCCCCGCCCGCGTACGCCTTGCCCTCGCGCAGGGCGGCCAGCTCCGCGTCGCGGCGGCGGGCCTCGTCCAGCGCGGCCGTGAGGTGCGCGGCGGTCTCGGGCACGGCGTCGAGGTGGAACTCGATCGCCGGGGTGAGGCGCACGCCGGTCTGCTTGCCGACCTCCGAGCGCACCAGGCCCTTGGCGCTCTCGAGCGCCGCCGCGGTGCCGGCCCGCTCCGTGTCGTCGCCGTAGACGGTGTAGAAGATCGACGCGTTCTGCAGGTCGCCGGTCACGCGCACGTCGGTGATCGTGACGAACCCGAGGCGCGGGTCCTTGATCCGCGTGTCGAGCAGCTGCGCGACGATCACCTTGATGCGGTCCGCCAGCCGGCGGGCGCGCGGGTTCTCGGCCATGGGTGGGTTCCCTCCCGGGGATGTGTCGTGGACGCCCGTGGCCCGGGCGCCCTGCCGCTGGCAGGGCACCCGGGCCACGGGGCGTCAGGGCGGCGTCAGACGCGCGGCTTCTCGCGCATCTCGAAGGTCTCGATGATGTCGCCCTCGGTGATGTCGTTGTACGCGCCGAGGCCGATACCGCACTCGAAGCCCTCGCGGACCTCGGTGACGTCGTCCTTCTCGCGGCGCAGCGACTCGATCGTGAGGTTGTCCCCGATGACCGTGCCGTTCCGCAGGACGCGCGCCTTCGAGTTCCGTCGGATGGTGCCCGAGCGGATGATCGAACCGGCGATGTTGCCGAACTTCGAGGAGCGGAAGACCTGACGGATCTCCGCGGTCCCGAGCTGGACCTCCTCGTACTCCGGCTTGAGCATGCCCTTGAGCGCGGCCTCGACGTCCTCGATCGCCTGGTAGATGACCGAGTAGAACTTGACCTCGACGCCCTCGCGGTCGGCCAGGTCCTCGACGCGCTCGCCGAACTTCACGTTGAAGCCGATGATCACGGCGTTGTCCACCGTGGCCAGGTTCACGTCGTTCTGCGTGATGGCGCCGACGCCGCGGTGGATGACCCGCAGCTGGACCTCGTCGCCCACGTCGATCTTGAGCAGCGAGTCCTCGAGCGCCTCGACGGCACCGGACACGTCGCCCTTGATGACGAGGTTGAGGGTCTCGACCTTGCCCTGCTCGAGCGCCTTGGTGAAGTCCTCGAGGCTGATGCGCTTGCGGCGCTTGGCCAGGAGGGCGGCACGCTCGGCGGCCTCGCGCTTCTCGGCGATCTGACGGGCGGTGCGCTCGTCCGGCGCGACCAGGAAGGTGTCGCCGGCGCTCGGCACCGAGGACAGACCCAGCACCTGGACCGGGCGGGCCGGCTCGGCGGCGGTCACCGCGTTGCCGTGCTCGTCGAACATCGCACGGACGCGGCCGTGGGCCGTGCCCGCGACGATCGCGTCGCCGACGTGCAGCGTGCCCGACTGGACCAGCACCGTGGCCACGGCACCGCGGCCGCGGTCGAGGTTGGCCTCGACCGCGACACCGCGCGCGTCCTTGTCCGGGTTGGCGCGCAGGTCGAGCGCGGCGTCCGCGGTGAGCAGCACCGCCGAGAGCAGGTCGTCGATGCCCATCCGCTGCTTGGCGGAGACGTCGACGAACATGGTGTCGCCGCCGTACTCCTCGGCCACCAGGTTGTACTCGGTGAGCTGCTGGCGGATCTTGGCGGGGTTGGCCCCCTCCTTGTCCACCTTGTTCACCGCGACCACGATCGGCACGTTGGCCGCCTGGGCGTGGTTGAGCGCCTCGATCGTCTGGGGCATCACGCCGTCGTCCGCCGCGACCACGAGGATCGCGATGTCCGTCACCTGTGCACCACGGGCACGCATGGCGGTGAACGCCTCGTGACCCGGGGTGTCGATGAACGTGATGGCCCGGTCGACGCCCTCGTGCTCCGTGCGCACCTGGTAGGCACCGATGTGCTGGGTGATGCCGCCGGCCTCGCCCGCGACGACGTCCGTGGACCGGACGGCGTCGAGGAGCTTCGTCTTTCCGTGGTCGACGTGACCCATGACCGTGACGACCGGCGGGCGCGGGGCGAGGTCCTCGTCGGACTCCGCCTCGAGCTCGGCGTCCAGGTCGATGTCGAAGGACCCGAGCAGCTCGCGGTCCTCCTCCTCGGCCGAGACCATCTCGATCTTGTAGCCGAGCTCCTCGCCGAGGACGCCGAACGTCGCCTCGTCGAGCGACTGCGTGGCCGTGGCCATCTCGCCCAGGTGGAACAGCACCGTCACGAGCGACGCGGGGTTCGCGTCGATCTTGTCGGCGAAGTCGTTGAGCGACGCACCCTGACGCAGGCGCACGACGGTCTCGCCGTTGCCGCGCGGGACGGTGACGCCGCCCAGCGACGGCGCCTGCATCTGCTCGAACTCCTGCCGCTTCGCACGCTTCGACTTGCGCCCGCGGACCGGACGACCGCCGGCGCGCCCGAAGGCGCCCTGCGTGGAGCCACGACCGGCGCCACCGCGGCCGCCGCCGCCGGGACGGCCGGCGAAGCCGCCGCCACCACCCGGACGGCCGGCGAAGCCGCCGCCACCGCCCCCGCCACCGGGACGGCCGCGGCCGCCGGCACCGGCCGGGCGCTCGCCCGGACGCGGCATGGAGGAACGGGTGGGCATCATGCCGGGGTTCGGGCGCGGGCCGCCCGGACGCGGCGCCGCAGGACGCGGCCCGCCGGGACGGGGTCCGCCCGGACGGGGACCGCCGGGACGCTCGCCGGAGGCCGCGGCCGGGGCCTCGCCCCGGTCGGGGCGCTGGCCCGGGCGCGGCATGCCCTGGCTGGACGCGAACGGGTTGTTGCCCGGGCGCGGGGCGCCGGGACGCGGCATCCCCTGGCTCGAGGCGAACGGGTTGTTGCCCGGGCGCGGCTGGCCGCCACCCTGGCGGCCGGAGCGCTCGCCGCGCTCGCCGCGGTCACCACGGCCACCGGGGCGACCGCCGTCCGCCGGGGCGGGACGCGACGGGCGCGGACCGGGCGTCGGGGCACCCGGCCGGGGCGCCGCGGGGCGCGAGGGCGCGGCCGAGGCGGCGGGCGCCTCGGGCTGCGCGGGGGCCTGCGGGGCAGGCTTGGGGGCGGCGGGCCGCGAGGCACCC
>NZ_WUWN01000050.1 GCF_009846865.1 Puerhibacterium puerhi
AGATCGCGAGCGAGCTCGGGGTCTCGGTGCCCACCGTCTCGAAGGTGCTCAACGGCCGCGCCGACGTCGCGCCTGCCACCCGGGCTCGCGTCGAGGAGGCGCTCCAGCGGCACCGCTACCGGCGCCGTCGCCGTCGCCGCGGTGGGCGTCGGCGTCGCGCTGTCGATGGGTGCCGGCGCGGAGCCGTCAGTGCCGGCGATGCCGTCCGCCGTCGTCGTGGACCGCCTGGGCGACGGCGTCGAGGACGGCCGGCTCGGCACGCTGCCGGTGGGCGTCGAGGAGGACGCCACGTCGCCGGTGAACCTGCTGCCGCTGGGCGGCGACCCGTTCGTCGAGCCGCCGGACCTCGAGGTCCGGTCGGTGCCCACGGGCACGCTCGAGCCGCGCGAGCCCGAGCCCGTGACCTTCCTCGTGCGCAACCTCGGCGGGTCCACGGCCCGCAGCACGACGGTGCGCCTCACCCTGCCCGAGGGGCTGCGCCCCGTGCTGTCCCCGTCGCCGGCGGGGAGCTCCGCCCTCCCGGGCGACGGCACCGCGCTGAGCGTCGGGTCGCTGGCGTGCACCGGCACCGACGCCGGCGACCAGGTGGTCGACTGCCTCGTGGGCGACATCGAGCCGAGCGCGACCGAGACCGTCACCGTGCGGGTCGAGGCCGAGGCCGGCGGGACGTACGACATCGACGCGGCCGTGTGGGCCGACGGCGTCGCGGCGGCCGAGGTCCAGCTGCCGCCCACGTCCGTCGGCACCTTCGGCGCGGAGCTCACGGCGACCGTGGGCTCGGTCGACTCGCTGCCCAACCCGGGCGCCGCGTGGCTGCCGGTGACCGTCCGCAGCACGGGCGACGTCGCCGCGCCGGGCGGCTGGTCCGTGGTCGTGGAGCTGCCCGACGAGGTCGCGCTGGTCGGCGTGGACGGCGGCCTGACCTGCTCGACCACCTCGGACGACGTGGCGTGCGCCGCCGCCGGCACGGACCGTGCGCCGCTCGCGCCGGGCGACGCGGTGGAGGCGCGCCTGCGGGTCGCCGCGACCGGGACCGAGCACGCCGGCGTGCAGGCCGTGGCCGTCCGGCCGGTGCTGCCCGGCTCCGAGCACGTGCGGGCCGGCACGGGCACGCTCGCCGTCACGCCGGCGTGGGCCGACGCCGACGCCGGCGCCGGCGAGCTGCTGGCCCGGTGCGAGGCCACCGGCGGCGTGGACACCGCGCGCGGCGCCGTCGTCGGCACCTACCGGAACACCACGGGCGCGCCCGTCACGGTGCGCCTGGGTGCGGCCGGCGGCACCAGCGACCCGGTGCCGGTCGGGCCGAACGAGTCCGCCACGGTCACGCTCGACCAGGGCCTGCGGCTGCCGGCCGGCACGGCCACCTGGACCCTCGTGCGCGAGGTCGCCGGCGCGACCTACACCACCACGGTGCCCGCGGGCTCCCACGAGGCGGCGGACTGCTACGCGCCCGACTGGGACGTCGACGCGTCCGTCGTGCCGCAGAACGTGGACGGCCAGGTGCGCCTGACCGCCACCGTCACCAACCGCACCGGCGAGGCGATGCAGGCCGGGATGGCCGCTGCCGGCCACGTGGTCCCGGCGGTGACGCTCGGCGCCGGCGAGACGGCGACCCTCGCGGTCGACACCGAGGCGGCCACGGTGCCCGCCGGCAGGGCGCAGCTGCTGCTGTCGCGCTGGGTGGTCGACGCCGACGGCGACGAGCCCGCCCAGGCGGCGGCGCCCGAGCAGGACCCGACGGTGGCGTACCCCGCCGCCGTCGTGGCGCCGTCCGTCGACGTCGCCGCCGTCACGGCCGGCGACTGCACCTACGACCCGGACGCCGAGGCGTCCACGGCGGTGCTGCGCGTCCCGGTGGACAACAGCAGCTCGACGCTGCCGGTGACCTTCACCGCCGGCGACGCGTCGCTGCAGGTCGCCGGGGGCGGCCAGGGCGTGCTCGAGGTGCCGGTGGCGTGGGGCACGACGGCGGTGGACGTGCTCGCCGACGGGCGCCTGCTCGGCACCGTCGACGCCGCGTTCCCCAGCTGCGCCACGGTCGCGTGGCCGCAGGACGTCACCGTCACCGCCACGCCGCGCTGCACGACGGCGGACGGCCGCGCGGCGCGCCCGGAGCTGGCCGTGACCCTCGCCAACGACGGCGCGGCCACGTGGAGCGCGCGCGTCGCCCGGGCCGGCACCGAGGCCTGGACGACGCCGGTGACGCTCGCGCCGGGCGAGACCCGCGAGGTCGTCCTGCCGCTCGGCCGCTGGCTGCGCGCGCCGGGCGGCACCGTCGACGTGGAGCTCGCCCGGACCGTCGAGGGCACCGAGCACGTCGCGACGGGCAGCGCGCGGTTCGCCGCGAGCTCGTGCGTCCAGGCGCGCCCGAGCGCCTCGCTGCAGACGGGCGAGCCCGAGGCCGGCGAGGTCGGCGGCGCGCCGACGTCGACGCGCACCGTCGCCGTGGTGCTCGACAACTCCGGCTCCAACGTGCCCGTGGTGTTCCGGGTGGCCGGCGCCGACGACCGGCTCCGGGCCGTGCGCGTGATCGCCGCCGGCGCCACCGCCACGGTGCCCGTGCCGCGCGCGACCGGCGCGGACGGCGCGACCTACACCGTGCGGGCGGGCGACTGGCGCGCCTCGCTGACGGTCGAGCCGTTCACGGCGGTCGGCTGGTGCGAGGCGCCGTGGGACGCCGCCACGGAGGCGACCGGCGGCTACGCGCCGGGCGACGTCGTCGGCCACGACCACGTGAACTACCGGTACCTGGGTGCCACGGGCGGGCCGTCCGGGTCGGCGGGCACGCCGGGGTCCACCCCGGGCGCGACGCCGGGGACGACGCCGGGATCCGGCCCTGGATCCACCCCTGGACCCACCCCTGGATCCACCCAGGGCGGCGACACCGGCGGCGATACGCCGTCGGGCACCGCGACGACGCCCGCGACGCAGCCCGCGGCTCCGAGCACGGGTGGCTCGGGCGGCTCGGGCAGCGACGGCACGCCGGGCCGCGGCAGCACGCCCAGCAGCACCGGCACGCCGGGCGGCGCGGCGACCGCGCCGAGCGGCTCGGCGTCGGAGCCCGCCGCCTCCCGTGCCGGCGAGCGCGCCGGCGAGCGCGCCGCGGAGCGGGCGTCCGACCTGTCGATCCTCGGCTGGCTCGACCGAGCCCTGACCGGCGGGGGCGGCGGCGCCCCGGGTCTCGGCCTCGGCCGCGCGGCGGGCGCCGCGCCGGTCCCGGCCTTCGGCTGGTGGACGGCGGCACCGGGCACGGACGGCGCCTGGGAGCCGGTCGGCCCCTGCGAGACGCGCTGAGGCGCACCGGCGTGGCCGGACACGACTGCGGCGCCGCCCCGGCTCGGGGCGGCGCCGCAGTCGTGCTGGGCCGGGGCGCGTCAGACGATGCCGTAGAGGCGGTCGCCGGCGTCGCCCAGGCCCGGGACGATGTACTTGTTCTCGTCGAGGCGCTCGTCGACGCTGGCGACGACGACCTGCACGTCGACGCGGTCGGCCATCGCCTCCTCGACCACCTTCAGGCCCTCGGGGGCGGCGAGCAGGCAGACGCACGTGACGTCGCGCGCGCCGCGCTGGGTGACGTAGTCGATCGCCGCGACCAGCGTGCCGCCGGTGGCGAGCATCGGGTCGAGCAGGAACACCTGGCGGCCGGTGAGGTCGTCGGGCAGGCGGTTGGCGTAGGTGACGGCCTCGTAGGTCGTCTCGTCGCGCTGCAGGCCGAGGAAGCCGACCTCGGCGGTGGGCAGCAGGCGGGTCATGCCCTCGAGCATGCCCAGGCCGGCGCGCAGGATCGGGACCACGATCGGGCTCGGCGCGGACAGCTTGACGCCCGTCGTCGTGGTGACCGGCGTCTCGATCTCGTGCGGCTCGACGCGCACGTGCCGCGTGGCCTCGTACGCCAGCAGCGTCACCAGCTCGTCGACGAGCTGACGGAAGGTGGCGGACGGGGTGGTCCGGTCCCGCAGGACGGTGAGCTTGTGGGCGACGAGCGGGTGGTCGGCGACGTGCAGGCGCATGGGCTCACGGTACCCCGCGAGGTGTCAGAACCAGGGCGCGCTATAGCCTTCCCTGCGTCTGACAGGTGGTGTCCGACAGGTGGTGTGGACGGCCGGCCGGCGGGGAGGGGACGGGTGCACGACGACGGTGGGGCGCGCGAGGCGCGCGGCCTCGCGCTGCCCGGGGCGGGCGGCGCGTTCCCGCCGCCCACGCTCGGCGAGCGCCGGCAGCTGTGGGACGCGCTCATGGGCCTGGCGCTGCACGAGGCGTCGCACGCGCTGGCCACCGGCGACGTGCCGGTCGGGGCCCTGGTGCTGGACGCCGACGGCCGGCTGATCGGCCTGGGCCGCAACCGCCGCGAGGAGACCGGCGACCCGACGGCGCACGCCGAGGTGCTCGCCCTGCGGCAGGCGGCGCTGACCCGCGGCGAGTGGCGGCTCGAGGGGTGCACCCTGGTGGTCACGCTCGAGCCGTGCGTCATGTGCGCCGGCGCGCTCGTCGCCGCCCGCGTGCAGCGCCTGGTGCTCGGCGCGTGGGACCCCAAGGCCGGGGCGACCGGCTCCGTGTGGGACCTGGTGCGCGACCAGCGCGCCAACCACGCCGTCGAGGTGATCGGCGGCGTGCGCGAGCAGGAGTGCGCGGCCCAGCTGCGGGGGTTCTTCGAGGCGCAGCGCTGACGGCGCCGGGCGGCGCTCCGGCGCCGTGACGTGCGACGTCGTACGGGGCCGGTGCGCGTGGCGCGCCGGGCGTCGCGCCGCCGGTACGGCACGATCGGTCCCGACGAAGGAGGCGTGATGCGCGCGAACGGCCGCATGGTGACCCGGGGCGAGACCCGGGCGGAGACCCGGCGGGTGGTCCTCGACCCGGGCAACGTGTGGCGGGTCGGCTTCGTGGTCCTCGGCCTCATCGCCCTGGCCCTGGTGCTGCGGTTCGTGCTCGGCCACGGCAGCTCGCTGATCTTCGTGGTGTTCATGGCCTGGTTCGGCTCGCTGGCGATGGAGCCGGCGGTGGGCCGGCTGGCCCGGCACATGCCGCGCGGGGCCGCCACCGCCCTCGTCGCGCTCGCCGTCGTCGTCTTCCTCGGCGTGTTCCTCGCGCTGTTCGGCCAGCTGATCGTCACCCAGGTCGCGGGCCTGGTGCAGAGCGTGCCCGACCTCGCGGAGAACCTCCTGGCGTGGCTCAACCGGCGGTTCGGCACCGACTACACCCTCGACGACCTCGTGGCGAACATCGACCTGTCGTCGGAGCGGCTCGCCGGCGTCGCGGGCCAGGTGGCGGGCAGCGTGCTGACGGTGCTGGGCTCGATCGCCGGCGGCGTGGCGAACTTCTTCATGTTCGCGCTGTTCCTGTTCTACCTGTCCGCCGACGGCCCGCGGCTGCGCCGCTGGATCGCCTCGCTGTTCCCGCCGCGCATCCAGGAGACGACGATCGTCGTCTGGGACACCATGGCGGAGAAGACGGGCCGGTACGTCGGCGCGCGCGTGGTGCTGGCCACCGTCAACGCCACAGCCAGCGGCATCGTCTTCGCGATCATCGGGCTGCCGTCCTGGCTGGCCCTGGCGCTGTGGACCGGCATCGTCGCGCAGTTCGTCCCCGCGATCGGCACCTACATCGCCATCGCGCTGCCCGTGCTCGTCGGCCTGCTCAGCGACAACCCCTGGCTGGGGGTCATCGTGCTGGCCTGGGGCATCCTCTACCAGCAGGTGGAGAACCTGACGATCGAGCCGCGCATCAGCGCCCGGGCCGTCAACGTGCACCCGGCGGTGAGCTTCGCGTCGGTGATCCTCGGGACGTCGATGTTCGGCGTCGCCGGCGCGCTGCTGGCCATCCCGGTGGTCGCGATGCTGCTGACGCTGCTGGACCTGTACCGCACGCGCTACGACCTGCTGCCCGAGCTCGCCGATGCCGACGGCGGCCGCCGCGGGCGCGGCTCGGGCGGCGAGGACGCCGGCGAGGCCGACGCGGGCGCCGACGCGGGCTCCGACGACGCGGGCTGACGCGCCCGGCTACAGCGGCGCGACCCGCACGCCGAACACCTGCCGCAGCGCCCGGCGCGCGGCGTGCCAGCCGGCCATGCCGTGCACGCCGGGCCCGGGCGGCGTCGACGACGAGCACAGGTACACCCGCCCGGCGCGGTACGGGTCGAGCGCGGCCGTCGGGCGGGCGATCATGCGCCACATCGTCACGGCGCCGCCGGCGATGTCGCCGCCCAGGTAGGACGGGTTGTGGTGCTCCATCTGCGCGGCCGGCGTGCACCGCGCGGCGACGACGACGTCGCGGAAGCCCGGCGCGAACCGCTCCACCTGCGCGATCACCGTCTCGGTGACGTCGACGTCCGAGCCGGCGGGCACGTGCGCGTACGTCCACAGCGGCCGCAGGCCGCCCACCTCCCGGCCGGGGTCGACGACCGTCGGGTCGCTGACCAGCACCAGGGGCCGCTCGGCGTGCCGCCCCGACGTCACCGCGGCCTCCGCACGCACCATGTCGGCGCGCGTCCCGGCCACGTGCACCGTGCCGGCGCGGCCCACCTCGGGGTCGGCCCACGGCACGGGCCCGTCCAGGACGAGGTCCACCTTGGCGGCGGCGGCGCCGCGGGGGAAGCGGTCGAGCGCCCGGCGCGTGCGCTCGGGGACGGCGTCGCCGACCACCTGCAGCAGCGTGCTCGGGGGCGTGTCGAAGAGGTAGGCGGTCGCCGCCGGGAGGTCGGCGCGGCCGCGCACGGGATGGTCGGTGACGACGGTGCCGCCGTGCGCCTCGAGGTCGGCCAGCAGCGCCGCGACGATGGCCCCGGACCCGCCGCGCGGGATGGGCCAGCCGCCGTCGAACCCGTGTCCCGGAGCGCCGTCGACGTCATCGGGTGCGGCGTGCGCGAGCGACGCCAGCAGCAGCGCGGTGCCGGCGCCGGCCAACGACGGCAGGGCGGTGATGGTGTGCGCGGCGACGCCCGTCAGCAGTGCGGCCGCCTCGTCGCCGCGGAACCGCAGGTTCCAGGCGGGCGTGCCCTGCTCGAGCAGCCGCCGCCCGAACCGCACCGCGCCGTCGGGCCGGAAGCCGGGCGGGATCGAGCGGTGGTCGCCGAGGGCGAGCGCGATGGATGCCGGCCACTGCCGGGCGAGCGGGCCGAGCAGCCCGCGCCACGCGGCGGCGTCGGGTCCCAGGCGCTCCGCCGTCCGCTCCACGGAGCGGTAGGCCACGGCGGCGCGGCCGCCGGGCAGCGGCTGCGCGAACTGCACCTCGGGGGTCAGCAGCTCGACGCCGTGCGCCCGCAGGTCGAACGCGCCGAAGAACGGCGACGCCCAGGCCATGGGGTGCACGGCGGAGCAGATGTCGTGCACGACGCCGTCGGCCAGGCCGAGCCCCAGCGTGCGGACGCCGCCGCCCGGGGTGGGGCGGGCCTCCAGCACCGTGACGCGCAGGCCCGCGCGCGCGAGCGTGACGGCGGCGGCGAGCCCGTTCGGGCCGGACCCGACGACCACGGCGTCGTCCACGGGCACCTCCTCGCGTCGTCCTGCGCATCCCTCGCGCGCGGCGGTCGGTCCCGCCACGCGCCCCTCATCCTGCCGGGACCGGCCGGGTGCCGCGAGCGGTCGCGCCGTCGCCGCGCGTGCAGCGCCCACGAGGCGCAGGGGCGCCTCCACGGCCCTCGACGAGCTGTCCTGGCGCCTGCGACTCATCCCGTCACGGGTCTTGCCGCGCGCTGACCAGGCTCCCTAGGGTGCGGCGAGCAACGCACACCGCGATGACCAGGGGGCGGGCATGGCCGTACGCGCGATCGACCTGCAGGTCGACGACGTCTCGGCGGCGACCGAGCTGCTCTCCGAGGCCTACGGCTGGTCCGTCCTGACCGACGACCCGAACTTCGGCGAGCTCGACGCCGGCGGGCTGCGCATCATGCTGTCGCGCGACGCGATGGTGCCGTGGGCGCCGCTCGGCGGCGTCATCGTGCACCACTACGTCGACGACGTCCCGGCGGCCACCGCACGAGCCACGGCCGCGGGCGCCGAGCTCCTCGCCGGACCCCTCACGACCGACTGGGGGACGGAGTCCGCCTACCTCAAGGGCCCCGGCAACCTCATCGTCGACGTGTGCTGCGACGCCTGAGCAGCGACCGCTTCCGAGGACCCCGAGGGTGCGCAAGCGTCACCACTCCTGACCAGCCCTCACGCGTCTTGTCCAGCCCTCACGCGCCGCCGCGGCCCGGCGAGCCGGCCCCGCTCCGCTCGCCGGGCGCAGCCGACGAGTCAGGCCGTGAGGAACCGGTCGTAGAACATGCGGGGGTCCTCGGCCAGCGAGGCCTTGACCATCGCGCTCCACTCGTCGACGACGACCTCGAGGTCGCCCGCCGCGACGGCATCCAGCACCGTGCGGACGACCACGGCCGGGTCGGTCTTCGGCCCCTGGAGCGTCCTGGACATGTCCGTGTCCGCCAGCCCGAGGTGCACGGAGGTGACCTGTGTGCCCTGCGCTGCCAGCTCCAGGCGCAGGGCGTTGCTCATGTTCCAGTTCGCAGCCTTGGACACCGCATACGCGCCGGCGCCCGGGGCGGCGAACCAGGACAGCGCGGAGGCGACGTTGACGATCTGCCCGCCGCCGTTGGCCGCGAGCACGGGAGCGAAGGCGCGGACCATCGACAGCGCGCCCCAGAAGTTGACGTCCATCTCGGCGCGCACGCCGTCCAGGTCCCCGAGGAGCTGCGCCCCGGTCGAGATGCCGGCGTTGTTGACCAGCAGGTCCACGTCGCGGGCCAGGTCGGCGGCTGCGGCGACCGCCTCGGGGTCGGTGATGTCCAGGGCGACGGGCCGGACGCCGGGCAGGTCGATCGTGGCGGGCTCGCGGGCGGCGGCATAGACCGTCGCTCCCCTGGCGAGCAGCTCGGCAGCGAAGTGGTGGCCGAGGCCGCGGTTGGCCCCGGTGATCAGCGCAGTTGTCATGTCTGGCACGCTAGGACCTGACGTCGACGTCAGGGGCAAGCCCAGGTCGAGCGGTCAGGGGGGACGCATGCGTATCGGAGAGGTCGCAGCACTGGCAGGGGTGAGCGTACGGGCGCTGCGCTACTACGAGGAGCAGGGGCTGCTGGTCCCCGAGCGCAGCGCCAGCGGGCAGCGCAGGTACTCGCACGAGGCGGTCGACCGGGTCAGGTTCATCCAGGACCTCTACGCCGCCGGGCTCGGCAGCAAGGCCGTGCTGCAGATCCTGCCCTGCATGGAGCACGGCGGCCTCACCGCCGAGATGCACGAGCGGCTGCTGGCCGAGCGCGCTCGTGTCCAGGCGCAGCTGGAGGCGCTGACCGCGACGCGCGACAAGCTCGACGACGTCATACGGATGGGGCGCGAGAACCACGCGGGTCAGGCGCGGCGCGCTGGCCAGGCCGCACGTGCGACCGCTTCCTAGCGACGACACCAGCCCCGGGAGTCACGGGCTGCCCCGGGCCGCGGAGCGGCCGGGCAGCCGACCCACCCTCCCCGGACACGGGCCGCATGAGCACTCGGACCTGGTCCTCGCCCGGGCTAGAGCAGCTCGCCGAGCCGCGTGAGCGTCTCGGAGACGCCGGCGGTGACCTTGACGGTGGCCAGCGGGTCGCCGCGCGTCTCGCCGCGGTTGACGATGACGATCGGCTTGCCGGCCTTGGACGCGTGCCGCACGAACCGCAGCCCGCTCATCACCGTGAGCGACGTGCCGGCCACCAGCAGGGCGTCGGCGTCGTCGACCATCGCGTAGGCGCGGTCGACCCGCTCGCGCGGCACCGTCTCGCCGAAGTAGACGATCTCCGGCTTGAGCACGCCGCCGCAGAACTCGCAGGGAGCGGGGACGAAGTGGCTGGTCCGCTCGATGACGGCGTCGGCGTCGGGGGCGATCTCCACGTCGTCGACCGAGAGGCCGCCGGCCAGCACCTCGTCGAGGAAGTGCGGGTTGAGCGCCTCGAGCCGCTGCGCCAGGTGGGCGCGGGAGACGACCCGGCCGCACTGCAGGCAGACCACACGGTCGTAGCGGCCGTGCAGGTCGATGACGTTCCGTGAGCCGGCGTCCTCGTGCAGCAGGTCGACGTTCTGGGTGATGACGCCGTGCACGACGCCGCGCTCCTCGAGGGCGGCCAGCGCCCGGTGGCCGGCGTTGGGGTAGGTGCGGTGCACGTGCTGCCAGCCCACGTGGTTGCGCGCCCAGTAGTGGCGGCGGAAGGCCTCGTCGCCGACGAACTGCTGGTACGTCATCGGGTTGCGCGGCGGGGACTCGGGGGAGCGGTAGTCCGGGATCCCCGAGTCGGTGGAGACCCCCGCGCCGGTCAGCGCGGTGACGGTCAGCCCGCGCAGCACCCTGGCGGCGTCCTCGACCGTGCCGTGGCGGACCACCGCGTCCTCGGGCAACGTCCACGTGCGCTGCTGGTAGGTCGGAGCGAGGGGCCGGGGGACGGGTTGCACGCTCTCGACAGTACGCGCGGGGGTGCGGGCTCGCCGTGAGGTGTCCCACCGTGCGCCCAGGGCGAACCGAGGACCGGTCAACCAGACCCGGTGCGGGTGGGTCAGGCCGGGGTCAGGCCGGGGTCAGGCCGGGGTCAGGCCGAGGTGCCGGTGCCGGTGCCCGACCCGGTGCCCGTCCCGCCCGGTGCCTGGCCCGGACGGCCGCCATCGCCACCACCGCCGCCCGGGCCACCACCCATGGCGCCGGACAGGCCGTCCTCGGCCGTGCCGGAGGCGAGCGTCCGGCCGTCGGCCTGCACGGTGTACGTGGCGCCCGAGGTGACGTCCGGGCTGGTGAACGCGATCGCGGCGGCGTCCTGCGTGAGGGCGAACGTGCCGAGCTCCGTGCCGTCGTCGGCCGCCAGCGTCACCGAGGTGCCGCCCGCCACCGCGGCGTCAGGCGACGCGCTCACCCACGAGCTGCCGCTCACCTGACCGGTCGCGGCGTTGCCGGTGGCCACCACGGTGCCGCCGGAGACCGTCGTCGTACCGTTGGCGTCGAGCGCGCCGTCACCGCCGCCCGAGCTCGCGGGCACCTCCAGCACGGTGGTGCCGCCGGAGACCTCGATGACCCCGTTGGAGTCGAACGCGTCCGCCCCGGCCACCGCGTGCACGCTGCCGCCGGTCACCGTCAGCGACGCCCCCTCCTGCACGGCCATCTCGCCGCCGCCCCCGCCGGGGCCCTGCGCGCCGGCACCGGCGGCACCGGCGGCACCGTCCGACGCCGAGCCGTCGGAGCCGTCAGCCGTGTCGCCGGTGCCCTCCGAGGAGGTCGCGTCCTCGGCCTCCTTGACCGTGGCGTTGAAGCCGTCGTCGGTGGCCGTGACGTCCACCGTGCCGCCGGAGACCGCGATGACCGCCGCCTCGATCGACTCCTCGGACTCCGTCACCGTGAGCCTCCCGTCGACGACGGCCACGTCGGTGAACCCCTGCACCCCGTCCGAGCCGGCCCGGACCGTCATCTCGCCCCCGAGCAGCGCCACGTAACCGGCGGTGGCGTCGTCGTCGGCGTCGGACTTCAGGCCGTCGCCGCCGGCGTCGACGGTCAGCGTGCCGCCGGTGACCACGAGGTAGTCCTTGCCGCGCACGGCGTCGTCGGCGGCGGTGACGGTGATGTCGCCGGACGCGATCACCAGGCCGTCCTTGCCGGTGATGCCGTCGTTCGCGTTGCCGACCACCTCGAGGGCACCGCTGCCGGAGACCACCATGTCGGCGGTCGAGTACAGCGCGGCGTCGGCGGCGTTCTCCGAGGTGGTGTCGGCGTAGGTGGTCGCGTCCTCGAGGCGGTTGGCCGAGCCGTCGGCGAGGACGACGGAGACCTGGTCGGCGTCCTGCACGTCGATCGCGGCGCCGGTGGAGCTGGTGACGTCGGCGCCGTCGAGCACGAGCCGCACCACCCCGTCAGCGCTGCTCGCCACGACCACCTGGCCGTCGTCGAGCGTGCCGGAGAGGCGGTAGGTGCCGGGCGCGGTGATCGTCACTGTCGAGCCGCGCACCGTGACGCCGTCGCCGTCCGCGGCGGCCGAGGCGCCGGCCAGCGTCACGGCCACCTCGTCGGCGGGTTCCCAGGTCTGGTCGGCCAGCACGGCGGTCGCGGAGTGGTCGAGGTTCGCGTCGAGCACCTGCTGCGCGCTCTGGCCGGCGGCGCTCGCGGTGACCGAGGTGCTCTCGGCGCCGGAGCCGGTGCCGCTCGTGGTGGCGGAGTCCTGGACGAGGCTGCAGCCGGTCAGGGCGGCGGCGAGGGCGCCGGCCGCGACGACGGCGGCCCAGGGGCGCGCGGGACGGCGGTCGGGTCCGGTGCCGGGGCGGAGGGTGGGACGGTGGGTGCGCGGGTGCATGGGACGTCCTTCGGTCAGGCGGGGCAGGGCACGACGCCGGCCAGGTGCCGGCGGCGCAGGCGGCGCCACGGGGCGTCGGGGAGTTCAGGACGCAGCACGGCCAGGCCGGTGGCGTACTTGGAGATGCGGTCGGGGCGGTGCCCCGCGCGCCACAGCAGGCGGTCGGCACCGGACGGCGCGGAGCCGGTCTTGGTCTCGACGACGACGAGGTCACCGGCCGCGGCCCGCGCGACCGGTGCGCCGCCGTCGCCGAGCAGCGTCCAGACCAGCGCGGTGTCCACCGTCACCCGGGCGTCGGGCAGCAGCAGCGTGGTGCGCCGGTAGCCGGTGCGCAGGGTGGGCACGAGCGGCGCGGCGGCGAGGTCGGGGAGGTCCGCGGCGGCCAGCCGGTCGGCGACGAACCCACGACCCGTGCCGAGGTGCGCGTCGTCGTCGTGCGGCAGCCGCTCCTTGACGGTGACGCCGCGCGCGGCGCGGGTCTTGACCTCCACGAAGCACGCGCCGGTGTCCACGTACCGGCGGGTGCGCACCTTGAACCGGCGCCGGCGGCGGGTCGCCGCCTGCCGGAAGGCCGCGAGGTCGGCGGTGTCGAAGTACGTCGACGCGTACCCCAGCGAGCGGGCGCCGTCGATCTCCAGCACGCGCGCGGCGGGGGCGAGCGCGGCCAGCAGGTCGCGGGCCTCCGCGGCGGCGAGCACGTACTTGCGGTCGGTGCGGGTCATCAGCGCGGCGCTGGTGGCGAGCTCGTCGAGCCCGACGGCGGGGGCGCCGGCCAGCGGCGCGGTGACGGCGGTCGTGGTCACCGGGCCACCGCCCCGGCGGCGTGGTCCGCGGGCCGGGCGGCCCGCGCCGTGCCGGCCTCGTAGCGGACCTCCACCCAGGTCGAGTCGTTGACCAGGTCGAGGCGCTGGACCTGCACGTCGCGGACATGGCCGCCGAGCAGCTGCTCCAGGTGGGCCACGAGCGCGGTGCGGTCGGCGATCGCGCGGTCGAGCACCACGAGCTCCGAGCGGTGACGGGCCATCAGCCGCGGGTGGTCGGCCACCAGCATCACGGCGACGACCAGGGCCGACCCGGCGACGCCGAGCCAGCCGGCGGCCGAGCCGAGGCCGCCGAGCAGGCCCAGGGCGAGCGCCGCGAAGTAGTACGCGACCTCGGTCTGGGACAGCTCGGACGAGCGCAGCCGGATGATCGACAGCACGCCGAACAGGCCCAGGCCGAGCCCGGCAGCGACGGCGCTCGCGGACAGCACCGAGGCCACGGCCAGCACGCCGACGTTGACGCCGAGGTAGGCGGCGACCAGGTCGCGGCGGTGGTGGCGGCGGAAGTGGACGACGGTGAGCAGGGTGACGGCGACGAGGTCGACGGCGTACAGGAGGATCGGCGGCATGCGGTGCTCCGGGGGTCGGCCGGGGCCGCGGCCCCGGGTGTTCGTGCGGTGTTGACCCGGAGTTCACCCCACCGACCCGGTGCGGCCCTGGGGTGGTCCTCGGAGCGGCCTGGGAGACCCGGTCGGGATCCGTGCAGGTCCCGGGTGCGCTGCTCGGTGCGGGCGCCGGCTAGCGCTGCTGGCCGGTGCGGCAAGTGCTGCTTTTGGTTCCGGCGGGGTCACCGGGTATCCTCGGACGGCCGGTACGACCGGCGAGGTAGCGTGTCCGAGCGGCCTAAGGAGCACGCCTCGAAAGCGTGTGTGGGTGAAAGTCCACCGTGGGTTCAAATCCCACCGCTACCGCCGATCGAAGGGTCCCGACCGCAGAATCCTGCGGATCCGGGACCCTTCGTCGTTCTTGGCACTACACATTTACTGCGCTTTGCCCTCTGCGCGAGTGTCCGTCGATGCCTGCGCAACGAGCATGTCGATGATGACGCGGAGGTCCGGAGCGATGTGGGTCCGCTTCACGTAGTGACGCACGGTGGTCGCCTCGCCGGCATGGCCGAGAAGTGCTGTCGCGTTGGCGACCGTGGTGCTGTTCGCTACCAGGGTCGCTACGGTGCGCCGGAAGTCGTGTGGCGTCACCTTGGTGCTGATTCCCGCCTGAGCCTCGCGGAGCTGATCTCGGACGCGGCCCGGAGACCGCGGCGTGCCCTTCGTGGAGGGAAACAGCAGGTCGTCCGGGCCGCCGTCGAGCCCGAGGTCGAGCGCCTCGTTGATCGCTGTCACGACGAAGTCCGGCAGCGTGATCGTGCGCCGGGAGGAGTCCGACCTGGGCTTGGGCTGACGGATCAGCCGCCCGTTCGCTCTTACGACGGTTCCTGTCACCGTGAGTGTCGGGGCCGTGGCGTCCAGATCGAGGTCTGATGTCCGCAGCGCCAGACACTCGCCGATCCGTACGCCGGTGCCGAGCATGGTGTCGACGATCTGCGGCCGCAGCGTGATGTTGCGGCGGCCTCGGCGGAGAGCCGGCCGGTGCTCCCACTCCCGAACCGCCACGCGCAGCAGCGCGATGTCCTCGAGCGCGATCGTCCGAGCCTCGTCCCGCTTCGGCTCCCGGACCGTTGAGGTCGTCACCCTCGCCGAGCTGCACCGCCGAATGCGCCGCCACGAGCCATCGAGCCGGGCCCAACGGCCCGACTTCCACCCCCTGCTTCGGCGACATCACCGGCGCCTCCGGCTCGGTGGTGATGTTCCCGCCCGGCACCCTCGCCACGACCACCGCGACCGAGGTCGGACTCGACGACCCCTTCGGCCGCGCCTTATGGACACCGACCGGCAACGATGCCGTGGCCATGCGGCACGCGCTCGAACACCTGACGCGCGAGTTCAAGGCCACCGACATGCCCGCCCAGGCGCGCTCGGCGATGTTGCACCATCTTCTCGCCGCGCTCCTCCTACGTCTGACCAACCTGATCGAGCCGGCGGGAACCATCCCAGCAGAACACGCAGACACCTTCCTGCGCTTCCGCGACGCCGTGGAGACCGGCTTCCTCAACCACCGCGACGTCGCCTACTACGCCCAGCGCCTCGGCTACTCGCCACGCACCCTGACCCGCGCGGCACTGGCCGCGACCGGCGTCGGAGCCAAGGAGCTCATCGACCGGCGCGTGGTCCTCGAAGCCAAACGGCTGCTCGCCCACAGCGACGACCCTGCGGCCACCATCGCCGCCAAGCTCGGCTTCGCCGACGCAAGCAACCTCGTCAAGTACTTCTCCCTGCGAGCGCACGCCACACCAGCGGCGTTCCGGCAGCAGTTCCTTGCAGGCATCGCCTGACCTATGGCGAAGCGTGGTGACACCGACGGCCAACGCCATCGGCTCATCGGCTGCTCCGGTAAAGGTGGCTCTCCGGCGCCCGGCAGCCGAATAGGGACCCACCCAGTAAGTACGTTCGACGGTAGGACCTCCGGGGCTTCAGTCGGATGGCGCCTGCTCCGAGGACTTGTTCGCCGTGGGGCCCGTGTCCAGGACCATGTAGTGATGCAGGTGGCCCTCGCCGTCCCGGTACTGCCGCAGCAGGTACCCGGGCGGTGCGGAGCGGGGCCGCCTGTTCTCGGGCAGGTGCGCCAGCCGAAAGCGCTCGCGCTCCTCAGGGGTCGCGTAAGGCGGCAACCCGGTCTGCGCCGGCCCGAACACCCGGTACATGAGGCGGTTGAACCGCTCCCAGCGCGTGTGCTTGAACGGGACGGGCGCCGAGGGCGCTGAGCTCTTGTCGCTGCTCACCCCTTGCCCTTCCTCGATTGCGGCCGAGTCCTCGCGCGGCTCGTTGACTTGGTCCGCCATGTCGGACGTCCTCTCCTCTGGTCTCTGGCTCAGGGCTCGGCCGAGCGACTGCGCCACGATCCCTGCTGCTCGCGCTACTCTTGCATCCTTGGTGCACCAAGAATCGGAGCGTATCCCATGCGGGGAAGGTCCTGACAATGAGCGACGTGAGTGACGAATCTGACCCCCTCGCGCTGGAGAGACAGGTCTGCTTCGCCTTGTCCGTCGCGGCGCGCAGCGTGGTGGCGGTCTACCGCCCGGTACTGGAGCCGCTCGGGCTGACGCACCCCCAGTACCTGGTCATGCTCGCCCTGTGGCAGCACGCCCCCCTGTCGTTGAAGGAGCTCAGCCGGCTGCTCCTGCTCGACCCCGGGACCCTGTCTCCGTTGCTCAAGCGTCTGGAGGCGATCGGCTACATCCGGCGCGAGCGGGACCGGACGGACGAACGCGCTCTCGCCGTCACCCTGACCCCCGACGGGCAGGCGCTTCGCCAGCAGGCCGAACGCGTCCCGGCCACGATCATCGACCGCCTCGGCATGAGCTTGCAGGAGTTGCAGACCCTGCACGGCGCTCTGACTGAGGTCATCGCTGCGGCCACCACACACGCAAAGGTCGAAGCAGCCGATTGATCTGGGCCACGTAGGGACCGGGAAGCGCACCAAGGGCGGCGCCATAGATGTCCAGACCGGGTTTGCCGGCGGCGAGGCGGGCGCACTTGGCCCGCGCGTTGGCTGTCGTCCGTGAGGACTTTCCTTACTGACTCAAGTGCGCGGCTCCGCCGCGCGAGCCGGCCTCCCGGGCGGGGCCCCGCGCTCCGCTCGCAAGCTCGCTTCGCGCACCCCACCCGTCTGGCCTGCCCTCGACACGTCGTGGCGGGGTCTTCCGGAACCGCCTCAAGTCATCCCTACTCGCTGGGCAAGCGTCGGCCTCCCCACCGATCGCGCTCATGCGCCTACCTTCCGGCCCCGGACCGACAGCCGAGCATCCGGCCGCCTGCGTCCCGCATCAAGGGCGCCTACGGCGTCGCTGCGCGATGGCCTACGGCCACCCGTGACCCGAGCCTCCGACGACTTCCCGTGCTCCGCTATCGGTCGAGCGCCTCGGAGTGACCCCACCCGCTGGAAGCCTCCGCTTACCCTCCTCTTTGGCGCCCATCTGCGTGCCGCCGCAGCAGAGCATGTGTGGGCAGCGTGGTAGTCGCGGCCCAGGTCAGCACCAAGTTTGTGCGGTCGCTGCGCAGCCCGTCCGGACGAGGAATTGAAGCCCACCGCTACCGCCCACGACGAAGGGCCCCGCACCGGCTGGTGCGGGGCCCTTCGTCGTGTCCGGTCTTCCCGCGTCAATCCCTCGGGGGCGTCGAGCGGGAGCTCGTCCGACGCCTGGGCGGCCGGCCCTATCGCAGGGGCTTGGGCTGGCGGTTGCCCTCGTCGACGAGCATGAGGATGCCCGAGATGATGCCGCAGAACAGCAAGGTGCACACGGCGAGCCCGGTGTGCTTGTACCCGTCCTTCGCGCCCTTGTGGATCATGACGGTCATCGGCACCATCCACGCGGCGGCGATGATGCCCAGCCCGAGCGTGGAGATCACCGTGATGCCGAGGACCACCCAGTTGAGGATGGCGGCGACGAGGTACAGCGTGCTCTGGGTCTGCGCCGGCGGCTGGTACCCGAGCTGAGGCTGCTGGTACGCGGCCGGGGCCGGCTGCTGCTGGTAGGCCGCGTAGCTCTGCGGGGCGGCGGGCTCCGCGTAGGGCTGCAGCTGGCCGGCGGGCGCCGGCGTGGGGCTCGCGTACCCGGGGGCACCCTGCGCCGAGGGCGGCTGGGCGGGACCCTCCGGGGTGCTGAACGGCTGGTCCGTAGGCTGTGACATGCCCGGATGGTAGCGGGCAGCCACGTGGCGGCCGTGCGGCAGCCACGCGTGCCGCACGGGTGAATCTGCACGGGTACGCACGGGCAGCCGCCCCGCCCGCCGGCACGCCGCGGTCACGCGATGAGCGACTGCCCGCCGTCGACGAACACCTCGGTGCCGGTCACGTGGCTCGCCGCGTCCGAGACCAGGTACGCGATGGTGTCGGCGACCTGCGCCGCCACGCCCGGCTTCTCGCCCGTCAGCGGGATCTGCCCCTCGGGGTACTCGGCCTGCACGCCGAGGTCCTCGGTGTCCCGCTGCTCGGTGTTGTCGTCGATCTCGGTGTCGATCGCGCCCGGGCACACGGAGTTGACCCGCACGCCGCGCGGACCGAGCTCGACGGCGGCCATGCGCGCGAACGCCACCTGGCCCGCCTTGCTCGCCGAGTAGGCCGACGCCCCGGAGTTGCTGAACGTGCGCGTGCCGTTGATCGACGCGACGACGACGACCGCGCCGCCCTGCCGCGCCAGCAGCGGCACCGCGTACTTCACGGTGTGGAACGTGCCCGAGAGGTTCGTCGAGATCGTGCTGGCCCACTCCTCGGGCTCCAGCTCCTCGAGCGGGGCCCAGACGCCGTTGACGCCGGCGTTCGCGACGACGGCGTCGAGCCGGCCGAGCTCCCGCTCGACCCGGTCGACCACGTCGCGCACCGCGGCGGCGTCCGCGACGTCCGCCGCCACCGGGAGCGCCGTCCCGCCGTCGCGCCGGATCTCCTCGGCGACGTCGTCCGCGCTGTCCTGGCTGTGCCCGAGGGCGACCACCGTGGCGCCCTCGCGCGCGAGGCGCACCGCCGTGGCGCGCCCGATGCCCGATCCCGCGCCGGTGACCAGCGCGACCTTGCCCTCCATCGTCATGGTGCCCCCTTCAGTCGTCGCCTGTTGTCAGCGCCGACGACGCTAACCACGGCGCCGCCGCCTCGCGCGCCCAGAGGGTGCGGCGGGGTGCCCGCGCGGCGCAGCCACCCTGGGCGCCTTGCCGATCGGCCGCCCGCCATGGTCCAATGAATCAACACATTGACTCATTGGGGGAACGATGGCCGGGCTCGCCCTGATCGTCCTGGTGCTCGTCGTGGCCCTGGTGGCGATCGCCGTGCTGCTGGTGCAGAACGCGACGCACCGACCTGACGCGACGACGGACGCCGTCCTCGCGTCCGCCCGCCGCCACGAGGTGCTGGTCTCGACGTGCGCGACGGTCGCCGCCGTCGGCGCCGTGGTGATGGTCTGGCGGCTCCACCTGGGCGTCCCGCGGGAGCTCGACGAGACGGTCCGCGTCACCTCGCCGTTCTTCGGCGCCGTCGTCCTGTGCCTCGCGCGGTCCGTCGGCGAGCGGTTCTGGCCGCGACCCACCGGGTCGGTGCGTCGCGCCCCGCTCCGGCGGCGGACCGTGCACGGCGTCGCCGGCTGGCGCCTGCCCGTGCTCGCCGCCACGGTCTCGCTCGGGATCGTGGCCGTGGTGGTCTACGGCGTCACCGGCACCGCCGACGGCCGTGCCGTCGCGAAGGGGTCGGTGCTCGGCCCCGACGGCTCGGTCGTCGAGTGGGGGCAGTCGGGCCCCTATCCCGGCTGGGCCTTCGGCATCCCGGTCGGCCTCGCGCTGATCCTCGTCCTCGCCGCGACCGTCGCCGCGCTGGGGGTCATCACGCGCCGTCCCGCCCTCGCGGTGGTGCCGGTGGAGCAGGACGACGCCGTGCGCCGCACGAGCGCCGCGCGCCTCCTGGCGGGCGTCCAGGCGTGGGCGGGCGGGGCTCTCGCGCTCATGATGCTCGTCGCCACGAGCGCGCTCCTGAGCGCCGGGCACCCGGTGGCCGCGGCGGCGTCCGCCGTCGTGGGGCTCGCGACCGGCCTCGGCTCGGTGGCGGTGGCCGTCACGGCGCTCCCGGCCCGCCCGGTGGCCGCCGGCGCCGCCCCCGCGCCGGCGGGAGCCGGGGCGTGACCACGGAGCTGCGGGTCGACCTCGAGGCGGCGACCCCCGTCTTCGAGCAGATCCGGGCCCAGGTGGCGGCGCTGGTGGCGGTCGGCGCACTGCGCCCCGGCGACCGCCTGCCCGCGTCGCGGGACCTGGCCCGGGACCTCGGCGTCGCCGTCGGCACCGTCCAGCGGGCCTACCGCGAGCTCGAGGCCCAGGGCGTCGTGCGGTCGCGCCGCCGCGCCGGCACCGTCGTGACGGGGGACGTCTCCGCCGCCCGGGACGCCGCCGCGGCGGTCACCGCGGGACTCCTCGAGGACGTGCGCGCCCTCGTGCGCGCCGCCCGCGAGCTCGGGGTCGGCGACGCCGAGCTGCTCACGCTCGTGCGCGGCGCCCTCGCCGAGCGCCCCTGACGCGACGCCCGGCGACGTCCGGGGGCCTCAGGCCGCCGGCGTCGGCGTCGACCCGTCGAGCCGCCGCCCGTCGAGCCGCCGCCCGTCCGGCACGGGCAGGCGCTCGCCGCGCGCCGCTGCCGGGCGCGGGCCCGGCGTGCGGCGGGCCCGCAGGT
>NZ_WUWN01000051.1 GCF_009846865.1 Puerhibacterium puerhi
GCCCGTGGCCCCGGCGCCCGCCCCGGCCCCGCAGGCCCCCGCGCCCGCGGCGCCGCCCGCCCCGGCCGTGCAGCCCGAGCGCCGCGTCGCGCCCGACGGCGGCACGATCTCCCTGCCCGCCGGCGACGGCGCGCGGGTGCTGGCCAAGCCGCCGGTGCGCAAGCTGGCCAAGGACCTCGGCGTCGACCTCGCCTCGGTGCACCCCACCGGGCCGGGCGGGATCGTCACGCGCGAGGACGTCGTCGCGCACTCCGAGGCCGCCAAGCCGCAGGCGCTGGCCACGTACCCGGACGACGACCAGCCGTGGCTGGCGTCGGGCTCCGTGACCCCGGACGGCCGCCAGACCCGCGTGCCCATCAAGAGCGTGCGCAAGCGCACCGCCGAGGCGATGGTCGCCAGCGCGTTCACCGCGCCGCACTTCACCGTCTTCCAGACCGTCGACGTCACCAAGACGATGAAGCTCGTCGCGGCGCTCAAGGAGGACCGCGACTTCGCCGGTGTGCGCGTGACGCCGCTGCTGATCGCGGCCAAGGCGGTGCTGCTGGCGGTCAAGCGGCACCCGGAGATCAACGCGAGCTGGGACGACGCCGCGCAGGAGATCGTCTACAAGCACTACGTGAACCTGGGTATCGCCGCGGCGACCCCGCGCGGCCTGGTCGTGCCCAACATCAAGGACGCCCACACGCTCGACCTGCTGCACCTCGCGCAGGCGATCGGGGACCTCACCGCCACCGCCCGCGCCGGCCGCACCACCCCCGCGGCCATGAGCGACGGCACGTTCACCATCACGAACGTGGGCGTGTTCGGCACCGACACCGGCACGCCGATCCTCAACCCGGGGGAGGCGGGGATCCTCGCCTTCGGTGCGATCCGCCAGATCCCCTGGGTGCACAAGGGCAAGATCAAGAAGCGCTGGGTCACCCAGCTCGCGCTCAGCGGCGACCACCGGCTGGTCGACGGCGAGCTCGGTGCCCGGTTCCTGGCCGACGTCGCGCGGGTGCTCGAGGACCCGGCCCGCGGCCTGGTCTGGAGCTGACCTCCTGACCGACCGCCCCACCGCCCCCCGCGGTTGCGGGTCCCTGGGGGTCCGAGACAGGCACGTCCGTCTCGGACCCCCAGGGACCCGGAACTGTCTGGGCGGGTGGGCGGGCGGGGTGGCGGGGAGGTGCGTCACATCGGCGGCCCCGGCGGCGGCCGGGCGCGGGCAGGCACCTAGGCTGGAACGGTGACCACCCGCGCCCCCTCCACCGCAGCCACCACCGTGGCGCCGCGCCCCGCGTGGCTCGTCGCGGCGGGGCCCGTCGCCGTCGTCGTCGCCCTGCTCGCCGTGCTCGTGGGCGGCGGGTTCAGCGGCGCGTTCGCGGCGCTGTCCGGGTTCGCCGACCCGGGCGCCGTGGTCCGCTGGGGGCTGCCCGTCACCACGGTGCTCAGCGAGATCGCCGGCGCGGTGACGCTGGGTGCCCTGGTCGCCGCCGCCACGCTGCTGCCCGCCGGGCACCTGCGCGCCCGCGCGCTGTCGACGGCGGGCGCCGCCGCGATGGCCTGGGCGCTGGTGGGCGTGCTCGGCCTGGTGCTGCGGTACTCGAACGTCTCCGGCACGCCGCTCGATGCCCAGGGCTTCGGCGCGGGGCTGGGGCAGTTCCTCACCAGCATCGAGCTGGGCCGCACGTGGCTGACGATCGTGCTGCTGGCGGCCGTGACCTCCGCGCTGGCCCTGGCGGTCCGCGGCGCGACCGGCGCCCTGCTCACCACCCTGCCGCCGCTGGCCGCCCTCGCGTTCCAGGCCTCGACCGGCCACGCCGCCGGCGCCGCGAACCACTCGCTGGCCACCGGCGCGATGTTCCTGCACCTGGTCGGCGCGGCCCTGTGGATCGGCGGCCTCGCCGCGATCGCGGTGCTGGTCCTCGCGCGCCCGGGCACGACGGCGGAGCGGTCGGCGGCGTCCGGCCGCGGCCGCGCCGCCGGCGAGGGCTGGGAGGTGGCCGTCGAGCGGTTCTCGCCGATCGCCGGCTGGTGCTTCGCGGCGGTGGCCGTCAGCGGCGTGCTCAACGGCTGGATCCGGCTCGGCGGCCTCGACGGCCTCGGCACCCGCTACGGCGCGCTGCTGCTGGCCAAGGCCGCGCTCATGGTGGTCCTGGGCGCGCTCGGCTGGGCGCACCGCCGCGGCGTCGTGGGCCGGCTCACCGCGCCCGACGGCGTCGCCGCGCGCGGCCTGTTCTGGCGCCTGCTCGCCGTCGAGCTCGCCGTGATGGGCGCCGTCTCCGGCGTGGCGGTGGCGCTGTCGTCCACCGCGCCGCCGGTGCCGGACGACGTGCCCGTCGACGTCAGCCCCGCCTACCAGCTCACCGGGAGCGCGCTGCCGCCGGAGCTGGTGGGCGCGCGCTGGTTCACCGAGTGGCGGCTGGACCCGCTGTTCGCGTTCGCGTGCGTGGCCGCCGTCGTCGTCTACCTGCGCTGGGTGCGCCGCCTCGCCCGCCGCGGCGACCGCTGGCCCGTGGGCCGCACGGTCTCGTGGGTGGCCGGCGTCGCCATCGTCGCGTGGGACACCAACGGCGCCCCGACGATCTACGGCGAGATCCTGTTCAGCGCCCACATGGTCCAGCACATGGTGCTGGCCATGCTCGTGCCGCTGCTGCTGGTGCTCGCCGCGCCGATCACCCTGCTGCTGCGCGCCGTGCCGCCCCGCAAGGACGGCTCGCGCGGGCCCCGCGAGTGGGTGCTGGCGTTCGTGCACTCACGGTGGGGCGCGTTCGTCTCCAAGCCGGTCGTCGCCGCCGTGGTGTTCGTGGCCGGCATGATCGTCTTCTACTACTCACCGCTGTTCGAGTGGTCCCTGCGCTCGCACGTGGGGCACGTGTGGATGGTCGTGCACTTCACGCTCGCCGGTTACCTGTTCGCCAACGCGCTGGTGGGCATCGACCCCGGCCCCAACCGGCCGCCGTACCCGCAGCGGCTCGTGCTGCTGTTCGCCACGATGGCGTTCCACGCGTTCTTCGGCGTGGCGCTCATGTCGCAGACGTCGCTGCTGGTCGCCGACTGGTTCGGCAACACCGGCCGGCCCTGGGGGCTGCCCGCGATCGAGGACCAGCAGCGCGGCGGCGCCGTGGCCTGGGGCATCGGCGAGCTGCCCACGGTGGCGCTGGCCATCGTCGTCGCCGTCATGTGGACGCGCTCGGACGAGCGCGAGGCGCGCCGCCGCGACCGCAAGGCCGACCGCGAGGGCGACGTCGAGCTGGACGAGTACAACGCGATGCTCGCGCAGATGGCCCGGCGCGACGGCGTCGAGGCGCCGGACGCCGCGCGGCCGGGCCCGGCGCCCTCGGACCGCTAGCCCGGCGGCGCCTCAGCGCGCCTCGCCGGCGTCGGCGCTGCTGCTCTCGCGAGCTCGGCACTTCGTCGTGAGCTCGGCAGCTCGAGGTGCCGAGCTCACGACGAGGTGCCGAGCTCACGACGAGGTGCCGAGCTCACCGGGCGGAGACCGGCCGGTCCCGGGCCCCGGCAGGCGCCTCAGCGCGCCTCGACCAGCAGGCCCACCAGCGCCTCGAGCGCCTCGGGGTCCGCCGTGGCGCGGCCGGCGACGAACGCGGTCCGGGCACCGTGGGACCACGCGCCCAGCAGCAGGTCGACGGCGACCTTCGGCTCCACCACGAACCGTGCACCGATCCCGTCGAGCACGCGGCTCAGCGCGGTCGCCAGCTCCCCGCGCAGCTCCTGCTCCTGCTGGGTCCAGCGGGCGCCGATCTCCGGGTCGCGCAGCGCCAGCAGCTCGAACTCGGCGTTGATCGCGAACCACGAGCGCTCGGCACCCTGCGCGCACGTCACGGCGGCGATCACCGAGCGCACCGCGTCGCGGTCCACGCCGTCGCTGCCGACCACGCTGGCGTCGAGCCCGGCCACCGTGGCCTCGATCGCGGCGACGTCCTGGCGCGCCTGCCGCTCGGTGAGGGCGAGGAAGAGCTCCTCCTTGCTGGCGAAGTTCGAGTAGAAGGCCCCGCGCGTGAATCCGGCGGCCTCGCAGATCGCCTCGATGGACGCGCCGTGGAACCCGTCGCGCGTGAACACCTCGGACGCGGCCTCGAACAGCCGCTCACGGGTGCGCTCACGGCGCGGCGAGAGGGCGGTGCCGCTCGCGGGCCGGGGGTCGGGCCCGTCCGCGGACCCGGCGGTGGCGAGCTCGGTGCGCACAGGTTCTCCTGGTGGGACGGGGACGGCGCGGGGTTCTCCGACGGCGCGGGCGTCGCGGCCGCGAGGTCTGGCCATCCTAGTCGAATACGCCGGTGTATCGGATACATCCTCGTATCGGATACAGTCGTGCATCGTCACGGTCGTCGCATCCCGGGGAGCCGGTGTGTCCTCAGTCCTCTACGCGCTCGGCCGCTGGGCCGTGCACGCCCGCCGGCTCGTGCTGCTCTCCTGGGTCGGCGTGCTCGTCGTCGTCGGCGGCCTCGGCGTGCTGATCAACCAGGGCCTCGACAACGAGGTCACGATCCCGGGCACGGAGTCGAGCCAGGCGCTCGACCAGCTGTCGGCGACGTTCCCGCAGGTCAGCGGCACCTCTGCGCAGATCATCGTCGTCGCGCCCGACGGCGGCAGCATCGACGACGCAGGCATCGAGGGCCCGGTCACGGACGCCGTCGACCGCATCGGCGACCTGGACCAGGTCAGCGCGGTGACGTCGCCGTACGACGACCAGATGCCGGCGGACGTCAACGACGACGGCGACGCGACGCTGCTGACCGTCCAGCTCGACGGCGACGTCGGCTCGGTCACGCAGGCCACCCGGGCCGGGCTCGAGGACGCCACCGCCGACCTCCAGGCCGCGCTGCCGGCCGGTGCGCAGGCCTCGCTCGGCGGCCAGCTCTTCGCGTCCGACTTCCCCGCCCTGTCGGTCACCGAGGCGGTCGGCCTCCTGGTCGCGCTCGTCGTGCTCGTGGTGACCCTCGGCTCCCTCGTGGCCGCCGGCCTGCCCCTCGTCAACGCGGTCGCCGGCGTCGGCGTGACCATGGGCCTGCTGTTCGCGGCCACCGCCCTGGGCCCGATCAACTCCACGACGCCGATGCTCGCCGTGATGCTCGGCCTGGCGGTCGGGATCGACTACGCGCTGTTCGTCGTCTCCCGCCACCGCGAGCAGCTGCGCGACGGCGTCGGGGTCGACGAGTCGGTCGCCCGCGCCGTCGCCACGGCCGGCTCCGCCGTGGTGTTCGCCGGCCTGACCGTCATGATCGCGCTGGTCGGCCTCGGCGTCGCCGGCATCCCGTTCCTCACCGTCATGGGCGTGGCGGCGGCGGTCGGCGTCGGCATCGCCGTGCTCGTGTCGCTCACGCTGCTGCCGGCGCTGCTCGGCTTCGCCGGCGAGCGCCTGCGGCCGAGGCAGCGCTCGCCGCGGCGAGGGCGGCGCGCGCGCCCGGACGACGCCGCCGCGGCGCCCGCCCGCGCGGAGGACGGACCGGCACCGGTCGCGGACGGCGCGGACGGCGCCGCCGGTCGGCATGCCGTCGTGGCGGCCGACGACGCCGCACCGGCGTCGCAGCACGCCCCCGCCGACCACGCGCCCGCGCGGCCGGCCGGGTTCTTCGGCCGCTGGGTCCGCGCCGTGACGCGGGTCCCCGCCCTGACGATCGCCGCCGTCGTCGTGCTGGTCGGCCTGCTCGCCTACCCCGCCCTGGACCTGCGCCTGGCGCTGCCGGACGCCGGCGTGCTGCCCGAGGACAGCCCGGCCCGCGTCACCTACGACCTGGTGTCCGAGGAGTTCGGCCCCGGCTACAACGGCCCGCTCATCGTCACCGGCACGATCGTCACCAGCACCGACCCCGTCGGGCTGATGGACGAGATCGCCGACGAGCTGCGCGACCTGCCCGGCGTCGCTGACGTGCCGCTGGCCACCCCCAACCCGTCCGGCGACACCGGCATCGTCCAGGTC
Source organism: Puerhibacterium puerhi (assembly GCF_009846865.1). GTDB lineage: Bacteria > Actinomycetota > Actinomycetes > Actinomycetales > Cellulomonadaceae > Puerhibacterium > Puerhibacterium puerhi. The sequence goes on from NZ_WUWN01000051.1 coordinate 5,921, forward strand.
ACGCCCGAGGGCGGCCCGACGTCGCAGTCCACGGAGGACCTCGTGCGCGAGATCCGCTCGCTGCACGGTCACTTCCTCGACGAGTACGGGGTCGACCTGTCCGTCACCGGCAGCACCGCCGTCGGCATCGACGTCTCGGCCAAGCTGGGTGCCGCGCTGCTGCCGTTCGGCATCGTCGTCGTGGGCCTGTCGCTGCTGCTGCTGACGATGGTGTTCCGCTCCGTGTGGGTGCCGATCAAGGCCTCGGTCGGCTACCTGTTCAGCGTCGGGGCGGCGTTCGGCGTGGTGACGCTCGTGTTCGAGCACGGCTTCCTCGCGGACGCGCTACACGTGACGCGCACGGGGCCGGTCATCTCCTTCATGCCGATCGTGCTCATGGGCGTGCTGTTCGGCCTGGCCATGGACTACGAGGTGTTCCTGGTCTCGCGCATGCGCGAGGACTACGTGCACTCGTCGCGCCGGCCCGGGTCCGCGCGAGCCGCCGTGCTCACCGGGTTCCAGGGCTCCGCCCGGGTGGTCACCGCCGCCGCGATCATCATGTTCGCCGTCTTCGTGGCGTTCGTGCCCGAGGGTGACATGAACCTCAAGCCGATCGCGCTCGGCCTGGCCGTGGGCGTGGCGGTCGACGCGTTCGTGGTGCGCATGGTGCTGGTGCCGGCCGTGATGGCGCTGCTCGGCGACCACGCGTGGTGGATGCCGCGCTGGCTCGACCGCGTGCTGCCGCACTTCGACGTCGAGGGTGAGGGCGTGGCCAAGGAGCTCGCGCTCGCCGACTGGCCGGAGCCCGGGGCCACCGACGCCGTCGCCGCGCACCGGCTGCGCGTCGCCGGCCCCCGCGGCGAGGGCACGCTGGTGGGGCCCGTCAGCGTGCGCGTGCCGGAGGGCGGCGCGCTCGTCGTGGCCGGCCCCAGCGCCCCGCCGGTGAGCGCGTTCCTGCTCGCCGTCTCCGGGCGCCTGGCGCCCGACGACGGCACCGTGAAGGTGACCGGCCTGGTGCTGCCCGAGCGGGCGCCCACCGTCCGCGGCCGCGTGGCCGTGCTCGACGCCGCCCGGCTGGCCGGCGGCACGGCGGCCGCGGTGGACGCCGCGCGCGACGACGGCGCCCGCGTCGTCGTCGTCGACCGGACCGAGTCCCTGGGTGACCTGGCGTGGCGCGCCGACGTCGCCGCCGCCCTGCGGCGGGCGCACGCCGCCGGCGCGTCCGTGCTGCTCGGCGTGGTGGGCGACGACGTCGCGGTGGCCGAGGCGGAGGAGATCGCCCCCGTCCGCGCCGGTGTCCTCGACGTGACCGCCACCGACCCCGAGCCCGCCCCGGTCGGCGGGCACGACCGCCCCGACTCGCAGACCGCACGGAACGAGGTGCCGGCATGACCCGCCGCAACCCCTGGAGCGTGGTGGCCGTCGCGCTGCTGCCGGTGCTCGCGCTCGCCCTGCTGCTGGCCGCGCTGTGGAACCCGCAGGAGCGCCTGAACACGGTGCGCGCCGCCATCGTCAACCTCGACGAGCCCGTGCAGGTGGACGGCCAGACCGTGCCGCTCGGCCGCCAGCTCGTCGCCGGCCTGGTCAGCGGCCAGGCGCCGTCGACCGACCCGACGACGAGGGCGGTGCCGGCCTCGGACGAGGGCTACGACTGGGAGATCACCGACGCCGACGAGGCGGCGGCGGGCCTCGACGACGGCACCTACGCCGCCGTCGTCACGATCCCGGAGAACTTCTCCGCCGCTGCCACCTCGATCGGCGGTGATCCCGCGGACGCCGAGCAGGCGACCATCGACGTCGCGACGCCCCCCGGCGGCCGGGTGGTCGACGAGGCGCTCGCCGGCATCGTCGCCACCACCGCGACCGGCGTCATGAGCTCCTCGATCACCGAGACCTACGTGGACAACGTGCTGATCGGGTTCACCACGCTGCACGAGCAGCTTAGGCAGGCATCCGACGGCGCGGCGCAGCTCGCCTCGGGCGCCGGCTCCGCGGCCTCCGGCGCTGACCAGCTCGCGGACGGCGCCGGGCAGCTCGCCGACGGCGCCGAGGCGTCGGCGACGGGCGCGGACCAGCTCGCGGACGGCGCCGGGCAGCTCGCCAGCGGGGCGGACGCCGCCGCGGCGGGCGCGGGGCAGCTGGCCAGCGGGGCGGACGCCGCCGCGGCGGGCGCGTCCGGGCTCGCCGACGGGGCGACGCAGCTCGCCGACGGCGCCGGCCAGGTGGCCGACGGTGCCGGCCAGGTGGCCGGCGGGCTCGGTGCGGCGCAGGCCGCTGCCGACCAGCTCGCCGCCGGGGCGGGGGACCTGCGGGCGCAGCTCGGCGCAGCGGGAGCGGGGACACGCGCGGCCGCCGAGGGTGTCTCCACTGTCGGCGCTCAGCTCGGCACGGCTGTCGGCACCCTGCAGGGCGCGAACGACGTGATGTCGCAGTACCTAGCTGAGTATCTGGCGGAGCGTGGGTGCGACCCAGCCGACTCCGCGTCTGAACCCTGCCGGCCCTATCTCGACCTGCTGCAGGCGATGGGAACGGTGCCGGTGGTTCTCGACGGTGACGGGACCAGCGCCAATCCTGGCCTACGCGGGGCTGCTGAGAGCCTCAAGGTCGCGGCCGGAGCGCGCACCGACGACCCGACCCATCGTCAGACCTTGCACGCTCTGGCCAACGGTCTGACGGCCGCCGCCTCGGACGAGGGCGTCGGCCGGCTCCAGCAGGGCGCCCAGCAGCTGAGCGACGGGCTGGGCGACCTCGCGGCCGGCGCGGACCAGGTCGCGGGAGGCGCCTCCGGCCTGGCCGACGGCGCCGACGCGCTCGCCGCGGGCGCGTCGCAGGTCTCCACCGGCGTCGGCCAGCTCGCCACCGGGGCCTCCGGGCTGCAGTCCGGCGTCGGGCAGCTGGCGACGGGTGCCGCGGGGCTGGAGGGCGGGGCCTCGGCGCTGTCCACCGGCGTCGGGCAGCTCGCGACGGGGGCGGGCGGCCTCGAGAGCGGGGCGGCGGACCTGTCGTCCGGCGTCGGCCAGCTGCAGGGCGGCGCCGACGACCTGGCGAGCGGCCTGACGCAGGCGGTCGACCAGGTGCCGTCGTACACCGACGACCAGCGGGCGTCGCTCGCCTCGGTGGTGGCGGACCCCGTCCGGTCGCCGGCGCCCACGAGCCTGGGCAGCGGGTCCACCGGGCCGCTGTTCGCCGTCGTGGCGCTGTGGCTCGGCGCGCTCGCGCTGACCCTCGTGTACCGCCCCGTCGGGCCCGGGGTGCTGGGCTCCACGCGCAGCTCGCTGCGCCTCGCCGTGCGGTCGCTCGTCGCGCCCGCGGCGGTCGGGGCGGGCTCGGGCGCCGTCGTGGGCGCCGTCCTGGCCGGCGTCCAGCACCTGTCGCCCGCGGGGTGGGTGGGGACGATCCTCGTCGGCGCGCTCGTCTCCGTCTCCTTCGTGGCGGTGCAGCAGGGCCTGGTGGGCCTGCTGGGCGACGTCGGGCGGGCGATCAGCATCCTCGTGGCCGTGCTGGCCATCGCGACGGGGGTGGTGGCCACGGTGCCGTCGGTCCTGGTGAGCATCGCCGACGTGCTGCCCGTCGGCGCCGCGCAGGACGCGCTCGCCGGGCTGGTGGTCCCCGACGTGGGCGGCACGGGGCCGGGCGTCGCGGCGCTGGTGGCCTGGCTGCTGCTCGGCGTGGCGCTCACCGTGGCGGCGACCGCGCGGCGGCGGCGGGTGCACGCGGCCCAGCTCGTCGCGGCGTAGCCGGGCGCCGCGCGGTCCGTGGCCGCGCAGCCGGCCGCCGCGCGGTCCGCGGCCGCGAGAAAAGGCGATGACTCCGTGTGGGTGGCGGGGTCTAGCGTGATGTGAGCCAGGTCACTCACGCTATCCCCCACACGACGAGGTGGTCGCATGCCGACCGAGATGATCAGGGCACGCGGGCTGGTGCGGACGTTCCGCCGCCGCAAGGAGGTGGTCGAGGCCGTCAAGGGCATCGACGTCGACGTGGCCGAGGGCGAGCTCGTCGCCTTCCTCGGCCCGAACGGCGCGGGCAAGTCCACCACGCTGCGCATGCTCACCTCCCTGCTCGCCCCCACCGCCGGCACCGCCGAGGTGGCCGGGTACGACGTCGTCACGCACCCGGAGCAGGTGCGCGCCCGCATCGGCTTCATCGGCCAGGGCAACGGCGGCGGCTTCTCCTACAAGGTGCGCGACGAGCTGCACAACCAGGGCCGGTTCTACGGGCTGGCGCCGGACGTCTACCGGTCGCGCGCCGCGACGCTCATCGAGGCGCTCGAGCTCGGGGGGCTGGAGAAGCGCAGCGTGCAGTCGCTGTCGGGCGGTCAGCGGCGGCGGCTCGACGTCGCGCTCGGGCTCATGAACCACCCGCCGCTGCTCTTCCTGGACGAGCCCACCACTGGCCTCGACCCGCACTCGCGGGCCAACCTGTGGGAGCACATCGCGGCCATGCGCGAGCGGTACGGCATGACGATCGTGCTCACCACGCACTACCTCGACGAGGCCGACAGCATGGCGGAGCGCGTCGTGGTCATCGACCACGGCGAGATCGTCGCCGACGCCCCGCCGGACCTGCTCAAGCACGAGCACGCCGACGACGTCCTGACGGTCGGCGTCGCATCCACCGACGAGGACGGGGTCGTCGCGGCGCTGCGGCCCGACGTCGTGGGCGGCGGCGAGGTCGACGTGACCCGGCGCGACGGCGAGCTGCGCGTCGTGGTCCGCACCGCCCACGGCGCCGAGCGGCTGCCCGGCGTCCTGGAGGCGCTGCGGGCGGCGGGCCTCACGGTCACGTCGGCGAGCGGCAAGCAGGCCAGCCTCGACGACGTCTTCCTCAACCTCACCGGCCGCAGCCTGCGCGAGGAGGCAGCAGCGTGACCACCGCCGCATCCGTCACCACCGCCGCCGGGGCCGACGTCGAGCGCGAGGCGCCCCGGATCGTCACCCGCTCCGGGCCCGGCAAGCTCCTCGCCGACACCTGGGCGGTCTTCACCCGCGAGATCCTGCTGACCCTGCGCGACCCGTTCACGCTGATCTTCTCGCTGCTGCAGCCGCTGATCTTCCTCGGGCTGTTCGGCCCGCTGCTCACCGGCGCGTTCGGCGGCGGGCTCGGCGCGCCGGGGGCGGGCGGCGCGAGCACCGGCGACACCCTCCAGTGGTTCGTGCCCGGCGTCATCGTGATGATCTGCCTCTTCGGCACCTCGATGACCGGATCCAACCTGCTGTACGAGGTCATGACCGGCTCCTACGAGCGGGTGCTGGCCACGCCGCTCGGCCGCTCGTCGATCCTCGTGGGCCGGGCGCTCAAGGAGTTCGCGCCGCTGCTGGTGCAGGGCGTGATCATCGCGCTCGTGTGCGTGCCGTTCGGGTTCACGCTCTACCCGCTGCCGGCGCTGCTCGGCCTGGTGCTGCTCGGTGTCTTCGGCGTGGGGGTCGGTGCGCTGAGCCACGCGCTCGCGCTGGCGTCGAAGAACCGCGAGTGGCTGTTCTGGGGCGTGCAGCAGTCGCTGCTGTTCCCGCTGCTCATCCTGTCCGGAATGATGCTCCCGCTCGAGGCCGGGCCGGCATGGATGCAGACGGCGTCGAGGTTCAACCCGCTGACCTACATGGTGGACGGCGAGCGGCTGCTGTTCGCCGGGCGCCTCGACGACCCGAAGGTGGCGTGGTGCGCGGTCGCCGCCGTGGCCACGTGCCTGGTCGGGATCGTCGTGGGGATCCGGGCCACCAAGAAGGTGGTCTGAGCCCGGCTCAGCGGCCGGTGTCGTTCATCTGGTCCGGGTGCGAACCGGTGCGCTCGCCACGGTCCAGGGCCGAGATCGCCGCCATGTCGTCGGCCGGCAGCTCGAAGCCGAACAGCTGGGCGTTCTCCACGATCCGCTCCGGCGTCGCCGACTTGGGGAACACGACGTCGCCGCGCTGCAGGTGCCAGCGCAGCACCACCTGCGCCGGCGTGCGGTCGTGGCGGCGGGCGACCTCGCCGATCACCGGGTCGGCGAGCACCGACCCGCGTCCCAGCGGCGACCATGCCTCGGTGACGATGCCGTGCTCGGCGTCGAACGCCCGCAGCTCGTCCTGCGCCAGGTAGGGGTGCACCTCCACCTGGTTCACGGCGGGCACCACGGTGCCCTCGGCGAGCACGCGGCGCAGGTGGTGCGGCTGGAAGTTGGAGACGCCGATGGCCCGGGCGCGGCCGGAGGCGTAGATCTCCTCGAGCGCCGCCCAGGCCTCGAGGTAGCGGTCCTGCGCGGGCAGCGGCCAGTGGATGAGGAACAGGTCCACGTGCTCCAGGCCGAGCGCCTCGAGCGACCGGTCGAACGCCGCCAGGGCGTCGTCGTGCGCGTGGAAGGCGTTGTTGAGCTTGGTGGTGACGAACAGCTCGTCGCGCGGCAGCCCGGACGCGGCCACCGCCTCGCCGACCTCGCGCTCGTTGCGGTACATCTGCGCGGTGTCCACGTGGCGGTAGCCGGCCTCGAAGGCACGCAGCACCAGGTCGCGGGTGGCGGCGGGCGGCAGCTTGTACGTGCCGAAGCCGAGCTGCGGGATGGCGACGCCGTTGTTGAGGGTGATCGACGGGATGCTCACCCGCCCATCCTGGCGACTCGGGTCCGGCGAGGCACGTCGGTGAGCGCGGCGCGTGGCAGTCCAGCCGCCGCGCCGTGGCCAACAGGTGCTGGGAGGCGCCGGTAGCCTCCGCCGGTGGACACGCGCGAGGACGACGAGACCGCGAGGTGCGACTGGTGCGGGATCGCCGTACCGGACGACGGGTGGGTGGGTCTTGAGGTCCAGCGGCCGGTCGACGTCCCCGGCCGTGAGGACGGGTGGGTCGACTACGCGGGCGGGTTCTTCTGCAGCCAGGAGCATGCCGCGCTGTGGCTCGCGAAGCCGCTGCCCCCGCCGGAGCCACCGACGGTGCTGAAGGAGGAGCGCGTCGACTGGATCCTCCTCGCGACGACGGCGGTCGCTCTGGTGGCCGCCGGGCTCGCGTGCGTCGGGCTGTGGACCATCGTGCAGTGGGTGGTGCGCTGAGAGAGCTCCGCCCTGTCGGTGGAGCGATGTCCAGCATGCGGAACACTCCGTGGACACCCGGAATGGGGTGGCGGAACTTCGGGTTGACTGTCCCCGTGACCCAGCCGACCACCTCCCTGAGCACCTTCAAGACCGGCGCCGACCTGCCCCGCGTGCGCGCCTCCGAGCTGGTCGGCCGCGGCTGGCTGAACACCGGCGGCAAGGCGGTCACGCTCGCCGACCTGCGCGGCAAGATCGTGGTGCTCGACTTCTGGACGTTCTGCTGCATCAACTGCCTGCACGTCCTCGACGAGCTGCGCGAGCTCGAGGAGGCGCACCGCGACGTCCTGGTGATCGTGGGCGTGCACTCGCCGAAGTTCGAGCACGAGGCCGACCCGGACGCCCTGCGCGCCGCCGTCGAGCGCTACGACGTGCGCCACCCGGTCCTGGACGACCCCGACCTGGTGACCTGGGGCGCGTACACCGCCCGCGCCTGGCCGACGCTCGTCGTCGTCGACCCCGAGGGCTACGTCGTGGCGCAGATGGCGGGGGAGGGGCACGCGTCGGCCGTGGCCGCGCTGGTCGAGCAGCTCGTCGTCGAGCACGAGGCCAAGGGCACGCTGCACCGCGGCGACGGCCCGTACGTGGCGCCGGAGCCGACGTCGGGCACGCTGCGCTTCCCCGCCAAGGCGGTCGCGCTGCCCGGCGGCAACCTGCTGGTCGCCGACGCCGGGCACCACTCGCTGGCCGAGCTGGCCGCCGACGGCGAGACGCTCGTGCGGCGCATCGGCTCCGGCGAGCGCGGGCTGGCCGACGGCGGCCCGGAGGAGGCCCGGTTCAGCGAGCCCAACGGCCTGGCGCTGGTGCCCGCCGAGCTGCGCGAGCAGCTCGGCTACGACGTCCTCGTGGCCGACACCGTCAACCACGCCCTGCGCGGCGTGCGGCTGACCGACGGCGCCGTGACCACGGTGGCCGGCACGGGCGAGCAGTTCATGGTCGGCGGCCAGGAGAACGTCGTCGTGCCCGGCGAGCAGCCGCGCGCGTACGCGGCCGGCGAGCGGGTGGCGGGGCGCGCCGTCCGGTTGTCGTCGCCCTGGGACGTGGCGTGGTCGCCGGAGCTGGGCGCGTTCGTCGTCGCCATGGCCGGCAACCACACCCTGTGGGCGTTCGACGGCGAGGGCGTGCGGCTGCTGGCCGGCACGATGAACGAGGGCCTCGAGGACGGTGCCGGCGCGGAGGCCTGGTTCGCCCAGCCGTCCGGCCTGGCGGCGGCGCTCGGGGAGGACGGGCAGCCGGACGGCGCCCTCTGGCTCGCCGACTCCGAGACCTCTGCGCTGCGCCGGGTCGAGCCGGCCGGTGACGGCGTCGTGCTGCGCACCGCCGTCGGGCAGGGCCTGTTCGACTTCGGCCACCGCGACGGCGACGCCGCGCAGGCGCTGCTGCAGCACCCGCTCGGCGTCGCCACGCTGCCCGACGGCTCCGTCGTCGTCGCCGACACCTACAACGGCGCGCTGCGCCGGTTCGCGCCGGCCGGCGAGCCCGGCGCCGGTGGCCGCGTCACCGGCGAGGTCACCACGCTGGCCACCGGCCTGGCCGAGCCGTCCGACGTGCTCGTGCAGGTCACCGACGACGGCGGGGTGCACCTGCTCGTGGTCGAGTCGGCCGCGCACCGGCTCACGCGCGTGGCGCTGCCGGCGTCGCTCGCCGGCGAGGTGCTCGACGGCGGCGCGCGCCGCACGCAGCGGCCGGCCACGCCGGTGGCGTCCGGGGCGCTGCGCCTCGAGGTGCCGTTCGTGCCCGCGCCGGGCCAGAAGCTCGACGAGCGCTGGGGGCCGGCCACGTCGCTGCAGGTCAGCGCGACCCCGCCGGAGCTGCTGCTGGAGGGCGCCGGCGGCGGCACGGACCTGGCCCGCGAGCTGGTCATCAACCCCGAGGTCGCCGAGGGCGTGCTGCACGTGACCGCCAAGGCGGCGTCGTGCGACGTGGTGCCGCTCGGGCCCGACGGCGAGCCGCTGCCCGACGTCTTCCCGGCCTGCCACCTGGCCCAGCAGGACTGGGGCGTGCCGGTGACGGTCGTGGCGGCCGAGGACGCCGACGGCCCGACCCTCACGCTCCCGCTGCGCGGCTGACCCCGAGCCGCCCCCGCGCCGAGATAGAGAGCCCCCCGCGCGAGATAGAGAGCCCTTCGCGCGAGATAGAGAGGTGACCTCTCTATCTCGCGCGAAGGGCTCTCTATCTCGCGGGGGTCGGCCGGCGGCGGTCAGGCGGCCAGGAGCCCCGGCAGCTCGGCGAGCGAGTCGATGACCGTCGCGCGCGCCGCCTCCGGGCGCTCGGCGTGCAGGTAGCCCCACGGCCCGCGGCGCACCAGGATCGGGCGCATCCCGGCGGCCGCCGCCGGCAGCACGTCGTTGTCGAGGCGGTCGCCGACGTAGGCGACCTGCGCCGCCGGCACGCCGGCGAGCCCGGCCGCCGCCGCGAAGAACGCCGCCGACGGCTTCTCCGCGCCGATCTCCGCGGAGTTGCGGATCGCGTCGACGGGCAGGTCCATCGCCTTCAGCGCGGCCAGCGCCGCCGGCGGCTGGTTGCCCGCGACCACGACGCGCAGCCCGGCGTCGCGCAGCGCGCCGAGGGCGGCCCGGACGTCGGGGTACAGGTCGTCGGCGTCGAACCCGGTGCGCAGCCCGTCGGGGTCCTCCGCCGCCCAGGCGGCCTCCTCCGCGTCGACGTCGAGCCCGGGACGGACCAGCTCGAACGCCTCCCGGTACGAGCGGTCGAGCGCCGCGCACCCGCCGAGCACCCCCAGGAACGTCAGCGCCGGCACGCCGAGGCGCTCGGCCCAGCGGGTCCAGATCCGTGTCTCGTCGATCAGGGTCTCGCCGACGTCGAACACCACGGCACGGATCGGGGCGCTGGTCTGCTGGGTCACGCCGCTCATTCTCGCCGAGACCGGACTTGTGGTCGCCTCCGCACCGTCGGAGGCGACCACAAGTCAGGTCTCGGCGGAGGCGCGGCTACTCCGCCCGGAACAGCACGTCCCCCGCGCCCACCGCGGCACCGGGCTCGGGCAGGTCGCGCAGCGCGTCCGCGGCGGCGTCGAGCAGCACCACCGGCACGACGGCGGAGCGCCCGCCGGCGGTCACGGCGGCGGGGTCCCAGGTCACCAGGTGCTGCCCGGCGGTGACGGCGTCGCCCTCGGCGACGTGCAGCGTGAAGCCCTCGCCGTCGAGCTGCACGGTGTCGATGCCGAGGTGCACCAGCACGCCGCGCCCGTCGGCCTGGGCGACGACGAACGCGTGCGGGTGCAGCTTGACCACCGTGCCCGTGACGGGCGCGACCACGTGGCGCCCGGCGCCGGCGTCGGGCGCCACGGCGAGGCCGGGGCCCACGTACCCGGCGGAGAACACCGGGTCGGGCACGTCGGCCAGCGCCACGACGGTGCCGGCGACGGGGGAGCGGGCCTCGACGGTCACCGCAGGTCCTCGATGTCGGACGCCAGGGTGTCGGCCTCCGGGCCGACGATGACCTGCACGGCGGTGCCGGCCCGCACGACGGCGATCGCGCCGGCGGCCGTGAGCGCCTTCTCGTCGACGCGCGCGGGGTCCTCGACCTCGACCCGCAGCCGGGTGATGCAGGGCTCGAGGTCGACGATGTTGTCGTCGCCGCCGAGGCCGGCCAGGATCTGCTCTGCCTTGCTCATGGGGTGCTCCTTGGGTGGTGCGAGGGCGGTGCCGGCCGGGTCAGAGCAGCTCGGCGAGGTCGGACGCGATGGTGTCGGCGTGGGGACCGACGACCACCTGGACCACCCGGCCGGAGACCATCACGCCGTAGGCGCCGGCGTGGCGCAGCGCGGCGGCGTCGACGCGCGCGGGGTCCTTGACGAGGGTGCGCAGTCGGGTGGTGCACGGGTCGATCTCGTCGACGTTGTCCACGCCGCCAAGACCGTCGAGGATCGCGGCGGCGCGCGCGGCGTCGGGCACGGTCATCGGTCGGTCCTTCCGTCGGCGTCGCGCGCGGCGCGCGGCACGATGGTGGGCTTGGCCTCGCGCAGCGGCACGACGACGGAGTAGCGGTCGCCGCGGTAGGAGGCCTGGGAGTACATCACGGCGGTGTCCTCGGCGTAGGTGCGTCGCCGGGTGCGCAGCAGGGCCAGCGAACCCTGCATCTGGAGCAGCGTCGCCTCGTCCGGCGTGGCGACCGACGCGGAGATCGTGTCCTCGCCCCAGGTGGGCGCGTACCCGGCCGCCCGCAGCGCGCCGTAGAGCGACTCCGGCACGCCGTCGTCGAGCATCGCGGGCAGCAGCCGCGCCGGCAGCCACGCGTGCTCGAGGCTCATCGGGACCCCGTCGGCGCTGCGCAGGCGCCGCACCTCGTGCACGGGCTCGCCGGGCTCGAGCGCGAGCTGCTCGGCCACCCGCGTCGGCGCGGGCACCGTGGCGGCGTCGAGCACGCGCGTGCCCGGCGCCATGCCGCGGCGGCGCACGTCCTCGCCGAACGTCGTCAGGCGCATCTCGAAGTCGACCCGCGCCGGGGCGACGAACGTGCCGCGCCCCTGCTCGCGCACCAGCACGCCGTCCGCGGCCAGGGAGTCGAGCGCCTGGCGCACCGTCATGCGCGAGACGCCGAACCGGTCGGTCAGCGCCCGCTCCGAGGGCAGCGCGTCGCCCTCGGCCAGCTCGTTCTCGATGAGGTCGGCGAGATAGGCGCGCACGGCCTGGTACTTGTGACCGGCCCGGTGCGGGGTGGCCGGCGGCGCGTCGGCCGCCGGGGCTGCGGGAATGGTCATGGCCGAATTCTCACCCCTTCCTCGCGGCGGTCGACGGCGTGCGGCCAGGAGCGTCGCAGCCTCACGGCGGCGCCCCGGTGTGGCGGTTGACACATCATGCGGTCTAGACCATTCTGGCCGCAAGTGGTCTGGACAACTGCGCGACGGCGCGCGGCTCGTCCAGCTCTCGTACGGCCACGTCTCCCGGCGTCGGACGATCCGGCGCCTCCACCACGAGGAGCCACCATGACCACGGTCGCCGCACCGACCACGAGCAAGCGGGGATTCCCCGGGCTCGCCCAGCTCCAGCGCATCGGGCGCTCCCTGATGCTCCCGATCGCGTCCCTGCCCGCCGCGGCGCTCCTGCTGCGCCTCGGCCAGCCCGACATGCTCGGCGCCGACGGCGTCGCCGGCACCTTCCCCTGGGTCCAGCCGGTGGCCGACGTGTTCGCCGCCGCCGGCAACGCGCTGTTCGGCAACCTGCCGCTGATCTTCGCCCTCGGCGTCGCCGTCGGGTACGCCAAGAAGTCCGACGGCTCGACGGCCCTGGCCGCCCTCATCGGCTACCTGGTGTTCAAGGGCGTCAGCGACGCGCTGTCGCCCTACGTGCTGGGCGAGCCGGACGCCGTGGCCGCCGAGGACGTGCTCTCCGGTGCCGACCCCGCCGCCCTCGCGGCGGCGCAGAACGGCGACTTCACCGCGCTGCTGACACAGGCGATCGGCATGGGCGTCGACGCGCCGCAGCAGGAGCTCATCAACTACGGCGTGCTCGGCGGCATCGTCATCGGCCTCGTCGCCGCGCTGCTGTTCCAGCGGTACTACCGGATCAAGCTGCCGGCGTGGCTGGCCTTCTTCGGCGGTCGCCGGTTCGTGCCGATCGTCACCGCCGGCGCCGCCCTGGTGATCGCGGTGATCGGCGCGCTGGTCTACCCCGCGTTCGACTGGCTGCTCAACGACACCATCGGAGCCTGGGTCACCGGCTCCACCGTGCTCGGGGCGTTCGTCTACGGCACCGCCAACCGGCTGCTCGTGCCGATCGGCCTGCACCACCTGCTCAACTCGCTGCCGTGGTTCCAGTTCGGCTCCTACACCGACGCCGACGGCGAGGTGTGGCACGGCGACATCGCGCGCTTCCTGCACGGCGACCCGACCGCCGGCACGTTCATGACCGGGTTCTTCCCGATCATGATGTTCGCGCTGCCGGCCGCGGCGCTGGCGATCATCCACACGTCCAAGCCGAAGAACCGCAAGCTCATCGCCTCGATCATGGGCTCGGCGGCGCTCGTCTCCTTCGTCACCGGCGTCACCGAGCCGCTCGAGTTCGCCTTCGTCTTCGTGGCCTACCCGCTGTACGTCATCCACGCGATCCTCACCGGCACGTCGATGGCGCTGGTCAACGCCCTCGGCATCCGTGACGGGTTCGGCTTCTCCGCCGGCGCCATCGACTACCTGCTCAACTTCCGCATCGCCGAGAAGCCGCTGCTGCTCATCCTGATCGGGCTCGGCTACGCCGTCGTGTACTACTTCCTGTTCCGGTTCGTCATCACCCGGTTCAAGCTCAGGACGCCGGGTCGCGAGGACGACGACGCGGACGCCGCGACGCCGTCCGACGCCACGGCGGAGAATGCCGCCGTGGGCGCGACGGTGGCGACGGGCGAGGGCACGACGGCGGAGGGCGCCGCGGCGCCCGGGCCGCGCGGCACGGCGGGCGGCGGCACGGCGGGCGGCGGCGCG
>NZ_WUWN01000052.1 GCF_009846865.1 Puerhibacterium puerhi
CCCGTCGGGGCGCTCGCGGCGGCGGGGCGGGCGAGGCCGGCCGCGGCGGCTCGGGCCTCGTCCGCGGCGGCGCGCTCGGCGACGCGGCGCCGCAGCTCGAGCCGGCGGGCGACCTCGGCCTCGTGCTGGCGGAAGGTGTCGTGGTACAGCTCTGCGCTCATGGCCTCCACGCTCCGCCTCTGAGGTAGGGGCGCGGATCGGGCATCCGACCGGTTCTGCGCGGGACCTTGGTCCCGCGGGTACCTCAGGCGGCGCCTGAGGTAGGCCGGCGCGACGGTGCCGCGCGCCCGCGCGGCGGACGCGGTGCGGCGGACGCGGTGTGACGGACGGGTCACGGGCGACGTCGGCAGCCCCGCGTAGGATGGCACTCGGAAGGCTGGAGTGCTAAGAGCTGCCCGGCGGGGAGGAGGTCTCGTGAGCGAGGAACGCCGTCTGGAGGTGCTGCGCGCGATCGTGGAGGACTACGTCTCGACGCGCGAGCCCGTGGGCTCCCGGGTGCTCACCGAGCGACACCGGCTCGGGGTCTCGCCCGCCACCATCCGCAACGACATGGCCGCCCTCGAGGAGGCCGGCCTGATCGCGCAGCCGCACACGTCCGCGGGGCGCATCCCCACGGACAAGGGCTACCGCCTGTTCGTCGACCGGCTCGCCGAGGTGCGGCCCCTGTCGGTGCCGCAGAAGCGGGCCATCGAGACGTTCCTGTCCGAGGCGGTGGACCTCGACGACGTGCTGACGCGCGCCGGCCGGCTCATCGCCCAGCTCACCGGCCAGGTCGCGGTCGTGCAGTACCCGTCCCTGCGCCGCTCCGGGCTGCGCCACCTCGAGCTGGTGCCGGTGGGTGGCGAGCGGCTGCTCGTCGTCGTCATCACCGACACCGGCCGCGTCGAGCAGCGCTACCTCGAGGTGCCGTCCGCCGCCGCCGGCCCGGACGGCACGGCGGGGACCGTGCTCGACGACGGCACGCTCGGCGAGCTGCGCGCCCGCCTCAACGCGGCCGCCGCGGGCAAGGGCCTGACCGACCTGCCGGTCACGTTCGCCCGCGTCGTCGAGAGCCTCGACCCGACCCTGGTGGACCTCGCCACGGCCGTGGCCGAGACCGTCGTCGAGACGCTCGGCGAGGAGAACGAGGAGCGCATCGTCCTGGCCGGCACCGCCAACCTCGCCCGCGCGAGCATGCGCTTCGAGCAGGGGCTCAGCCCGGTGCTCGAGGCGCTCGAGGAGCAGGTCGTGCTGCTCGGGCTGCTCACGGAGATGGCCGTCGACGGCGTCGCCGTGCGCATCGGGCACGAGAACCGGCTCGAGGGGCTCGCCCAGGCGTCCGTGGTGACGTCGGGCTACGGCTCCGGCGACGAGGGCGGTGACCCCGTCGCGATCCTCGGCTCGATCGGGCCGACCCGCATGGACTACCCCGGCACGATCGCGTCGGTCCGCGCCGTGGCGCGGTACCTCTCGCGCGTGCTGCCCCACTGACCCCCTGACCCAAGAGAGACCTGTGGCCGACTACTACGAGACCCTCGGCGTCCCGCGGGACGCCACGCCCGAGCAGATCAAGAAGGCGTACCGCAAGCTCGCCCGCGAGTTGCACCCCGACGTCGCCGGCGAGGCGGGCGAGGAGAGGTTCAAGGACGTCGCCCGCGCCTACGAGGTGCTGTCCAACCCGGAGAAGCGCCAGCAGTACGACATGGGTGTGGACCCGACGGCGCCGGGCGGCGGGGCGGGCGGCGGCTTCGGCGCCGGCTTCGGCTTCCAGGACATCTTCGAGACGTTCTTCGGCGGCGGGCAGTCCGCGCAGGGGCCCGTGCCCCGCGCGCGCCGCGGCCAGGACGCCCTGGTCCGCATGGACGTCGAGCTCGCCGAGGCCGTGTTCGGCACCAAGCGCGAGCTGCAGGTGGACACCGCCGTCGTGTGCTCGACCTGCTCCGGCAAGGGCGCGAGCCCGGGCACCGACCTGCGCACCTGCGAGGTCTGCCAGGGCCGCGGCCACGTGCAGCGCGTCGCCCGGTCGTTCCTCGGCCAGGTCATGACGACCGCGCCGTGCTCGGCGTGCGGCGGCTACGGCACGATCATCCCGGAGCCCTGCCCGGACTGCGCCGGCGAGGGCCGCGTGCGCTCGCGCCGCACGCTGACGGTCAACGTGCCCGCCGGCGTGGACACCGGCACCCGCATCAAGCTCACCGCGCAGGGCGAGGTCGGCCCGGGCGGCGGCCCGGCGGGCGACCTGTACGTCGAGATCCGCGAGAAGCCGCACGAGGTGTTCGTGCGCCGCGGCGACGACCTGCACTGCACCCTGCCGGTGCCCATGACGGCGGCGGCGCTGGGCACCGTGCTGGACCTGGAGACCCTCGACGGGGCGCAGGAGATCGACCTGCGCCCGGGCACGCAGCCCGGGCAGGTCGTGGTGCTCAAGGGCCTCGGCGTCGGGCACCTGCACTCCGGCGGCCGCGGCGACCTGCACGTGCACGTGGAGGTCCAGGTGCCGTCCGGCCTCGACGACGAGCAGGTGGCGCTGCTGCGCCAGCTCGCCGCGCTGCGGGGGGAGGAGCGCCCCGAGCCGCGGCTCGCGACGGCGCACCCGGGCGTCTTCTCCCGCCTGCGCGACAAGCTGAGCGGCCGGTGACGCGCCCGCGGGCCGCGGGCGCAGCGCGGGCCGTGCCGGGGGAGCGGACGGGGGGCCGGGCGTGAGCGCGCCCGTGTTCCTCGCCGACGGCGGCGCGCCGCTGGCCACGTACGCCGCCGGCGCCACGTACGCGCTCGGCGGCGCCGAGGGCCGGCACGCCGGCGTGGTGCAGCGCAAGCGCGCCGGCGAGCGCGTCGACGTGGTCGACGGCGCCGGCACGCGGCTGCGCTGCACGGTGGTGCGGGCCGACGGTCCCAGCCTGGAGCTGGCGGTCGACGAGGTCGTGCGCGAGCCCGCGCCCGACGTCGTCGTGACCCTGGTGCAGGCCCTGGCCAAGGGCGACCGCGACGAGCTGGCCGTCGAGGCGGCGATCGAGGTCGGCGCGGACGCCGTCGTGCCGTGGCAGGCCGAGCGGTCGGTCGTCGTCTGGCGCGGCGAGCGCGCCGCGAAGTCGCACGCCCGGTGGGTCGCCACGGTCCGCTCCGCCACCAAGCAGGCGCGCCGGGCCTGGCTGGCCCCGGTCGACGACGCGCACACCACCCGGCAGCTCGCCGCGCGCGTGCGGGCGGTGGTCGGCGCGGGCGGCGCCGCCGTCGTGCTGCACGAGGAGGCGACGACGCCGCTGGCCGCCGTGCCGCTGCCCGCCCCGGGCGGGGCCGGCGGGGCGCCGGAGCTGCTCGTCGTCGTGGGGCCGGAGGGCGGCATCGCCGAGGCCGAGCTCGCCGCGCTCGTCGAGGCCGGCGCCACGGCCGCGCGGCTCGGGCCGCACGTGCTGCGCACCTCCACGGCGGGCCCGGTCGCCGTCGCGCTGCTCAGCGAGCGGCTCGGGCGCTGGGCCTGAGGTCGCGACGGGCGCGGCGCTGCGGATGAGCCGCCGGGCGGCTCGGCGGTAGGTTCTGCTGCATGAGCGCCGAGACCGAGGACTGCCTGTTCTGCAAGATCGTCGCCGGGCAGCTGCCGGCGGACGTCGTCGCCACCTCCGAGCGGTCGATCGCCTTCCGCGACATCGACCCGCAGGCGCCGGTGCACTGCCTGGTCGTGCCCAGGGAGCACCACGGCGACGTCGCGGTGCTGGCGGCGGCCGACCCCGCGCTGCTGGCGGACATGGTCGCGCTGGCCGACGAGGTGGCGGGGGACCTGGCCGACGGCCAGTACCGGCTGATCTTCAACAGCGGGCCGCGGGCCGGGCAGAGCGTGTTCCACGTGCACGGGCACGTCATCTCCGGCAAGCAGCTGGGCTGGACGCCCGCCTGAGGCGACCGGCGCCAATCACATGGTGGGCGGGCGCGGGGCGCCGATAGACTGGGACCCGTCGAGCAGACCGTCGATCGAGGAGCGTGCAGCGGCGTCCAGCCGGCCCATGACCGCCACATCACCCCGCCCCGACTCCCGCGTGGAGCACCCCAGCGAGCACCGCATCATCGTGCCGCCGCACGTGCCGATGGTCGCCCTGCTCGGCAGCCGCGACTCCGTGCTGCGGGCCGTCGAGGACGGCTTCCCCCATGTGGACGTGCACGCCCGCGGCAACGAGATCACCGTCGCCGGCCCCGCCGGCGACGTCGCGCTCGTCTCCCGCCTGCTCGACGAGCTCGTCGAGGTGGTGGAGGCGGGCACCGAGCTGACCCCGGACGTGGTGCGCCGCTCCGTCGGCATGCTGACCGCCGAGACGGCGCAGCGGCCCGCCGAGGTCCTCACCCTCAACATCCTGTCCAGCCGCGGGCGCACCATCCGGCCCAAGACGGTGGGGCAGAAGCGCTACGTCGAGGCGATCGACGTCAACACGATCACCTTCGGCATCGGCCCGGCCGGCACCGGCAAGACGTACCTGGCGATGGCCAAGGCCGTCCAGGCGCTGCAGTCGCACCAGGTCAACCGGATCATCCTCACCCGCCCGGCCGTCGAGGCCGGCGAGCGCCTCGGCTACCTGCCCGGCTCGCTCACCGAGAAGATCGACCCGTACCTGCGGCCGCTGTACGACGCGCTGCACGACATGGTCGACCCGGACTCGATCCCCAAGCTCATCGAGGCCGGCACGATCGAGGTCGCGCCGCTGGCGTTCATGCGCGGCCGGTCGCTCAACGACTCGTTCATCATCCTCGACGAGGCGCAGAACACCACGTCCGAGCAGATGAAGATGTTCCTGACCCGCCTGGGCTTCGGCTCCAAGATGGTCATCACGGGCGACGCCACGCAGGTCGACCTGCCCGGCGGCACCGCCTCGGGCCTGCGGGTGGTCCAGGACATCCTCACCGGCGTCGACGACGTCGAGTTCTGCCGGCTCACGTCGTCCGACGTCGTCCGCCACCGGCTGGTGAGCGACATCATCGACGCCTACGCGCGCTGGGACACCGTCGCCGCCCGCGGCGGCTCGGACCGGCCGGACCGCTCGCGGCGCGCGCCCGCGCGCCGGGCGGTCGCGGGGCGGGGCGGCACGGGCCGCGGCGCCGAGCGGCACGGTGACGAGCGACGGGGCGACGAGCGACGGGGCGACGAGGACGGCGAGGGTCGGGACGCGGCGGTGGGAGACCGGTGAGCATCGAGGTCAACAACGAGTCGGGCTACGCGGTCGAGGGGCTCGACGAGGCCGAGTTCGCCGCCCTGGCGCGGTTCGTGCTCGACGCGCTGCACGTGCACCCCCTGAGCGAGCTGTCGATCCTCTTCGTCGACGCCGGCGTCATGGCGGACCTGCACGTGCGGTGGATGGACGAGCCCGGCCCCACCGACGTGATGTCCTTCCCCATGGACGAGCTGCGCCCGGGCCGCGAGGGCGAGGTCACCCCGCCCGGGACCCTCGGGGACATCGTGCTGTGCCCCGAGGTCGCGGCCAAGCAGGCGGTCGTCGCCGGGCACTCCACCGTCGAGGAGATGCTGCTGCTCACCGCGCACGGCATCCTCCACCTGCTCGGCTACGACCACGCCGAGCCCGAGGAGGAGCGGGAGATGTTCGGGCTGCAGCGCCGGCTGCTGCTGACCTTCCTCGCGGGCCGGTGAGCCCCGCCACCCCGATGGACGCTCCGGTCCTCCTGCTGCTGGTCGTCGCGGCCGCCGGCCTGGTCGTCACCGCGCTGCTCGCGGCCGGCGAGGCCGCCGTCCTGCGCGTGACGCGCGCCTCGCTCGTCGACGCCCTCACGGACGCCGAGGCCGGCGAGGGTCTGCGCTCCGAGACGCGCGCCGACCGTGTGCGCGCGGCCCAGGCGCTCGTGCTCGACCCGCCCGGCACCGTCGCCGCGCTGGGGGTGGCGCGCGCCGCCGCCGAGATCGTCGCCCTGGGCGCGCTCGCGCTCGCGCTGGCGGGCTGGCTCCCCGCGTGGTGGCAGACCCTCCTGGTGCTGCTCGTGCTCGGCGTCGCCGCGGGCCTGGTGACCGTGCGCGTCAGCCCCCGGCGAACCGGCCACCGGCGCCCGCTGCGGGTGCTGCTCGCGCTGTCCGGCATGCTGACCGTGGTCGCGCGGGCGACGTCCTGGGCGGTGCGCCGCTCGGTGCACCGGGAGCCGGAGGCGCCGCCGACGGAGGCCGAGCTGCGCGACATGGTCGACCGGGTCGGCGAGTCCGAGGTGTTCGAGGAGGACGAGCGGGAGCTGTTCCGCTCGGTGCTGGAGCTGCGCGGCACGCTGGCCCGCGAGGTGATGGTGCCGCGCACCGACATGGTCACGGCGCACCGGGACACGCCGCTGCGCAAGGTGATGCGGCTGTTCCTGCGGTCCGGGTTCTCGCGGGTGCCCGTGGTCGGCGCCTCCGTGGACGACCTGGTCGGCGTCGCGTACCTCAAGGACGTCGCCCGCGTCCTGGACGCCGACCCGTCGGCGGGGGACCGTCCGGTGGCCGAGGTGGTGCGCCCGGCGGTGTTCGTGCCGGAGTCCAAGCCGGTCGACGACCTGCTGCGCCAGATGCAGACCTCCGCGCACATCGCCGTCGTCGTCGACGAGTACGGCGGCACGGCCGGGCTGGTCACCATCGAGGACGTGCTCGAGGAGCTGGTCGGCGAGCTGACCGACGAGCACGACCGGGTCACCGCCGTCGAGCCCGAGGACCTCGGCGACGGCGTGTGGCGCATCCCGTCCCGGCTGCCGGTCGACGAGCTCGGCGAGCTGTTCGACCTGCGCCTGGACGACGACGACGTCGACACCGCCGGCGGCCTGCTCGCCAAGGCCCTCGGCAAGGTGCCGCTGGCCGGCTCCGCCGTCGACGTCGGCGGGCTGCACCTCGTGGCCGACCGGGTGGAGGGGCGGCGCAAGCAGCTCGCGTCGCTCCTGGTCAGCCGCGCCGAGACCACCGAGCACGACCCAGCAGACGGCGCCGAGGCGCGCACGTCCGACCAGAAGGAGCACCAGTGACCGCGACCGAGACCCCGACCGCCGACCGGACCGCCCACCGATCCGGGTTCGCCTGCCTCGTGGGCCGGCCCAACGCCGGCAAGTCCACGCTCACCAACGCGCTGGTCGGCGAGAAGGTCGCGATCATGTCGGCGCGGCCGCAGACGACGCGGCACACCATCCGCGGCATCGTCCACCGCCCCGACGCCCAGCTGGTGCTCGTCGACACCCCCGGCCTGCACCGCCCCCGCACGCTGCTGGGCCAGCGGCTCAACGACCTGGTCAAGGAGACCCTCGGCGAGGTCGACGTCATCGCGTTCTGCCTGCCCGCCGACCAGAAGGTGGGCCCGGGCGACCGGTTCATCGCCAACCAGCTCGCCCCGCTGATGACCGGCCGGCGCGCCGTGCCGGTGGTGGCCGTGGTGACCAAGGCCGACCTGGTGGACCGCGCCACGCTGGTCGAGCACCTGCTGTCGGTGCAGGCGCTCGCCGGCGAGGTGGACCGCGAGTGGGCCGACATCGTGCCGGTCTCCGCCCGCGACGGCTACCAGGTGGACGAGCTGGCGGACGTCCTGGTGTCCCACCTGCCCGAGGGCCCGGAGCTGTACCCGGGCGGCGAGCTCACCGACGAGCCGGAGCAGGTCATGGTGGCCGAGCTGGTGCGCGAGGCGGCGCTCGAGGGCGTGCGCGACGAGCTGCCGCACTCCCTGGCCGTCGTCGTGGACGAGATCGTCGAGCGGCCCGGCAGCGGCGACGAGAAGTCCGGCCGCCCGCCCCTGCTCGACGTGCGCGTGGACCTGTTCGTGGAGCGCGACTCGCAGAAGGCCATCGTCATCGGCCGCGGCGGCTCGCGCCTGCGGGACGTCGGCACGCGCGCCCGCCAGGGGATCGAGCGGCTGCTCGGCGCCCGCGTCTACCTCGACCTGCACGTCAAGGTCGCGCGCGACTGGCAGCGCGACCCCAAGCAGCTGCGCCGCCTCGGCTTCTGACGCCCGCGGGGGCGTCCGCCGAGACCACGAGGCCCGGCCGTGCCGTCCCGGCCGCGCGACTCGATAGGCTCCCGGGGTGATTGTGCGGACGGTGACGACGAGCGCGGCGCTCCTGATCGGCCTGGCGGTGATCGGCTCGCTGGCGGGCCCGTCGTGGGACCCGGTGCCGGTCGTCGACCACCTCCAGCCGGCGACGTCGGACACCGCGATCGGCGGCGCCGCGCAGCTCGAGGAGGCGGGCGTCGTCCACGCGCCGGGCACCTTCGAGGTCCGCGAGACCGACGTGACGATCCAGCTCGACGGCACCGAGGTGGGCGGCATCCTGCGCGAGCCGGTCGGGGCGGGGGAGGACCTGCCCGGCATGGTGTTCGTGCACGGGGCGGGCACCGGCCTGGCGAGCGTGGCCTTCACGGAGGTCGCGAGCGAGGTCGCCAGCGCCGGCGTCGTGACCCTGGTGCCGGACAAGCGGCTCGACACCTACACCACGCTGCACCGCGACTACGTCGCGATGGCGGCCGACTACCAGCGCTCGGTGGACTACCTGCGCGACGTGCCGACGGTCGACCCCGACCGCGTCGGCGTCTACGGCGAGTCCGAGGGCACCTGGATCGTGCCGATCATGCAGGTCGAGGACCCGACGATCGCGTTCACCGTGCTGGCGTCGGCGCCGGTCGTGCAGCCGCGCCAGCAGGCCGCGTTCGCCGTCGACAACTACCTGCGCAACACCCACGTGCCCGAGGAGGTCTTCCGCGCCATCCCGCGCGCGGTGGGCATGCAGGTGCCGGGCGGCGGGCTGGACTACGCCGACTTCGACGTCACGCCGTACCTCGAGCGGCAGACGGCCCCCGTGCTCGTGGTCTACGGCACCGGCGACCCGTCCATGCCGGTCGAGCAGGGCGCGCGCAAGGTCATCGCCGACACCGCCGTCGGCGGCGGCGACGCCCCCGTGACCGTGCGGTACTACGCCGACGCGAACCACGGCCTGCGGGTCGGCGGCAAGGTCGTGCCCGAGTTCCCGCGCGACGTCGCGGCCTGGGTGGCGGGCCTGCCGGCCACCGCCGACGCCGCGCCGCGCGTCGCGGGCGCGACCCCCAACCAGCTGTTCCTCGCCGAGCCGCTGGCGCGCCCGGCGTGGTGGGGCAACGGCGACATCATCGTGGGCGCGGTGGCCGTCGGCATCGTGCTGCTCGTGCTCGGCCCGCTGGTGTGGGGAGCCGTCGCGCTCGTGCGGCGCCTCATGGCGGTGGGCCGCGGCGTGCCGGACGTCGTCGCGCGCTCCCACCTCGCCCGCGGCCTGCGGCGCGCGCTGCTCGGCCTGAGCCTCGGCTCGGTCCTGACGACCGTCGCGCTGGTGGTCTACCTCATGGCGGTCGCGCGGCTCGCGCTGGACTACGAGCAGGACGACGTCGTCGTCCAGGGCGGCTGGATCGGCGTGCGCGTGCTCGGGCTGGTCACCGTGGTCGCCGGGGCGATCGTCGTGCAGCGGGTCGTGGACGTCCGCGCGGCCCGCCGCGCCGGCGACCACGAGGCGGCCGTGGCCCGCGGCTGGCCCGCAGTCCTGACGCTCTGGTGCACGGTGGTCGGAGCGGCGTCCCTGCTGCTCTGGCTCGCCTACTGGGGCGTGTTCCAGCTGGGCATCTGAGCCTGCGCAAAGCCCCCACGAATTCCGCACGACGTCCGTGCCGCGTCCGGCCTGCCGTGCGGCGCCCCACCGGGTAGAAACGAGGGGGGCCGTCCGCCCACCTCCGGGCGGCCGCCGACGTCCCGTCGCGACCGGACGGGCACCGGCGGCGGCCGGCCCGACGCACCCGTTCGACGCACCCGCTCGCCGCACCCCGAGGAGCTGCCCATGACCACCACCGCACCGGACGCCGTCGCCCCCCGCGAGCCCTTCGTCGGGGTCCCGGTCCGCGACGTCGTGCGTGACGTGGTGGCGGTGATCGCCCTCTTCGTCGGCCTCGCGCTGCCCTGGGACGCCGCCCACCGCGGCGCCGACCTGCTCGTGATCGTGCTCGTGACGGTCGTGGCGCTGGTCACCGTCGTCGCGCCCTACGCGCGCCGCGCCGGCCTGTGGTGGGCCCGGTTCGGCAGCGCCGGCAGCCGGACCCGGGTCGCAGGCGTGGTGCCCCTGCTGGTGGCGGCGCTGGTCACCCTCGTGGTCGACGCCGTGCCCGGAGGCGGCCAGGGCGTGGGCGCCGGGCTCGGGCTGGCCGTGGCCGGCGCGCTCCTCGTGGCGGTGCCCACCTGGCCGGTGGCGCTGCCGCTGGTCGCCGGGCTCGTGGCCCTCGGCGCCGTCGTCACCCCCGTGCTGACCGCGGCGGGCGGCGGCAGCGCCGCCGACGTGACCGACGCGGTGCTCAGCGCGCTGCTCGTGCTCGCCGTCCTCGTCCTGACCGTCGGGGACCGCCTGCGCGGCGGCACCCCCGACGCGCTCGTGACCCTCGTCGGCGTCGGGGCGGTCGTCGCCCTGTCGGCCGGCCTGTTCGCCGGCAGCGAGTCCGGCCCGTGGGTCGAGAGCCTGCACGGGGTGCGCTTCGGCGTCCTGCTGCTGCCCGCGGTGGCCGCCGCGGCGCTGCCGCGCACCGTCGAGCACGCGGTGGACAGCCCCGCCGAGCCGTTGGTCTGGGCGGGCGTGGCCCGCCGGGCCCTGCTCCTGGCCGCCGTGCTGTCCGCCTACGTGGCGCTGGTCGCGGTGTCCGGCCTCGCGCTGCGCGGGTTCAGCGTCGAGTTCGTGCTGCGGCTGATCGTCGGGCTGCTCGCCGCGGCCGTGGCCGTCATCGGGTGGCGTGCGCTGCGGCGGGACGTGACCGCGGGGCACGCCACCGCCGTCGGCACCGCCATCGTGCTGGTCGTGCTGGGCGTCGTCATCGCCGTCGCCCGCACGGGAGTCTCCACGCGCTCGACGGCCGAGGAGCTCCTGCTCGCCTTCGGCCTGCCGGCGATGGTCCTGGCGACGCTGCTGGTGCCGCAGTCCCTGCGCGAGCTGCGCGGGCGGGCGACCCCGCCCGCGACGGGCCCCGAGGGGGCCCCTGAAGCGACCCCCGAGGCGGGCCCCGAGGCGGTCGCCGCCGGCGAGCCCGCGCAGGGCGACCCCACGCCGCCCACGCCGCCCGCGGCCGCGGCGCCCGCGGGTCCCGCCGCCGAGGCCCCCGTGGAGACGCCCGCCGAGGCCTCCGCGGAGCCCGCCGAGACGCCCGCGGCGGACTCCACCGCGGTGCTGCCGCCGGTCGCCGCGCCGGCTCCCGAGCCGCAGCCGGCCGCTCCCGCTCAGCCGGCCGCGACGTCGCAGCCGACCGTGCCCGCCCAGCCCGTCGCGCCCGCCCAGCCGGCCGCTCCCGCCACCGCGGCGACGCAGCAGGTCGAGCAGCCGGTGGCGCGCCCCGCCCAGCCGCCGTTCACCAAGCCGCGGCGGCGCCCGTCGTCGGACGCCTCGCAGACCCAGGTGCTGCCGCCGGTGGTCGACGTCCCCGGCGCGCGCTGGCAGGTCGCCCAGGCGAGCGACCCGGCGACGCCCCTGGCCGACCTCGCGCTGATCGTGCAGGAGGCGCCGCACCTGCGCCCGTACGTCGCGGCGAACCCGTCGACGTACCCGGCGCTGCTCGACTGGCTCGGCGCGCTGGGCGACCCGGCCGTCGACGTGGCCCTGCGCGCCCGCGGGCGCTGAGCGCGGTTCCCACATCGCGGACGTGACCGGTGACACAGGGCCCCGGGGGTACAGTGACCGTGTGCGGCGCACGGTGAGCCTCCTCCTTCTGTGCCGCGGCGAGACCCTCTGAGGCCGGTCCCTCGCCGCGGCGACCTCGGTGTGCCGGCCTGCAGCCCCGTCGAGGCGGAACGCTCCCGGGGCTGACGCACCCAGCAGGAGGAGCAGGAGAGCATGACCACCCACCCCCGCGGCATCGTCGAGACCAACCCCCAGACCCCCTCGGGCATGCCGGTCCACAAGTACCGGCCGTTCCAGGAGCAGATCGCCGTCTCGCTGCCGGACCGCACCTGGCCGGGCAGGACGATCACCAAGGCCCCGCGCTGGTGCGCGGTCGACCTGCGCGACGGCAACCAGGCCCTCATCGAGCCGATGGACGCCGAGCGCAAGCTGCGCATGTTCGAGCTGCTCGTGCAGATGGGCTACAAGGAGATCGAGGTCGGCTTCCCGTCGGCCTCGCAGACCGACTTCGACTTCGTCCGGATGCTCATCGAGGAGGACCGGATCCCCGACGACGTCGTGATCCAGGTCCTGACCCAGTCGCGCGAGCACCTCATCGAGCGCACCTACGACGCCATCCGCGGCGCCAAGCAGGCGGTGGTGCACCTGTACAACTCGACGTCGGTGCTGCAGCGCGAGGTCGTGTTCCGCACGGACATGGACGGCATCGTCGACATCGCCCTGACCGGGGCGCGGCTGTGCCGCAAGTACGAGGAGACGATCCCGGAGACCACGGTCTTCTACGAGTACTCCCCGGAGTCGTACACCGGCACCGAGCTCGAGTTCGCCGCCCGAATCTGCAACGAGGTGCTCGAGGTCTTCGAGCCGACGCCCGAGCGGCCGGTGATCATCAACCTGCCGGCCACGGTCGAGATGGCCACGCCGAACGTCTACGCCGACTCGATCGAGTGGATGAGCCGTCACCTCAACCACCGCGAGAACGTCATCCTGTCGCTGCACCCGCACAACGACCGCGGCACCGCCGTGGCCGCTGCCGAGCTGGGCTACCTGGCCGGGGCCGACCGCATCGAGGGCTGCCTGTTCGGCAACGGCGAGCGCACGGGCAACGTGGACCTGGTGACGCTCGGCATGAACCTGTTCAGCCAGGGCATCGACCCCGAGATCGACTTCAGCGACATCGACGGCATCCGCCGCACGGTCGAGTACTGCAACCAGCTGCCGGTGCACGAGCGCCACCCCTACGCCGGCGACCTGGTGTTCACGGCGTTCTCCGGCTCCCACCAGGACGCCATCAAGAAGGGCTTCGAGCACATGGCCGCCCGCGCCCGCGAGGCGGGGGCCGACGTCGACGAGCTGGTCTGGGGCGTGCCCTACCTGCCCATCGACCCCAAGGACGTGGGCCGCTCCTACGAGGCGGTCATCCGCGTCAACAGCCAGTCCGGCAAGGGCGGGGTCGCGTACCTGCTCAAGTCCGAGCACGCCATGGACCTGCCGCGCCGGCTGCAGATCGAGTTCTCCCGCGCCGTCCAGGAGCACACCGACGCCCAGGGCACCGAGGTCACGGGCGACGACATCTGGCGCATCTTCACCGACGAGTACCTGCCCGTCGAGCCGGAGAACGCCGCCGGGCTGGAGCCGTGGGGCCGCCTCAAGCTGCGCGAGACCCGCACCACCGCCGCCGAGGACGGCACCACCACGCTGTCGGTCGACGTCGTCGACCGTGGCGAGGAGCTCACCCTGACCGGCACCGGCAACGGCCCGATCGCGGCGTTCGTCGACGCCGTCGCCAAGGTGGACGTCCAGGTACGCGTGCGCGACTACGCCGAGCACGCGCTGAGCGAGGGCGGCGACGCGTCCGCCGCGGCGTACGTCGAGGCGCAGGTGGGCGACGCCGTCCTGTGGGGCGTGGGCATCGACCCGTCCATCACGACGGCGTCGCTCAAGGCGATCGTCTCGGCGGTCAACCGCGCCGAGCGCGCCTGACGCGCGGGCCGAGGCGCTGTCTGTTCGGTGATTCGTCGGCTGATCGGTGATCCGGATCGCCGATCAGCCGACGAACCACCGAACGGACCGAGCGGTGCGGGCGGCCGGGACCTCGCCGTGGCGGACCGCTAGAAGCTCTTCGGCCTGCCGTGAACGTCGCGGCGTCCCGCGTCCGCGTGTGGGCGCCGGGGGGCAGAATGGTCGCGTGCCCCTGTACCGAGACGACGCGATCGTGCTGCGCACCCAGAAGCTGGGCGAGGCCGACCGCATCGTCACCCTCCTGACCCGCGAGCACGGCAAGGTCCGCGCGGTCGGCAAGGGCGTGCGGCGCACCACCTCGCGCTTCGGCGCCCGGCTCGAGCCGTTCATGGTCGTCGACCTGCAGCTGCACACCGGCCGCTCGCTCGACACGGTGACGCAGGTCGAGACCGTCGGGGCCTACGCCCGCACGATCTGCGAGGACTACGCCGCGTACACCGCGGGCGCAGCGATGCTCGAGGCGGCCGACCGGCTCGTGGCCGCCGAGCACGAGCCCGCGGTCCAGCAGTACTGGCTGCTCGCGGGCGCGCTGCGCGCGCTGGCCCAGCAGGCGCACACCCCGGCGCTGGTGCTCGACTCCTACCTGCTGCGGGCCCTCGCGGTGGCGGGCTGGGCGCCGTCGTTCACGGACTGCGCCCGCTGCGGCGAGCCGGGTCCCCACCACTCGTTCAACGTCGCGGTGGGCGGGGCCGTGTGCACCCGCTGCCGCCCGCCCGGCTCGCCGGCGCCCGCGCCCGCGACGTTCCACCTGCTCGCCGCGCTCCTGACCGGCGACTGGGACACCGCCGACGCCTCGGCCGACCGCTACCGCAAGGAGGCCTCGGGCCTGGTCGCGGCGTACTCGCAGTACCACCTCGAGCGCACGCTGCGCTCGTTGCGGCACGTCGACCGCGCACCGGTCGCCGTCGCGGCGGCGGCCGGCGCCCCCGCGGCCGGCGCGAGCCCGGTCCCGCCCGTCGTCACCGAACCCCGGAGAGAGGCCTGATGCCCCGCACCTACGCCGAGCCGTACCCGCACCCGTCCGGCGCCACGCCGCCGGCCATCCCGGCCGAGCTGCTGCCGAACCACGTGGCGATCGTGATGGACGGCAACGGCCGGTGGGCCAACGCCCGCGGGCTGCCGCGCATCGAGGGGCACAAGCAGGGGGAGAAGTCCCTGCTCGACGTCGTCGCCGGGGCCGTCCAGCTCGGCGTCAAGCACGTCTCGGCGTACGCGTTCAGCACGGAGAACTGGAAGCGCTCGCCCGACGAGGTCCGCTTCCTCATGAACTTCAACCGGGACGTGATCCGCCGCCGTCGCGACGAGATGTCCTCCTGGGGCGTGCGGATCCGCTGGGCCGGGCGCAAGCCGCGGCTGTGGGGCTCCGTGGTCAAGGAGCTGCAGATCGCCGAGGAGATGACCCGCGACAACGACCGCTGCACGCTGACCATGTGCGTGAACTACGGCGGGCGGGCGGAGATC
Source organism: Puerhibacterium puerhi (assembly GCF_009846865.1). GTDB lineage: Bacteria > Actinomycetota > Actinomycetes > Actinomycetales > Cellulomonadaceae > Puerhibacterium > Puerhibacterium puerhi. The sequence continues at coordinate 15,067 of NZ_WUWN01000052.1, forward strand.
GCCGACGCCGCGGCCGCGATCGCCCGGGACGTCGCCGCCGGGCGGCTCAACCCCGCCCGCGTCACCGAGAAGACGATCCAGCGCTACCTCGACGAGCCGGACCTGCCCGACGTCGACCTGTTCCTGCGCTCGTCGGGGGAGCAGCGCACGTCGAACTTCATGATCTGGCAGGCCGCCTACGCCGAGATGGTGTTCATGCCCGAGCCGTGGCCCGACGTGGACCGCCGCCACTTCTGGCGCGCCTGCCAGGAGTACGCCAGCCGCGACCGGCGCTACGGCGGGGCGGTCGACGCCGTCCCGGCGGCGACGGCGCCGCAGGACGCCGCCGGTCCCGGGGACGTGGCGGGCGCCGCCGGACCCACGGCGTGAGCCCGTTCGACGCCCCGCCGCGCCCCGGCGCGGCGGGCGCCGGCGTGCCCCCGCAGACCGGCCGGCCCGGCCCCGTGCCGCGGGTGGCGAGCCCGGCGCTCGCCGACGTGCTCGCCGAGCCCTCGCGCGCCCACCGCGACGCGCTGATGCGCCGCGTGGCGCAGGAGGGCACCCCGCTCGTCGACGCCGCGGACGACCCGGCGTTTCGCGTCTACACGTTCGTGCACGCCGGCGCCCCCGGCACGCGGGCGGTGCTGCTGGACGTCAACAAGCTCGTCGACGCCGGCACGCACCGGCAGGCGCTCATGGAGCAGGTGCCCGGCACGACGCTGTGGGCGCTGGCCCTGCGCATGCCGGCCGGCTGGCGCGCGACCTACGGCCTCGCCGTCGACGACGGCACCGTGCCGCTGGTGCTCGGGCAGGACGCCGACGCCGCGGCGCGGCTGGCGGGCCTCGAGCACCGCCGCGCCCGGGCCAAGGCTGCCGCCGACCCGGACCGGCACGCCGACCTCGACGCCTGGTACGACCTGCTGCGACGCTCCGGGCCGGACCCGCTGGCCCGCGACGAGGCGCTGCTCGCGGCGGAGACCTCCGTCGTCGTGGGACCGCACGCGCCCCGCCTCCCGGGCCCGCTCGCGGACGAGGACCCGGACGCCGCGCTCGCCGCGCACGGCAGCCCGCTCGGCGCGGGGGGACGGGGGCGGCTGGTGCCGGTGTCCGCAGGGCTGCCCGACGGCGTCGAGGCCTGGTGGCACATGCCGTCCGTGGCGCCCGGGCCCGGGGGCTACGACGTGCTGGTGCTGCTGGACGGCGGGCCGTGGCGCACCCGTGGTCTTCGGGTGCTCGACCGGATGTCGACCACGGGGCTGCTGCGCCCGACCGTCACGCTGCTGGTGCAGCACGCCGACGCGGCCGCCCGCTCGCGCGACCTGACCTGCTCCCCGGAGTTCGTCCGCGCGCTGGTGGCGCTCGTGGACGAGGCGGGCGACGCCGTCGGCGCGCCGGTCGCGCGCGACCCGCGGCGCACGACGATCGCCGGGCAGAGCCTGGGCGGGCTCACCGCGCTCTACGCCCAGTGCGTGGCGCCGGGCTGGTTCGGGGCGTCCGTGTGCCAGTCCGGGTCGTGGTGGTGGCCGTCCGGGGACGAGGCCGGCTGGCTGGAGCGCGCCGTCGCCGAGGCGGCGGCGGACCCTGCCTGGCGCCTCGGCCGGGTCCACCTCGAGGTCGGGACGCAGGAGTGGGTGCTGCTGGACCGCACCCGGCGGCTGCGCGACCTGCTCGCCGAGCGCTGCGAGCGGCTGGGCTACCGTGAGGTGGCCGGCGGCCACGACGCGGCCTGGTGGGCGGCGACGCTCCCGGAGGCGCTCGCCTCCGTCACCGCGAGATAGAGAGCCCTCGCGCCGAGATAGAGAGCTCGCGCCCGCGCCCTCTCTATCTCGCGCCCGCACGCTCTCTATCTCGGGTCCGCGCCCTCTCTATCTCGGCGGACGCGCGAGGGCCCCGCGCCGACCTCTCGGTCGGCACGGGGCCCTCGTGCGTCCGGCTCGACGGCACCAGCCCGTCAGGCCGGCGTCGTCACTGCAGCGTGTCGGAGATCTTGTCGATCAGCGTCGGCAGGCCGCCGTCCCACGTGAAGGTCAGCGCCGTCGGCGGGGACACCGAGGACACGGTGACCGGGTCGAACACCTGCGCGACCTTGCCGGCCTTGATGGCCGGGACGGCCTGCAGCTCGGGCGCGGTCAGCACCGCCTTCGCCTCCTCCTCGCTGTTGGAGTAGGTGATGACGAAGTCGGTCTGGAGCTTGTCGAGCTCCTCGTCGCTCAGCTCGTAGTAGAACCCGCCGTCGGAGGTGTCGAGGTCGGAGACCGCCGGGGCGATCTTCAGCCCCAGCTCCTCGAGGATGTTCACGCGGGGGTCGGCGGGGGTGTAGACGGACACGTAGCCGTCGCCGTCCCAGATCCCGGCGAACGTCTTGCCCTCGAACTCCGGGTGGGCGGCTTTCTGCTCGGCGAGGAAGTCGTCGATGCCGGTGAGCACCTCGTCGCCCGCCTTGCTGCGCCCGAGCGCCTCGGCGACGATCTTGATCTCCTCGTCCCACTGGGTGGTCCACGGGGCCTCGGGGTAGGCGACGACCGGCGCGATGTCGCTCAGCAGGTCGTACTGCTCCTGGGTCAGGCCCGAGTACGGCGCGAGGATGAGGTCCGGCTTGGCGGCCACGAACTCCTCGTACGGCACCTCCGAGCCGGTGCCGTCGTCGGTGAGCATCGCCGGGTGCTCGACGCCGGCCTTGTCGTAGGCCTCCTCGACCCACGGCAGGAGGTTGCCCTCGCCGACGGTGTAGCGCTGCTCGGCGACGGCCACGGGGTAGACGCCGACCGCGATCGCGGCCTCGGTGGAGCCCCAGCCCCAGGTCGCCACCCGCTGCGGCTCGGACTCGATCGTCACGTCGCCCAGCGCGGACTGCATCGTGATCGGGAAGCTGTCGGTGGCGCCGCCGGCGCTGCTGCTCGGGGCGGACGACGCGGCGTCCCCGCCCGAGGGGGACGACGACGAGCAGCCGGCGAGGGCCAGGGCGGCCGCGGCCACGAGACCGGCCGCGGCGGCGAGAGAACGGCGAAGGCGCACGTGCACTCCTCGGTGAGCTCACGGAGCCCCGTGAGACGTTGATGGTGAGGTGGTGAGGTAAGGCTAACCTATTGTCGGCGGCGGCCGGCGCCGGTGTCTCAGCTGGTGGCGCCGGACCGGTGGCGGCCCACCGGCACGACGAGGGGCGTGCCGGAGACCGGGTCGGGGACGACCGTGGCGTCGAGCCCGAAGGCCCGCTTCACAGTCTCCTGGGTCAGCACGTCGCGCGGCGCCCCCTGGGCGACGACGGCGCCGGCGGACATGACCACGAGGTGGTCGGCGTACCGGGCGGCGAGGTTCAGCTCGTGCAGCACCATGACCACGGTGGTGCCGCGCTCGGCGTTGAGGTCGGCCAGCAGGTCGAGCAGGTCCACCTGGTGGGCGACGTCGAGGAACGTCGTCGGCTCGTCGAGCAGCACGACGTCGGTCTCCTGGGCGAGCACCATGGCGATCCAGACGCGCTGGCGCTGGCCGCCGGACAGCTCGGCGACGGGGCGGTCGGCGAGGTCGGCGACGCCCGTGGCGGTCATCGCCCGGGCCACGACGGCGTCGTCGTCGCTCGAGTGCCGCCCGAACCAGCCCTGGTGCGGGTAGCGGCCGCGGGCGACGAGCTCGGCCACGCGCACACCGTCCGGCGCGATCGACGACTGCGGCAGCACGCCCACGCTGCGGGCCAGCTCCTTGCGCGGCACGTCGGTGACGTCCCGGTCGCCGAGCAGCACGCGCCCCGCCTCCAGGGGGTGCAGCCGCGCGAGGCCGCGCAGCAGGGTCGACTTGCCGCAGGCGTTGGGCCCGACGATGGCGGTGACCCGGCCGGCCGGCAGCTCGAGGTCGAGGCCGTCGATGACGCGGCGGCCGTCGTAGCCGATGCTCACGCGGGCGGCGCGCAGCGCCGGCGCGGCCACGCGGGCCGCGGCCGGGGCGGCCGCGGCCGGGGCGGCGGCGCCG
>NZ_WUWN01000053.1 GCF_009846865.1 Puerhibacterium puerhi
CGCGGCGCCGGCGGCGGTCGAGCCGGCCGCGGTCGCGCCGGCGCCCGCGGCGGCACCCGCCCCCGCGGCCAGGCCCACGGGCAGGGCCCCGAGCAGGCCGAGCCCTGCCACGCCCAGGACGAGCGGGGCGATGACGCCGCGCATGCCGTGCGCGACGTCGGACAGCTCCAGCACCAGCGAACGGCACTCGCCGCAGGTCTCGAGGTGCGCCTCGACCTTGGTCACCTCGCGCTTGGCGAGGCTGCCGCGCACGTAGCCGCCGAGCAGGGCGTTGACGTCGCGGCAGCCGTCGGTCGGTGCGTGCGACAGGTGCTGCTGGAGGTAGCCGACCCGCAGCGCCTCGCGCGCGCGGTAGGCGAGGGCGGAGACGCCGTTCGCGGTGAGCCCGAGGATGGGCGCCACCTGCGCCGGCGGGATCCGCTCGACCTCGGTGTACCAGAGCACCGCCTGCCAGCGCTCCGGCAGCGAGCGGTAGGCCTGGGCGACGACGGTCTGCTCGAAGCCGTCGAGGGCCGGGTCCTCGGGCGACGCCGCCGCCACCATCGCCGCCTCGAAGCACGCCTCGTCGTCGGTGGGCTGCATCCGCTTGTCGCGGCGTCCCACCTCGGCGGCGACGTTGCGCACCACCGTGAACAGGTACGCGCGGAACATGGAGTCGGGGCCGCCGCCGTCGCGCAGGACCGCGAGCACGCGGGCGAAGGCGTCCGCGACGACGTCCTCGGCGTCGTTGGACGAGGACATGAACTGGCGCGCGAGCCGGCGCGCAGCCGCGGCGTGGCGCTCGTAGAGCGCCCCGTAGGCGTCGAGGTCGCCCCCACGCACGCCCAGGATCAGCTCAGCGTCGCTGGGCGCGGGATCGCCCCAGCCGATCTCGACGTCTGTCACGCGGTTCGCCGTCCTGTCACGCCTGGGCCCCAGACCCCCCATGAGGCCTCGGTCACTATACCCGGGGGCTCACCCGGGTGAAACCTTCCTGAGAATGCCGTGAACAGGTGCGACGCCCGCAAGGACTGCGCAAAGATGGACGGTCATGGGGTTCGATCCGAGAGCCGCGCGCCCGCACGCCGAGGCTTCCGACGCCGCCGGCCTGCGCGAGCGGTGGCGCGCCGCCAGCCTCGGCGGGGTGTGGCTGCGCCCGGGCGACTGGTATCACCCCGCGGTGGACGCCCTCGTCGAGGCGGTCGGCGACGACCGCTGCCCGGCGGCCGCCGCCCAGCGGCTCGGCACCGCCCGCGGCGAGGCCGGCGTCGGCATGACCGAGACCATGGACGACGTCGCCTGCCTCTACGAGGCGCTCGAGCAGCCGGTGGACCCCACGGTGCTGCGCTCGCTGGCGATCGGCTGGGCCGCGGGCTACGAGTCGCTGCCGGCCCGCTCCACCGTCCGCGACCCCGCGAGCGGCCTGCCCAGCGGCGAGTACCTGGGCGAGCGGCTGCGCGAGACGTACGGCGACGCGCTGCGCCAGGGCATGCGGGCCGGGGACACCCACTGCCTGGTGGTGCTCGACGTCGCGCTCGACGACCTCGACGCGTGGCGCCGCTCCGCCCGCGCGGCCACCGTGGGCCGCACGCTGGACCAGGTCTTCGGCGAGGGGCACCCCATGGCGGCGCTCAGCGACGGCGTCTTCGTCGTGCTCTCCCCCCGCCGCGACCACACCGCGAAGCTGGCCCAGACCCTGCGCCGTGTCGTGGAGAAGAACGCGGCGATCCTCGGCCTGTCCGAGGTGATGCGCCGACCCACCCGCGTGTGGGTCGAGGCGCTGCCGGACTCGCACTCCGCGGCCGTGGCGCTGCTGGAGCAGCTCGCGCGCTGAACCCGCCCGCACCTGAGCGGCTGAACCCGCCCGCACCTGAGCGCCCGCCTCGCCGTCCGCCGTGAACCCCGCCTCGCGCCCGGCCGTCAGCGGGTCGTGTAGGTCAGGCAGTCGGCGTGGCTCGGGTCGTCCGGGCCGGAGCCGACCCGGATCGCCGACGCGCCGCACTCCAGGTCGTGGTTGAACCGGCAGTCGGCGCGCTGGCAGGCGCCCACGTGCGCGATGACCTTCTCCAGCCCGCCCTTGGTGCCGAGCGGGATGAACGTGGCGCACGACGCGTCACCGGTCCGCCCGGCCACGGTGATGGCACCGGCGTGGCAGCCGTGGTCGTGGTTGTACCCGCAGCCCTCCACCGAGCACTCGGCGACCTCGGGCATCTCCATCAGCGTGCTCATGCTCGCTCCTCGCCTCGGGGCGGCGGCGACGTCGTCGTCGAGCCGCCGTGCCCTCCACGATAGGAGCCGAATGGCGTCTCGTGCACGCGCGGCGCGCAATTCCGTCGACGAAAGAATGTGCGCCGGAAGATCTCCTCAAACGCAAGAATGGCGTTGCGAAAATCCGCGGCGAGGTCAGCGCCGCGGCGACGGGCGCCACAGCACGAGCGCCCCGCTGCTGGCTCGCGAGTCGACGTCGACCCGCAGCTCCGTGCGCCGCACGCGGCGCCCGCGCGGCACGACCACGACGTCGCCCGTGGTGCCGGCGGCGAAGACCCGGCGCTCAGCCTCGACCGTCTCGGCCTGGAAGGCGAGCAGCTCGGCGAGCTGGCGCTCGAGGAGCGCCACATGGCGCTCCAGCTCGAGGATGCGCTTGATGCCGGCGAGGTTGACGCCCTCGCCCTGGGCGAGCCGCTGCACCTCGCGCAGCCGCTCGACGTCGTTGTACGAGTACCGGCGCCCGCGCCCCACGGTGCGCCGCGGGGTGACGAGCCCCAGCCGGTCGTACTGCCGCAGGGTCTGCGGGTGCATGCCCGCGAGCTGGGCAGCCTGGGACACGGTGAGCAGCGGAGCGTCGTCGTTCATCGCACCTCCTGTGCCGTTCACGTCCGTCGTCGTGGACCGGCGGCCGGGCCCGCGTCGCCTCGCGGCGCGGTCCCGGGCCGTCAGCTCCGGGCGCGCGCGACGAGGTCGGCGCGCACGTCCTCGTGGTCGCTCTCGGCGGCGAACGCCTCGAGAGCCTGCTTGGCCTTGCGGCTGAGCTTCTGCGGCACCGCCACCTGGACGGTGACGAGCAGGTCCCCGGCACCCTTCGACGTCGGCACCCCGCGGCCCTTGACGCGCAGCACGCGGCCCGACGGCGTGCCCGCCGGGACCTTGAGCCGCACGGTGTCGCCCGCGAGGGTCGGCACCTCGATCTGCGCCCCGAGCGTCGCCTCCGCGAAGGTGACCGGCACGGTGACGCGCAGGTCGCGCCCCGACAGCGTGAAGACCGGGTGCGGCTCCACGTGCACGGTGATGACCAGGTCACCGGCGTCGCCGCCGCCGGTGCCGGGCCGGCCCTTGCCGCGGATGCGCAGCTTCTGGCCGTCGTTGACGCCGGCGGGGATGCGCGTGGTGACCTTGCGGCCCTCGACGGTGAGCTCCACCGTGGCGCCCTCGACCGCCGTGCGGAACGGCAGCGTGGTCTCGGCGGACAGGTCCGCGCCCTTCTCGGGCGCGGTGAAGCCGGCGCGCCGGCCGCCGAAGCCACCGGCCCCCGCCCCGCCGCCGAACATCGAGCCGAGGATGTCCTCGAACCCGGCGCCGCCGCCGTTCGAGTAGCGCACGCGCGGGCCGCCGCCCGCGGGCGCCCCGCCGCCGAACATGGCGCCGAAGATGTCCTCGAAGCCGCCGGCGCCGCCGCCGCCCGGGCCGGCCGCGAACCGCGCCCCGCCGCCCGCCATCGTGCGGATGGCGTCGTACTGCTTGCGCTGCTCGGCGTCCGAGAGCACGGCGTACGCCTCGCCGATCTCCTTGAACTTCGCCTCGGCGGCCGCGTCCCCGGGGTTCTGGTCCGGGTGGTACTGCCGGGCGAGCTTGCGGTACGCCTTCTTGATCGCGGCGTCGTCGGCGTCCTTGGGGACGCCGAGCGCGGCGTAGAAGTCCTTCTCGATCCAGTCCTGACCGGTCACGACGCCTCCCTTCTGCTGATGACGCCGAGATAGAGAGGCGGTCCGCCGTGGCGGCACGGGCCGCCGCGGCCTCCCGCCTCTCTATCTCGGCGTGGTGATCATTCGGGCCCGACGACTCCCACGCGGGCCGCGCGGACGATCTTCTCGCCGATCCGGTAGCCCGGCTCGACGACGAGCTCCACCGTGGTGGCGGTAGCCTCGGCGTCGGCGCGGTGCATGAGCGCCTCGTGCACGGTCGGGTCGAACTCCTCGCCGACCGCGCCGAACCGCTCGATCCCGAACCGGGCGAGCGTCGCGTCGATCTTCTCCGCGATCGCCGCCATCGGGCCGGACAGCTCGGCGTGCTGCTTGGCGCGCTCGATGTCGTCGAGCACCGGCAGCAGCGCGGTCAGCACGTCCTGCGTGCCCTGGGTGCGCGCCGCCTCCTGGTCGCGCAGCGCCCGGTTGCGGTAGTTGGTGAAGGCCGCCCGCTCGCGCTGGAGCGCGTCCAGGTGCTCGGCCGCGTCCGCCTTGGCCTTCTCGAGCTCGGCCGTCTCGGCGGACGGCTCGAAGTCGAGCGCCTCGAGCGGGTCGCTCGCCTGGCCGCCCTGCGGCGTCCCGGCGTCGGACCCGGCGGCGTCCTCGCCCTGGACCGGCACGCGCGGCGTGCCGGAGTCGGGGTCGACCTTGCGCTTGTCAGTGAAGTGGAAGGGGGTGGCCCCCGAGCCCTCGTCGGGCTCGGGGGTGCCCTTGGCGTCGGGGTCCGTCACTTCTTGTCGTCCTCGTCGTCCACGATCTCGGCGTCGACGACGTCGTCGTCGGAGGCGGCACCGGCGGAGGTGCCGCCCGCCGACGCGCCGGCGTCGCCGGCCGGGGCCTGCTGGTCGGCGCTGGCGTAGAGCGCCTGGCCGATCTTCTGCGACGAGGCGCCGAGCTTCTCGTACGCAGACTTCACAGCGGCGGCGTCCTCGCCCTCCAGGGCGGACTTCACCGCGGCGATGTCGCCCTCCACCTCGGAGACCACGTCGGCGGGGAGCTTGTCGCGGTTGTCCGCGATCTGCTTCTCCATCGAGTAGGCGAAGGCCTCCGCCTGGTTGCGGGTCTCGGCCTCCTCGCGGCGCTTCTTGTCCTCCTCGGCGTGCGCCTCGGCGTCCTTGATCATCCGCTCGATGTCGTCCTTCGGGATCGCCGAGCCGCCGGTGATCGTCATCGACTGCTCCTTGCCCGTGCCGCGGTCCTTGGCGGACACGTGCACGATGCCGTTGGCGTCGATGTCGAAGGTGACCTCGATCTGCGGCACGCCGCGCGGGGCCGGCGCGATGCCGGTCAGCTCGAACGTGCCCAGCGGCTTGTTGTCCCGGGTGAACTCGCGCTCGCCCTGGAACACCTGGATCGCCACCGACGGCTGGTTGTCCTCGGCCGTCGAGAAGATCTCGGAGCGCTTGGTCGGGATGGCGGTGTTGCGCTCGATGAGCTTGGTCATCACGCCGCCCTTGGTCTCGATGCCGAGCGACAGCGGGGTGACGTCGATGAGCAGGACGTCCTTGCGGTCGCCCTTGATGACGCCGGCCTGCAGCGCGGCGCCGACGGCCACGACCTCGTCCGGGTTGACGCCCTTGTTGGGCTCCTTGCCGCCGGTCAGCTCGCGCACGACGTCCGCCACGGCGGGCATGCGGGTCGAGCCGCCGACCAGCACGACGTGGTCGATCTCGGAGATGGAGATGCCGGCGTCGCGGATGACGTTGTGGAACGGCGCCTTGGTGCGGTCGAGCAGGTCCTGCGTCATCTGCTGGAACTGGGCGCGCGTGAGCTTCTCGTCCAGGTGGACGGGGCCGTTCTCCGACATGGAGAGGTACTGCATGGAGATGGTCGTCGAGGTGGCCGACGACAGCTCCTTCTTGGCCTGCTCGGCGGCCTCGCGCAGACGCTGCAGGGCGATCTTGTCCTTGGACAGGTCGACGCCCGCGGTGTTCTTCACGCGGTCGATGAGCCACTCGACGATCCGGTTGTCCCAGTCGTCGCCGCCGAGGCGGTTGTCGCCCGAGGTGGCGCGCACCTGGATGGTCGAGAAGTCGTCCTCGTCCTTGCCCACCTCGAGCAGGGAGACGTCGAACGTGCCGCCACCGAGGTCGAAGACGAGGATCAGCTCGTCCTCCTTGCCGCGGTCGAGGCCGTAGGCCAGGGCCGCCGCGGTGGGCTCGTTGACGATGCGCAGCACGTTGAGGCCGGCGATCTGGCCGGCGTCCTTCGTGGCCTGGCGCTCGGCGTCGTTGAAGTACGCCGGGACCGTGACGACCGCGTCGGTGACGGGCTCGCCGAGGTACTCCTCGGCGTCGCGCTTGAGCTTGCCCAGGATGCGGGCGCTGATCTCCTGCGGCGTGTACTTCTTGTCGTCGATCTCCTGGGTCCAGTCGGTGCCCATGTGGCGCTTGACCGAGGAGATGGTGCGGTCCACGTTCGTGACCGCCTGGCGCTTGGCGACCTCACCGACGAGCACCTCGCCGGTCTTCGAGAACGCCACGACCGACGGCGTGGTGCGCGAGCCCTCCGCGTTGGCGATGACGGTGGGGTCCCCACCCTCCAGGACGGCGACCACCGAGTTGGTGGTGCCGAGGTCGATGCCGACTGCACGTCCCATTGCGAGTTCCTCCGGACGATCGGGGTTGAGTCTGCTGCGCTCAACTTAGGTCGCGGCGGCCGGCGGTGCAAGCTCGCGGCGTCGAAGTTGAGCCTGTCTGACTCAACCTTGCGGCGGGGCGGGGTATTCCCGCATCTGGGCGCGTGCACCCCGGGGCCGGCAGGGCGCCGGGCGGCGGCCACGGCGGGCGTCGGACGGTTCTCGCGGCGGGCGACGGGAGGGGCGCCTGCGCCCGGCGGGGGCCCGGCAGGTCAGGACGGCGCCGGCCGGCGCGGGCGGCGCGGGTCAGGCGGCCAGCCGTGCGCGGCGCCGTCGTCGGACGACGAGCGCGACGACGGCCGCGCTGGCCAGCACCAGCACGCCGGCCAGCGCCCACGGCGACGCCGCCGCGAGCCGCACCGCTGCCCACACGGCGCCGAGGCCGACGGTGCCCCAGACCAGCGCCCACGCGACGCTGCCGGGGACCGAGGCGACGACGAAGCGCGCGTACGGCATCCGCACCAGCCCGGCGGCGACGAACACCGCCGTCTGGACCCCCACGGTGAGGTACGCGGCAGTGACGGCCAGCGGTCCCCAGCGGTGCACGAGCGCGAGGCCCCGGCGGGCCGGCGGCGTCCCCAGCAGGCGCTCGACCCGCCGGCCGGCGGCCTGCGGTGCGAGCTGGTGCGCGCGGCCGACGGCGACCGTCCCCACGGCCCGCGCGGCGACCGGCTCGGCCACGCCGACGGCGTCGGGCGCGCCAGCGACGGCGGCCGCGCCGTCGGCGGCCGCGCCGTCGGCGGCAGCGTCGTCGGCGGCAGCGTCGTCGGCGGCCGCGTCGTCGCGGGTGCGGACGATGCGCCGGGCGCCGCCCAGCACGCCGCGCCCGACCCAGTAGAAGAGGTGCGAGCGGGCCATGACGACGACGAACAGCCCGGCGACGACGGCCCAGAACGGCCACCCCGCCATGCCGTAGGCCGCTGCCACGTCCGTCACGCCACCCAGCGTACGGGCGGGTCAGCGGCAGTGCCGGGGTCGTGGCGCACGCCACGATGCCGCGCTCGGCTCGGCCCGAGCGTCTGTTCGGTGATTCCTTGGCTGATCGGTGATCCGGATCGCCGATCAGCCAACGAATCACCGAACAGACCCGGCCAGCGCGGCCCGGCGACCAGACGGCTCGACCTGCAAGCACCGCGCGTCTGACGCACGGTGGAGTGCGGAAGGAGGCCGACGATGCCGAAGACCACGAAGCAGGGCGAGTCGCGCCAGGACGAGCTGCCCTCGACCCTCGAGCGCTCGGACGACAAGGCGCAGCGCACGTTCGCCAAGGCGCACGACTCCGCGATGGACGAGTACGACGACGAGCGCCGCGCGCACCAGGTCGCGTACGCCGCGCTCAAGCACACGCACGAGAAGGTGGGCGACCACTGGGAGCCCAAGGACGAGAAGGGCCCCTCGGACGCCCAGGCCGAGGGCGGCCGGGGCACGGACCGCGAGACCGCCGGCGGCGTCGACGCGAACGCCTCTAGGGAGCACCTCTACGAGGTGGCGAAGAAGCTCGACGTCTCGGGCCGGTCGAGCATGTCCAAGGACGAGCTGGTCGACGCGATCCAGAAGGCGAACGACAAGGCCAGCCGCGACGCGCGCAAGTAGCCCACGCGCGCCGGCACCCACCGCGACCACCGACCCACCCGCGAGGAGGCGACCATGACCGGCACCGAGATCAGCGACGAGCTGTGGCAGGACTTCCACGACGTCGTGAACATGACCTCGCGCGAGCTGCAGGAGTGGCTCGCGACCGACGCCTCCCCCGCGGACGCCGACGCCCTGCCGGACCAGGCGGGCACCGAGCGGTCCCGCGCGGTGCTGGAGATCCTGTCCAAGCGGCGCACGGACCTCACGCCCGAGGACGCCGTGGTCATGCGCGCGGTGGTCGAGGAGGTCCGCGCGGCCCGCGGCACCGACATGGAGCCGACGGCGGGCGACGCCGCGTGGCGGCACCGGCTCATGTCCCTGGGCCACGACCCGCTCAAGGACCCGAACGCCTGACGGCGGCGGTGCGGGCGCGCTGCCGTCCGCACCGCCGCCGCCGCGCATTCGTCCTGTACGCGGCCCGACGCCGGCGCTAGCGTCGCGAGCATGCTTCCCGACGCCACCGGCGAGGACGCCGTGCGCACCGACCACGCCGCGCAGCACCCCGCACGCCCCGAGCCCGCCGCCGCGGACCTGACGGCGTTCCTCGCCGCGTTCCAGCGCGTGGCCGAGGCCGCCGCCCAGGTGCGCCAGGGCAAGGAGCCGGCCGAGGCCACGGTCGCCGAGGTGCTCGCCGAGCACCTCGGCACCGACCCGCGCCGGCTCCCCGTGATCACCGAGCAGGTGCCGGCGATGCGGCAGGTCGACGCCGACGTGGCGCTCGAGTCGGTGGTCGCCCGGCACGGTGGCGGACGGCTGGTCGGCGTCGGCGGGGGCGAGCAGCGCATGCACTCCTCGCTCTCGGAGATCGTCGAGCAGTCGCGCCAGTGGCGGCAGTTCCCCGTGGGAGCCGTCGACTACGGCCGCAGCGCCACCGGTCCCGACACCGAGCGCCGGGTCGTGACGTTCGGCCTGCACCTGTTCGTCGTCGACGGCACCCCCGTGGCGGTGCTGCAGCGCGGCGCGTCGCCGCGGTACGACATGCAGTGCGTGCTGGAGGTGCTCTGCGCTGACGAGGACGCCGCCCTGGGGCTGCTCGCCGAGCTGCGCCGGGCGATGCTCGACCGGAGCGTGCTGCGCGGGCAGGTCGTGGCGTTCACCGGTGGCCCGTACGAGCCGAGCGCCGGCGGGGTGACGTTCCTGCGGCGCACGCCCGTGCCCGCCGAGGACGTCGTGCTGCCGCCGGGCACCCTCGACCGCGTGACCCGGCAGGTGCTGGGCGTCGCCCGGCACCGCGAGGCGCTGCTGGCCGCCGGCCAGCACCTCAAGCGCGGCGTGCTGCTGTACGGCCCGCCCGGCACCGGGAAGACCCACACCGTGCGGCACCTCGTCGGCGAGGCCACCGGCAGCACGGTCATCGTGCTGGCCGGGACCACGCTGCGCTACGTCGGCCTGGCGGCGGAGGTCGCCCGGGCCATGCAGCCCGCGGTGATCGTGCTCGAGGACTGCGACCTCATCGCCGAGGACCGCTCCTTCCACGAGGGCCCGCAACCGCTGCTGTTCGACGTGCTCGACGCCATGGACGGGCTCGAGGCCGACGCGGACGTCGCGTTCCTGCTCACCACCAACCGTGCGGACCTGCTCGAGCGGGCGCTGGCCCAGCGCCCCGGGCGCGTGGACCTCGCCGTGGAGATCCCGCTGCCCGACGACGCGGCGCGGCGCCGGCTCTTCCGGCTGTACGCGGAGGGCCTGCCCTTCACCGGCGCGGCGCTCGACGAGGCCGCCGACCGCGCGGCGGGCGTGACGGCGTCGTTCGTCAAGGAGGTGATCCGGCGCGCGGTGCTGGTCGCCGCCGAGGCCGGGCACCCCGTCACCGACGACCACCTGCGGGCTGCCGTCGCCGAGATGACCGACGACGCCGAGCGCATCACCCGGTCGCTGCTCGGCGGGACGCACCCAGAAGGCGCTCGGGGCAGCATCCAGGACGGTGACGCGGACGGGACCGAGGACTGGGGCCCGGACCGGGACGCACCTGCACGGGTCGCGCCGGCCGAGGTCGACCCCGACGGGCCCGACCTGCGCGAGGGCGACGAGCGCGGTGCCGACGAGCCGCGGGGCGTCCAGGTCGTCCTCCCCGGGTCGCCCCGGGACGGTCAGCGCAGGCGGTAGCGCCGCTCCGGGCGACCGGCGGTGCCGTAGCGCAGCCGCACCGCCGCGCGCCCGGTCTCGGCGAGGTGCTCGAGGTAGCGGCGGGCGCTGACCCGGCTGACCCCGACGACCTCGCCGCACTCCGCGGCGCTCAGCTCCGCGCCGCCGTCGAGCGCTGCCAGCACGGCCTCCGCCGTCTCGGCGGACAGGCCCTTCGGCAGCGCAGCCCGCGTCCCCGCGGGCGGTGCGACCTGGGCGAAGACGGCGTCGATGTCCGCCTGGTCGGCGCCGTCCAGGCCCTGCTGCGCCAGGCCCCGCAGCGCCTCGTGCGCGCGGCGGAACGCCTCCAGGCGCGCGGCCAGGTCCTCGAAGGCGAACGGCTTGACCAGGTAGCCCGTGGCGCCGCCCGCCGCGGCGGCGCGGACGGTGTCGGCCTCCCGCGCGGCGGTGATGACGACGACGCCGACGTCGTCGCCCGCCGCCCGCAGGCGCCGCAGCACGTCGATGCCGCCGAGGTCCGGCAGGTGCACGTCGAGCAGCACGAGGTCCGGGCGCAGCCGCTCCACCGCCGCGAGCGCCTCGGCGCCGGTGTGCGCCTCGCCGACGACGGCGAAGCCGGGCACCCGCTCCACGAACCGCCGGTGGATCGAGGCGACCATGAAGTCGTCCTCGACCACGAGCACGTCGAGACTCACGCGCGCCGCCCCTCCTCGTCGATCCCGTCGGCCTCCGCGGCACCCGGCACGGCGGCCGGCACCCCGGGCACCGCCTCGAGCGGCACCCGCACGGTGAACACGGCGCCGCCGAGGTCCGGGTCATTGTGCACCGCCACGCTCCCGCCGCGGCGCTCGGCCAGCACCTGGACGAGGGCCAGCCCGACGCCGCGGCCGGCGGCCCCGCGCGGCTTGGTGCTCCACCCGCGCCGGAAGATCGCCTCGGCCTGCTCGCGCGGCACGCCGGGGCCGTCGTCGGCGACCTCCACGACGACGTCGCCGTCCACCACGGCGAGCCGCACCCGCACGCGGCCGCTGCCGCCCGGCGCGGCGGCGTCCACGGCGTTGTCCACGAGGTTGCCCAGCACCGTGCCGACGTCGGCCGACAGGTCCGGGGCGAGCCGCGGCAGCGCGCTGTCGGGCACGAGCGCGAGGTCGACGCGCCGCTCCGCCGCGAGGCTCGCCTTGGCCACCAGCAGCGCGGCGACGGCCGGGTCGGCCACCCGGGCGGTGACGCGGTCGGACAGGTCGGCGCGGCGGCGGGTGAGCCGCTGCACGAACCGGCCCACCTCGGCGTACTCGTCCAGCTCGATGAGCCCGGCGATGGTGTGCAGCTGGTTGCTGAACTCGTGCGTCTGGGCGCGCAGCGTCTCGGTCACGCTCTCGCGGGCGTGCAGCTCGCTCTGCAGGGCCAGGAGCTCGGTGCGGTCGCGCAGCGTGGTCACCGTGCCCGACGGCCGGCCGCCGTGCACCACCCGGCGGCGGTTGAGCACGAGCACGCGGCCGTCGGTGACCAGGACGGCGTCGTGCACGTCGTCGGTCCCGTGCAGCAGCCCGCGCACCGCCGGGTCCAGGCCCAGGTCGTCGAGGCGCAGCCCGTCGGGGCGGCTGCCGGCGTGGTCACGCGCCGGGTCGACGGGCAGGCCCAGCAGCTCGCGCGCGCTGTCGCTCATCAGCGTCACGCGGCCGTCGTCGCTCACCGCGACCACGCCCTCACGGATGGACCCCAGCAGCGCCTCGCGGTGGTCGGCGAGCGCCGCGATCTGGGCGGGCTCCAGCCCGCGGGTGCGCCGCTTGACCATCCGGGCCAGCAGCCACGAGCCGGCCACGGCCACCGCCAGCCCGCCGCCGAGCACCACGAGCAGGTCCGCGCCGGCGCGCGAGACCCGCTCGCCCAGCGGCGGATAGGGGTCGGTCACGACGACGACGCCCACGGGGCGCGGCGCGCGGGCGTCGGGCCCCGGCTCGCCGCCGCCGTAGACGGGCACCCACGCGGCCAGCACGCGGCCGTCCACGTCCGCGAGGTCGCCGGTGCCGGCCCGGGTGGCCGCACCCGGCCCCAGGGCCAGCCGCTCCCCCTGGCGGGTGGGGTCGGTGGCCAGCAGCACCCGCCCGTCGAGGTCGGTGAGGTAGGCGTCGTCGGCGTCCACGAACGCCGCGCGCGTGCGCACGTAGAACCCCAGCGCCGCACGGTCCAGGGGGCCGGCGGCCAGGGCGTCCTGCACGGGCGCGACCCCGGCGAGCCCCTCGGCCGCCGCCTGGAGCCGGTCGGCCCGGTCGGCGCGGAACTCGGCGTCGGCCTGCCGCACGGAGACGACGGTCCCTGCGGCGACGACGACGAGCAGGACGGCGAGCTGCAGGGCGAGCACCTGCCCGCCCAGGGTGAGGCGCGGGCTGCGCCCCGGCCGCGGCAGTCCCCGCGACCGGGTCGCCGGCCCGCCCCGGGACCGGGCCCTCCACCGTGACCACCGTGACCACAAGGTCCACAACCTCCTTTGGTTGCTCAAGGGTGACCTGGGCCACCATTCCTGTGAGCATCGCCCGGGGGCAGAGCCGCCCCGACGCACGACCCAGTCTGGAGGCAACCCGATGTCGCCGACGACATCCGGACTCATCACCCCGCGCACCCGTCCGGGGCGACGCGCGCTGCGGCGCGCCGTCGCCGCGGCGCTGGCGGCGGGGCTCGTGGCGCTCACCGCCGCCTGCGGCGTGACCCGCGGGGACGAGTCCCACGACATCGACATGTGGATCCCCAACAGCCCGGGCGGCGGCTACGACCAGACCGGCCGCGCCGCCGTCGGCGTCCTCGACCGCGAGGACATCACCGGCGGGGACATCCAGGTCACCAACATCCTCGGCGCCGGCGGGTCCGTGGCGATGTCCCGCCTCATGGGCGAGGAGGGCAACGACCGCCTGCTCATGACGCTCGGCCTGGGCGTGGTGGGGTCCACCTACTCGTTCGGGGTGGACGCGCGCCCGCACGACGCGACGCCGATCGCCCAGCTCATCGAGGAGCAGGAGGGCGTGCTGGTGCCGGCCGACTCGCCGTTTCGCACCATCGACGACCTCGTCGCGGCGTGGCAGGCCGACCCGGGCTCCGTCGTCGTCGGCGGCGGCTCCTCCCCCGGCGGGCCCGACCACCTGTTCCCGATGCAGCTGGCGAAGGCCGTCGGCATCGACCCGAAGCAGGTGCGCTACGTGTCGTACGACGGCGGCGGCCCGCTGACCAGCGCGCTGCTGGGCCAGAAGATCCAGGTGGGATTCTCCGGCCTGGCGGAGTTCGAGGGCCAGGTCGCGGCCGGCGAGCTGCGCGTGCTGGCCGTCTCCGGCGACGAGCGCCTCACCGAGGAGGTGCTCGCCGACGTGCCGACCCTCACCGAGAGCGGCATCGACCTCGTCTTCACCAACTGGCGCGGCGTCGTGGCCCCGCCCGGCATCAGCGACGCCCGGCGCGCCGAGCTCATCGACTACCTCACCCGCATGCACGACTCGCCCGAGTGGCAGCAGGCCCTGACCGACAACGGCTGGACCGACGCGTTCACCACCGGCGACGAGTTCGCGCAGTTCCTGGTCGACCAGGACGAGCGGGTCTCGACCACCCTCAAGGAGCTGGACCTGCTGTGAGCACCCAGGTGGACTCCCCCGAGACCGCGCCGGCGACGCAGCCGGCGCCGCGCCCCGACCGGGCCCAGTACGGCCTGGCGGCCGTGCTCCTCGTCGTCGGGCTGTACACGATCTACGACGCGACCACCCTGGAGGCCGGGTTCGCCGACCCCGTGGGACCGCGCGTCTTCCCCCTCGCCATCGGCGCCGGTCTCGCGGTCACCGCGGTGCTGCTGGCCGTCGCCGCGGCGCGGGGCTCGCGCCCGCAGCCGGAGGCCGGCGAGGACGTCGACCTGTCCGGCGGCACCGACTGGCCGACGGTGCTCAAGCTCGTCGCGGTGATCCTGCTGACGATCGCCACCGTCAACCTCCTGGGCTGGGCGATCAGCGGGGCGATCCTGTTCGCCGGCGCCGCCTGGGCCCTGGGCAGCCGGACGCTGGTCCGGGACGTCATCGTGGGCCTCGTGCTCGCGGTGGGCAGCTGGTACGGCTTCGTCGTCGGGCTGGGCATCCCGCTCACCCCCGGCGTCCTCGACGGGATCCTGTGAGGCGGTGACCTGATGGACAACCTCGGACTGCTGTGGGAGGGCCTGCAGGCCGCCGCCTCCCCCATGAACCTCCTCTACGCCGCCGTCGGCGTGCTGCTCGGCACGTTCGTCGGCGTGCTGCCCGGCATCGGGCCCGCGATGGCCATCGCGCTGCTGCTGCCGGTGACCTACGGGCTCGGGCCCACGCAGGCGTTCATCATGTTCGCCGGCCTGTACTACGGCGGCATGTACGGCGGGTCGACCACGTCGATCCTGCTCAACACGCCCGGCGAGTCGGCGTCGGTGATGACCGCCCTCGAGGGCAACCTCATGGCCCGCGCCGGGCGCGCCGCCCAGGCGCTCGCCACCGCCGCCGTCGGGTCGTTCGTCGCCGGCACGATCGGCACGCTGCTGGTGGCGCTGTTCGCCCCCGCGCTGGCCGACGTCGCGGTGGAGATCGGCGCGCCGTCGTACTTCGCGCTCATGGTGCTGGCCCTGGTGATGACGACGACGGTGCTCGGCGCCAGCCCGCTGCGCGGGTTCCTGGCGCTGTTCGTGGGCCTGACGATCGGCCTGGTGGGCCTCGACCTCAACACGGGCCAGCCGCGCCTCACGCTCGGCATCACGCAGCTGGTGGACCGGCTGGACATCGTGGTGGTCGCCGTCGGCATCTTCGCCCTCGGCGAGGCGCTGTGGGTGGCCGCCCACCTGCGCCGCAAGCCCGCCCAGGTGATCCCGGTGGGCCAGCCGTGGCTGGGGCGCGAGGACCTGCGCCGGTCCTGGAAGCCCTGGCTGCGCGGCACCGCGTACGGCTTCCCGTTCGGGGCGCTGCCCGCCGGCGGCGCCGAGCTTCCCACGTTCCTGTCGTACGTCACCGAGCGCCGCCTGACCCGGCGCGGACGCAAGGACGGCGGCGAGTTCGGCCGCGGCGCCATCGAGGGCGTCGCCGGGCCGGAGGCGGCCAACAACGCCTCGGCGGCCGGCATGCTCGTGCCGATGCTGGCGCTCGGCCTGCCGGTGACGGCGACGGCGTCGGTGATGCTCTCGGCGCTGCAGGGCTACGGCATCCAGCCCGGCCCGCAGCTGATGACCGAGCACGCCGACCTGGTGTGGACGCTGCTGGCCAGCCTGCTGCTGGGCAACCTGCTGCTGCTGGTGCTCAACCTGCCGCTGGCGCCGCTGTGGGCGAAGCTGCTGCGCATCCCGCGCCCGCAGCTGTACGCCGGCATCCTGTTCTTCGCCTGCCTGGGCGCGTACGCCACCAACCTCGACCCCTTCGACATCGCGCTGCTGCTGGGCTTCGGCCTGCTCGGCATGGCGATGCGGCGGTTCGGGCTGCCGGTGCTGCCGCTGATCCTCGGCGTCATCCTCGGCCCGCTCATGGAGACGAAGCTGCGCGAGGCCCTGACGATCTCGGGCGGCGACCCCGCCGGGCTCGTCGACGAGCCGCTCGCCGTGGCGATCTACGTGGTGCTGCTGCTGGTGCTGCTGGGCCGCCCGCTGCTGGTGCGGTGGCGCTCGCGCGCCGAGGCGGCGGTCGCGGTCGACGGCGCGGACGGCGCGGTCGGGGCCGACGCGGCGCGTGCCGAGGGGACGGACCGGGCCGGCGTGCTGGCCGGGACGCCGGGGACGACTGAGACAGAGGGGACGAAGGGGGCCGGGCGATGACGCAGGAGACGACGACCGGGACGGACCGGGCGACCGCGCCGGAGGGCGCTGCCGCGCCGGAGGGCGCTGCCGCGCCGGAGACGGCGGCCAGGACGCCGCAGGCCGGGTGGGTGGTCGTGGCGTGGACGCCCGACGAGTTCGGCGAGGCGGCCCTGGACCACGCGCTCGCGGCGGCCCGCGAGCGCGGGCACGGCGTCGCCGTCGTCAACGGCACGCGCGGGGACGCGCTCGTCGACGACCGCTACGCCGCCCCGGGCCCGCTGGCCGAGGTGGCGGAGCGGCTGCGCGCCACCGGCCTGCCGCACGTGGTGCGCCAGGAGATGGGCCGCGACGTCGCCGACCAGGTGCTGGCGGTGGCCGAGGAGCTCGACGCGCGGCTGGTCGTCGTCGGGCTCCGGCGCCGCAGCCCGGTGGGCAAGCTGCTCATGGGCAGCGTCGCGCAGC
The DNA here is from genome assembly GCF_009846865.1 of Puerhibacterium puerhi. GTDB lineage: Bacteria > Actinomycetota > Actinomycetes > Actinomycetales > Cellulomonadaceae > Puerhibacterium > Puerhibacterium puerhi. Next base: position 16,532 of record NZ_WUWN01000053.1, read on the forward strand.
GGATCCTGCTCACGGCCGAGTGCCCGGTGCTGGCCGTGAAGCCGGGGACCGCGCCGGCGTGAGCGGCGTGGCGGTGCGCGCCCGGCGTCGGGCCGCCCGCAGCAGCGCCGCGGCGACGACGGCGGCCAGCGCCTGCACCAGCCCGGCGACGACGAGCGTCGGGCCGGCGCCGAACCAGCCGATGACCGCGCCGCCCACCAGCAGGCCGAGCGACGCGCCGCCGCTGTGCAGCACCGTCTCCGCGGTGAACGCGGCGCGCCGCTCCGCGCCCGCGGTGCGCTCGCTGATGAGCGCGTTGAGCGCGGCGATGCCCAGCGGCATCGCCGCGCCCCCGACGGCGGACACGACGGCGATCGCGGCCAGGCCCGGCGCCGCGAGCGGCAGCAGCGCGAAGGCCACCCCGAGCACCGCCCAGGAGACGACGATCGTGGCGGTCCGGGGCAGGCGGTCGACGACGAGCGGCACCACGAACGACATCGCCACGGACGCCGTGCCGTAGCCCGCCATGCCGGCCGCCACGAGCTCGCCGGGGCGGTCCAGCTCCGCGCCGAGCAGCGCCAGGCCGAGGCTGAAGGCGAACCACGCCAGCCCGCCGACGCCGGCCAGGGCGATGCCGATCGCGAGGTCGGGGTGGCGGCGCAGCACGGTGCGGACGGGGACGTCGGGCGTCGGGGTGCCCTCGGTGACCGCGCCGTGGGCCGCCGCGCCGTCGGGCTCCGCGCCGTGGGCCGCCGCGCCGTGGGGCTCCGCGCCGTCAGGCTCCGCTCCGCCGGCCGCCGCGCGGCCGGCGGTCACCCCGGGGACCGCGACCATCGCCGCCGCGCCGAGCAGCACCGCCGCCGTCTCGCACCACAGCAGCGGCTCGGCGCCCCAGGCGCCCACGAGGAACGCACCGAGCGGCGGCGCGAAGATCATCGAGACCCGGTGCGCCAGGTCCTGCCAGGACAGCCAGCGCGCGGCAGACCCGGCGTCGCCGGCCTCGGCCAGGTCCGCCGTCAGGGCCCGCTGCGCCGGGGCCAGCAGCGCGCCGGTCGCCCCCGTGACCAGCCCCGACGCGCTGAGCACCACGGCCCCGACCCCCACCGTCGCGGAGGCCACGGGCACCAGCGCGAGCCCGCCCGCCTGGACCAGGAGCACGACCGCCAGCGCGCGTCCGGAGACCAGCCGCCCCCGCAGCCGCCGGCCCCACCACGCGGACGTGAGCAGCGGGAGCCCGGCCATGCCGCCCACCAGCCCGGTCGTCCAGGCGTCGCCGGTCTCCGCGAGCGCGACGAGCGGCAGCGCGACGGCCGTGACGCGCTGGCCCACCCAGGTGACGAAGGTGACGGCGGTGAGGGTCTGGAGGTGTCGGCGCACGGCACGATGCTGGCGGCCCGGCGGCGGCCCGGGTAGACGCCGGTGCGGGAGCGCCGCTCCTAGGCTGGCCCTATGGGATCCCGCATCTCCGTCGATGACCTGCGCCTCGTCGAGGCGGTCGCCCGGCACGGCTCGCTCGGCGCGGCGGCGCGCGAGCTGCTGGTGAGCCAGCCGTCGGCGAGCCAGCGCCTCGGCGCCCTGGAGCGCCGGCTCGGCACGCGCCTGTTCGACCGCGACACCACCGGGGCCCGCGCCACGGCGGCCGGGCGCGAGGTCGCGCAGCAGGCGACGCACGTGCTGGCCCACCTCGCGGCGCTGCCCGAGCGCGCCCTGGCCGCGGCCCGCGAGCGCACCCTCGCGGTGGGCACGATCCCGAGCCTCGCGGCAGTCGTCTTCGCCGCGCTGGACCTCGAGCTCGACGGCGTGACCGTGCAGCCGGAGGTGGAGCACGGCCCCACGCTGCTGCAGCGGCTGGAGGAGGGGGCGCTCGACGCCGCCGTCGTGACGATCGCCGACCAGACGGTGCTGCCGCGCGGCGTGGCCGTCACCGACCTCGGCAGCTCGCCGCTGGTGACGCTGCTGCCCGACGGCGCCCCGGGGCGCGGGCGGGGCCGGCGACCGTACGCGGGGCAGACGGTCGTCTACTGCACCGTGGACCGGGCGGGCGACGCGCTGCACCGCCGCCTGGCCGACCTCGGCGCGGCCCCGCGGCCCGGCGCCACGGTGGAGGCCGCGGTGCGGATGGGCCGCGCGCGCCGCTGCGCCGTCGTCGTGCCCGAGCTGGCCACCCGCTGGTACGGCGCACCGGGCGACCGCACCGAGGCCTCGCCGGCGGCCGGGACCATGCGGCTGTCGCTGGTCACCCGGACGCCCGTGCCGGCGGAGCTGCGGGAGGCGGAACCGCGGCTGCGCGAGCGGCTGCGCGACCCGGCGGCGTGAGCCCCGGGGCGACCGGCGCCCGCCGC
>NZ_WUWN01000054.1 GCF_009846865.1 Puerhibacterium puerhi
CTCGCCTTCGACGCCGCGGGCCGCTCCGCGTGCCGCGCGGTCGTCGACGCCCGCGCGAACGGCGGCCGCGGCTGGGACGCCGCGACGTGGACGCGGGCCCGCGGCTGGGCGGTCCTGTACGCCGCGAGCATGGTGGCCCACCCGGACGCGCACCCGCGGCTCGTGCCGATCGGCGAGCACGCTCTGCGCGAGCTGGCCGCGGGGGCCTGACCGCGGGACCGGACCGCGGCGCCCGGCCGCGGGGCCGGGCCGCGGGGCCGGGCCCGTCAGAAGGTCACGACGGTCGCGCCCTCGAGCGTGAACCGCAGGATCTCGTCGCGCGCCACGTGCAGCTGCAGCCCGCGGGCCCGCAGCGCGTCCTCGGTGCCGTCGGCGCGGGCGGAGTTCACGCACGCCCCGACGCGGACCCCGGCAGCCACGAGCTCGTCGATCTGCCGGTCGAAGGTGCGCTCGGCCTCCGAGGCCCCGGCGCCGAGGCGGCGCTGCGCCGGCCCGAAGCAGAACACCTCGACGGCGACGCCGTGCTCGCCGGCGGTCTCGAGCACGCGCTGCGCGACGCGGCTGCCGGTGACCAGCGAGTCGGGGTCGTCGTGGAACAGGTGGACCACTGTCTTGCGCACGTCGCGCTCCTTCGTCTCGGCAGCATCCGGCTGCGCCCGGCCGTGCACGGACCGTAGCGGGCCGCCGCGCCGGCGGACCGGTGTGGTCGCAGGATGGACCCATGGCGAGGACGCCCACCACGACCTGGACCGACGTCGACCCCCGCGCGTACGTCGCGGCCGTCGCGCACCCTGTGCGCCGGCGCGACGCCGAGACGCTGCTCGACCTCATGGCGGGAGCGACGGGCCGCGAGCCGCGCATGTTCGGCTCCTCGATCGTCGGGTTCGGCGCGTACCGCTACCGCTACGCGAGCGGGCAGGAGGGCGAGGCGCCCGCCGCCGCCTTCTCCCCGCGCGCGGGCGCCACGACCGTCTACCTCGCCGACGGCGTCGCGGCGCACGCCGAGGCGCTCGAGCGCCTCGGCCCGCACACCACCGGCGTCGGCTGCCTGTACCTCAAGGACCTCGCCGCGGTGGACCTCGCGGTGCTGGCCGACGTCGTGCGGCGCTCGTACGCCGCGGTCACCGACGGCACGTCCGGGCCGCGCGACGGCACCACCGGCTGAGCGGCCCGGGCGGGAGAGCCGGGAGACCACGACGGCCGCCGGGCCCCGGCAGCGCGACGGCGCCCCGCCGCTCCGCGAGGGAGCGACGGGGCGCCGTCGTCGTGCGTGCCGCCGAGGCTCAGGCCACCAGCGAGCGCAGCACGTACTGCAGGATGCCGCCGTTGCGGTAGTAGTCGGCCTCACCGGGCGTGTCGATGCGGACCACCGCGTCGAACTCGACCGTGGAGCCGTCCTCCTTGGTGGCGGTCACGTGCACCGTGGCGGGCGTGGTGCCCTCGTTGAGCGCGGTGATGCCGGCGATGTCGAACGTCTCGGTGCCGTCCAGGCCGAGCGACTCGGCGCTCTCGCCGGCCGGGAACTGCAGCGGCAGCACGCCCATGCCGATGAGGTTGGAGCGGTGGATGCGCTCGAACGACTCGGTGATGACGGCCTTGACGCCCAGCAGCGCGGTGCCCTTGGCGGCCCAGTCGCGGGACGAGCCCGAGCCGTACTCCTTGCCGCCCAGCACGACCAGCGGGGTGCCCTGCGCCGCGTAGTCCTGCGCCGCGTCGTAGATCGTGTCCTGGGCGCCCTTGACGAAGTTGAAGGTGAAGCCACCCTCGACGCCGTCCAGGAGCTGGTTCTTCAGGCGGATGTTCGCGAACGTGCCGCGGATCATCACCTCGTGGTTGCCGCGGCGCGAGCCGTAGGAGTTGAAGTCGCGACGCTCGACGCCGTGCTCGGCCAGGTAGCGGCCGGCCGGGCTGTCCGGCTTGATGGCGCCGGCCGGCGAGATGTGGTCGGTGGTGACCGAGTCGCCGAGCTTGGCCAGCACACGGGCGCCGGAGATGTCGGCGACCGGCTCCGGCGTGGCGCCCATGCCCTCGAAGTACGGGGGCTTGCGCACGTAGGTCGACTCGGCGTCCCACGCGAAGGTGTCGCCCTCGGGGGTCTCCAGCGCGCGCCACCGCTCGTCGCCGGCGAAGACGTCCGCGTAGTCCTTGGTGAACATGTCGCGGTCGATCGACGCGTCGATCGTCGCCTGGACCTCCTCCGGGGAGGGCCAGATGTCCTTGAGGAACACCGGGTTGCCCTCGGTGTCGGTGCCGAGCGGCTGGGCGTCGAAGTCGAAGTCCATCGTGCCGGCCAGGGCGTAGGCGATGACCAGCGGCGGGGACGCCAGGTAGTTCATCTTGACGTCCGGGTTGATGCGGCCCTCGAAGTTGCGGTTGCCCGAGAGCACCGAGACGACCGACAGGTCGTGCTCGTTGACCGCCGCCGAGATCTCGTCCGACAGCGGGCCCGAGTTGCCGATGCAGGTGGCGCAGCCGTAGCCGACCAGGTGGAAGCCGAGCTTCTCGAGGTACGGCCACAGGCCGGCCTTCTCGTAGTAGTCGGTGACGACCTGCGAGCCCGGGGCCATCGACGTCTTGACCCACGGCTTGGAGGCCAGGCCCTTGTCGACGGCGTTCTTGGCCAGCAGCGCGGCGGCGAGCATGACCGACGGGTTCGAGGTGTTGGTGCACGAGGTGATCGAGGCGATCACGACGTGGCCGTGGTCGAGCTGCGTCGTCGTGCCGTCGGCGAGCGTGACGTCGACGACCTTGTGCGGGCGCTTCGCCGAGTCGCCGTGCCCCGGGGCCACCGGCTGGTCGGACGGGTTGTCGTGCGCCGAGGCGGCGATCGGGTCGGACGCCGGGAAGGTCTCGTCGACCGACTCGTCGAGGCCGGTGAAGGCCGCGGCCTCGGCGGGGCTGACGTAGTCCAGGATCGCGGAGGCGAAGGACTCCTTGGCCTCGGACAGCTCGATGCGGTCCTGCGGGCGCTTCGGGCCGGCGATCGACGGCACGACCGTCGACAGGTCGAGCTCGAGGTACTCGGAGAACACCGGCTCGGTGTAGCCCTCGGCGGTCGGGTCGAGCCACAGGCCCTGCTCCTTGGCGTACGCCTCGACGAGCGCGAGCTGCTCGTCGCTGCGGCCGGTCAGGCGCAGGTAGTCGACGGTGACCTGGTCGATCGGGAAGATCGCGGCGGTCGAGCCGAACTCCGGCGACATGTTGCCGATGGTGGCGCGGTTGGCCAGCGGCACCTGGGCGACGCCCTCGCCGTAGAACTCGACGAACTTCCCGACCACGCCGTGCTGGCGCAGCATCTGGGTGATCGTGAGCACGACGTCGGTGGCCGTCACGCCGGCCGGGATCGAGCCCGACAGCTTGAAGCCCACCACGCGCGGGATGAGCATCGACACGGGCTGGCCGAGCATGGCGGCCTCGGCCTCGATGCCGCCGACGCCCCAGCCGAGGACGCCCAGGCCGTTGACCATCGTGGTGTGCGAGTCGGTGCCGACGCAGGTGTCCGGGTAGGCGCGCAGCACGCCGTCGACCTCGCGGGTCATCACCGTGCGGGCCAGGTACTCGATGTTGACCTGGTGCACGATGCCGGTGCCCGGGGGCACGACCTTGAAGTCGTCGAACGCCGTCTGGCCCCAGCGCAGGAACTGGTAGCGCTCGTGGTTGCGCTGGTACTCCAGCTCGACGTTGCGCTGGAACGCGTCGGCGCGGCCGGCCACGTCGATCTGCACCGAGTGGTCGATGACCATCTCGGCCGGGGCCAGCGGGTTGATGCGGGCCGGGTCGCCGCCGAGCGCCGCGACGGCCTCGCGCATGGTGGCCAGGTCGACGACGCAGGGCACGCCGGTGAAGTCCTGCATGATCACGCGGGCCGGCGTGAACTGGATCTCGGTGTCGGGCTGCGCGTCGGGGTCCCACGACGCGAGGGCGCGCACGTGGTCGGCGGTGATGTTCGCGCCGTCCTCCGTCCGCAGGAGGTTCTCGGCGAGGATCTTCAGGGAGTAGGGCAGGCGCTCCAGGCCCTCGACCGCCGCGAGGCGGAAGATCTCGTAGGCCTTGCCGCCGACCTCCAGCGTTCCCTTCGATCCGAACGTGTCCACGCTGCTCACTACGGCTCCTCCAACGGGGCTGACGCGCGCCGGGCCGTGCGCTCGCGCACGCGGGACACCGACGCTGGCTTCGGGGCTCACCCGGCCGGGCCGGGCACTGCGTCCAGCATATCCCACATATCTTGACGTCAAGATACTGAGGGTCCCCTCACCCGCCCGCCACCGGGGCGCGCACCGGGCGGCGGTGCCGCGGCCCGCGCGGGAATCATCCGGCGGGTCCGGTCGTTGGACCAGGGCCGCCGACGGCCGACCGGAAGGACACCGATGCCCGCGCCCCGCCCGACCGCCACGTCCGCCCCCACGCCGACCCCGAGGACCTCGCCGACCCTGCGGACCTCGCCGGCCCCGACGCCGACCGATTCCGCGGTGTCGGACGCCGCCGGCGCGGCGCAGCCGGCCGCGCCGCCGGCCCTGCCGCCGCTGCACGAGCAGGCCGAGCGCCTCGTCGCGCTCGGCGCGCTCGCCGACGGCGGCGTGACCCCCGCCGCGCTGCGCGACGCCGCCGATCGGCTCGCCGCGACCGCCCCGCCGGGGGCGCTGCTGGTCCTCGCGCCCGCCGCCGCGCCCCCGTCCCGCCTCGCTCCCCTGCTGCGCCTGCCCGCCCCGGGGCGCCAGGGCGGCGAGCGGGCCGGCTTCGTCGTCACCGACATGACCGACGTCGACGCGTTCGCGCCGGTCGTCGAGCTGCCCGACGCCCTCGTCTACGCCGTCGTCGCGCCGGACCGCGGCGACGACCTGCGCGGCTGGTCCCCCGCGGAGGCCGCCGCCGAGCTGGCGGCGCGGGGCCGCACGCCGCTGACCCTGGCCGAGGGGATCCACTGGGCGCTGCAGGCGCCGTCGGTCCTCGACAAGAACGTCTGCTACATGACGATCGGCTCGCGGCTGCGCCGGCCCGACGGCCGGTACGACGCCCGCACCCCGGCGCTGTGGATCTCCGGCGGCACGGGCCGCGACGGCCGCGAGCGCCGCGGCGCGCCCAAGGTGGGCTGGTGCTGGTGGAACAACCGGCACACCTGGCTGGGGTTCGGCTCCACCACGCGGCGGGTGGCGCCGTGACCGCGGCGACGGCGCAGCGCCCGCCCGTGACGTTCCTGCCGAGCCCGTTCCTCGGCCCGGCGGTGTGGGAGCCCGTGGCCGAGCGGCTGCAGGGCCACGGCTGGCGCACCCGCGTGGCGCCGGTGCGCGGCGCCATGCCGGCAGAGGTGCTGGACGGCTTCGAGGAGGCCCTCCCGGACGACGAGCCCACGGTGCTCGTGCCGCACTCGAACGCCGGGCTGTACGTCCCGGCGATCGCCGCGGTGCTGCCGCCGGCGGGCACGGTGTTCGTCGACGCCGCGCTGCCGCCGGCGTCCGGCGAGGCCGCGCTCGTGGCGCCCGGGCTGCGCGCGGGCCTGCGCCGTCGGGCTGACGACGCCGGGCTGCTGCCGCCGTGGACCGCCTGGTGGCCGGAGGCAGACGTGCGCGCCCTGGTGCCGGACGAGGCGACGCTCCGGGCGGTCGAGGCCCAGGCGCGCCGGCTCCCGGCGACCTACCTCGACGCGACCCTGCCGGTGACCGCCGGGTGGGCGGGCGGGCGCAACGCGTACCTCGCCTTCGGCGGCACGTACGCCGACGAGCTGGAGCGGGCGCGCGGGGCGGGCTGGCCCACCGACGAGCTCGTCGGCGGCCACCTGCACATGCTCGTGGACCCCGACGCCGTGGCGGGCGCGATCGCCGCCCTGCTCGCCCGGATCTGACCGTCCCGGAGCCGCCGGGCCGCCGTGGGCACGGACCCGGGCCGCCGCGGCGAGCCCGGCGGGTCCGTGCCTACGGTGGGCCATGGCTACCTATCGCGTGGAGGCCCTGCGGACCGACGGCCCGGACGACGTGCACTCGTTCCGGGCCGCCAGCGACGACGACGCCGCGGTCGTGCTGGCCGGCGAGCGCCGCGAGGGCCGCCTGCCACCCGTCGACCAGTACATCGTCCAGGTCACCGACGACGACGGCGGCCGGCGCCAGCTCGACGTGCGCTACTACGCCTGACCCGCCGCGCGGGCCGCGGCCCCGCCGTCGCCGGCGCTCACACCGGCGCTCTCACCGGCTCTCACACCGGCCCTCTCACCGGCGCAGGACGGCCACGGCCTCCACGTGGTGGGTGTGCGGGAACAGGTCGAACCCGCGCAGGTCGTCGAGCTCGTACCCGCGGTCGGCGAAGTAGGCCAGGTCGCGCGCGAGCGCGGCCGGGTCGCAGGCCACGTAGACCACGGTGCCCGGCCCCCGCTCGGCGATCGCCTCGACGACGGCGCGGCCGGCGCCGGCGCGCGGCGGGTCCAGCACGACGACGTCGGCGCCGCCGACGTCCGCCCCGGCCGCGTCGGTGCCCGCGAGCACCCGGTCCACCGCACCGAGGTGCAGCGTGACCTGCGGCAGGGCGTGGGCGTTGCGGCGGGCGTCCTTGACGGCGCGCGCGTCGCCCTCGACGGCGACGACGCTGCCGGACTCCCCCGCCGCGACCGCCAGCGGCAGCGTGAACAGGCCCGCGCCGGAGTACAGGTCCAGGATGCGCGCGCCGGAGACGTCGCCGACGGCGGCGAGCACGGCGTCGGCGAGGACGGCGGGCGCCGCCCGGTGCACCTGCCAGAACCCGTCGGCGGCGACCCGGTAGCGGAACTCCTGCCCGGCGACGGCCCCGGCCGTGACCGTCACCGCCTCGGTGACGGCGCGGCGGGCGTTGGGGCGTGTGTCGGCGCGGCCGCGGTGCCACGGCGCGCCGTCGACCAGCAGCACGGGGTCGCCGCCGCCGGCGGGCGCGACGAGCTCGAGCTCCGCACCCGGCCGCCAGCGGCGCGACCACACGCCCTCGGCCTCGGCCAGGGCGCCGACCGCCTCGGTGGCCAGCGGCATGCCGTCCAGCGGCACGACGTCGTGCGAGCGGAACCGGCGCATGCCGGCGCGGCCCTCGCCGTCGGCGACCAGGTCGATGCGCGTGCGGTAGCCGAGGCCGCCCCGCTCGTCGTCGCCGGGCGCGGCCTCCACCACGACGTCGCGCTCCAGGCGCGCGAGCCGCGCCAGCTGCTCGGCCAGCACGGCGGCCTTCCAGCGCCGCTGCGCGGGCAGGGCCACGTGGGACAGCTCGCCGCCGCCCACGCCGCCGGGGCCGGCGGCGGGCCACGCGGGCGCCACGCGGTCCGGCGAGGCGTCGAGCACCTCCACGGCGTCCGCGCGCCAGAACCGCGACCCGCCCTCGGTCACGACGGCGCGCACCCGCTCGCCCGGCAGCGCGTGCCGCACGAACACCACGCGCCCCTCGTGGCGGGCGACGCAGTGCCCGCCGTGCGCGACGGGGCCGACGACGAGCTCGAGCTCGCGACCTGCCTCGGTGTCGGCGGGGCGGAGGCGGGGCGCGGAACGGTGGGGTCGGGGCACCGGACCATTCTCTCCCGACCGGCGACCGGGGTCGCACGCCGGCGGGGCGCCCCGCTCAGTACCGGCGCAGGCGACCCTCCACGTAGTCCTCGCCCTCGAGGCCGGTCTGCCCGGCGGTCGAGGCGAGCTGCCACGGCACGGACGCCACCACCACCCCGGGCGTGAACAGCAGCCGCCCCTTGAGGCGCAGCGCCGACTGGTTGTGCAGCAGCTGCTCCCACCAGTGGCCGACGACGTACTCGGGGATGTAGACCACGACGAGGTCGCGGGGCGACTCGCGCCGGATCGAGCGCACGTACTTGAGGATCGGCCGGCCGATCTCGCGGTACGGCGAGTCGAGCACCCGCAGCGGCACCGGCAGGTCGAGCGCCTCCCACTGGCGGGTCAGGTCGGCCACCTCGTCCGCGTCGACGCCCACCGTGACGGCCTCGAGCACCGACGGGCGCGAGGCCCGGGCGTAGGCGAGGGCCCGCATGGTCGGCTTGTGGATCTTCGAGACCAGCACGAGCGCGTGCACGCGGCTCGGCAGGGCGCGCGCCGCGGAGACGTCGTCGAGCGACAGCTCGTCGCGCACCCGGTCGTAGTGCGCCCGGATCCCGCGCATGAGCACGAACAGCGCGGCCATCGCCAGGATGGTGATCCACGCCCCGTGGGTGAACTTGGTCAGCAGCACGATCACGAGCACGGAGCCGGTGCACGCCAGGCCGACGCCGTTGACCACGCGCGAGCGCTTCATGCGCGCGCGGGTGCGCGGGTCGGGCTGGCGCTTGAGCTCGCGGGTCCAGTGCCGGATCATCCCGAGCTGGCTGAGCGTGAACGACACGAACACGCCCACGATGTACAGCTGGATGAGGCGGGTGACCTCGGCGTCGAACGCGAGGATGAGCACGACCGCCGCGGCGGCCAGCGTGAGGATGCCGTTGGAGAACGCGAGCCGGTCGCCGCGGGTGTGCAGCTGCCGCGGCAGGAAGCCGTCCTTGGCCAGGATCGAGCCGAGCACCGGGAACCCGTTGAAGGCGGTGTTCGCGGCGAGCACGAGGATCAGGCCCGTGATCGCCGAGACGGCGTAGAACGCCGGGGGGAAGCCGGTGAAGATCGCCTGGGCGAGCTGGCCGATCGTCGGGTGCTGGTCGTAGTCGGCCGGGATCGGGCCGCCGTCCAGGGTGAGCTGCGCCTGCGGGTCGGCCGCGTAGTGCACGCCGGTGGCCTGCGCCAGCACGAGGATCGAGATCACCATCGTCGCCGAGATGGTGCCGAGCAGCAGCAGCGTCGTGGCCGCGTTGCGCGACTTGGGCTTGCGGAACGCCGGCACGCCGTTGCTGATGGCCTCCACGCCGGTCAGCGCGGCGCACCCGGAGGCGAACGCGCGGGCCAGCAGGAACGCGCCGGCCAGGCCCATGAGCCCCTGGTCGTAGGCGGCCGACGGCACGAGCTCGAACTGCGCGGACTCCGCCGCGGGCAGGTTGCCGGCGAGGTAGCGGACCGCGCCGGTCACCACCATGAGCCCGATCAGGGCCATGAAGAGGTAGGTGGGGATCGCGAAGAAGGTGCCCGACTCGCGCACGCCGCGCAGGTTCATCACCGTCAGCACCACCACGGCGATCACGGCCGCGCTCGTCTCGTGGCCGCGCAGCGCCGGGATCGCCGACGCCGCGTACTGCGCGGCCGACGAGATCGACACCGCCACGGTGAGCACGTAGTCGACCAGCAGCGCGGAGGCGACCCCGAGGCCCGCCGCCGGGCCGAGGTTGGTGGTGGCCACCTCGTAGTCGCCGCCGCCGGACGGGTAGGCGTGCACGTTCTGGCGGTAGGAGGCCACGACGACCAGGAGCACGAAGACGACGGCCAGGCCGACCCACGGCGAGATCGCCGTCGCGGCGATCCCGGCGACGGCGAGGGTCAGGAGGATCTCGTCCGGCGCGTACGCCACGGACGACAGCGCGTCCGACGCAAAGATCGGCAGCGCGATGCGCTTCGGCAGGAGGGTGTGGCCGAGCTTCTCGCTGCGGACCGGACGCCCGAGGAGAAGCCGTTTGGCGACGTCCGCGATGTCTGACACGAGAAGAACTCTAGGCGCGTCCCGAGCGCTCGCGCCTCACGCACCACCAGGTCCTCCCCCAGGTTGTAGCGTTCCGTTCGTGCACTTCGTGATCATGGGCTGCGGCCGCGTGGGAGCCACGCTCGCGCAGGGGATCGAGGCCCGCGGGCACTCGGTGGCGATCATCGACCAGAACCCCGACGCGTTCCGCCGCCTGCCCGCCGAGTTCGAGGGCCAGCGCGTGACCGGCGTGGGCTTCGACCGGGACACCCTGCGCCAGGCCGGCATCGAGGACACGTACGCGTTCGCGGCCGTGTCCGACGGCGACAACTCGAACGTGCTGGCCGCCCGCGTGGCCCGCGAGACGTTCGGGGTCGACAAGGTCGTGGCGCGGATCTACGACCCCCAGCGCGCCGAGATCTACCAGCGCCTCGGCATCCCCACGGTGGCCACGGTGCGCTGGACGTCGGACCAGGTGCTGCGGCGCATGCTGCCGCTCGGCGCCACCGACGAGTACCGCGACCCGTCCGGGCAGGTGCGCCTGGCGCAGGTCGACTACCACCCCGGCTGGACGGGCCACAGCGTGCGGCGCATCGAGGCGGTCACCGGGGCGCGCGTCGCGTTCCTGTCCCGCTACACCGACGGCGTGCTCGTGACCGGCGACACCGTGCTGCAGGAGAACGACGTGCTGCACGTGCTGATGCGGGACGAGGACGCCGCGACCGTCGAGCGGCTGCTCACCCACGCGCCGGACCTGAAGGAGGACTGATGCGCGTCGTCATCGCCGGCGCCGGCTCGGTGGGGCGGTCCATCGCCCGCGAGCTGCTCGCCCACGACCACCAGGTGGTGCTCGTCGACAAGTCCCCCGCCGCCATGCGCGTGGCCCAGGTGCCCGACGCCGACTGGCTGCTCGCCGACGCGTGCGAGCTGCCCACGCTCGAGACCGCCCAGGTCGCGGAGGCCGACGTGGTCGTCGGGGCCACCGGTGACGACAAGGCGAACCTCGTGTTCTCGCTGCTGTGCAAGACGGAGTTCGGGGTGCCGCGCACCGTGGCGCGCGTCAACAACCCCAAGAACGAGTGGATGTTCGACGCCTCGTGGGGCGTGGACGTCGCCGTCTCGACGCCGCGCATCATGACGGCGATGGTCGAGGAGGCCGTCGCCGTGGGCGACCTGGTGCGGATCTTCACGTTCCACCAGTCAGGCGCGGACATCCTCGAGCTCACCCTGCCGGAGAGCTCGCCGCTGGTGGGCACGCGGGTGGGCGCCGTGCGCTGGCCGGCGGACACGGTGCTCGCCGCGATCGTGCGCGGCACCTCCCCCATCGCCCCGTCGATCGACGACACCCTCGAGGCCGGCGACGAGCTGCTCATCGTCACCGGGCGGGAGGCCGACGAGGGGGCGCTGCAGCGGTTGCTGGTGCGCGGCACCGCCGACGTCACCGAGCCCGGTGCCGCCGCCGACGCCGCCGACGCCGCGGACGCCGGGCTGGCGCTGCAGCCGCAGAGCTCGCCGTCGTCCGACGGCGGGGACGGCGCGCGCGAGCGCTGAGGTCAGCCGGCGGCCGGCGCGCCGGCCGCCGGGTGCGGACGGCGCACGACCGCCCAGGTGAGCCAGAGCACCAGGCCCCACAGCGGGACGCCGAGGACCAGGTGCGCCGTGCCCAGCCAGCCCACCTCGTCCGACAGGTACAGCGGCACCTTGACGGCCAGGCGCACGGCGAACAGCCCCACCCAGAACCAGGTGGCCAGGGCGTAGCGGCGCACCAGCCGCGGGTCGCGGCGCCAGGCCGTGACGCCCGCGAACGGGCTCGTGCCGCCGGCCGCCCGGGCCCGCGCCTGGTCGGCGCTGAACCCGGCGCGCAGCGCCTCGACCACGAACCCCACGACGGGCCAGCGCACGAGGATCGACACCAGCACCGCCGCGAGGTAGGCGGCGTTCGTCACCAGGCCCCAGACGTAGAAGTCCTCGGCCTCCCCCGAGCGCCAGGCCCAGACGACGCCGACGGCGATGCCCAGCAGGCCGCCGAGCGCCTGCGTCACCGGGGTGCGCTGCACCAGCCGGGCGACGACGGCGACCAGGGCGGCGGCGACCGCTGCGCCGAGGGACCAGGCGAGGTTCGACGACGCGACGAACACGACGACGAAGACCAGGCCCGGGGCCACCGCCTCGACGACGCCGCGCACGCCGCCGACGGCGTCGGCGAACGAGAACTGCTCGGCGGTCACGGCGCGCAGCCCGCCACCGCCGGCGGCGGGCGGGTCCTGCGGGGCCGCCGGCGGCGCGGGCGGCTGCTGCTCGCTCACTCGCCGGCCCGCGGGCGCAGCTCGTAGCGGGGGTTGAACATGGTGCGCCGCCCCTCGACGTCGCAGACCATGCCCTCGACCTTGACGCGGCGGCCGGGCTCGATCCCGGCGATCGAGCGCCGTCCCAGCCACACGAGGTCGACCGACCCGGACCCGTCGTAGAGCTCCGCCTCGACGGCGGGCACGCCCTCGCGCGGGCGCAGGACCACGGAGCGCAGCACGCCCGCGGCCGTGCCGCGCGAGCGCGCGGCGAGGTCGGCCACGGCCCTGCAGCCGCGGTACTTGGCGGCCTCGTCGCGCTCCTCGACGGCCGCCACGTCGTCGGCGGAGGCCAGCACGTGCTGGACGGCGGTGCGCAGTGACATCGGTGCTCGATCCCTCAGCGGATCTCGGTGATCTCGGGCCCGCGGGTCAGCGGGTCGAAGGACGGCGTCTCGGGCGCCAGGCCCTCGGTCGCCGTCTCGGGCTTGCGGCCCTGGTTGGGCAGGGTGAGCGTCAGCAGGTCGCGCGGCGGGCGCGGCGCGCCGTCGCGGACCACCACGACGCCGGCGAAGACGGACTCCAGCGGCCGGGCGGCCGCGGCGTCGACGGCCGCCTTGCCCGTCAGCACGCCGCGCAGGAACCAGCGCGGCCCGTCGACGCCGACGAACCGGGCGGGCCGCACGGCCTGGCGGCCGTCGGCGGTGGTCGCGGGGATGCGGGCGATGAGCTCGCGGCCGAAGGGGCCGGGCACGTCGTCGACGGTGCCGCCCTGCTTCGTCACGGACGCCGCGATCTCCTCGCGGACCTCGTCCCAGATGCCCGCGGTGCGGGGGGCGGCGAACGCCTGGACCTGGAGCCCGGACCCGCCGAGGGTGGCCGAGACACCGGTGACCTTCTGGGTGCGCTTGTCGATCTCCATGCGCAGCTCGAGGCCGGGCAGCACGGGCAGCCAGATCGCGCCGAGGTCGACGCGCGGGCCCATGCTCGACACCTGCGAGGCGTCGAACGGGCCGCGGGCCGGCTCTGCCGGCTCGGCCGCCGTGGTGCCCTCGGCCGGCTCGCCGGCCGGGACGGCAACGTCCTGCGGCTGCTCGGCAGGCTCGGACGCCTGCGGCGTCCCCTTCGACGCGGTGCGCCGGAACAGACCCACGGGGGGCCTCCTTCACTCTCTCGCCCCTGCCGGGCGCGTGCCCGGCAGGCCGTACGTGTCCACAGTAGCCCGAGGCCAGGACAGAGATTCAACGCTGCCCGCGACCCGGGTCTTCCCGGCCGGCGGCGGCCGGGAGGGCGGCTCAGGCCTGCGCCGCCGCCCAGCCCCCGCTGGAGCCGAACCCGCCCTCGCCGCGGTGCGACCCGGGCAGGGTCTCCGCGCGCAGGAACCGCGCGCGCTCGACCCTCTGGATGACGAGCTGGGCCACGCGGTCGCCGCGCTGCAGCCGGACGGGCTCGGCGACGTCGGTGTTCAGCAGCGTGACCTTGATCTCGCCGCGGTAGCCGGCGTCCACGGTGCCGGGCGCGTTGACGATCGTCAGGCCGTGGCGGGCCGCCAGCCCGGAGCGCGGGTGCACGAACGCCGCGTAGCCGTCCGGCAGGGCGATCGCGACGCCGGTCGGCACGACCACGCGGCCCTGGGGCGGGATCTCCACGTCGACGGTGGTCACGAGGTCGGCGCCCGCGTCGCCCGGGTGGGCGTAGGCGGGAACCGGCGCTGCGTCGTCGAGCAGGCGGATGAGGACGTCGACGGTGGTCCCGTCGGGCAGGTCGGTCTGCGGCACGCGGGCAGCCTAGCCGCCGCGGGCGCCGGGCCGGGACGGCCACGGCCGCCACCTGGGATGATCGTGCCCATGAGCGACGCCACCGTCCCCGCCCACCGCGAGCGCCTGCACCCGGGACCGGCGGTGCTGGCCGC
Source organism: Puerhibacterium puerhi (assembly GCF_009846865.1). GTDB lineage: Bacteria > Actinomycetota > Actinomycetes > Actinomycetales > Cellulomonadaceae > Puerhibacterium > Puerhibacterium puerhi. The sequence continues at coordinate 13,744 of NZ_WUWN01000054.1, forward strand.
CGCGGTCGGCCTCGGCCTGGTCCTCGGTCTGGTCGCCGCCCCGTTCGGCACGCCGGCGGCCGTGGCCGTCGGCGCCGTGGTGGCCGCCGCGGGCGTGGCGGCGCTGCTCGCGGCCTCGCCCGTGGTCGAGGTGCGCGACGGCGAGCTGCGCGCCGGCCGCGCGCACGTGCCCGCCCGCCTGCTCGGCGACGTCGTCCCGCTCACGGCCGAGCGGATGCGCGAGGAGCTGGGGCCGGTGCTCGACGCCCGGGCGTACGTGTGCCTGCGCACGTGGGCGCGCACCGGCGTGCGGGTCGAGCTGGACGACCCGGCGGACCCGACGCCGTACTGGCTGGTCTCGACGCGCCACCCCGAGCTGCTGGCGCAGGCCGTGGCCGCGGCGCGGGACGCCGCCGCGGCCTGACCCGCACGCCGCGGCCCGCGCGCCGGGCGGGTGCCGGAGACGCACGAGGCCGCCGCGCCCAGGGCGCGGCGGCCTCGTGCCGGTCGCTGCGGGACCGGCCGGACCAGGTCTGTTGGATCAGGCCTGTCAGATCAGGTCTGTCAGACCAGGTCCGGTCTCCGGTCAGTTCAGGGTGTCGTCAGGCGGCGCACTCGGTGCAGATCATCTGGCCGTTCTTCTCGTAGGCCAGCTGGCTGCGGTGGTGGACGAGGAAGCAGTTCGAACAGGTGAACTCGTCCGCCTGGCGCGGCAGGACGCGCACGGTGAGCTCCTCGCCGGACAGGTCGGCGCCCGGAAGCTCGAAGCCTTCCGCGGCCTCCGTCTCGTCCTCGTCGACGACACCCGACGACTTGTCGGAACGACGAGCCTGGAGCTCCTGGATCGAGTCCTGCTCCACGTCCTCGTCGTTCTTGCGGGGGGCGTCGTAGTCGGTTGCCATCTGTGGGGTCACGCTCCGTGTCTCGGTGTCCGTACGCGCAGGTAATGCTCGGCGACCAAGTTTTGTTCCCGGTCGGCGCAGGGATTGTGCACCATTCGCGTCACGTACGCGAGATCCTGTCCGGCGTGGTGCGTCACATCTCTCTCACCTGCGCGGATGCAGGTGTGAGCAGCGTCTCAGAACGGTCGCCCCAGGCACCTTCGAACCGCCTCGTGTCAGCACCCCGGACCGCCTCGCCGGACCCGGCGGGCCGGTGGTGGCGAGGGACCGCCGGGCACCCTCAGGCGGGGGCGTCCGCCGCGTCGGCGTCGGCCTCCTCCAGGAGCGCCACGAGGTCGTGGACCACCGGCGCCGCCCCGACGACGGTCATGGCGGCGCCGGCGCGGCGCCCGCGCAGCCCGGTCACCACCGCGCCCGCCTCGGCGGCCACGAGCGCGCCCGCCGCGAGGTCCCAGGGGTTGAGGCCGCGCTCGTAGTACAGGTCGAGCGCGCCCTCGCCCACGAGGCACAGGTCGATCGCCGCCGACCCCAGCCGCCGGATGTCGCGCACCCGCGGCAGCACGGTGCCGAGCACCCGCGCCTGGGCGGCGCGGCGCCCGGCGGCGTAGCCGAAGCCGGTGCCCACGAGGGACGTCGCGAGGCTCGCCGCCCCGCCGGCGGACAGCCGCTCACCGTCGCGCGCGGCGCCCTCCCCCAGCCCCGCGGACCAGGTGCGCCCGTCGACCACGGAGCGGACGGCGCCGGCGAGCACGGTCCAGCGCTCGGGGTCGGGCGGTCCGGCGACGACGGCCACCGAGACCGCGTAGGAGGCCACGCCGTAGAGGTAGTTGACGGTGCCGTCGATCGGGTCGAGCACCCAGGTGAGGCCGCTCGTGCCCGCGACGTCGTCGCCCTCCTCGCCGAGGATGCCGTCCTGCGGCCGTGCCTCGGCCAGCCGGCGGCGCAGCAGCGCCTCGGAGGCGCGGTCCATCGCGGTGACCGGGTCGACGTCGGAGGACTTGGTGGCGGCCACGGTCACCCGGGCCGGGCGCCCGGTGCGCACGAGCTCGCCGGCCTCGGTCGCCAGCCGCACCGCGAGGTCGCGCAGGCCGGCGACGGTGGTGCCGGCGGGCAGGGGCGGGACGGGGGCGGCCTCGGCGACGGTCTGGGCGGCGGGCTCGGGCGCGGAGGTGCTCACCCGCCCATACTGCCCTGCCCGCGGCTGCCCCAGCGCCCGGACCAGCGCGAGTCGGCGCCCGGCACCACCCAGCCGAGCCGCAGCGACAGCAGGCGGAAGCCGAGGATGCCCACCACGACGAGCGCCTGCGTGCCGACGTTGAGCAGCCCCGCGTGCCACAGGGCCGCCGTGGCGGCCGCCCCGACCAGGGCCGGCACCGCGTACAGCTGGCGGTCGGCGAGGACGAGCGGCACCTCCCCGACCAGGAGGTCGCGCACGATCCCGCCGCCGATGCCGGTGAGCACGCCGACGACGACCGCCGCGAGCAGGCCCACGTCGTACTCCAGCCCCTTGGTCGTGCCCAGGAGCACGAACAGCGCCAGCGCGGCGGCGTCGAGCACGATGACGGCCCGGCGCATGCGCTCCAGGCGGGGGTGGAGGAAGAAGATCACCAGCCCGGCCGCGAGCGCCGCCACCACGAGCGGCCAGCGCGCGATCCCGACCGGCGGCGTCGCGCCGATCAGCACGTCGCGCAGGATCCCGCCGCCCAGCCCGGTCGCCCAGCTGAGCACGAGCACGCCGAACACGTCGAAGTTCTTGCGGACGGCCGCCAGCCCCCCGGAGAGGGCGGCGACGAACACCCCGGCGAGCTCGAGCGCGGCGTCGACGGGCAGGTCGTGCAGGAGGTCCACGCCCGCCATCCTCCCCCGCGCGCGGGCGGTCGCGCGTCCAGCGCCCGCCGGCGCCCACGGCGGCGTCCGCGCGGTGCCGATCGGCGGCACACCGGCGCGGTTGCGCCGCGGGACGGCGGGGCGGTGGCACGCTCGGGGGGACATGTCAGCAGGTGCAGGGTGGTCGACGATCCTGCCGAGGGAGGAACCATGGCGGAGCTCCGGCTCGTGAGGGTCCGCGAGGACGGCGAGCACCTCGTGCTCGCCGACGACCACGGCACCGAGCACGTCCTCGCGGTCACCGACGCCCTGCGCGCCGCCGTCGCGCGGCGCCCGGACCGGCGCCCCGATCCCCGCCCGGCCACGGCCGGCGCCGCGACCGCCACCCTGAGCCCGCGCGAGCTGCAGACGCGCATGCGCGCCGGCGCGTCCGCGGAGGAGCTCGCCGCCGAGGCCGGCGTCGACGTCGAGCACGTGCGCCGCTTCGAGCACCCCGTGGTCGCCGAGCGCGAGCACGTCATCGGGCTCGTGCGCGCCCACCAGGTGCAGGGCCTCGACGGTGCCAAGGAGCTGGGCGAGATCGCCGACGCCCGCCTGGCCGCCCGCGGCGTCCCGGCCGACGACGCGACCTGGAGCGCGCGCCGCGAGGGCACCGCGCCCTGGGTGGTGGAGGTCCGCTTCGCCGCGGGCGACCGCGAGCGCTCCGCCCGCTGGACGTTCGACCTGCGCGGCCGCGTGGTGACGCCGCTCGACGACGAGGCCCGCTGGCTCGGGCAGCCCGACGACCCGCTGACGCCCGACCTGCGCGGCGTGCCGTCGCTCTCCGCGCGCCGCGGGCCCGCGACGCTCGACGACGACACGACGCTGCTGCTCGACGACCTCGCCGGGCGCCGCGGGCAGCGCCCGGCCTCGCGCCCGTTCGCGCCGTCGGCGCCGGGCGGCGACGTGCCGCTCGGGGCGCCCGCGCC
>NZ_WUWN01000055.1 GCF_009846865.1 Puerhibacterium puerhi
CGCTCGCCGGCCCGGACGACCCGCGGCGCGCGGGCCGGCTCCTGCGCGCGCTGGCGGCCGCGCGGCCCGGCGCCCGCGCCGCGCCGGTGCTCGTGGTGGTCGACGACGTCGAGGCGCTGCGCGCGGCGGTGGCCACCGCCGTCCGCGACCCGCTGGCCGGCGCACTGGCAGCCGGGGGTGCGACGTTCGCCGCCACCGCCGACGCGCCGTCGGTCGGCGGGCTCGGCGCGCGGGTCGGCCCCCGGCTCGTGCTGCTGTCCGCCGACGCGCACGCCGACGTGCTGCTCGGCGCGCCGTCGTCGTTCGCCGGGCGCGGCCGTGCGCCCGGCCGCGGCGTGTGGCTCGGGTCCGGCGACCCGGTGGAGTGCCAGGTGCTGCTCGGCGGGGGCGGCCCGCAGGTGGCGGGATCGGCGAGGGGATCGGCGGCGGGATCGGCGGCGGGATCGGCGGGCGCCGCTCCGCTGCGGGTGCTGCCCCTGCCGGACGTCGCGCGCCTGGCCGACCTGCCGCCGGCCGACGGCCCCGCCGTGCCGCTGGGCGTCGGCGGCGACGCCGCCGCACCGCTCGGCCTCGACCTCGGCGCGGGCGCCCTGGTGGCCGGCACGCGCGGGTCCGGCCGCACGACGACGCTGCGCGTGCTCGCCCGCGGCCTGGCGCGCCGGGGCCGGCCGGTCGGGGTGGTGTCCCGGGCCGCGGCCCTGCGGGCGGAGGCGCACGCGGCGCCGGCGTGCGCACCGACGCCCGACGGCGTCCGCGCGGTGGTCGAGCACCTGGCCCGCCCGGTGGGGTCGACCCCCGGCGCGGGGCGCGAGGCGCGCCTCGCGGCGACGGACGACCGCCGCCCCCTGCTCGTGGTCGACGACGCCGACGCGCTGGCCCAGGCGCTGCCCGCCGAGGCCGAGCGCCTGGCGCAGCTGGCCGCCGACGGCGCCGCCGTCGTCGTGGCCGCGTGCACGACGGCCAACGCGCTGCTGGCCCACCGCGGCCTGCTGGCCCTCCTGCGCGCGGGGCGCACCGGCGTGCTGCTCGACCCGGACGAGCGCGGGTCGGCGGAGGTGCTGGCCAGCCCGCTCGACGACGTGGTGGAGCCGGGGGTGCGCCACGCCGGACGCGGCGCGCTCGTGGTCGACGGCGTCGCCGTCCCGCTCCAGGTGGCGCTCCCCTGAGCCCGGTGGCGGCTCAGTCGGTGGTGGCCTTCACGACGGCGGGCGTCAGCAGCAGGACGGCGACGGCCACGGCCAGCGCGAGCAGCGCGGCCCCGCCGAGCACCGCCCCGGCGGTGCCCGAGGTCAGCATGCTCACCGCCACCACGGCCTGGAAGATCTGCCACGTCATGATCACGGACCGGCCGCCGCGACGGCCCGCACGCAGCACCCGCCCGGCCGCCAGGAGCACCCACGCCATGCCGAGCGCGAAGACGACGAGGAACACGCTCATCCCGATCGAGTCGGAGCCGCCGCCGATCGCCTCGACCGCCACGACGACGGCCGCGACGGCCAGCACGAGCGCCTCGAGCACGACCCCGACCAGCAGGGCGCGCAGCCCGCCTGGCGACGACCGGCGGTCGGTGCCAGGCTGGTCGCCGTCGTGATCGTCGTCGGGGCGTCCGGGCTGGTCAGTGTGCGGCATGACTCGCCACGATACCTGCGACCTGCAGTTTCACGACACTGTGAGGAAAGCCTCACGGGTTACCCGACAGAAATCTGTCGGCAACCTCTTGTGTGGTTCTTCACCAGGTGTGAATCTTGAAGACAGTTCCCGCACACCCCGTTGTACTGCTGGCCGTCCTGTGCCCTCCGCGCCTCATCAGCGCGGGCCGTCGTGCCTGGACGCCGCCGACCTGGCGCGCTCCCCCGACGCGGCCGCAGCACCCGAGCCAAGGAGAAGTGACATGGACTGGCGCCACAAGGCTGCCTGCCTGGACGAGGACCCTGAGCTGTTCTTCCCGATCGGCAACACCGGCCCCGCCCTCCTGCAGATCGAGGAGGCCAAGGCCGTCTGCCGTCGGTGCGAGGTCGTCGACACGTGCCTCAAGTGGGCCATCGAGTCCGGCCAGGACGCCGGCGTGTGGGGCGGCATGTCGGAGGACGAGCGCCGCGCCCTCAAGCGCCGCACCGCTCGCGCGCGCCGCGCCGGCTGAGCGCCGACAGACCCGCTGACGAAGGCCCCCGTCGCCCTGGCGACGGGGGCCTCGTCGCGTCCGGGCGCGGGCGGCGGCCTCCGCGGCGCCCCGCCGCGCGCGTCAGCCGCGGTGCGTGCCGTCCCGCAGCTTCACCTGGATCTCGACCTCCGTGCCGCCGCCGGCGCGGGCGCGCCAGTCGATGCTGCCGCCGAGCTCGTTGGTCACCAGCGTCCGGACGATCTGGTTGCCCAGGCCCGACCGCGACTGCCGGCCGAGCTCGGCGATGTCCGCCTCGCCGAGCCCCACGCCGTCGTCGGCCACCACCACGCGCATCTGCGAGCCGTCCCGCTCGACGACGATGCGGATGGTGCCGGACTCGCGCCCGTCGGGGAAGCCGTGCTCGACGGCGTTGGTCACCAGCTCGGTGAGCACCAGCGCCAGCGGGGTGGCGTCCTCGGCCGGGATCATGCCGAACGACCCCTCCTGGACGGTCCGCACGACCGTGCGGGTGGACGCGACGTCCGCCGTCATCCGCAGCGCCCGCTTGAGCATGGAGTCGAGCTCCACCTGCTCCTCGAGCGTCTGCGACAGGAAGTCGTGCACCAGCGAGATCGTCGCCACGCGCCGGGTCGCCTCCTCCAGCGCCGCGCGCGCCTCCGGCGCGTCCATGCGCCGCGCCTGCAGCCGCAGCAGCGCCGCGACCGTGGCCAGGTTGTTCTTGACCCGGTGGTGGATCTCCCGGATCGTCGCGTCCTTGGTCATGAGCTCGCGCTCGCGCCGGCGCAGCTCGGTGACGTCGCGGCACAGGAGCACCGCGCCGATGCGCTGCCCCTGGTCGGTCAGGGGCAGGGCCCGCAGCGACAGCGAGACGCCGCGCGCCTCGATGTCCGTGCGCCAGGCCGCTCGGCCCATCACCACCAGCGGCAGCGACTCGTCGACGGTCGACTGGTGCTCGACCAGCCCGCTGGTCACCTCGACCAGCGACTGCCCGACGAGCGGGCCGATGACGCCGAGGCGGTGGAAGCACGACAGCGCGTTCGGCGAGGCGTACAGCACCTCGCCCTCCGAGTTGAGGCGGATCAGGCCGTCGCCCACGCGCGGGGCGCCGCGGCGCGGGCCCGTGGCGCCGTTCGCCGAGGGGTACTCCCCGCGGGCGATCATGCCCATGATGTCGTCGGCGGCCTCGACGTAGTTGAGCTCGAGGCGGCTGGGCGTGCGGCCCGAGCCGAGGTTGGTCTGCCGCGCCAGGACGGCGATCGCCCGGCCCTCGTGGACCACGGGCACTGCCTCCTCGCGCACCGCGTACGCGCCGAACCAGCGCGGCTCGCGCGAGCGCTGCGCCCGCACCTCGCGCAGGGCGGCCTCGAGCTGGGGACGCTGCCCCTCCGGCGCCATCGACCCGACGATGTCGTCGTAGTGCACCGTCGCCCCGGTGGACGGGCGCGCCTGGGCGATCGCCACGAAGCCGCCCTCGCGGGTCGGCAGCCACAGCACCAGGTCCGCGAACGCCAGGTCCGACACGACCTGCCAGTCACCGACGAGGAGGTGCAGCCACTCGTTGTCGGCGGCGTCGACGTCGGCATGCTGGGCGATCAGGTCACTCATGGCGGACACGCCCTCAGCGTACGTGCCGGGGCACCCCGCCCCCGGCGCCGTCCACGGGATGCCCAGGTAGAGTGCCGCCCACCGGGACCGGCACTCACGAGGAGGGCTCGTGCACCTGACCGTCGAGCAGACCTACCCCGCGCCCGTCGCGGACGTCGCCGCGATGCTCGCGGACGAGGCGTTCGTCCGCTGGCGCGCCGAGCGCTCGACGGGTGCGGGCACCGTCGAGCAGGTCGACGTCGACGCCGCGCCGGACGGCGCGGTCACCGTCGTCGTGCGCCGCTCGCTGCCGACCGACCAGATCCCCGCGCAGGCGCGCCCGTTCGTGGGCGAGCGCCTCGAGGTGCGCCAGGCCGAGGCCTGGGAGGCGCCGTCGGGCGAGCGCCGCGTCGGCACCGTCGCCCTCGAGATCGCGGGCACGCCGGTGCGCATGACCGGCACGGTGAGCCTCGAGCCGCTGCCCGAGGGCGGCACCCGCCAGGTCTACGCGGGCGAGGTCAAGGCCTCCGTCCCGCTGTTCGGCGCCGTGGTCGAGGAGGCCGCGGCGGGCACCCTGCGCGGCACGCTCGCGGCCGAGGAGCAGGCCGGGCGGGAGTGGCTCGCCGGCGTGCGCTGACCGCCACCGACCGCCGCGCGACGCCGCACGGCCAAGGTCACGACTTCGTCACAAGGACGGCCGGGCTCTTGTTGCCGCACGCACAGACCCAGCACGATCCTTCCGACCGACCGTGGGAGCGCTACCACAGGGATGTGGGAGCGCTACCACACCGGAACGGCGTTGACGCCGTGCCCCATCGACGAAGGAGTCACCGTGCTCACCCACACCCCGCGCCGCCGCGCCGCCATGGCGCTCGCCGGCACCGCCACGCTCGCCCTCGCCCTCACCGCCTGCGGGTCCGGGGGCGACGGGGGCGACGGCGGCTCGTCCGACGGCGGCTCGTCCGGCGGCAAGATCGAGCTCACCGTCGCCACGTTCAACGACTTCGGCTACACCGACGAGCTGCTCGCGAAGTACACCGAGGAGCACCCGGACGTCACCGTCAAGCAGGTCAAGGCGGCGAAGTCCGAGGACGCCCGCACCAACCTCACGACCAAGCTCGCCGCCGGCGGCGAGGGCCTCGCCGACATCGAGGCCATCGAGGTCGACTGGCTGCCCGAGCTCATGCAGTACCCCGACCTGTTCGAGGACCTGAGCGACCCCGCCCTGGACGGCCGGTGGGTCGACTGGAAGGTCCAGCAGGCCACGACGCCCGACGGCAAGCTGATCGGCTACGGCACCGACATCGGCCCGAGCGCGATCTGCTACCGCCAGGACCTCTTCGAGGCCGCGGGCCTGCCCACCGACCCCGCCGAGGTGGCGGAGCTGCTCGGTGGCGAGGACGCGACGTGGGACGACTACTTCGCCGCCGGCGCGCAGTTCGTGAGCAAGAGCGACGCCGCGTGGTACGACTCCGCGATGTCGATCTCGCAGGCGATGGTCAACCAGATCGACAACGCCTACGAGGAGTCGGACGGCACGCCCAAGGACCTGGCGACCAACACCGAGATCAAGGGCATCTACGACACGGTCATCGAGCAGTCCACGACCAACGGCCTGTCCGCGGGCCTCGAGCAGTGGTCGGGCGACTGGGACGCCGCGTTCCAGAACGACGGCTTCGCGACGATGATCTGCCCGGCCTGGATGACCGGCCCGATCGAGGAGCGCTCCGGCGGCGTCACCGGCTGGAACGTCGCCGACGTCTTCCCCGGCGGCGGCCTCAACTGGGGCGGCTCGTTCCTGACCGTCCCGGCCTCGGGCCCGAACGCCGAGGCCGCCAAGGAGCTCGCCGCCTGGCTGACCGACCCGGCGCAGCAGACCACCGCCTTCGAGAACGCCGGCACGTTCCCCTCGCAGATCGAGGCGCAGAGCTCCGAGCAGGTGCAGTCCTTCACCAACGAGTTCTTCAACGGCGCCCCCGTCGGTGAGATCTTCGTCAACCGCGCGCAGGCCATCGAGGGCGCGCCGTTCAAGGGCGCGAACTACTTCGCGATCCACACCACCGTCCAGGACGGCATCAAGCGCGTCGACGTCGAGAAGACCGACGACGCCGCGTCGTCGTGGGACAAGACCCTCCAGGCCTTCCAGGACCTGGGTCTGTGACCTGACGGGGCCGGGGCGGCGCCACGCCGCCCCGGCCCCGCCCGCGTCCCCCGTCCCCCGCACCCAGCCGAGGAACCCACCATGGCCGTCCTCTCGCCCACCCAGCCCTCGCGCGGGCTCGGCGGGCCGACCGAGCGCACGCCGCGCCGCGTCGGCTTCTCCCAGCGCCTCAGCCGCTGGGACGTCAAGGTCTCGCCCTACCTCTACATCTCGCCGTTCTTCGTCCTGTTCGCCGTCACCGGCCTGTTCCCCCTCGTCTACACGGCGGTCGTGTCCGTGTACGACTGGAACCTGCTCGGCGGCCAGGGCGACTTCGTCGGCCTGCAGAACTACACCGACGTGCTCGCGCAGCCGACGTTCTGGAAGTCGCTGCGCAACACCCTGTCGATCTTCGTGCTGTCGACGGTGCCGCAGGTGATCGCCGCGATCGTGATCGCCGCGCTGCTCGACCAGAACCTGCGCGCCGCGACCTTCTGGCGCATGGGCGTGCTGCTGCCCTACGTCGTCGCGCCCGTCGCCGTGTCGATGATCTTCGGCCGCCTCTTCGCCGACCAGTACGGCCTCATCAACTCCCTGCTCGGCCTGGTCGGGGTCGACCCGGTCCGCTGGCACGCCGAGACCTTCGCGAGCCACGTGGCGATCGCCTCGATGGTCAACTTCCGCTGGACCGGCTACAACGCGCTGATCTTCCTGGCCGCCATGCAGGCCGTGCCGCGCGAGCTGTACGAGGCGGCGATCATCGACGGCGCAGGCCGGGTGCGCCAGTTCTTCTCGGTCACGGTGCCGCAGATCCGCGCCACCATCATCTTCGTCGTCATCACCTCGACGATCGGCGGCCTGCAGATCTTCGACGAGCCGCGCATGTACGACGCCCAGGGCCTCGGCGGCGCGGACCGCCAGTGGATGACCACGGTGCTGTACCTCTACGACGTCGCGTGGGGCAACCAGAAGAACTTCGGCCGCGCCGCCGCCATCGCCTGGCTGCTGTTCCTCATCATCATCGTCATCGGGATGATCAACTTCATGGTCACCCGGCGCATCGCCACCTCCGGCGCGGCGCCACGGGCGCAGCGCCGTGGCCGACGCGGCCGGGGTGCCCTCGCCGCCCCGCGCGCGGCCGCCGGCGACGCCGCGACGGTCCCCGAGGCACTCCCCGCCGACACCGGCACCCCCGAGCCCAGCCCGACCGAGCGGAGGAAGCGATGAGCTCCGTCCCCGTCATCGCCCAGACCGCGGGCCCGGCCGCGGCCCGCGCCGCGGCGCGCCGCCGCCGCCCGAGCACCGGCGGCCAGCAGCGCCGGCCCCGGTGGGTCACGTACACGATCCTCGGGATCGCCCTGCTGGTCTCGGTGTTCCCGCTCTACTTCACCCTGATCCTCGGGTCCTCCACCCCGGAGGAGATCTCGCGCAGCGCGCTGCCCCAGCTGCTGCCCGACGCGAGCCTGTTCGACCGGTTCGCCGACGTCATGGGCTCCGACGCGATCAACTTCTGGAAGGCCGCCTGGAACTCGGTGGCCGTCGCGGTGCTCACGTCGCTGTCGGTGGTCCTGTTCTCGACGCTCGCCGGCTTCTCGTTCGCCAAGCTGCGCTTCCGGGGGCGCGGGCCGCTGCTGGTCTTCGTCATCGCCACCATGGCCGTGCCCACGCAGCTCGGCGTCATCCCGATGTACATCCTGATGTCGGACATCGGCTGGATCGGCAAGCTGCAGGCAGTCATCGTGCCGGCGCTCGTCACGGCGTTCGGCGTGTTCTGGATGACGCAGTACCTGGGCGAGGCCCTGCCGTACGAGCTCATCGAGGCGGCGCGCGTGGACGGCGCGTCGATGTTCCGCACCTTCTGGTCGATCGCGCTGCCCGCGGCCCGGCCCGCGGCGGCGATGCTGGGCCTGTTCACGTTCGTGCAGCAGTGGACGAACTTCTTCTGGCCGTCCATCGTGCTCAACCAGAACAACCCCACGCTGCCGCTGGTCGTGCGGTCGCTGCAGTCGAACTACTTCGTCGACTACTCGCTCGTCATGGCGGGCGTGTTCCTCGTGACGCTGCCGCTGATCGTCATCTTCATCTTCACCGGCCGCCAGCTCGTGGCCGGCATCATGCAAGGAGCCGTCAAGGGATGACCGCCACCGACCCCCGCACCGCCGCCCGGCCCGCCGCGGGCCTCAGCACCGCTGCGGCGCGCACGCCGCGGCCCGGGCCGCGGCTGCCCGCCACCGGGACCACCGTGCCGTTCGTCCCCTCGCGCCCGCTGGAGCTGCCGGCGTCGACCGACGCGGTCGCGTTCGGCCCGGGCTTCCTGTGGGGCACCGCCACCGCCGCCTTCCAGATCGAGGGCGCAGCCGCCGAGGGCGGCCGGCAGGACTCGATCTGGGACGCGTTCTGCCGCGTGCCGGGCGCCGTGAAGAACGGCGACGACGGCACGGTGGCGTGCGACCACTACCACCGCTACCCCGAGGACGTCGCCCTCATGGCCGACCTCGGCCTGGGCGCCTACCGGTTCTCCACCTCCTGGGCGCGGGTGCGCCCGGGCGGCGGCGCGCCCAACCCGGAGGGGCTCGACTTCTACTCCCGGCTGGTGGACGAGCTGCTCGGGCGCGACATCGTGCCGTGGCTCACGCTCTACCACTGGGACCTCCCCCAGGCCCTGGAGGAGGCCGGCGGGTGGACCAACCGCGACACCGCCTACCGGTTCGCCGAGTACGCCATGACGGTCCACGACGCGCTGGGCGACCGGGTGCGGGTGTGGACCACGCTCAACGAGCCGTGGTGCTCGTCGTTCCTCAGCTACACCGGCGGCGAGCACGCCCCGGGCCGCCAGTCGCGCACCGACGGCGTCGCGGCCGGCCACCACCTGCTGCTCGCCCACGGCCTGGCGACCCAGGCGCTGCGCGAGGCGGACCCGGAGGCGACGCTCGGCATCACGCTGAACTTCACCGTGGCCGACCCGGTCGACCCGAGCGACCCGGCCGACGTCGAGGCCGCGCGGCGCGAGGACGCGATCTTCAACCGGTTCTTCCTCGACCCGGTCTTCGCCGGCGCCTACGCCCCCGACGTGCTCGAGCTGCTCGAGCCGTACGGCCTGGCGGACCTCGTCCAGGACGGCGACCTCGAGGTCATCTCGACGCCGCTGGACGCCCTGGGCGTCAACTACTACAACGGCGGGGCGCTGTCCGGGCACCCCGCGCCGGACGGCGGGCCGGCCGCGGGTGCCAACCGCCCGCAGGGCGTGCGCGAGCAGGAGGCGGGCGCCCCGGTGCGCACCCTGCTGCCGCCGACGCCGGTCCCCGAGGGCGTGCACCACCGCTCCCGCGGCCTGCCGACGACGGCGATGGGCTGGGAGGTGCAGCCGGAGGGCCTCACCCGCCTGCTGCTGCGCCTGCAGCAGGACTACACCGGCCCGCGCGGCGTCGCCCTGTACGTCACGGAGAACGGCGCGGCCTACGAGGACGTGCCCGACGCCGACGGCTTCGTGGACGACCAGGACCGGCTGGCCTTCATCGACGCGCACCTGCGCGCCATGCGGGCGGCGGTCGACGCGGGCGCCGACGTGCGCGGCTACTTCGCGTGGTCGCTCATGGACAACTTCGAGTGGGCGCACGGCTACAGCAAGCGGTTCGGGCTGGTGCGCGTGGACTACGCCACCCAGCAGCGGACGGTGAAGGCCTCCGGCCGCTGGTACGGGCAGGTCGCGCGCACCGGCGTCGTGCCCGCCCGGTGACCGAGACCGTGGCCGCCGCGAGCACCGGCGCGGTGGACACTGATCCGGTGACGGATGCACTGACGGGGGCGGCTGCCGGGTCCGGCGCCGCCCCCACCCTCGACGACGTCGCCCGGGAGGCGGGAGTCTCCCGGTCGACGGCGTCGCGGGCGATCAACGGCGGCGCCCGGGTCTCCCCCGCGGCGATGACCGCCGTCCAGGACGCGATCGCCCGGCTGGGGTACGCCCCCAACCGGGCGGCGCGCTCGCTGGTCACCCGGCGCACCGAGTCGATCGCGCTGGTGGTCTCCGAGCCGGACAAGCGGCTGCTGTCCGACCCGTTCCTGTCGGCCGTGCTCGTCGGGGTCAACGAGGGCCTCGTCGGCACCGACATGCAGCTCGTGCTGCTGCTCGCCCGCGCCGACGAGCCGCCCGGCCACCTCGCGCGCTACCTGCGCAACGGCCACGTGGACGGCGCGATCGTGGTCTCCCACCACCGGGACGACCGGCTCGAGCGCGTCGACGCCGTGCCCGTGGTGTTCATCGGCCGCCCGTTCGACGGCGCGGTCACCTACCTCGACGTCGACAACGTCGAGGGCGGGCGGATCGCCACCCGGCGCCTGCTGGCGGCGGGGCGGCGGCGGGTCGCCACGATCAGCGGGCCGCTGGACATGACGGCGGCCGTCGACCGCCTCGAGGGCTGGCGCATCGAGCTCGGCGCGCACGGCCTGCCCACCGACGCCGCGGTGGAGGGTGACTTCACGGTCGCCGGCGGCGCCGCGGCGATGGAGCGGCTCCTGGCCGAGCACCCCGACCTGGACGCCGTCTTCGCCGCCTCCGACCTCATGGCCGAGGGCGCGATGCGCGTGCTGGGGGCGGCCGGGCGGCGCGTGCCCGACGACGTCTCGGTGGTCGGGTTCGACGACCTCGGCGGCCCGGAGCGCACCGCGCCGCGCCTGACGACGGTGCGCAACCCCGTGGTCGAGCTCGCCACCGGCGCCACGTCGGCCCTGCTGGACCTCATGGCGGGCGGGGCACCGGCGTCGCAGGTGTTCATGCCGCGGCTCGTCGAGGGCGCCAGCGCCTAGCTGTCCCCCGCGCACGACGACGGCCCGCACCCCGGTGAAGGGTGCGGGCCGTCGTCGTGCCGGCGGCGGGCCGGCGTCGCGCGGGGGGCGGACGTCAGCGGCGCGGCTGCTCCACGCCGACCGCCTCCTGCAGCGCCTCGCGGTAGTCCGCGGCGATGTTCTCCGGGTGCTTGGCCAGCTGGGAGTTGCGGTAGCCGTAGACGAAGTAGATCGCGAAGCCGATCGCGAGCCACACGAGGAACCGCAGCCAGGTCTCGACGTCGAGCTGCAGCATCAGCCAGATGCAGGCGACGCCGGAGACGATCGGCAGCACGGGCGACCACGGCACGCGGAAGCCCTCGGACTCCTTGCCGTAGCCGGCCTTCTCGCGGCGCCTGCGCAGGATCGGCACGCCGAAGCTGACGAGCACGAACGCCGACAGGGTGCCGATGTTCACCATGTTGCCGAGCACGTCGACGGGGAAGAACGCGGTGACCAGGATCAGCAGCACGGCCGAGCCGACCTGGATGATCACGGGGGTGCCGCGCTTCTCGGAGGTCTTCGACATGCCGCGCGGCAGCAGGCCGTCACGGCTCATCGCGAACACGATGCGGGTCAGGCCGAGCATCAGCACCATGACGACGGTCGTCAGGCCGACCAGGATGCCCACGGTGATGACCTGCGTGGCCCACGTGGGCGCGTTCGGCTGCAGTTGGAAGGCAGTGATGATCGTGGCCGAGGCGCCGCCGTCGGGCGTCGCGTCGCGCAGCTGCTGCGGCGTGGCCATGCCGGACAGGGCGAGCGACACGAGGATGTAGAGCACCGTGCAGATCGCCAGGCCGCCGATGATGCCGCGCGGCACGTTCTTGCGCGGCTCGCGGGTCTCCTCCGCGGCGGTGGCCACGACGTCGAACCCGATGAACGCGAAGAACACCGTGCCGGCGCCGGCCAGGATGCCCATGACGCCGCCGACCGACAGCTCGGCGCCGGCCAGGAACGAGAACAGCGTCTGCGTGAGCGTGGTCGCGTGCGTCGTCGACTCGCCGAACGACTCCGGGCTCGGGACGAACGGGTTGAGGTTCGAGGCGTTGAAGAACGCGAAGCCCACCACGATGATCAGCAGCACGATGGCGACCTTGATCGCCGTCAGCACGCCGGTGAAGCGGGTCGACAGCTTGGTGCCGGCGGCCAGCAGCGCGGCCAGCACGGCGATCAGCAGCGCGGTGCCCCAGTCGAACGTGATGCCGCCGACGTGCACGGTGTTGTGGATGCCCGACGCGACGCCGCTCGCGTCCACGCCGCCGAGCCCGAACACCGCCAGGAAGTTGTCGAGGTACAGGCCCCACGCCTTGGCCACGACGGCCGCGGCGAAGAACATCTCGAGGATCAGGTCCCAGCCGATGATCCACGCCAGGAGCTCGCCCATCGACGCGTACGAGAAGGTGTACGCCGAGCCGGCGACCGGCATGTGCGAGGCGAACTCGGCGTAGCACAGCGCGGCGAGCGCGCAGACGACGCCGGCGATGACGAACGAGACGACGACGGACGGCCCGGTCTGCGTGGCCGAGACCTGGGCCGCCTTCGAGAAGATGCCGGCGCCGATCACCACCGAGATGCCCAGGACGACCAGGTCCCAGGCCCCCAGGGTCCGCTTGAGGTGGCGTTCGGGCTCGTCGGACGAGGCGATGGTGGCCTCGATCGACCTGCGGCGCATGAGCTGCATGCGGGGGGGCTCCTCACGTGGTGCGTGCTGCCGCCGGAGGCCGGCGGCCGGGAGACCTTACCGTGCCGACGCCACCGATCGTGAATGGCCCATTCATCGTAGCCCGCGAGCGAGTTCCCGCTCGCCAGGGTGAGAAGAGGGTGATCTTTCGACCACCCTCTTCTCCTCCCCGTGGCGGGGCGGCCGGCCGGCCGCCCCGCGGCGGCGTCAGTCGCGCACGTGGCCGTAGCGGTGGCGCGTGCGGCTCACCGCCTGCTCGCGGACGAACGTCAGCAGCTCGCGCCGCCCGCTGGCCAGGACCGGCCCGTCGATCACGGTCACCGTGCCGAGCCGGTGCGCGGCCGCCTCCCGCAGCCCGGGGGCGGCGCCCACGACCCGCACCCGACCGGTGACGCGACCCTCCGCGACGGCGGCGGCGAAGTCCGCGTGCGACACCGGCGCCCGCGTGGGCACGCCCCACCCGGCGTCGGACCCGGGCACCACGACGGCGGGCACGCCCGCGGTCCGGGCCGCGGCCAGCACGCGCTGCACCTCGACCGGCAGGGCACCGTCGCCGACGCGCACCGTCACCCGGTCCACGGGCCGGTAGCGGAACGTGTTCTCCTCCGCGCGCAGCCCGGACGGGTCGTGCCCGACGCCGAGGTCCGCGGCCCACACGCGCGCGTCGTCGGCCTGTGCCCAGGCGAGCCAGCCGGCCGGGTCGGAGCCCCGCGACGGGACGGGCGCGGCGTCGGACCACGTGCCGAGCTGGGCCACGTAGTTCGGCCCGCCCGCCTTGGCGCCGGGGCCGACGGCCGAGGCCTTCCACCCGCCGAACGGCTGGCGGTCGACGATGGCGCCGGTGATGTGCCGGTTGACGTAGAGGTTGCCGGCCTCGACGCGCTCGCACCACGCGGCGATCTCGTCGTCGTCGAGGGAGTGCAGGCCGGCGGTGAGGCCGAACGCGACCTGGTTCTGCAGGGCGATGGCCTCGTCGAGGTCGCGGGCGCGCATGATGCCCAGCACCGGCCCGAACGCCTCGGTGAGGTGGAAGAACGACCCGGGCGCGACGCCGTCGCGCAGGCCCGGCGTCCACAGCCGCCCGGGCTCCAGGCCCGCGCGCTCCGCCTCGGCGTCCAGCCGGCGCGGCTCCACCAGCCAGGACTCCCCCGGCTCGAGCGAGGTCAGGGCGCGCAGCAGCTTGCCCTCGGCCGGCTCGGTGAGCGGGCCCATGACGGTGGCCAGGTCGGTGGCCGGGCCGACCGCCACGGAGCGCACGGCGTCGACGAGCTGGCGGCGGAACCGCTCGCCCGTGGTGGTCGTCGGGTCGCCGACGGAGCCGACGAGGATGACCAGCGAGCCTGCCGAGCACTTCTGGCCGGCGTGGCCGAAGGCGCTCCTGACGACGTCGGCCACGGCGAGGTCGAGGTCGGCCGACGGCGTCACGACGACGGCGTTCTTGCCGCTGGTCTCGGCCAGCACGGGCCGCTCGGGCCGCCACGAGGCGAACAGCTCGGCGGTCTCGATCGAGCCGGTCAGCACCACGCGGGCCACGTCCTCGTGGGTGACGAGGTGGCGGCCGAGGTCGCCGTCGGGCACCCGCAGGTACTGCACGACGTCGCGGACGACGTCGTCGGCCAGGCCGAGCCCGGCCGCGACGTCGGCGAGGCCGGCGCGGGTCGCCTCGATCGCGATCTCGTAGCACCGCGGCGTGGGCGGCGCCGGCTTGGCCAGCGCCGCCGAGCCGGCCGCGAGCGCCGCGACGACGCCGCCGGTGGGGATGGCGACCGGGAAGTTCCACGGCGGGGTGACGAGCGTGACGCCGTCCGGGGTGAAGGTGGCGCCGGTGACCTGCTCGAGCGCCTCGGCACAGGTGGCGTAGAAGTTCGCGAAGTCGACGGCCTCGCTGACCTCGGGGTCGGCCTCGGCGACGGTCTTGCCCGCCTCGTGCACCATGGCGGCCACGAGGTCGGTGCGACGGGACTCGAGGCGGCGGGCGATCGCGCGCAGGGCGCGGGCGCGGCCGGCCGGGGGGACCTGGGCCCAGGCGCGCTGGGCGGCGACGGCGCGGGCGACGGCGGCGTCGATCTCCGCGGTGCTCGCCACGGCCGGCGCCTGGACCGGGCCGTGGCCGGAGTCCGGGCCCACCACGCGCTGCGCCCAGGCGCGGTGCTCGGCGACGGCCGGGTCGGTGTCGGCGGCGTTGCGGAACGGCGTGCCCGGCGCGGGCAGCTCCGCCGCGGAGGCGCCGTCGGAGGCGCCGTCGGAGGCGCCGTCGGAGGCGCCGTCGGACGCGCCGTCGGACGCGCCGGGCCGCAGCGCCGGGTTCGGCCGGCGGCGCGGGGCCACGGCCTCGGGCGCGTACGGGACGGCCGCGCCGACGGCGGCGCGGAACGCCTGCTCCTGGCGGCCCATCGGGTCGGTGCCCATGCCGGTGCCGCCGCCGGCGTCGGCGAACATGGCGTGCAGGAAGTTCTGCTCGGCGGCGTTCTCCTCGAGGCGGCGCACCAGGTAGCTGATGGCCACGTCGAAGTCCTCGTCGCGCACCACGGGTGTGTAGAGCACGACGTGGCCGCCGTCCTTGGCGAACTCCGCGCGCACGGCGCGGGCCTCGGTGGGGGCCATGCCCTGCAGCATCTCGAGGTCCATGCCCTCGCTGACGCCGCGGCCCCGGGCCAGCAGCACGGCCAGGGCGACGTGGAAGAGGTTGTGCGAGGCCACGCCCAGGCGCACCGCGCGGGTGCGCTCAGGGGTCAGCGCGGCGTCGAGCACCCGCAGGTAGTTGGCGTCGACGTCGGCCTTGGACGTGTACGGCGCCTGCGGCCAGTCGTGCACCTCGGCCTCGACCTGCTCCATCGCGAGGTTGGCGCCCTTGACCAGGCGCACCTTGATGCGCGCGCCGCCGGCGGCCACGCGCTCGGTGGCCCAGGCGGTGAGCCCGTCGAGCGCGCCGAGCGCGTCGGGCAGGTAGGCCTGCAGCACGATGCCGGCCTCGAGGTCGCGGAACTCCTCGCGCCCGAGGATCTCCGTGAACACCGCGGTGGTCAGCGCCAGGTCGCGGTACTCCTCCATGTCGAGGTTGAGGAACACGCCGTGGTCGCGCGCCGCGCGGTACAGCGGCAGCAGGCGCTCGACGACGCGGGCCTTGCTGCCCTCGAGGTCCCAGGTCACCAGCTGCGCCGCGACGGAGGACACCTTGACCGACACGTAGTCGACGTCGGGGCGGCGCACCAGGTCGATGGTGCGCTGCAGCCGGGCGCGGGCCTCGTCCTCGCCGAGCACCGCCTCGCCGAGCAGGTTGACGTTGAGGCGGTAGCCCTCGGCGCGGGTGCGGGCCAGGTGCTTGCCGAGGCCTGCGCCGGCGTCGGCCACGAGGTGGCCGACGAGCTGGCGCAGCCGCACGCGCGCGGCGGGCACCACGACGGACGGCAGGGCGGGCGCCATCCGGGCGCCCACCCGGAACAGGGTGCGGTCGACCGCGCCGAGGAAGCTCGCGTCGCCGGCGCGCGCGCCGAGGCCGGCGAGGGCCTTGGCGGCCACGCGCACGTCCTGCGGGCGCGCGACGTCGTCGACGAAGCCGAGCGCCAGGCGCAGGCCTGCCGGGTCGGCGACGAGCCGGCCGAGGCGCTCGGCGTCGGCGCGGGCGCGGCGGTCGGCGCGGGTGGTGGGGCCGCCCTCGGCGGTGGAGGCGGCGGCCCAGCGGCGGGCCAGGTCGACGGCGTCGTCGACGAGGTCGGCCGGGCGGGGCGCAGGGCCCGGGGCCGGCGCGGGCTCGTGGCCCGGGCGGCCCGCCCCGGCGCCGGGGCCGGGGTTCGTGGTCATGGTGCTCATGGGGCCAGGGTGCCCCTGCCGCGGCCCGCTCGTCTTGTACGGTTGGCCCCGCCATGGCACGGGAATCCGACAACGCGACGTGGCCGGAGGCCGAGGCCCTGCTGGCCGCGCTGTCCCCGGCCATGGTGGCGCTCATGGACGAGCTGAGCGCGGTGATGTTCTGCGCCAAGGACGCCACCGGCCGCTACGTGCTGGTCAACGAGGTCTTCGTGCGCCGCACCCACGAGCGCTCCCGGCGCGGCGTCGTCGGGCGCCGCGCCCGCGACCTGTTCGTGCCCGACCTCGCCGAGCGCTACGAGGCCCAGGACGCCGAGGTGCTGCGCACCGGCCGCCCGCTGCGCGGCGAGCTCGAGCTCATCCGCCGCTCGGGCGGCGCGCCGGGCTGGTTCCTCACCTCCAAGCTCCCGGTGCGCACGCCCGGGGGCGCCGTCGTGGGGCTGGTGTCGGTCTCGCAGGACCTGCGCTCCCAGGACGCCGACGACGCCACGATGGACGCGATGAGCCGGCTCGTGGCGGGCGTGCAGGCCCACCTGGACACCACGCCGTCGGCGCCGCTGACCGTGGCCGACCTGGCGGCGCTGGCCGGCTGCTCCCCCGACGCGCTCGAGCGGCGCGTGCGGCGCGTGTTCGGGCTCTCCCCGCGCCAGCTCGTGCTGCGCTCGCGGGTGGACCGGGCGGCGCACCTGCTGGCCGAGACGACGACGCCGCTGGCCGAGGTCGCCGCGGCCACCGGGTTCTACGACCAGCCGTCGTTCACCCGGCAGTTCGCGCGCCTCACCGGCGAGACGCCGTCGTCGTTCCGCCGCCGGGCCCGGCGGGCCTGACCGCCGCCGCGCCCGCCGCCCCGCCCCGCCACCCCGCCGCCACCCCGCGCCGCCACCCCGCGCCGCCACCCCGCGCC
>NZ_WUWN01000056.1 GCF_009846865.1 Puerhibacterium puerhi
CACGTCCGGCGGGCGCGGCGTGGTTCGCGGGCTCGGTCACCGGACCATCCTCGCCCAGCCGCGCGCCGCCCCCGCGCCGGCGGCGGCGATGCGGCCGACGGCGGCGACGCGGCCGACGGCGGCGCCGGGGCCCACGGCGGCGCCGGGAGCGGGCCGGCGTTGTGGAGACCCACCAAAGAACACCCGCGCCACGCGTCCTGCCGCGCATCGAACTGTGCAGGTGCTCCAACTAGGCTCGCCTGCGTGAACGACGCCACCACCGACACCCTCGCCGCCGCGCCCACGACCGGGACGGCGGCGAAGCTGGCCGACCTGGAGCGCCGCCGCGCCGCGGCCGTCACCGAGCCGGAGGCCGCCGCGCAGGCCAAGCAGCACGCGCGCGGCAAGCGCACGGCCCGCGAGCGCATCGAGGCGCTGCTGGACCCGGGCTCGTTCGTGGAGCTCGACGCGCTGGCGGTGCACCGCAGCCGCAACTTCGGGCTGGACGCCAAGCGCGTCGCCGGCGACGGCGTCGTCACCGGCTACGGCACCGTCGACGGCCGCCAGGTGTGCGTGTTCAGCCAGGACTTCACCGTGTTCGGCGGGTCGCTGGGCGAGGTGCACGGGCAGAAGATCGCCAAGGTGCAGGACCTGGCGCTGCGCACCGGCGTGCCGATCATCGGCATCTCCGACGGCGGCGGCGCCCGCATCCAGGAGGGCGTGGCCGCGCTGACCCAGTTCGCGGAGATGTTCCGGCGCAACGTCGCCGCCTCCGGCGTCGTGCCGCAGATCTCGCTCATCCTCGGCCCCAGCGCCGGCGGCGCCGTGTACTCGCCCGCGCTGACCGACTTCATCGTCATGGCCGACGGCACCGCGAACATGTTCATCACGGGCCCGGACGTCATCCGCGCGGTCACCGGCGAGGACGTCGACTTCGAGACCCTCGGCGGGGCCCGCACGCACAACGAGAAGTCCGGCGTCGCGCACTACATGGCCGACGACGAGGACGACGCCATCGACTACGTGCGCCACCTGCTGGGCTACCTGCCGCAGAACAACCTGTCCGACCCGCCGGCGTTCCCGCCCGAGGACACCCCGCTCGAGGTGACCGAGGACGACGAGGCGCTCGACACGCTGGTGCCGGACTCCGACAACCAGCCGTACGACATGCGCACGGTGGTCGAGACGGTGCTGGACCCCGAGTCGTTCCTCGAGGTGCAGCCGCTGTTCGCCACCAACGTGCTGGTCGGCTTCGGTCACGTCGAGGGTCAGGCGGTGGGCATCATCGCCAACCAGCCGATGTCGATGGCCGGCACCCTGGACATCGACGCCGCGGAGAAGGCTGCCCGCTTCGTGCGCACCTGCGACGCGTTCAACATCCCCGTGCTGACCTTCGTCGACGTGCCGGGCTTCCTGCCCGGCGTCGGGCAGGAGCACCAGGGCATCATCCGGCGCGGCGCCAAGCTCATCTACGCCTACGCCGAGGCGACGGTGCCGCTGGTCACCGTGATCACCCGCAAGGCCTACGGCGGGGCGTACATCGTCATGGGCTCCAAGCAGCTCGGCGCGGACGTCAACCTCGCCTGGCCGACGGCGCAGGTGGCGGTCATGGGCGCCGGCGGCGCGGTGAACATCCTGCAGCGCCGGGCGCTGGCCGAGGTCGAGAAGGCGGGCGGGGACGTCGAGGCGGAGCGCGCGCGGCTGACCGCCGAGTACGAGGAGGCGATCGTCAACCCGTGGGACGCCGCCGAGCGCGGCTACGTCGACGCGGTCATCCGCCCGTCGGAGACGCGCGTGCAGGTGGTGCGTGCGCTGCGGGCGCTGCGCACCAAGCGGGCCAGCCTGCCGCCCAAGAAGCACGGCAACATCCCGCTGTGACCCCTGCGACCCCCGCGACCGCAGTCACCGTCGAGCACCACGCTGAGGGACAATCGCCCGCATGAGCCACGAGGACGCCACGCACGGCCCGGCCCCGCTGGGCGCCGTCGACCCCGAGCCGATGCACCGCGCGGTCGACGCGCTCGCCGCCGCGCTGCACGAGTACGTGGGCACCGCCGTCGGGGTCCGCGCCGAGTTCGGCGCGGCCGAGGCCGACGAGGACCCGCGCGTCCTGGCGCTGGAGAACCGGATCGGCCACCTCAACGCCACCCTGTTCGACGCGCTGCACGACGCCCTGGGCATGCACCCCGACCTCACCAGCTCGGTGTGGGAGCCGGAGGACGACGAGGAGGAGCACGAGCACGCGCACGAGCTGCCCGAGGGCGCCGAGCCGGCCGAGGCGTTCTACCTCGGGTTCGTGGTGGCCGTGCCGCCGGGCGGCGCGGACATGACGATCGACGGCGTCATCGACCTGCTCGACGAGGCCGGCGAACAGGCCACCAACCGGCTGGCCGAGGGCGGGTACGAGGTCGTGGAGTGGGCCGCCTCCCGCGGCGGCGCGCCGGCCTTCGGGGACGACGACGAGGACGACGAGTGAGCGAGCAGCAGACGGGTCCCGGCGCCGCGCCGCACGCGGTGCGCATCGTGCGCGGCGAGCCCGACGAGGTCGAGGTCGCGGCGCTGGTCGCCGGGCTGGCGGCCGTGGTGTCCGCCACCGGGCTGCCCGACGACGTCGCGCCGATCGACGAGTGGACCAACCGCGCCCGCACGGTGCGCGGCAACGGGGCGACGGCGAAGAACTTCGGCGGGCGCTCGGGGCGGCACAACGCCGACTCCTGGCGCTGGAGCCTGCGCAGCTGAGCTGCCGGGCCTCACGTGCCGCGCGGGGCGGCCGGGCTAGGCTCGCGGCGTGACGACTCCCGGCTCCGCACCGCGCACCCCCACCCCCGTCGACGCCGTCGCCGACGCCCACGTCCGGCGGATCGCCGCGCTCGACCCGCTCGGCGCCACCGCGATGGGCCTGCCGGGCTACGACCACCTCATGACGGACCTGTCGCCCGAGGGGCACGCGGCGCGGGCCGAGGCCGACCGCGCCACGCTGCGCGAGCTCGCCGCCCTCGAGCCGGCCGACGACGTCGACCGCGTCACCCTGGCCGCCATGCGCGAGCGCCTGGGCCTGTCCGTCGAGCTGTACGAGGCGGGCGAGCCGCTCGCGAGCCTGAACAACATCGCCTCGCCCGTGCAGGAGCTGCGCGACGTCTTCGACGTCATGCCCACCGGCACCGTGGAGGCCTGGGAGAACGTCGCGGCCCGGCTGAACGCCCTGCCGGGCGCCGTCGACGGCTACCTCGCCTCGCTGACCGAGGCCGCGCGCCGCGGCCGGGTGGCGCCGATCCGGCAGGTGCGCGAGGGGGTGGCGCAGGCGCGCGAGCTGGCGGGGCCGGACTCGTTCTTCACCGCGCTGGTGCGCGGGAAGGACGCGGCCGCGGTGCTCGACGAGTCCGCCTCGTGCAGCCTGGTGCGCAAGGAGCTCGAGCACGGCGCCGCCGCCGCGCGGGAGGCCTACGCCCGGCTCGCCACGTTCCTCGAGACCGACCTCGCGCCGCGGGCGCCGGAGGCCGACGCGGCAGGCCGCGAGCGCTACGCCCTGTTCTCCCGCCAGTTCCTCGGCGCCACCGTCGACCTGGACGAGACCTACGCCTGGGGCCTGGAGGAGCTCGAGCGGGTCGTGGCCGAGCAGACAGCGGTGGCCCGCGAGATCGCCGGCCCGGGCGCCACGGTGGAGGACGCCGTCGCCGTGCTCGACGCCGACCCGCGCTACCAGCTGCACGGCACCGACGCGCTGCGCGCCTGGATGCAGGAGACCGCCGACAAGGCGATCGAGGACCTCGACGGCGTGCACTTCGACATCACCGGCCCGGTGCGCACCATCGAGTGCATGATCGCGCCCACCCAGACCGGCGGGATCTACTACACCCCGCCGAGCGACGACTTCTCCCGCCCGGGCCGCATGTGGTGGTCCGTGCCGCCGGAGGTCACCCGGTTCAGCACCTGGCGCGAGCGCACCACCGTCTACCACGAGGGCGTGCCGGGCCACCACCTGCAGTGCGCCGAGGCCGTCGTCGCCCGCGACACCCTCAACTCCTGGCGCCGCCTGGCCTGCTGGGTCTCCGGGCACGGCGAGGGCTGGGCGCTGTACGCCGAGCGGCTCATGGACGACCTGGGCTACCTCGACGACCCCGGCGACCGGCTCGGCATGCTCGACGCCCAGCGGATGCGCGCCGCCCGCGTCGTGTTCGACATCGGCGTGCACCTGGGCCTGCCCGCCCCGGAGCGCTGGGGCGGCGGCACCTGGGACGCCGCCAAGGCGTGGCCGTTCCTGAAGGCCAACGTCAACATGGCCGAGGGCTTCGTGCGGTTCGAGTACAACCGCTACCTCGGCTGGCCGGGCCAGGCCCCGTCGTACAAGGTGGGCCAGCGGCTGTGGGAGCAGGTGCGCGACGACGCGAAGGCCGCCGCCGCGGCGCGCGGCGAGGCGTTCGACGCCAAGGCGTTCCACGCCCGGGCGCTGGCGCTCGGCTCGGTGGGCCTGGACGTGCTGCGCGAGGCGCTCGCCGACGCGCCCCGCGGCTGACCGCGCCCGCGGAGCATGGAGGGCATCCTCACCGGGTTCGCCATCATCGCCGTGGTGATCGCGGCCGGGTACGTCTGCGCCCGGCTGCGCATCGGCGGCGACGGCGCGCAGCTCGCGCTGAACCGCATCGCGTTCTTCGTGGCCAGCCCCGCGCTGCTGTTCACGGTCATCGCCGACGCCGACCTCGCCGAGCTGCTCCACGGGCCGCTGCTGGTGCAGGCCGCGGCCGCGGTGATCGTCGCGGGGCTGTTCCTGCTCGTCAACGCGGTGTGGCTGCGGCTGTCGGCGTCCGAGGCGACGGTCGGGGCGGTGTCGGCCGGGTACGTCAACGCCAACAACATCGGCCTGCCCGTGGCGGTGTACGTGCTGGACGACCCGCGCGCCGTGGTGCCGCTGATCCTGCTGCAGCTGCTGGTCTTCGCGCCGCTGACCCTCCTGGTGCTGGACGCGCAGACCACCGGGCGGCTCTCGGCGCGCCTGGTGCTCGCCCAGCCGGTGCGCAACCCGATCATCCTCGGGTCGGTCGCGGGCGCCGTCGTGTCCGCCGCCGGCTGGACGGTGCCGGCCCCGGTGCTCGCGCCGCTGGACATCCTCGGCGGGGCCGCGATCCCGATGATGCTCATGGCCTTCGGCATGTCCCTGCACGGGTCGCGCCCGCTGCGGCGCGGGTCGTCCCGCGCCGCGGCGGGCGTCGCCGCCGCGATCAAGGCCGTCGTCATGCCGGCGGTGGCGTACCTGCTCGCGCGCTACGCGTTCCGGCTCGACGACGACGAGGTGCTCGCCGCCGTCGTCCTCGCGGGCCTGCCCACGGCGCAGAACGTCTTCAACTACGCGTCGCGGTTCCGCCGCGGCGAGATCCTCGCCCGGGACGTCATCCTCGTGACGACGATCGCCTCCCCCGTGGTGCTGTTCGCGGCCGCCCTGCTGCTGGGTGACGGGTAGGGACCACGGGTTAGGGTTCCCTCGTGCCCGAGCCCCAGGTCCACGTGGTCCTCGCCTCCCAGTCCCCCGCCCGCCTGACGACGCTGCGCGCCGCCGGGGTGGAACCGACGGTCGTCGTCTCGCGCGTGGACGAGCCGGCGGTCCTCGCCGACGCGGCGCAGCGGCACGGCGAGCTCGAGGCAGCCGACCAGGTGCTCGTGCTCGCCCAGGCGAAGGCCGAGGACGTGGCGCGGCGCCTGGAGGACGAGGAGGCCGTGGCAGACATGATCGGCGCGCAGGTGGCCGACGCGGTCGTGCTGGGCTGCGACTCGATGCTCGAGATCGACGGCGAGGTGGTGGGCAAGCCCGCCGACGCCGACGAGGCCCGCGCCCGCTGGCGCGCCATGCGCGGCCGGGCGGCCGTGCTGCACACCGGCCACTGGCTGGTGGACCTGCGCGACACCGACGCCGACGGCACCGGCGCGACCCTGGGCGCGACGTCGTCCACCACCGTGCACTTCGCCGACCTCGACGACGCGGAGATCGACGCCTACGTCGCCACCGGCGAGCCGCTGCACGTGGCCGGCGCGTTCACCATCGACGGCCTCGGCGGGCCGTACGTCGAGCGGGTCGAGGGCGACCACCACGGCGTGGTCGGGCTGAGCCTGCCGCTGCTGCGCGAGCTGCTCGGGGAGATCGGCGTCCCGTTCCGCGCGCTGCGCGGCTGACCGCCGACTGTGGGAACCCGCAACGCAGGCGGCACCGGGAGCCCTCCCGGCGCGCCCGCCATGTGGGATCCCTACAGACGCCCCCGAGCACGCTTGGCACCCCGTACAGACTTCGCCCCGGCCCCCCGACACCTGCCCTGAGCAACGCTCGGCCCGCGTTACGGTGAGCCGTGCCCATCACCAAGGTCCTCATCGCCAACCGCGGGGAGATCGCGGTCCGGGTCGCGCGCGCGTGCGCCGACGCCGGCATCGCGTCCGTCGCGGTCTACGCCGACCCCGACCGCGAGGCGCTGCACGTCCGCCTGGCCGACGAGGCGTTCGCCCTGGGCGGCGCCCGGGCCCAGGACACCTACCTCGACATCGCCAAGCTGATCGACGTCGCCCGTCGCTCCGGCGCCGACGCGGTGCACCCCGGCTACGGGTTCCTGTCGGAGAACGCGCAGTTCGCCCAGGCCGTCATCGACGCCGGTCTGGTGTGGATCGGCCCGCCGCCGGCGGCGATCGAGGCGCTCGGCGACAAGGTGAGCGCGCGGCACATCGCCCAGCGCGCCGGCGCGCCCCTCGTGCCCGGCACCGCCGACCCGGTCCAGGACGCCGCCGAGGTGCGCGCGTTCGCCGCCGAGCACGGCCTGCCCATCGCCATCAAGGCGGCGTTCGGCGGCGGCGGCCGCGGCCTCAAGGTCGCCCGCACCGCCGAGGAGATCGACGAGCTGTACGAGTCCGCCGTGCGCGAGGCCGTGGCGGCGTTCGGGCGCGGCGAGTGCTTCGTCGAGCGCTACCTCGACCGCCCGCGGCACGTCGAGACCCAGTGCCTCGCGGACACCCACGGCAACGTCGTGGTCGTCTCCACCCGCGACTGCTCGCTGCAGCGGCGCCACCAGAAGCTCGTCGAGGAGGCGCCCGCGCCGTTCCTCACCCCCGAGCAGGAAGCGGCGCTCGACCGCGCCTCGCGCGCCATCCTCACCGAGGCCGGCTACGTCGGCGCGGGCACCTGCGAGTTCCTCGTGGGCCAGGACGGCACCATCTCGTTCCTCGAGGTCAACACCCGCCTGCAGGTGGAGCACCCGGTCAGCGAGGAGGTCACCGGCATCGACCTGGTGCGCGAGCAGCTGCGCATCGCCGACGGCGAGCCGCTCGGCTACGACACCACCGACGTCCGCGGCCACTCCCTGGAGTTCCGCATCAACGGCGAGGACCCGGCCGCCGGGTTCCTGCCCTCCCCCGGCAGGATCACCACGCTGCGCTGGCCGTCCGGCCCGGGCGTGCGGGTCGACACCGGCGTGGTCGAGGGCGACACCGTCTCCGGCGCGTTCGACTCGATGATCGCCAAGCTCGTGGTCACCGGCGCCACCCGGCAGCAGGCCGTGGAGCGCGCCCGCCGCGCGCTGCGCGAGCTCGACGTGCAGGGCATCCCCACGGTGGTGCCGTTCCACCGCGCCGTGCTCGAGGCCGAGGACTTCGTCCCGGCCGACGGCGACGCGTTCCGGGTGCACACCCGCTGGATCGAGACCGACTTCGCCGACACCCTGGCCACCCTCGCGCCGGCCGCCCCGGCCGTGGCCGAGCCGGAGGACGAGGAGCTGCAGCCGCAGGCCGAGCGCGTCGTCGTCGAGGTCGGCGGCCGCCGCCTCGAGGTCGTGCTCCCGGCCGGCCTCGGCGTGGCCGCGGGCCGCGCCCGCCAGGCCAACGCCCGCGGCGGCGCCGCCCGCCGGCCCGGGCGCCGGGCCGCCGCGCGCACGAACGGCGGCAACGGGATCACGCTGACCTCGCCCATGCAGGGCACCATCGTCAAGGTGGCCGTCGAGGACGGCGCGCAGGTGGCCGAGGGCGACCTCGTCGTCGTGCTCGAGGCCATGAAGATGGAGCAGCCGCTGGTCGCGCACCGCGCCGGCACGGTGCGGGCGCTGTCCCTCGCCCCGGGCGACGGCGTCACCGCCGGCGCGCCGATCTGCGACATCGTCGACTGACGCCCGCCCTGCAGGACCGTTCCGGGTCCCTGGCGGTCCGAGACAGAGGGGTCTGCCTCGGACCGCCAGGGACCCGGATTCGTCCGGTGGCGCGCGTCGCGCGCGGCTAGGCCTGGGCGGCGTCCCGGACGGCCTCGCCGCCGGCCACGCCCCCGCCACCCTCGTCGCCGCCCTCGCCACCCTCCGGCGGCGCGGCGGGCCGCGACACCTCGGCCAGCGACCGGCGCGCGGACGGCACGGCGAGCACGCCGGCGATGAACGCCACGAGCAGCCCCCCGGCGACCACCAGCAGCGACTCCACCGAGAACCGGTCGGCCAGCGGGCCGAACACCACCATGCTCAGCGGCATCGCGACGGTCATCACGATGCCGACGAACCCGAAGACGCGCCCCTGCATCTCCGGCTCGACGGTCTCCTGCAGGATCGCCATGCTCGGCGCCGACATCAGCGAGAACGTCACGCCGACCCCCAGGCCGAGCGCGAAGAACACCCACATGTTCGTGGACACCCCGAGCCCGGCGGTCAGCACGCCGGCAGCCAGCACCGTGCCCGTGATCAGCGCGATGCGGTTGGTGATCCGCGTGCCGACGGCGGCGATCGCCAGGCCCCCGGCGAGCATGCCGACCGCCCAGAAGATCTCGTTGGCGGTGAGCTTCCAGACCTCCTGGCCGAACGTGCGCGTCACCATGAGGGGCGTGAGGTACGACGGCGCCCCGACGAGCACCATGGTCACGGCGAACAGGGTCATGAGCCACTTCACCGGCCCGTGCCCGGCGATGTACCGCACGCCCGCGGCGAGGTCGCCGAAGTAGCTCACCGGGCCCTCGTCGGACCGCACGATCCGCGGCACGGCGACGGCCAGCAGCAGCCCCACCCCGACCAGCGCGGTGACCACGTCGACGAAGAACACCGCGACGATGTCGAAGCTGGCGTAGATCGCGGCGGCCACGACGGGCGCCAGCAGCATCATCCCGGACTGGATCGACTGGAAGACGCCGTTGATCCGGATGAGCTGGTCGGTCGGCACGATCTGCGGGATCAGCGCGCTCACGGCCGGGGTCTGGATCCCGGCGAACGTGGAGCGCACCGCGAGCGCGAGGTAGATGATCCACAGGTCGTCGACGCCGGAGACCATGAGCAGGGCCAGGCCCAGCGTGATGACGGCGATCGCCGTGTCGGCGCCCATGATCAGCAGCTTGCGGGAGTGCCGGTCGGCCCAGACCCCGCCGAAGATCGAGACGAACGCCTGCGGCAGCATGCCGAACACGATGCTGAGCATCAGCACCGAGCCCGAGCGGGTCTCGATGGTCAGGTGCCACATCACGGCGTACTGGACGATCATCGACCCCAGCAGCGAGACGGTCTGGCCGGTGAGGAACAGCGAGACGTTCCGCTTCCAGCCGGGCATCGCGGCGTGCGTGCTCGGCGCACCGGTCGTGGTGTCGGCGGCGGGATCGGTCGCGGCGTTCGGTGCGTCCATGTCGCGCTCCATCGGGCTGTCCCTCTCGGGGTCGGGTGCCGGGCCGTCAGGTCCGGCGTCGTCGGGTCCGGCGTCGTCGGGTCCGGCGTCGTCGGGTCCGGCGCGCCGCGCCCGACGGGCGCGGCGTTCGTGCGCGGCGTGCTGCCGCGGCATCGTGTCGGTCGACTCCGCGCGGCGGCCGGACTCATCGGTCGCGCCGTTCGGCCGCGACGCCGTCCGACCATCCTCGGCGGTAGCCTGGCCGGGTGCCCACCCCTTTTCCGCCCCGCGACGGCCTGCACCGCCATGCCGGGGACGGCTGGGTGGAGTGCGGCGACCACCGGCACTGGGGGCTGTACGGCGCCGCCGGGCTGCTCCTGGCGCGCCGCGACACCGCGGGCGCGGTGACCGACGTCGTCCTGCAGCACCGGGCGCTCTGGTCGGACCAGGGCGGCACGTGGGGCGTGCCCGGCGGGGCGCTCGACCCGTCGGAGGATGCCGTCGCCGGGGCGCTGCGCGAGACGCGCGAGGAGGCGGGCGTCGACCCGGCCGACGTCGTCGTGCGCGCCACCCACGTGCTCGACCACGGCCCGTGGGCGTACACGACGGTGGTGGGCGAGGTCGCCCCGGGCGCGTCCGTCACGCCGTCGGCCACCGACCCGGAGAGCCTCGAGGTGCGCTGGGTGCCGCTCGCCGAGCTGGGCTCGCTGCCGCTGCTGCCCGCGTTCGCCGCGGCCCTGCCGCGGCTGCTGACGATGCTCGACGGCGCGGCGGCCGCAGCGGGTGGTGCCGCCGCCGAGGACGGCGCCGCCGAGGACGGCGCCGCCGAGGAGAGCGCCTAGCCGAGGAGAGCGCCTAGGAGACCGACGCGTCGACGACGATCTCGTCGTCGTCGACGGCCAGGCGCGTCACGTCGACCCCCGGCGCCTTCTCCGCCAGCAGCCGCTCGACGTCGACGACGACGGTCGCGTCGTGCCGCACGTCCACGGCGCCGGCGGGCAGGCCCTGCTTGACGAGCTGGTGCTCGATCGGCTCGGACAGCAGGCCCAGCAGCTTGTGCGCGGGCAGCCGGGCGGCGTTCACCTCGACGCCGAGGGTCGCCCGGCCCTCGGCGTACGACAGGATCCGCACCTCGGCGCGCACGATCGGCGCGACCTTCACGGCGAGCTTCAGCGCCGAGGGCAGCTCGTCGAGCTTGCGCAGGTCGGCCACGACGCGCACGACGCCGCCCTCCGCCGTCACCGAGGTGACGGCCGGCGGGACCTCCACGCCGGCGATCTGGGCCAGGGCCATCCCCTCCGCGGGGGTGAGTCGCACGTGCACGGTCCCACGCTATGCCCGCCGGCGGCGGCGCGCGGCCCGGGCGGCGCGCCGGTCAGACCATGCGTCAGACCACGCGCTCGCGGTCGCGCGCGTGCAGCACGCGCGCGCCCTCCGCGATCGACCCGGACAGCGACGGGTAGACCGTGAACGAGTCGGCGACGTCGTCGACGGTGAGCCGGTGCGCGACCGCGAGCGTGATCGGGAAGACGAGCTCGCTGGCCCGCGGCGCCACCACGACGCCGCCGAGCACCACGCCGGCCTCGGGGTGGGCGAACAGCTTCACGAACCCGTCGCGCATGCCGAGCATCTTGGCGCGCGGGTTGCGCGCCAGCGGCAGCGTCGTCGTGACGTAGCGCGAGCCCTGCTCCTGCAGGCGCCGCTCGCTGTAGCCCACGGTGGCGATCTCCGGCGCGGTGAAGATGTTCGCCGCCACGGTGCCGAGCCGCAGCGGGGCGACGGCGTCGCCCAGGGCGTGCGACATGGCGAGCCGGCCCTGCATGGCGGCCACGGAGGCCAGCGGGAGCACGCCGGTGCAGTCGCCGGCCGCGTAGACGCCGCGGGCGGTGGTCCGCGAGACCCGGTCGACCTGCACGTGGCCGCTCTCGCTCAGGGCCACGCCGGCCTCCTCCAGGCCGATCCCGCGGGTGCTCGGCACCGCGCCGACGGCGATCAGCACGTGCGAGCCCTCGATTACGCGTCCGTCGGCGAGCGTGACGGCCACGCCGTCGGCGGTGCGCTCGGCGGACTGGGCCCGCGAGCGCGACATCACCGTCATGCCGCGGCCGCGGAACACGCCCTCGAGCAGCTCGGCGGCGTCCTCGTCCTCGCCGGGCAGCACCCGGTCGCGCGAGGAGACGAGCACGACGTCGGAGCCGAGCGCCTGGTACGCCCCCGCGAACTCCGCGCCGGTGACGCCCGAGCCCACCACGATCAGCCGCTCGGGCAGGGCGTCCAGCCGGTACAGCTGGGTCCAGGTGAGGATCCGCTCGCCGTCGGGCTGCGCCGTCGGCAGGGTGCGCGGGGTGGCGCCGGTGGCCACGAGCACCGTGTCGGCCTCCAGGGTGACCTCGCGCGCGCCACCCTCGGGCGCCACGACCACGCGCGACGGCCCGTCCAGGCGGCCCGTGCCGGCCACCAGCTCGACGCCCTCGCGCTCGAGGCGCGCGCGGATGTCGGCCGACTGCGCCGCCGCGAGCGCCAGCACGCGCGCGTTGACGGCCTCGAGGTCCACCGCGGGGGCCTCGCCGCCGGTGCGGATGCCCAGCTCGGGCGCGCGCTCGGCGATCGTCAGCCACTCGGCGGTGGCGATCAGCGTCTTGGACGGCACGACGTCGGTGAGCACCGCCGCGCCGCCGAGCCCCTGCCGCTCGACCACCGTGACGTCGGCCCCGAGGCGGCGCGCGACGAGCGCGGCCTCGTACCCGCCGGGGCCGCCGCCGAGCACGACGACACGC
Source organism: Puerhibacterium puerhi (assembly GCF_009846865.1). GTDB lineage: Bacteria > Actinomycetota > Actinomycetes > Actinomycetales > Cellulomonadaceae > Puerhibacterium > Puerhibacterium puerhi. Next base: position 12,345 of record NZ_WUWN01000056.1, read on the forward strand.
TGGCCCTCGCGGGCGCTGCGGACGGCGGCCTCCCCCGCGGTGGCCGGGGTGCTCGCCGCGCCGGCCGGCGGGGCGAGGAGCGGGGCGGACGAGGCGACTTCGGTGGCGGTGTTCTCGTTCGGCACGGCGCCATTCTCCCAGGCCGTCGGATAGCCTCGGACCATGGCCTCCAGCAGCACCGTCACGGGTCTCGTGCCCGACATCGACGACCCCTCGACCGACCCCTTCGACGTCGCCCGCGCGGCGGCCGAGCACATCGCCGAGGCGACGGGCGTGGCCGGGCACGACATCGCCCTCGTGCTGGGCTCCGGGTGGGGCGGCGCCGCCGAGCTGCTCGGCGAGGTCGTGGCGGAGATCCCCACCGAGGAGATCCCCGGCTTCTCCAAGCCGGCCGTGGCGGGCCACGTGGCCACCACCCGCTCGATCCGCGTGGAGCGGGCCGACGGCTCGACGCGCCAGGTGCTGGTGCTCGGCTCGCGCACCCACCTGTACGAGGGCCGCGGCGTGCGCCGCGTCGCGCACGGCGTGCGCACCGCCGCCGCCACCGGCTGCCAGACCGTCGTCCTGACGAACGGCTGCGGCGGCCTGCACGTGTCCTGGCACCCCGGCCAGGTCGTGCTCATCAAGGACCACATCAGCCTGACCGGCGCCTCGCCGCTCGAGGGCCCCACGTTCGTCGACCTCACGGACCTGTACACCCCGCGGCTGCGCGACCTGGCCCGCCAGGTCGACCCGACGCTGCCCGAGGGCGTGTACGCGCAGTTCCGCGGGCCGCACTACGAGACCCCCGCCGAGGTGCGCATGGCGGGCATCATGGGCGCCGACCTCGTCGGCATGTCGACGGGCCTCGAGGCGATCGCGGCCCGGCACTGCGGCATGGAGGTGCTGGGCATGTCGCTGGTGACGAACCTCGCCGCCGGCGTCAGCCCGCAGCCCCTGTCGCACGAGGAGGTGCTCGAGGCGGGCGCGAAGGCCGGGCCCGTGATCAGCGACCTGCTCGCCCGCGTCGTCAAGCTCGTCTGAGCCCGGCGTCCGCTCACCACCTGGAGGTAGGTCCCGTGTCGCACGACCCCGCGGCCGACGTGCCGTACGACGACGCCGACGAGTTCTGGGGCTCCGGCCTGCGCACCCTGCTGGCCGAGGCCGAGGACTGGGTGCGGCACGACGTCGACGACGAGGACCGCGCGGAGCTGCGCGCGCTCATCGCCCGCGCCTCCGCCGGCGGGCAGGAGTCCGCCGACGACGTCCTCGAGCTGCGCGACCGGTTCGCCGGCTCGCTGCAGTTCGGCACCGCGGGCCTGCGCGGCGAGATGGCCGCCGGCCCGAACCGGATGAACCGCGCCGTCGTGACGACGGCCGCGGCCGGCCTGGGCCGCTACCTGCTCGAGGCGCTCGGGCGCGGCGCGACGCCCCGCGTCGTCGTGGGCTACGACGCGCGGTACCGCTCGGCCGACTTCGCCCGGGACACCGCGGAGGTGATGACGGCGCAGGGCATCGAGGTGCTGATGCTGCCCGCGCCGCTGCCGACGCCCGTGCTGGCGTACGCGGTGCGCCACCTGGACACGGACGCGGGCGTCATGGTCACGGCGTCGCACAACCCGGCGCAGGACAACGGCTACAAGGTCTACCTGGGCGGCCGCGTCGTGACCGACGCCGGCCGGGGCGCGCAGATCGTGCCGCCGTACGACGCCCGGATCGCCGAGCAGATCGCCGCGGTCGGCCCGGCCTCCGGGGTGCCGCGCGCCGCCGAGGGCTGGACGGTGCTGGGCCGCGAGGTCGTCGACGACTACCTCGCCGCCGTGGGCACGCTCAACGACGGCGCGCCGCGCCGCATCCGCATCGTCACGACGTCGCTGCACGGCGTGGGCGGGCGCGTGCTGGCCCGCGTGCTGCGCGACGCCGGGTTCACCGACGTCGTCCCCGTCGAGGAGCAGCTGCAGCCCGACCCCGACTTCCCCACGGTGACGTTCCCGAACCCGGAGGAGAAGGGCGCGATCGACATGGCGATCGCGCTGGCCCAGGAGAGCGACGCCGACCTGGTGCTCGCCAACGACCCGGACGCCGACCGCTGCGCCGTCGCGGTGCTCGACCGCCGGCTCGGCACCTACCAGGGCGTCGAGTCGGCCAGCTCCCAGGGCTGGCGGATGCTGCACGGCGACGAGGTCGGCGCCCTGCTGGGCCAGGAGGCCGCGGCGGCTGCCTCGGGGCACCACCGCGCCGTGCTCGCCAGCAGCGTGGTCAGCTCCCGGCTGCTGTCGGCGATCGCCGCACGCCACGGGATCCAGCACGCCACGACCCTGACGGGCTTCAAGTGGATCTCCCGCACGCCGAACCTGGTGTTCGGCTACGAGGAGGCGCTCGGCTACTGCGTCGACCCGGGCCACGTGCGCGACAAGGACGGCCTGGCCGCCGCGCTCGCGATCGCCCAGCTCGCCAACCGGCTCAAGGCCGAGGGCCGCTCGCTGGTGGACCAGCTCGACGACATCGCCCGCGAGAACGGGCTGTTCCTCACCGACCAGCTGTCCGCGCGGTTCGACGACCTCGACGAGATCGCCGCGACGATGAAGCGCCTGCGGATGTCGCCGCCGCGCACGCTCGCCGGCAGCGGCGTCGCCAAGGTCGTCGACCTGTCGGCGGGCGTCGACAGCCTGCCGCCCACCGACGGCGTCGTGCTGCTCACCGCCGACGACACCCGTGTCGTCGTGCGCCCCTCCGGCACCGAGCCCAAGGTCAAGTGCTACCTCGAGGTGGTGCGCCCCGTGGGGCCGCGCGCCTCCTACGAGACGGTCGGCGAGGTGCGCGCCGAGGCCCGCGCCGCGCTGGAGCGCGTGAAGAAGGACCTGGCGAGGGCGCTCGGGCTCTGACGCCCGGCGCCGGCGCGCGGGTCAGGCGCCGGCGAGCGCGGCGTCGTCCTGCGCGACGGCCGCGACCCAGGCACGCTTCTCGGCGCGCCACCGCTCGTCGTCGGCGCCGCGGCGCCAGTAGCCGGACGCCGACAGCTGCTCCGGCGCGACGCCGAGCTCGGCGCGCGCCCAGCGGCGCAGCACCCGCACGCACCCGGCCTCCCCGTGGAGGAACGCCTGCGGCGCGCCGGCCGGCAGCTCGCCGCGGGCATGGGCCGCCAGGACGGCGTCCTCGAGGCTGCCCGTGCCGTGCACGACCCACGTGACCCGGGTGTCCGCCGTCGTCGCGAGCTCCTGCCGGTCGGCCTCGCTCGCCACCTCCACGAAGGCCCGGACGACGGCGTCGGCCGGCATGGCCTCGAGCGCGGCGGCCACCGCGGGCAGCGCGGAGTCGTCGCCCACCAGCAGGTGCCACGCGGCGTCCGGGTCGGGCGCGTACCCGCCGCCGGGGCCGAGGAACGTCACCGTCTCCCCCGGCTGCACGCCCAGGGCCCAGGGCCCGCCGTACCCCTCGTCGCCGTGCACGACGACGTCCACGTCCCACTCGCCGTCGCGCACGGCGCGCACCGTGTACGTGCGCAGCACCGGGCGCCCCTCCGGCTCCTGCGGCTCCGCCATGACGAGCTTGACGTAGCGGTCCGTGTACGGCGTGGGGTCGAGCGTGCGCAGCTCGTCGCCGGCCAGCGTCACGCGCACCGTGTGCGGCGTGAGGCGGCGGCTGGCCGCCACCGTGACGGTGTGCGGCACCCCCTTGCGGCGGGGCGGCGCGGCGGGCGCTGGGACGGGGGCGACGGGCGAGGCGGTGTCGGTCATGGTGAGGTGAGCCTAACCTGCGCCTCGGGGTGCCTGGCGAGCCGGTCCGTCGAGGCGGCTCAGACCCGGTCGGCGCGCTCGGCGGCAAGCAGGGCCAGGACGGCGGCGGTCCCGGCGGGCACCAGCACGGCCGCGGCGCCCTCGAGCAGGGCGCCGAGCCAGGCCGCCGCGCCGAGCAGCAGCCACCCGCGCACGTACCAGGACGCCACCACGAGCACGGAGGCGTCGCCCATCGGCGTGGACACCGGGGTGAACAGCGACGCCGGCACCAGGGTGCCGCCGGAGACCCAGGCCCGGGTCGCCAGCACCAGCAGCAGCCAGGCGCCCGCGGCCGGCAGCACGCCGCCCGCGAGCTCGCCGCGGGCCGCCAGGACGCCGGCACCCAGGGCCGTCGCGAGCACGGCCGCGGCGGCGGGGACAACGGCGTGCTGCGCGAGCACGGAGCGTGCACCGCCCGGCAGCAGGCCGCCGGGCACCGGCTGGGCGCCGAACGACCGCAGGCCGTCGGCCCAGGTGCCCGACGCCGCGTAGAGCAGCAGGGCCCCGAGCACGAGCCGTCCCGTCGCCGGGCTCACCACCCCGGCCTCAGCGGAGCCGCCGGCCGCGGCCAGGGCCGCGAGCACGAGGGCGGCGCCGGCGGCCCCGGCCAGCAGGGCGACCGCCACGCGCGCCGGCCGCCGGGCCA
>NZ_WUWN01000057.1 GCF_009846865.1 Puerhibacterium puerhi
GGCGCCGCGCTGGTCCCGGCCCGCTAAACCTCCGGCGGCGCCGCCGGGGCGGGGCGCGCCCCGAACACGGCGGTGCCGACCCGCACGATCGTCGCGCCCTCCGCGATCGCGAGCTCCAGGTCGCCGGTCATGCCCATGGACAGCTCGCGCGCCTCCGCGGTGCCGGGCGCGCCGCTGGCCACGACGGCGTCGCTGACCTCGCGCAGGCGCGCGAACCCGGCGCGCACCACGGCCTCGTCCTCGGCGCGCGCCCCGATCGTCATGAACCCGGTCAGGCGCAGGCCGGGCAGGGCCGCGACGCCGGTGGCCAGCTCCGCGGCGTGGTCCGGCGCCACGCCGGACTTGCTCGCCTCGCCGGAGACGTTGACCTGCACCATGACCGCCAGTTCACGCCCGTCGCGCGCGCAGCGGGCCGACAGCGCGCGGGCGAGGTCGAGCGTGTCGACGGTCTCCAGGCAGGACGCGGTGGCCAGCAGCTGGTTGGCCTTGTTGCGCTGCAGGTGGCCGATCATGTGCACCTCGAGCCGGCCCGCGGCGACGTGAGCGGCGAGGTCCGGCGCCTTGGCCACGAGCTCCTGCACCCGGTTCTCGCCGACCAGCACGGGGCGCGGGTCCCCGGCCCGGTCGGCCAGGTCGGCTGCGGCGTCGAGCGCCTCGAGCACCGTGGCGGCGTCCTGGGTCTTGGTGGCCAGCAGCAGGCGGACGTCGTGCGGCGCGCGGCCCGCGGCGGTGGCTGCGGCGTCGATGCGGGCGCGCACGGCGGCGAGCCGGGAGGCGATCCCGGAGGTCGAGGGCATGGCGCCCAGTCTACGAACCGCCGGTCCGCGAACCGCCGGTCGCTGAGCCGGTGGCTGCCCGTCCGGGACGGGCGGCGGCAGGATCGGGGGAGGCGTCAGGGTGCTCCCGGATGCCGCGGGACGCCCGGCGCGGGGAGGATGGGGACACCATGAAGACGCTGCTGAACATCATCTGGCTCGTGCTCTCGGGCCTGTGGCTCGCCCTCGGCTACGCCCTCGCCGGCGTGATCTGCTGCGTGCTGGTCGTGACGATCCCGTGGGGCATCGCCGCCTTCCGGATCGCCGCGTTCGCGCTGTGGCCGTTCGGCCGCACCGTGGTCGAGAAGCCGACGTCGGGCGTCGGCGCGGCGCTGGGCAACGTGGTCTGGCTGCTGGTGGCCGGCATCTGGCTGGCGATCGGGCACGTCGTCACGTCGATCCCGCTGTTCGTGTCGATCGTCGGCATCCCGCTCGGCTGGGCGAACCTCAAGCTCATCCCGATCTCGCTCATGCCGCTGGGCAAGGAGATCGTGCCGAGCGACGCGCTGCTGCCCACCTACCGGCGCGCCTGACGCGCGCGACCACGCCGCACCCGCGACCCATTGACGCCGCCGGCGCCACGACGGCGCCGCCGACGCGGTCGCCGTGCGTGGTCAGCGCGCCAGCGCCGCCGTCGTGGCGCCGGTGAGGCGCACCAGGTCGGCGGGCGCGAGCCCGACGTCGAGCCCGCGGCGTCCGCCGGAGACGTAGACGACGTCGAACCCGAGCGCCGAGCCGTCGACCACCGTGGTGAGCCGCTGCTTCTGCCCGAGGGGCGAGATGCCGCCCACCACGTAGCCGGTGGCGCGCTCGGCCGCCGGCGGCGGGGCCAGGGCCGCCCGCTTGCCGCCGGTGGCGCGGGCCAGCGCCTTGACGTCGAGCTGGCGGTCGACCGGCACGACGGCCACCACGAGCCGCCCGTCGACGTCCGCGACGAGCGTCTTGAAGACCTGCGCGGGATCGAGGCCCAGGGTCGCGGCGGCCTCCATGCCGAAGCTGAGGCCCGCGGCCGGGTCGTGGGAGTAGGCGTGCAGGGTGTGCGGGACGCCCTCGCGCTCCAGGAGCGCCACGGCGGGCGTGCCGGCGGGGGCGCGGTCGGACTTCTTGGCCACGACCGGCATCCTGCCGGACCGCGCGCGCCGAAGCGACGACATTCCACCCGTGGCGCCGCAACCTCACCCGGCGGCGGCGCGGCTCGCGGCGGGCCGGCGCCGTCGGCCGGTGCCCAGGGCACGCGCGGCACCTAGGGTGGAGCCGTGCTGCTGGCCCTCCTCCTCGTCGCGATCGTGGTGGGCGGCTCGCTCCAGCGCGTCACCGGGCTCGGCTTCGCCATGGTGGCGGGGCCGTTCATGGTGCTGCTGCTCGGGCCGGAGCAGGGCGTGCTCATGGTGAACCTCTGCGGCTCCACGAGCGCGCTGCTCATCCTGACCCGGGTGGTGCGGAAGGTGGACTGGCGCCGGTTCGCCGTCATGGCCGTCGCGTCGGTGTGCACCACGGTCCCCGGCGCGCTGCTGCTGCGCGACGCGAGCGACGCCGCGCTGGAGGTCACCGTGGGCGCCGTGGTGATCGTCGGGATGAGCGTCGCGCTGCTGGCCGGCCGCCTGCGCTCGGACCGCCGCTGGTGGCCCGCGGGCGCGCGCTGGCCCGCCGCCGTGGCCGGCAGCCTCAGCGGCGCGGGCAGCGTGGCCGCCGGCATCGGCGGGCCGCCCCTGGCCGCCTACTCGGTGCTCGACCGGTGGGACCCCGTCCGGTTCGCCGCCACGCTGCAGCCCTTCTTCGTCGTCAACGCGATGGGCGCCATGGGCTCCAAGCTGCTGCTCACCGACGCGCGGCTGCCCCACCTGGACCCGTGGGCGTGGGTGGCGATCGCCGTGGCCTGCGTGGCCGCCGTCGTCGTGGGCGACCGCCTGGCCCGGGTGGTGTCCCGGGAGGCGACGCGGCGGGTGCTGGTGGTGCTCGCGTACGCGGGTGGGCTGGCCACGATGCTGCGCGGCCTCGGTGTGCTGCCGGGCGGGTAGGGGCTAGCGCTCCGCGGCGACCTCCTCGCTGGCGGCCTGCGCCGCGAGCCAGGCGGCCCGCTCGGCCGGGGACTTCAGGATGCAGAACTCGTTGCCCTCCGGGTCGGCGAGCACCACCCAGCCGGAGCCCGGGCCGTAGATGCCCCGGCGGTCGTCGACCACCGTCGCGCCGTGCGCGAGCAGGTCCGCGAGCTCCTGCTCCTGGGGCTGCTCGCGCGGGCGAAGGTCGAGGTGGAGGCGGTTCTTGGCGCCCCTGGGCTCGGGCACCTCGATGAACAGCAGCGTCGGCCCGGCGCCGGCGGGGTCCACGATCAGGCACTCGGTGTGGCCCGGCGCGTTCGGGTCGGCGGGGTCGTCGGTGTAGCCCAGCACGGGCTTCCACCACTGCGACAGGGCGTACGCGTCGCGGCAGTCGACGGTGACGTGGGAGACGAAGGCGACCATGGCGCGACCCTGCCACGCGGCCCGCGCGGCGGGCCAGGGCATTGCGCCGGGTCGAGGCGCGAGGCCCGGCCGAGGCGCGAGGCCCGGCCGGACGCCGCGTCAGGCGACCGGGCCGACCGCCAGCACGGTGAGCACGACGGCGCCGGCCTCGTCCGACGCCGCGAGGTCCACCAGGGCGGTGATCGCCCAGTCGTGGTCGCCGTCGGCGTCGTCGAGCACCTGGCGCACCCACCACGTGCCGGGCTCCACCTTCTCGCCCGACGGCGTCTCGGCGCCCGGCTCGAGGATCGTCAGCAGCGCGGCCGAGCGCGCCCCCGCGTCGATCCCGATCGCGTCGTCCCCCTGCGCCTCGAACAGCGGGTCCAGCGCCTCGGCCCACGCGTCGGCGGGCCAGCCGCCGCGCCCGTCGAGCGCGCCGAGGGCGGTGTAGTCCTCGCGCGCGGCGAGCTCGACGCGGCGGAACAGCGCGTTGCGCACCAGCCGGCGGAACGCGCGCGGGTTGCCGGTGACCGGCCGCGCCGGCGCCTCGGCGCCCGCGTCGGCCAGCTCGCCCTCCACGACCGCGTCGGCGTCGTCGTCCACGGGGTTGGCCAGCCGCTCCCACTCGTCCAGCAGCGAGGAGTCGACGCCGCGCACCAGCTCGCCGAGCCACTCGACGATCTCGGCGACCTCCTCGGTGCGGTGCTCGTCGGGCACCACCTGGCGCAGGGCGCGGAAGGCGTCGGCGAGGTAGCGCAGCACCACGCCCTCGGTGCGCTCGAGCTGGTAGCGCGAGACGAGCTCGGCGAACGTCATGGCACGCTCGACCATGTCGCGCACCACGGACTTGGGGGCCAGCTCGGCGTCGGCCACCCACGGGTTGGACTGCTTGTAGGTGGCGAACGCGGGCTCGAGCAGGTCGACCAGCGGCCGCGGCCAGGTGACGTCCTCCAGCAGCGCCATGCGCTCCTCGTACTCGTAGCCCTCGGCCTTCATCGCGGCCACGGCCTCGCCGCGGGCGGCGTTCTGCTGGGCGTAGAGGATCTGGCGCGGGTCGTCGAGGGTGGCCTCGATGACCGAGACGACGTCGAGGGCGTGCGTGGGGGACTCGACGTCGAGCAGGTCCATGGCCGCCAGCGCGAACGGCGACAGCGGCTGGTTGAGCGCGAAGTCGCGCGGCAGGTCCACCTCGAGCCGCACCGACGGGCGCCAGCCGGCGGGGTGGGCGTCGTCGGGCACGCGGACCTTCTCCACGACACCGGCCTGGCGCAGCGAGCGGTAGATGCGGAAGGCCTGGCGCACGTGCTGCGCCTTCTGGGCGTCGGTGTCGTGGTTGGCCGTCAGCAGGTGCCGCATGGCGTCCACCGGGTCGGCGTGCTCGTGCCGCTCGTCGCGGGTGCGGGCCAGCACGTTGAGCACCATCGCGTGGGTGACGCGGAAGTGGGAGGCCAGCGGCTCCGGGTCGGCGTCGCGCAGCCGCTCGAACGTCGAGTCGGTCCAGTTGACCGCCCCGGCCGGCGCCTTCTTGCGCACGATCTTCTTGAGCTTCTTCGGGTCGTCGCCGGCCTTGGCCAGCGCCCGGCGGTTCTCGACGACGTGGTCGGGCGCCATGACCAGCACCTCGCCCACGGTGTCGAACCCGGCGCGCCCGGCCCGCCCGGCGATCTGGTGGAACTCCCGGGCGGTGAGGTGGCGCATGCGCTCGCCGTCGAACTTCACCAGCGACGTCATGAGCACCGTGCGGATCGGCACGTTGATGCCCACCCCGAGCGTGTCGGTGCCGCAGACCACCTTGAGCAGCCCGCGCTGGGTCAGCCGCTCCACCAGGCGGCGGTACTTGGGCAGCATGCCGGCGTGGTGCACGCCCACCCCGTGGCGCAGGAACTTGCTCAGCGTGCGGCCGAACCCGGTGCCGAACCGGAAGGCGCCGATCTCGGCGGCGATGGCCTCCTTCTCCGCCTTGGACGCCACGTTCATGCTCAGCAGCGACTGCGCCCGCTCCACCGCCTCCTTCTGCGTGAAGTGCACGACGTACACCGGCGCGCGGTGCGTGGTGACGAGCTCCTCGATCACCTCGGTGAGCGGCTCGACGACGTAGGAGAAGGTCAGCGGCACAGGCCGCTCGGCGCCGGCGACCTCGGCGACCGGCCGGCCCGTGCGAGTCTCGAGGTCCTCGCGCAGCCGGGTGGTGTCGCCGAGGGTGGCCGACATCAGCAGGAACTGGGTGCGCGGCAGCTCCAGCAGCGGCACCTGCCAGGCCCACCCGCGCTGCGGGTCGCCGTAGAAGTGGAACTCGTCCATGACGACCTGGGCGATGGCGTCCTCGGCGGCGCCCGAGCCCTCGGCGCCGCGGCGCAGCGCGAGGTTGGCCAGGATCTCCGCGGTGCAGCAGATGATCGGAGCGTCGGGGTTGACCGCCGAGTCGCCCGTCATCATCCCGACGTTCTTGGAGCCGAACGCCGCCACGAGGTCGAAGAACTTCTCGCTGACCAGCGCCTTGAGCGGGGCCGTGTAGTAGGTGCGCCCGCCGCGGCCCGAGCGGTGCGCGGCCAGCGCGGCGAACTGCGCGCCCATCGCGACCATCGACTTGCCCGAGCCGGTGGGCGTCGCCAGCACCACGTGCGAGCCGGTCATCAGCTCCAGGAGCGCCTCCTCCTGGTGCGGGTACAGGGGCCGGCCGCCCTCGGCCGCCCACTGCGCGAAGCTCTCGAACAGCAAGTCCGGGTCGGGGTCGCCGCCCGTCGGCGCGGGCAGGTACGGGATCAGGGTCCCGGCGGGACGCGGGGTGGCGGGCGCGGCGGTCGTGGTGGCGGTCGTCATCGTCCCGCCATTGTCCCGCACGCCGCGGCGGCCGCGCCGGGGGAGCGGCGGGTGCCCTGAGCGGGTGAATAGCGGGTGAAAAAACGCCCAAACCGGGCGGAATGGTGCAGGCGTCGCAAGTGGCATGCCTATCGTCACCTGCCGCCGTCGGCGACACCCACCCACCAGCTCGTGCCGACGGGCGAACCCTGCAAGGAGAACCTTCATGTCCGCACCGTTCCCCGAGACCACCCCGGCCCCGACGGCGCCCCAGGCCGACCAGCCGGTGCCCGGCGCGCCGGCCCCCGCCCCGAAGGGCAACGGCCTGGCGATCGCCGGCTTCGTGGTCGCGCTCCTCGGCCTGCTCGGGTCGTTCATCCCGGTGCTCAACGTCGGCGGCATCGTGCTGGCCGTCGTCGGCCTGGTCCTCAGCATCATCGGCCTCGTCAAGGCCAAGAAGGTCGCGGCCGGCAAGGGGATGGCGCTGACCGGCATCATCCTGGGCGCCCTCGCGATCGTCGTGGGCATCACCGTGAACGTGCTGTTCGCCGCCGGCGTGAGCAACGCGGCGGACGAGCTCGACGAGGCCGTGGCCTCGGCCTCCGCGGAGGCCGACGACGCGCTCAGCCGCGTCGACGGCAGCGCCACGGAGCAGATCCTCGCCGAGGACCTCACCGTCGAGCTCGGCGCCTTCGAGGGGTCGGTCGACGAGTACGGCCTCGTGACCTCCGCGCTGCCGGTCACCCTGACCAACAAGGCGGACGAGGCGCACAGCTACAACGTGCAGATCGAGGCGGTCGACGCCAGCGGCGCCCGCATCGGTGACGACTACGCGATGACCTCGGAGCTGGGCTCCGGCCAGTCCGAGTCGGTGGACGTGTTCCAGCTCGTCGTCGACGAGGAGGAGCTGCAGGCCTACCAGGGCGCCGAGTTCCGCATCGTCGAGGTCCAGCAGTACTGACGGACTGACTGACTGACGTGCCGACGCCGGCCGCGCCGGCGACGCCCGGGCCCCGACGGAGAGCAGCGAGCTCTCGGTCGGGGCCCGTTCACGTCGCGTCCCACAGCCGGCGGTAGTAGGTGATCCGCTTGGCGTCGGGCTCGATGCGGTAGGCCTCGTAGACGAGGTGGTCGTAGCCGGGCCCGTAGTTCCACTCGGTGCTCCACGCCGCGACGGCCAGGTCGGCCCACCGGTCGGCCACGCCGAGCCGGCCGAGGTCCACGTGGGCGCTCCAGCGCCCGGCGTCGTCGAGCAGCGTGTTGGGCGCGCAGGCGTCGCCGTGGCACACGACGAGGCGGTCGACGTCGGGCGCGTCGGCGGCGAGCGCGGCGCGCTCCGCCGCGGCGCGCGGCGGGACGTCCGGCCCGGAGCGGGCGAGGCGCTCGCGGACGCCCCAGTCGAAGGGGCACCGGGCCACGGGCAGCGCGTCGTGCAGCGCTCGCAGGCCCGCGCCGAGCGCGCGGGCCGCCGTCGCCGGCTCGGCCAGCCAGCGCGGGTCGACGGCGGAGCGGCCGGGCAGCGCGGCAGTCACCAGGTACTGCGCGGGCCCGGCGTCGGCACCCGCCGCACCGTCGTCGTCGACCGTGCCGTGGTCGAGCACGCGCGGCACTGGCGTCCAGGTCCCGGCCCACTCCAGGCGCGCGGCCTCGGCCTCGAGGTCGAGGCCCGTCGCGGCGGGGGACCACTTGACGAACCGCGCCGGGCCCCCGCCGGCGGGGTCGAGCCGGAAGGTCAGCCCGCCCAGCTCGTTGCGCCACACCGGCGTCACGCGGTCGTCGCCGGCGAGGCGGCGCACCACCCGGGGCACGGCCACGGGGCCCGCGGGCGGGGCGGCGGGGAAGCGCTCGATCACGTGACGATCGTCGCAAACACCCGCCTGCGAGCGGTGGAGGCCCGCGCCCGGTCCGATGATGAGGGCATGGCTGATGTCGGCATGGCCCAGGACGACGAGATCATCTTCCGCACCCGCAAGTGGGTGCGGCCCGAGGACCTCAACGCGAACGGCACGCTGTTCGGCGGGAGCCTGCTGCGCTGGATCGACGAGGAGGCGGCGATCTACGCCATCATCCAGCTCGGCAGCGAGAGCGTCGTGACCAAGTACATGTCGGAGATCAACTTCGTCGACTCCGCGCGCCAGGGCGACATCGTCGAGATGGGCCTGCTGGCCACGCACTTCGGCCGCACGTCCCTGACCATGCGCGCCGAGGTGCGCAACCTGTTCACGCGCCAGCAGATCCTCGTGATCGAGAAGATCGTGTTCGTGCACCTCGGGCCCGACGGCCGGCCGGCGCCGCACGGCTACTCGACCATCACCTACGAGCGCAACCGCATCCCGGCGCGGCACCTGGAGAAGCTCTCCGGCGGCGAGCCCGCGCGCCCCTGACCCGCGCCCCTGACCCACGCCCCTGGCCCACGGCCCCTCGGGGACGCTCAGGCCTCCTCGAGCAGGGCGTCGCACACGGCGAGCAGCCGCCCACGCAGCTCCTGGGCCCGTGCGGCGAACCGTCGCTGGCGGCGCACGTACTCGGCCTTGCCCTCGGGCGTCTCGATCGCGACCGCGTCCAGCCCGTACGCCGCGACGTCGTACGGCGAGGCCTGCATGTCGGTGTACCGGACGTCGCGGGCCAGCTCGAACGCGTCGAGCAGCAGGTCGCCCGGCACCGCCGGGCCGAGCTTGAGGCACCACTTGTACAGGTCCATGTTGGCGTGCAGGCAGCCGGGCTGCTCGAGCGCCACCTGCGTCTCGCGGGTGGGCTGCAGCTGGTTGCGCCCGCGCGCCTGCGGCGTGAAGAACCGGAACGCGTCGATGTGCGAGCACGTGATGCGGTGGGTCTCGACGACGGCGTCCGTGCCGTCGGTGCCCAGCCGCAGCGGCAGCGGGTGGCGGTGGTCGCGGCCCTCGGCGCCGTCGCGGTAGACCATCGCCCACTCGTGCAGGCCGAAGCAGCCGAACGTGCCCGGGCGGGCCGCCGTCGCGCCCACCAGGGCGCGCACGTACCGCACGGCGTCGCCGCGGTCGGCGAGGAACGCGGCGACGTCGAGCGTCGCGCCGGTGCCGCCGTCCGGCAGGGCGACGGCGCGGTGCCAGCGCCAGCCGAGCCGCTCGTCGTCGGCGTCGACGGCGAGCACGACGCCGGCGCCCGGGTGCCAGCGGCGCAGCGCGCCGGGCCGGGTGGGGTAGTAGGTGAACAGGAAGTCCTCGATCGCGTGCCTGCGCCCCGCGTCGTGCGCCTCGCGCCAGACGGCGGTCAGCCGGTCGGCGCGCTCGGCGTGCGCCTGCGCGCGCGGCAGCCACGCGGCGCGCGGCAGCGCGGCGACAGCGGTGGTGGAGGGCACGCCCTCCAGGGTACGGCGGCGCTGCGGCGGGTCCGGGCGCGCGGCCGCTACGGTGGCGGCGTGACCCGCACCCTGCCCTTCCACCAGGTCGACGTGTTCTCCTCCGGGCCGCTGCTCGGCAACCCGGTCGCCGTGGTGCACGACGCCGACGGCCTCACCGACGAGCAGATGGCCGCGTTCGCGCGCTGGACCAACCTCTCGGAGACCACCTTCCTGCTGCGGCCCACCCGGCAGGGCGCCGACTACCGGCTGCGGATCTTCACCCCGACGGGGGAGCTGCCGTTCGCCGGGCACCCGACGCTCGGCAGCGCGCACGCGTGGCTGGAGGCCGGCGGGCGGCCCGCCGCCGCGCCCACCGGCACCGACGTCGTGCAGGAATGCGCCGTCGGGCTCGTCACGGTGCGCCAGACGCCGGTCGCCGGCGGCGGGGCGCGGCTCGCGTTCCAGGCGCCGCCGCTCGAGCGCTCCGGCCCGGTGGACCCGGCGGAGCTCGAGCGGACGGTCGCCGCCCTGGGTGCCCGGCCGGACGACGTCGTCGACGCCGCCTGGGTGGACAACGGCCCGGGCTGGATGGCGGTGCTGCTGCGCGACGCCGCCGCGGTGCTGGCGCTCGACCCCGACCCGGTGGCGATGCGCGGCCTCAAGGTCGGCGTCGTCGGGCCGTGGGCGGACGAGGACGAGGCGGCGCCCGGCGACGCCGACGTCGAGGTGCGCGCGTTCATCGAGGGCATCGGCGAGGACCCGGTCACGGGCAGCCTCAACGCCGGCCTGGGGCAGTGGCTGGCCGGCAGCGTGCTGCCGCCGGCGTACGTGGCCTCGCAGGGCACGGCGCTGCGCCGGCGCGGGCGGGTGCACGTGGGGCTGGACCGGCGCGGCGAGGTCTGGGTGGGCGGCGAGACCCGCACGGTGGTGCGGGGCAGCGTCTCGCTCTGACCAGGCCGGCGTCAGGGCCGCTGCGGCGCGGCGTCGCGCGGTCCTGCCGGCGCCGCCCGCGTCGCCACCCACGCCAGCAGCCGCTCCAGCGGCCCCCGGCCCAGGAGGAACCGCCACGCCGTCGCGGCGACCAGCGTGACCACGACCATGACCGCGAGCGGGCGGTTCGTCTCGGAGCCCACCAGGTCCCAGCGCCAGATCGCCACGATGTGCAGCGAGTACACCGTCAGCGCCGCCGCGCCGACGGCGGCCAGCGGCGCGAGCACGCGGGCGCCGACGCGGCCGGCGTACAGGCACAGGCCCAGCACCGCGAGGGCGAAGCCGCCGGAGCCGACGGCCTCGAGGGTGGTGTCGTGGTGCGGCCCGGACAGGACGAGGTACGCCGGCGGCGGCCACGGGGCCGACCACGCGCCCGGGGTGACCGACGCGGCGTCGGCCTGCGCCTCGAGCGCCCGCTGCCCGCCGGCGCCGTCGACGAGCACGCCGGAGACGATCCCGCACACGGCGGCCGCCCCCAGGCCGCCCGCCACGAGCCCGGTGCGGAGGTTGTCCGACCGCAGGTCGCAGCGCCCCACGGCCATGCCGGCGAAGACGTAGGCCATCCACACGACCGCGGGGTAGGCGCCGGTGAGCACGAAGTCGGTCACGGCGCCGGAGCCGTCCTGCGGCAGGCGCAGCCCGGCGCGGGCGAGCACGGTGGGCCCCCACAGCGCGAGCGGCGGCCCGACGACGGCGACGACGGCCGCCGCGACCGCGAGCCGGCGGGCCGGCCAGCGCAGGAACGGCAGGGCCAGCACGAAGTAGCAGGCGTAGAAGCCGAGGATGAGCAGCACCGGGGTGTCGAGCAGGTCGAGCAGCGCCACGACCGCCAGCAGCAGCACCGACCGCACCAGCAGCCGGGTGCGCGCCCGCACGAGCGCGTCGCCCGCCAGCGGCCGCGGGCCGCCGGTGACCAGCGCGAGCGACACGCCGGCCACGAGGGCGAAGAGGATCGACGAGCGCCCGTGCGCCAGCGACAGCCACCCCGGCAGCGTCCCCAGGTCGGCGGTGGTGACCCCGACGTGCGCCGTGAACATGCCGAGCACCGCGATCCCGCGGGCGAGGTCGACGCCCGTGACCCGGCCCGGGCCGCCCAGGAGCAGCGCGCCGTGCCGGCGCAGCCAGCCCGCCCGGGCGGTGTCCGCTGTCATGGGCACGATCCTGGCAGGCGCCGCCCCGAACGCACCCGGTCCGCACCGTGAGAACCTGCGTGTCGCCGTCGTCCCGGGTCACTACGGTGGTGGCCATGACCGACCTGCGCATGGAACGCGACCCCGAGCACCCCGCCGGCGCCGACCTCACCGACGCGATCGAGGCCCCGAGCACCCACCACACGGTGCCCAGCAAGGAGTCCGAGTCCTACACGCACGGTCACCACGAGTCCGTGCTGCGCGCCCACCGGGCCCGCACGGCGCAGAACTCGGCGGGCTTCCTGCTGCCGCACCTGCGCGACGACATGACGCTGCTCGACGTCGGCTGCGGCCCGGGCACGGTCACCGTGGACCTCGCCCGGCTGCTGCCCGGCGGCGAGGTCGTGGGCGTCGACGCCTCCGAGACCGTGCTCGAGGCGGCCCGCAACCACGCCGACGCCGTCGGCTTCTCCCACGTCCGGTTCGAGCAGGCCAACGCCTACGAGCTGCCGTTCGAGGACGACACCTTCGACGTCGTCTACGCCCACCAGCTGCTGCAGCACCTGTCCGACCCGGTCGCGGCGCTGCGCGAGATGAAGCGCGTGGCCCGCCCCGGCGGGCTGGTCGCCGTGCGCGACGCCGACTACGCCGCGATGGCCTGGTACCCCGAGTCCCCGGGGCTGACCGAGTGGAACACCCTGTACCACGAGGTCACGCACGCCTACGGGTTCGAGCCCGACGCCGGCCGCCGCCTGTTCTCGTGGGTGCAGCAGGCCGGGTTCGACGTCGCGCAGATGGTGCCGTCCGCGTCGTCGTGGTGCTACGCCACGCCCACCGACCGCCAGTGGTGGGGCCAGGTGTGGGCCGAGCGCTGCGTCGCGTCGAACTTCGCGGGGCAGGCCAAGGAGTCGGGCCTGGCCGACGACGTCGCGCTCGAGCAGCTCGCGCAGGACTGGCTCGCCTGGGCCCAGGCGCCGGACGGCTGGTTCGCCATCCTGCACGGCGAGGTGCTCGCCCGGGCCTGACGGCCCCCGGGCGGCCCCAGGCATACCCTGTGCCCGTGCGCATCGCGAGATTCACCACCGGAGACGACCCCCGTTTCGGCCTCGTCCAGACCGAGGGCGACACCACCTACCTCGCCGTGCTGGGCGGCGACCCGCTGTACATGCCGGCCATGCCCACGGGCGAGCGCATCGAGCTGGGCGACGGCGTCCGGCTGCTCGCGCCGGTGATCCCGCGCTCCAAGGTGGTGGCCGTCGGCAAGAACTACGCCGACCACGCCAAGGAGATGGGCGGCGACGTGCCGACGCACCCGCTGCTGTTCTTCAAGCCGAACACCGCCGTGGTGGGCCCGGACGACCCGGTCGTGCTGCCGGACTGGACGCAGGAGGTCTCCTACGAGGCCGAGCTCGCCGTCGTCATCGGCAAGGTCTGCAAGGGCGCGACGCCGGAGTCGGCGCTGTCGTACGTGCTGGGCTACACCGTGGCCAACGACGTCACGGCCCGCGACGCCCAGCGCACCGACGGGCAGTGGGCGCGCGCCAAGGGCTTCGACAGCTCGCTCCCGCTCGGCCCGTGGATCGACACCGACCTCGACCCCGAGGACGTGGCCGTCCGCTCCCGCGTGAACGGCGAGCTCAAGCAGGACGGCCGCACGGCCGACATGGTGCTGGACGTGCCGTTCCTGGTCTCGTACGTGTCGCAGGCGATGACGCTGCTGCCGGGCGACGTCATCCTCACCGGCACCCCGGCGGGCGTCGGCCTGGTCGACCACGGCGACGTCGTCGAGTGCGAGGTCGAGGGCATCGGCGTGCTGCGCAACCCGGTGCTGCGCCGCGACTGACACCCCGCACCCACCCCGCCGAGCACGGGCGGCGCCGCACGGCGCCGCCCGTGCTTTCATGACCCCATGTCCGCGTGCTGCGAGCCGCCCGAGCCGCTGCAGGGGTACGACCGGGTCTTCGACGACCGGATGGCGCGGCACGACGCCGCGCGCTTCCGCCGCTCCGGCCTGACCTGGGACCCCCGCCGGGTCGTGGAGCTGTACCGGGCGGGCGTCGTGCGCGGCGAGACGCTGCTCGAGGTCGGCGCCGGCGTCGGCGACCTGACCGTCGAGCTGCTGCGCGCCGGGATGCGCCGGTCCGAGTGCGTCGAGCTGTCGGGGGCGTACGACGCCGTCGCCGCCGGCCTGCTGGCCGAGCACGGCCTGACCGGCCGGTGCGTGCGCCGTGCCGGCGACTTCGCCGCCCGGCCCGGCCTGACCGCGCCCGCCGACGTCGTCGTGCTGCTCAAGGTGCTGTGCTGCTACCCGGACGCCCCGCGCCTGCTGGCCGCCGCAGCCGCCAAGGCGCGCCGCCAGGTTGTGATCAGCTACCCGCGCGACGCCTGGTGGGTGCGGCTCGGGGCCGCGGTCTGCGCCGCCTACCCGCGGCTGCGCGGCAGCGACTGGCGGTTCGTCGTGCACCGGCCCGCCGCGATCCGTGGCGCGCTGGCCGACGCCGGGCTCGCGCCCGTGCGCACCGAGCGCCGCGGCGTGTGGGTGCTCGAGGTGCACGAGCGGGTCGCGGCCGGCGCCGGCGACCGGGACGCCGTCGTCGGCAACTAGGCTGGCACCGTGACTTCGCCCAGCTCGTCCACCCAGGTCCGCGTCCGCTTCGCCCCGTCGCCCACGGGCATGTTCCACGTCGGCGGCGCCCGGTCGGCGCTGTTCAACTGGGCAGTCGCCAAGCGGTCGGGCGGCACGTTCGTGCTGCGCGTCGAGGACACCGACGCCGCCCGCAACAAGCCCGAGTGGACCCAGGGCATCCTCGACGCCCTCGCCGCGCTCGGCATGCACGCCGAGGACCCGACGTTCGAGGGCCCGTACTTCCAGTCGCAGAACGCCGGCCTGCACGCCGAGGCCGCCGGGCGGCTGTTCGAGGCCGGCCGCGCCTACTACTGCGACTGCACCCGCGAGGACGTGGCGGCGCGCACCGGCAACCCGCACTCCGGCTACGACGGCTTCTGCCGGGACCGCGGCCTGGACTACGCGCCCGGCCGCGCGCTGCGCTTCCGCACCCCGGACGAGGGCGAGACCCACGTCGTCGACCTGGTCCGTGGCAACCCGGTGTTCCCCAACGACGCGATCGAGGACTTCGTCATCGCCCGCGGCGACGGCTCGCCGGTGTTCCTGCTGGCCAACGTCGTCGACGACATGGACGAGCGGATCACCCACGTGATCCGCGGCGAGGAGCACCTGCCCAACACGCCCAAGCAGCAGCTGCTGTGGGAGGCCCTGGGCGCCACGCCGCCGGTGTGGGCGCACCTGCCGGTCATCGTCAACGAGAAGCGCCAGAAGCTGTCCAAGCGCCGCGACAAGGTGGCGCTCGAGGACTACCTGGCCGACGGCATCCTGCCCGAGGCGATGGTCAACTACCTCATGCTGCTGGGCTGGGCGCCGGGCAACGACGAGGAGATCCTGCCGTTCGACGAGCTGGTGCGCCGGTTCGACGTCGCCGACGTCAACTCCGCCTCGGCCTTCTTCGACGTCAAGAAGCTCACGGCGTTCAACGGCGAGTACGTCCGCGCGCTGAGCGTCGAGGACTTCGTGGCCGCGTGCGACCCGTGGCTGCACACGCCGCGCGCGCCGTGGACCGAGGAGCAGTTCGACGCCGAGGCGTTCGCCGCCGTCGCGCCGCTGGCCCAGACCCGCGTCGCGCTGCTGAGCGAGATCACGACCAACGTCGACTTCCTGTTCCTCGACGAGCCGGTGCGCGACGAGCAGTCCTGGGCCAAGGCCATGAAGCCGCCGGCCGCCGAGCTGCTGCCCGACGCCCGTGCCGCGCTCGCCGCGCTCGAGCCGTGGGAGGCGGAGCCGCTCAAGGACGCCGTGACCGCGGTGGGGGAGAAGCACGGCCTCAAGCTCGGCAAGGCCCAGGCCCCGGTCCGCGTGGCCGTCACCGGCCGCACGGTGGGCCTGCCGCTGTTCGAGTCGCTGCAGGTGCTGGGGCGCGAGCGCACGCTCGCGCGCATCGACGCCGCGATCGCCCGGCTCGCCGACGCCGCTGCCGAGCCGGCCGAGTGACCGCGCCGATGACCAGCAGCGCGGTCGACGCGGCCGCCGAGCGGCCCGCGGCCGGGACGATCGAGGGCGTGCTGTTCGACGTCGACGACACGCTCGTGGACACCCGCGGCGCGTTCGGCGACGCCGTCGGGGCGGTGCGGCGGGAGTTCATGCCGGACGTCCCCGCGTCGCGCGAGCCGGAGATGCTCGCCGTGTGGCGCGACGACGTCCACGGCCACTACCGCGCCTACACGCGCGGCGAGCTGGCCTTCGACGAGCAGCGCCGGCGGCGCGCGGACGAGCTGCACGCCGCGTTCGGCGGGCCGCGCGTGGACGACGACCTGTACCCGCGCTGGCTCGAGGTGTTCTGGGGCACGTTCGCCGCCTCCTGGCGCGCGCACGACGACGTCGCGGCGACCCTGCGGGCGCTGGTCGCCGCCGGCGTGCGGGTCGGCTCGGTGACCAACGCCCGGGTGGCGCTGCAGGAGGAGAAGCTCGCCACCGCCGGCGTGGGCGGCGTGCCGGTGCTCGTGGGCGTCGACACGCTCGGCTTCGGCAAGCCCGACCCGCGGGTGTTCCTCGAGGGCTGCCGCCTGCTGGGCACCGACCCGGCGCGGACGGCGTACGTCGGCGACGAGCCGGACATCGACGCCCGTGCCGCGGCCAAGGCCGGGCTGGTCGGCGTCTGGGTCGACCGGCCGGGCGTGCGCCGCGAGGGCCCGTCCGCGGGCGAGCCCGACGACGCCGCGGTGCCCGGCGTGCACCGCATCACCGGGCTGGACGAGCTGCGCGGGGTGCTGGGCCTGCCCTGACGCCGGGCCGGCGTCAGGCGTCAGCCGAGCAGCAGCACCAGCACCAGGCCGGTGCCGGTGGCCAGCAGGGCCGCCAGGGCGCCGAGGAGCAGCGTGCGGCGCCCCGTGCCCAGCAGCCGCGGCACGTCCACGCCCAGGCCGAGCGCGAACATCGCCGCGACGAACAGCACGGTGGTCACCGTGTCCGCCGCGGCGAGCACCGACGCCGGGAGGATCCCCAGCGAACGCACGGCCACGGCGGCGAGGAACCCCACCACGAACAGCGGCACGGGCGCCGGGCGGCGGGTGCCGGCGGCCGCCAGCC
>NZ_WUWN01000058.1 GCF_009846865.1 Puerhibacterium puerhi
GGCGCTGGAAGCGCTCGGCCGCTCGGTCGAGCGGGCCGCCGCCGAGCGCGCGGCCGCCGAGCAGGAGCGCACCGCCCGGGCTCGCGAGCTCGACGCCGTGCGCGCGGACACCGACCGCCTCGCCGGCGAGCTGCGCGAGCTGACCGACGTCGCGCACCGCGACGAGGTGGCGCGCGCCCAGCAGCGGCTGCGCCTGGAGCAGCTGCAGGCGCGCGCGGCCGAGGAGCTCGGCACCGACGCCGAGACGCTCGTCGAGGAGTTCGGGCCCCATCGCACGGTGCCGGTGCCGCGGCCCGAGGACGCGGCCGAGGAGGATCCCGACCCGGACCCCGTGCCGTACGTCCGCGAGGAGCAGGAGAAGCGGCTCCGGCAGGCCGAGCGGGCGCTGGCCCGGATCGGCACGGTCAACCCGCTGGCGCTGGAGGAGTTCGCCGCGCTGGAGGAGCGCCACCGGTTCCTCACCGAGCAGCTCGCCGACCTCAAGAAGTCGCGGCAGGACCTGCTGCAGATCGTCGAGGAGATCGACGAGCGGGTGCAGCAGGTGTTCGCCGAGGCGTTCCGCGACACCGCCGCGCAGTTCGACAAGGTGTTCCCGCGGCTGTTCCCCGGCGGCGAGGGCCGGCTGGTCCTCACCGACCCGTCGGACCTGCTCACCACGGGCATCGAGGTCGAGGCCCGCCCCGCGGGCAAGAAGGTCAAGCGCCTGAGCCTGCTGTCGGGCGGCGAGCGGTCGCTGACCGCCGTGGCGTTCCTCGTGTCGATCTTCAAGGCCCGGCCCTCGCCGTTCTACGTCATGGACGAGGTGGAGGCCGCCCTGGACGACGTCAACCTGGGCCGGCTGCTGGAGATCTTCACCGAGCTGCAGCGCGACTCCCAGCTCATCGTCATCACCCACCAGAAGCGCACGATGGAGGTCGCCGACGCGCTGTACGGCGTGACCATGCGCGGCGACGGCGTCACGACGGTGATCTCACAACGTCTTCGCGAAACGGCCGACGCCTGAGCACGTCTCGCGGGGCAGGCTCGTGCGGATGCGCGCGACAATGGACGCATGCTCACGTTCGTCGTCTGGTGCCTCGTCACGCTCGTGCTCGTCGCCACGGTGTTCCTCGTGGCGCACGTCATGGAGCGGGCTGAGGCGACCCCGGGCGACGAGACCGTCGGCGGCGTGCGCGGCTGGTGGCGCAACTTCCGCTCGGGCCTGCGGCTGCGGCGCGACGAGGTGCCCCGCCCGGTCGACACGGACCTGGACACGTTCTTCGCCGGCCGGGTGGAGACGGGCCCGGCGTACGTCGACGCCGAGGAGATCGGCGACGTGCTGCAGCGGGCCCGCCAGCAGGCGCGCAGCACGCTGCACCCGAACGGCCAGCAGCGCCCGCGCTGACCGGGCCCGGCTGCCCCGCCGCGTCTGACGGCCTGGCCGACGACGGCGGGGCCGGGGGTGCGGCCCGCCCCCTCCGGCTGGCGGTTCTGGGAGACTGGAGCGCGTGAACGACGTCCTGCTCTGGCTGATCCCCCTCGTCGTGGTCGTGGCCGGCGGCGGCACCGCGGCCCTGCTCGTGCCGCGCGCCCGCCGCCGCCGGCAGCTGCCGCCCGGCACCGTCGTCGAGCCCCCGGCGCCGCGCGCGGAGACGACGACGCCCGCCGCGGGCACCACCGTGGCCGAGCCGCCCGCCCCCGAGGCGCCGGCCGAGGTCGCGCCGCAGGCACCCCCGGTCCTGGAGCGCCCGGAGCCGGCCGCCGGCCGCCTGGTGCGGCTGCGCGACCGCCTGGCGCGCTCCGGCTCGCCCCTCGGCGCCCGCCTGCTGGCAGTGCTCTCGCGCGACCAGCTCACCGAGGACGACTGGGACGAGCTGGAGGAGACGCTCCTGCTCGCCGACATCGGGGCCGGACCGGCCGGGGAGCTGCTCGACGCCCTGCGCACCCGCGTGCGCGTTCTCGGCGTCAGCGACCCCCAGGCGGTGCGCGGCCTGCTGCGCGAGGAGCTCGTCAAGCTCGTCGACCCCACGCTGGACCGGTCGCTGCACCTCACCGGCCCGGTCGCCGAGGACGGCACCCGCAAGCCCGCCGTGATGCTGGTGGTCGGCGTCAACGGCACCGGCAAGACGACGACCGTCGGCAAGCTGGCCCGCGTGCTCGTCGCCGAGGGCAAGGACGTGGTGCTCGGCGCCGCCGACACCTTCCGCGCCGCGGCAGCCGACCAGCTCGAGACCTGGGGCTCGCGCGTCGGCGTGCCGACGGTCCGTTCCGACCGCGACGGCGCCGACCCCGCCGCCGTGGCGTTCGACGCCGTGCGGCGCGGCGTGGCCGACGGCGCCGACGTCGTCCTCGTGGACACCGCCGGGCGCCTGCAGAACAAGGCCGGCCTCATGGACGAGCTGGGCAAGATCACCCGCGTGGTCTCCCGCGAGGCCGCCCCGAGCGAGGTGCTGCTGGTGCTCGACGCCACCACCGGGCAGAACGGCATGACCCAGGCGCGGGTCTTCGCCGAGGTCGCCGGGGTCACCGGCATCGCGCTGACCAAGCTCGACGGCACGGCCAAGGGCGGCATCGTCGTGGCCGTGCAGCGCGAGCTCGGCGTGCCGGTCAAGCTCGTCGGCCTGGGGGAGGGCCCGGACGACCTCGCGCCGTTCGACGCGGAGCAGTTCGTCGACGGCATCCTGGGCGCCTGAGGCGCGCGGCCCGGGCCGCGCGCCGGGCCGGACGCACCATCCACGGCGGGGCCGTGGCCGGATCACGGTCCGGTCACGGCCCCGCCGTCGTCGTCCCGGATCGTGGACTTACGGCCGCGGGAAACCCGATGTTTACGCGTGGGGCGCCACCGTCACACGCGCGTAACGCGCCGTCGTCGCCACCGAAACGCCGCTCCGTGACCGTTGGTGCTGACCCGGCCGAGGGGCCGACCGACGGGAGGAAACCATGGTGGAGTTGGACACCGGGGCAACCGCGTGGATGCTGGTCTCAGCGTCCCTGGTGCTCCTGATGACGCCCGGCCTGGCGCTGTTCTACGGCGGCATGGTGCGCGGCAAGTCCGTGCTGAACATGATGATGATGTCCTTCTCGGCGATCGCCGTGGTGGGCGTCATCTACGTGCTGTGGGGCTGGTCGATGTCGTACGGCTCCGACGTCGGCGGCATCTTCGGCAACCCGTTCGACCAGTTCGGCCTGAGCGGCGCCATCTACGACAGCGCCGGCAACTTCCTCATCGACGACTACGGGGTGCCGGGCATCGTCGGCGTCGGCTTCCAGGCCACGTTCGCGGTCATCACCGTGGCCCTCATCTCCGGCGCGATCGCCGACCGGGTGAAGTTCGGCACCTGGCTGGTCTTCGTGGCCCTGTGGGTCACGCTCGGCTACTTCCCGATGGCCCACATGGTCTGGGGCGGCGGCCTGCTGTCCGGCGACGGCCCGTTCGGCTCGATCGCCACGCCGATCGACTTCGCCGGCGGCACCGTGGTGCACATCAACGCCGGTGTGGCGGGCCTGGTCCTGGCCCTGGTCGTCGGCAAGCGCAAGGGCTTCGGCACCGAGCCGATGCGCCCGCACAACCTGCCGCTGGTCATGCTGGGCGCCGCGCTGCTGTGGTTCGGCTGGTTCGGGTTCAACGCCGGCTCCGCGTTCACCGCCGACGGAAACGCCGGTCTCGCCTGGGTCAACACGACAGTGGCCACCTCCGCCGCCATGCTCGGCTGGCTCCTGGTGGAGCGCCTGCGCGACGGCCACGCCACGTCGCTCGGCGCCGCCTCCGGCGTCGTGGCCGGCCTGGTCGCCATCACGCCGGCCGCCGGCTCGGTCAGCCCCATCGGCGCCATCCCGCTCGGCGCGATCGCCGGCGTGCTGTCCGCCCTCGCGGTGGGCCTGAAGTACAAGCTCGGCTACGACGACTCGCTCGACGTCGTCGGCGTCCACCTGGTCTCCGGCCTGTGGGGCACGGTGGCGATCGGCTTCCTCGCCACCGAGACCGGTCTGTTCTACGGCGGCGGCGCCGCCCAGCTGGCCGTGCAGGTGATCATCGCCGTCGTGGCAGTGATCTTCTCCGGCGTCGTCACCGCGGTCATCGCGCTGGCCATCAAGGCCGCCGGCGGCTGGCGGGTCACCCCCGAGAACGAGGTCGCCGGCATCGACCTCGCCGTGCACGGCGAGACGGCGTACGAGACCATCACGCAGGGTTCCGGTTCCGTCATCAGGGAGGTCCGCGCATGAAGCTCGTCACCGGGGTCATCCAGCCCCACCGTCTGGACGACGTGAAGTCGGCCCTCGAGGCCGCGGGCGTCCGCGGCATGACCGTCAGCGAGGCGAGCGGCTACGGCCGGCAGAAGGGCCACACCGAGGTCTACCGCGGTGCCGAGTACACCGTGGACCTGGTGCCCAAGGTGCGCGTCGAGGTGCTGGTCGACGACGAGGACGCCAAGGCCGTGGTGGACGTCGTCGTGAGCGCCGCGCAGACCGGCAAGATCGGTGACGGCAAGGTCTGGGTCGTCCCGGTCGACGACGTGGCCCGCGTCCGCACCGGCGAGCACGGCGTCTCCGCGCTCTGAGCGCCGCATGACCGACCTGTCCCTCCCGGGCACGGACGGCGGCGAGGCCCCGCACCCCGCTGAGGGGGTGCGGGGCCTTCCGCGTCACGGGCTGGGCGACCTGCGCGCCACCCTGCTCACCGTCGCGGCGGACCTCACCGGCCCGGGACGCTCCGGGGTCGCACGGCGCGCCGCGCTCGTGCAGGCCGCGACCCAGCGGCTCGGGGCGCTGTACGCCCAGGCCACCGCCGACGTCGCCCCCACCGGCATCGCGCTCGCCGCCGTCGGCAGCCTCGCGCGCGGCGACCTCGGGCCGCTGTCCGACCTCGACCTCGTGCTGGTGCACGACGGGCGCACGCACGACGCCGACACCCTCGCCCGGGTCGCCGAGAGGCTCTGGTACCCGCTGTGGGACTCGGGCGTCGACATCGACCACGCGGTGCGCTCCCTGAGCCAGACCCGCCAGGTGGCGTCCAAGGACCTCGCCGCCGCCGTGAGCTGGCTCGACGTGCGTCCCCTCGCCGGGGACGCCGTCGTGGTGCACCGCGCCGCGTCGGCGATCCTCACCGACTGGCGGGCCGCCTCGCGGCGCCGCCTGCCCGAGCTGCTCGCCTCGGCCCGGGAGCGGGCCGACCGCTCCGGCGAGCTGGCGTACCTCGTCGAGCCGGACCTCAAGGAGGCCCGCGGCGGCATCCGCGACGCCGTCCTGCTCTCGGCGCTGGCGGCCACCTGGCTGACCGACCGTCCCCACGGGGCCGTCGACCGGGCCTACGCCCACGTGCTCGACGTGCGCGACACCCTGCAGGTGGTCACCCGGCGGCGCACCAGCCGGCTGCTGCT
Organism: Puerhibacterium puerhi; assembly: GCF_009846865.1. GTDB lineage: Bacteria > Actinomycetota > Actinomycetes > Actinomycetales > Cellulomonadaceae > Puerhibacterium > Puerhibacterium puerhi. Next base: position 5,358 of record NZ_WUWN01000058.1, read on the forward strand.
GGCCGACCTCGACGAGGTCGCGGAGCGCTGCGGCTACGACGACCCCGACGAGCTGCTCGCCAGCCTGGCCGAGGCCGGCCGGGAGATCTCCTACGCCCTCGACTCGACGGTGCGGCGCGCCCGCCAGGCGCTGCAGCGGCCCGCCGCACGCACGCCCCTGCTGGTCCGCGGCCGGCGCACGCCGCCGCGGCTGCGGCCGGTGGGGGACGGGCTCGTGGAGCACGACGGCGAGCTGGTGCTCGCGATCGACGCCCGGCCCGACGCCGACCCGCTGCTGAGCCTGCGGGCCGCGGCGACCGCTGCCCGCACCGGGCTGGTGCTCTCGCCGGTGACCGTCGGCAGCCTCGCCTCGGGTGCCCCGCTGCCCGAGCCGTGGCCCCGGGCGGCGCGCCAGTCGTTCCTGCAGCTGCTGGGCTCCGGCCCGGCGCAGGTGCCGGTCTGGGAGGCCCTCGACCTGGCCGGCGTCGTCACCTCCTGGATCCCCGAGTGGGCCGGGGTGCGCAACCGGCCGCAGCGCGCGGCGATCCACCGGCACACCGTCGACCGGCACCTGGTGGAGACCGTGGCCAACGCCTCGGGCGCGCGCAAGCACGTGCCCGACCCCGCGGCGGTGCGCACCGAGGTGCTGCTGCTCGCCGCGCTGCTGCACGACGTCGGCAAGCGCCGCGGCGCCGCCCTGCCCGACCACGCGAGCGAGGGCGCGCGGCTCGTGCCCGGCATCCTGGCGCGGATGGGGTTCGGCGCCGACGTCGCGCGCGACGTGCAGCGGCTGGTGCGCCACCACCTCGTGCTCGGCGACCTGGCGACCACGGCGGACCCCGCCGACCCGGCGACGGCGGCCCGGCTGCTCGACGCCGTCGACCACCGTGCCGACCTGCTCGCCGGGCTGCGGGCCCTCACCGAGGCCGACGCCTCCTCGCTCGGGGCCAAGAACGGCTGGACCGCCTGGCGTGCGCGGCTGGTCGACGACCTGACCGACCGGGCCCGGGCGATGCTCGCCGCGCGAGCCGCCGGGTAGGCTGGGGGACCGCACCACGCCCCATCGAGAACCCTGAGGACCTGACTGGTGTTCAACTCCCTGTCGGACCGGCTCACCTCGACCTTCAAGAACCTGCGCGGTCGAGGTCGGCTGTCGGAGGCGGACATCGACGCCACCGTGCGGGAGATCCGCCGCGCGCTGCTGGACGCCGACGTCGCCGTCCCGGTCGTGCGCGAGTTCACTGCTGCCGTGCGCGAGCGCGCCCTGTCGGCCGAGGTGTCGCAGGCGCTCAACCCGGCGCAGCAGGTCGTCAAGATCGTCAACGAGCAGCTCGTCGAGATCCTCGGCGGCGCGACCCGCCCGCTCCAGCTGGCCAAGACGCCGCCGACCGTGATCATGCTCGCCGGCCTCCAGGGCGCGGGCAAGACGACGCTGGCCGGCAAGCTGGCGCTCGCGCTGCGCGAGCAGGGCCACACGCCCGTGCTCGTCGCCGCCGACCTGCAGCGGCCCAACGCCGTGACGCAGCTGTCGGTGGTCGCCGAGCGCGCGGGCGTGCCCGTCTTCGCGCCGCACCCGGGCAACCAGGGTGCCGAGACCGACGCCGTGATCGGCGACCCGGTGAGCGTCGCCCGCGACGGCGTGGCGTTCGCCCGCGAGAAGCAGCACGACGTCGTGATCGTCGACACCGCCGGCCGTCTCGGCGTCGACCAGCTGCTCATGCAGCAGGCCGCCGACATCCGCGCCGCCGTCCAGCCGGACGAGGTGCTGTTCGTCATCGACGCGATGATCGGCCAGGACGCCGTCGCCACCGCGCAGGCGTTCCTCGAGGGCGTCGACTTCACCGGCGTCGTGCTGTCCAAGCTGGACGGCGACGCCCGCGGCGGTGCGGCCCTGAGCGTGGCCGGGATCACCGGCCGGCCGATCATGTTCGCCTCCACGGGCGAGAAGCTCACCGACTTCGAGGTCTTCCACCCCGACCGCATGGCGTCGCGCATCCTCGACATGGGTGACGTGCTGACGCTCATCGAGCAGGCCGAGCGCGCCTTCGACGCCGAGCAGGCCGAGAAGATGGCGCAGAAGGTCGCCACGGGGCAGGACTTCACGCTGGCCGACTTCCTGGTGCAGATGCAGCAGATGAAGAAGCTCGGCTCGATGAAGAAGATGCTCGGCATGCTGCCGGGCATGGGCCAGATGCGCGAGGCGATCGAGCAGTTCGACGAGCGCGAGGTCGACCGCATCGAGGCGATCATCAAGTCGATGACGCCGGCCGAGCGCGACAACCCGAAGATCATCAACGGCTCGCGGCGCGCGCGCATCGCCCGCGGCTCCGGGTCCACCACCACGGCCGTCAACCAGCTGCTGGAGCGGTTCGAGGCCGCGCAGAAGATGATGCGCCAGATGGCCCGCGGCGGCGGCGCCCCCGGGATGCCGGCGATGCCGGGCATGCCCGGGATGGGCGGCGGCAAGAAGTCGCGCGGCAAGCAGGCGCCGGCCAAGAAGGTCAAGGGCAAGTCGGGCAACCCCGCCAAGCGCGCCCAGCAGGAGCGCGAGGCGATGCAGCGCGCCCTCGGCGGCCCGGCGACGCCGTCCGCGCCGTCCGGCTCGGCCTTCGGCGTCGGCAAGCAGGCCGAGCAGGACGTCGACCTGTCCAACCTGCAGCTGCCGGGCGGGCTCGACAAGCTCCTCGGCGGCCGCTGACCTCCGTATCCCCGTCGTCGGGCACCCCGCCGGACCTCCTCGCCGGGCCCGCCCCGGGTCCGCTTGGAGCCGCCCGGCGGCGTCTGGCACAATGTCCCGGTACTCGGTGTGCCCAGGCCCCTCTCACCTGCGCAGACCGCGTCCTGACCTGCACCACCGCCCGGACCCCACGACGCGGTGCGCGCGGGTCGCCCACACAGAACCAGGAGTGACCACAACAGTGGCCGTCAAGATTCGCCTCAAGCGCCTCGGCAAGATCCGGGCCCCGTACTACCGTGTCGTCGTCGCCGACTCGCGCACCAAGCGCGACGGTCGCGTGATCGAGGAGATCGGCAAGTACCACCCGACCGAGGAGCCCTCGTTCATCGAGATCTCCTCCGAGCGCGCGCAGTACTGGCTCGGCGTCGGCGCGCAGCCGACCGAGCAGGTCCTCGCCCTCCTCAAGGTCACGGGCGACTGGCAGAAGTTCAAGGGTCTCGACGGTGCCGAGGGCACCCTCAAGACCAAGGCCGCCAAGGCCGACTCCGCGGCTGCGGTCGAGGCCGTCGCCGCCGAGGCCGAGAAGGTCAAGGCGAACGCCGCGCAGGCCAAGACCGCCGCGCCGGCGGAGGCCGAGGCCCCCGCCGAGGCTGACGAGGCCTGATGCTCGCGGACGCCCTCGAGCACCTGGTGCGCGGCATCGTCGACAACCCGGACGACGTCCGGGTGTCGCAGCGGCCGCTGCGCCGGGGTGACCTGCTCGAGGTCCGCGTGCACCCGGACGACCTGGGCCGAGTGATCGGCCGAGGCGGCCGGACCGCCAAGGCGCTGCGCACCGTGATCGGCGCGCTGGCGACCGAGGGCCCGGTGCGGGTCGACGTCGTCGACGTCGACCGGCGCTGAGGCTCCACCGCACGAACGACGAGGCCCGGTCCGCCACGGACCGGGCCTCGTCGCGTCCCGGCCCGCCCGCGGCGGGCCCGCACCCCAGGGAGACGACATGGAGCTCGTGGTCGCACGGATCGGCCGCGCCCACGGCCTGCGCGGCGAGGTGGTGCTCGACCTGCGCACCGACGACCCGGAGGCCCGGCTGGCGGTCGGCGCGACGCTGGCGACGCAGCCCCCGGCCGCCGGCCCGCTGACCGTCACGCGGGTGCGGCTGCACCAGGACCGCTGGCTGGTGACGTTCGCCGAGGCGGCCGACCGGACCGCCGCCGAGGCGCTGCGCGGCGTAGAGCTCGTCGTCGAGGCCGACGCCTCCGACGAGGAGGACGCCTGGTACCCGCACGAGCTGCGCGGCCTGCGCGCCGAGCTGACGGACGGCACGGTCGTCGGCGAGGTCGTCGCGCTCGAGCACCTGCCCGCCCAGGACGCCCTCCTCGTGGCCGAGGCGCTGCCCGACGGCACCACCGTGCGCACGCTCGTGCCGTTCGTGCGCGCGATCGTGCCGGTGGTCGACGTCGCCGCCGGGCGCGTGGTGCTCGACCCGCCCGGCGGGCTGCTGGCGCGCGACGCCGACGCCGTCGTCGTCGACCTGCCCGAGCCGGGCGACGACGGCCCGGGCGCCGACCAGCCGGGCGCCGACGCCGCACCTGACGCCGCCGGGGAGCGCTGACGTGCGCATCGACGTCGTGACGATCTTCCCGGACTACCTGGCCGCCCTGGACCTGTCGCTGGTCGGCAAGGCGCGCCAGGCCGGGCTGCTCGACCTGCGCGTGCACGACCTGCGCGACTGGACGACCGACCGGCACCGCACCGTCGACGACACCCCGTTCGGCGGTGGAGCGGGGATGGTCATGCGGCCGGACGTCTGGGGCCGGGCGCTGGACGACGTGCTCGGCGACGACGGCCACCTGGTGATCCCTACCCCGTCGGGCGAGGTGTTCACGCAGCGGCACGCCGAGGCCCTCGCGGGCGAGGGGCACCTCGTCGTGGCCTGCGGGCGGTACGAAGGCATCGACGCGCGGGTGGCCGAGCGCTACCGCGCCGCGGGGCGCCGGGTCAGCGAGCTGTCCATCGGCGACTACGTGCTCAACGGCGGCGAGGTCGCCGCCCTGGTGATGATCGAGGCGGTCGGCCGGCTGCTGCCCGGCGTCGTCGGCAACCCGGCCTCCCTGGTGGAGGAGTCGCACGGCGCCGCAGGGCTGCTCGAGTACCCCGTGTACACCAAGCCGCCGGCGTGGGAGGACCTCGACGTGCCGGACGTGCTGCTGTCCGGCCACCACGCCCGCATCGACCGCTGGCGGCGCGACCGCGCCCTGGAGCGCACCGCCGAGCGCCGGCCCGACATGCTGGCGGCCCTGGACGTCGCCGCGCTCGACAAGCACGACCTGCGCCTGCTCGACGCCCTGGGCTGGCGCGTCGTGGGCGGCCGGCTCGCGCGGGCCGCGGACGGCGCAGCGGGCGACGGGGGAGCCGGCGGCGGGGACGCCCCCGGCTCGGGTGTGGCAGAATAGTCCGCTGGCTGCGTCGACGGCCGCCAGCACCAGGTCTCTGCCACAGGGGAGACCAGAGCGACGACTCGCTCGCTGGACGCCGGACGCACCGCACATCGATCCGAACGACCCGCGCACGGCGCGGGCCTGAGCTTGCACCTGACCTGTGGCAGGGCGGGGAGACATCATGCACACGCTCGACTTCGTCGACGCAGCGTCGCTGCGCTCCGACATCCCGGACTTCCGCGCCGGCGACACCCTCAAGGTCAACGTCAAGGTCGTCGAGGGCAACCGCTCCCGCATCCAGGCCTTCCAGGGCGTCGTGATCGCGCGCCAGGGCGACGGCGTCCGCGAGACGTTCACCGTCCGCAAGGTCAGCTTCGGCGTCGGCGTGGAGCGCACGTTCCCCGTCCACGCCCCGACGATCGACTCGGTCGAGGTCGTCACCCGCGGTGACGTCCGTCGCGCGAAGCTGTACTACCTGCGCTCGCTGCGTGGCAAGAAGGCGAAGATCAAGGAGAAGCGCGAGCGCTGAGCTCGTCCTTCCCCCCGCCGTCGGCGCGCCGGCGGCTACGCTCACGGGCGGTCCCTCTGGGGCCGCCCGTCGGCGTACCGGGACGGTTACCCGACGCCCGCAACCCCGTGGAAGAGTGAGCCCGTGACAGAACCAGACGTTTCGCCCGCCTCGGCATCCCCCTCGGGGGGAGCCCACCGCCGGGACCGGTCGACCGGTCGGCGGGGCGGGCGCGGGCTCGGGGTCCTGCGCGAGACGGCGGTCGTCGTCGTCAGCGCGCTGGTGCTCTCGTGGCTCATCAAGACCCTGCTCGTGCAGCCCTTCTACATCCCGAGCGGCTCCATGGAGGACACGCTCCAGGTGGGCGACCGGGTGATGGTCTCGCGGCTGGTCCCGCGCGCGCTCGACCTGCACCACGGCGACATCGTCGTGTTCCGGGACCCGGGCGGCTGGCTGCCGCCGTACGAGGCACCCGACCGCGGCCCGGTCGGCAACGCCGTCACCGAGGTGCTCACCTTCGTGGGCCTGCTGCCCCAGGACACCGGTGAGCACCTCATCAAGCGGGTCATCGGCCTGCCCGGGGACCACGTCACCTGCTGCGACGCCGAGGGGCGCGTCGAGGTCAACGGGTCGCCGATCGACGAGACCTACATCAAGCCCGGCTCGGTGCCGAGCCAGGACCCGTTCGACGTGACGGTGCCGGACGGCATGCTGTTCGTCATGGGCGACAACCGGCAGGACTCGCAGGACTCGCGCTACAACACCGCCAAGCCCGGCGGCGGGTTCGTGCCCGTCTCCAACGTGGTCGGCACGGCGTTCGCCACGGTGTGGCCGCTGGACCACGCCACGTGGCACCGCAACCCCGGCGACGTCTTCCGGGAGGTGCCGCAGCCGTGACGACGACGCCGCGCCGTCCGACCCCGCCGCGCTCGCGCGCGGCCGGCGGACCCCGCAAGCCCACGCTGCGCCACGAGCGAGCCATCCTCGGCAGCGGCGCCCGCCTCGTCGCCGGCATGGACGAGGTCGGCCGTGGCGCGCTCGCCGGCCCGGTGAGCGTCGGCGTCGTCGTCGTCGACGCGGCGACCCGCACCGCCCCGCAGGGGCTGGCCGACTCCAAGCTGCTCACACCCGCCGCGCGGGAGAGCCTCGTGCCGGCGGTGCGCCGCTGGGGCGTCGCCTGGGCGGTCGGCCACGCCGGCCCGGCGGAGATCGACGCCCACGGCATCGTCGCCGCGCTGCGGCTGGCCGGGCGCCGGGCGCTGGCCCAGGTGCGCCGCGTGTGCGGCGACGTGGACGTCGTGCTGCTGGACGGGGCGCACGACTGGCTGTCGCGCCGCGAGGTGGACCTGTTCGAGGCGGTCGACCTCGACGTCGCCGGGGCGCCGGAGGCCGACCCGGCGGTGCACACCCTCGTCAAGGCCGACCTGCAGTGCTCCTCGGCCGCCGCCGCGAGCGTGCTCGCCAAGGTGGAGCGCGACATGCTGCTGACCCGGCTGGCGCGCCAGTACCCGACGTACGCCTGGGAGCAGAACAAGGGCTACTCGGCGCCCGCCCACCTGGAGGCGCTGCGCCGGCACGGCACGACGCCGCAGCACCGGCGCTCGTGGAACCTCAAGGCGATCGCCGGCGGCCAGGAGGCGGCGGCGTCGGCCGTGTCGACCGTCTCGGCGGCGTCCGCGGAGTCGGCCCCCGAGACCGAGGCGTTCGAGGTGGCCGTCGCCCACAGCCTGTCCGTCGACGGAGCACCGGTGCCGGCCGCGTCGCCGCAGGTCGCGCCCGACACCACGGGCGCTGCGGATGACGCCGCGGTGCGGGCCGGCGGTGGGAGGATGACGTCGTGAGCGCCGAAGACCTCGAGAACTACGAGACCGAGATGGAGCTCGCCCTCTACCGCGAGTACCGCGACGTGGTGGGCCTGTTCTCGTACGTGGTGGAGACCGAGCGGCGGTTCTACCTCGCCAACCAGGTGGACCTGCAGGTGCGGTCCGCGGCCGGCGAGGTGTACTTCGAGCTGCGCCTCGCCGACGCCTGGGTCTGGGACGTCTACCGCTCCGCACGCTTCGTGAAGTCCGTGCGGGTGGTCACCTTCAAGGACGTCAACGTCGAGGAGCTCGCCAAGGCTGACCTCACGCTGTAGCGGTCGCGCCGCCGCGACGCCGGGCCCGGGCGGTGCCCACAGCCCCGGCCTCGCCGCCGACCTGCACAGGGGGGCCGTGGCCGGCCGACGCCGCCGCCGCACGCCGCGAGGCTGGCCGCGGAGGTGGTCGGCATGCGGGCGAAGGACGCCGTGGGCAGGTACGGGGAGCAGGTGGCCGCGCGCCACCTGGTCGAGCGCGGGTTCGAGCTGCTGGACCGCAACTGGCGCGGCACCGGCGGCGAGCTCGACGTCGTGGCGCTCGACGGGGCCACGCTCGTGGCCGTCGAGGTCAAGACGCGCCGCGGGGAGCTCTACGGGCACCCCGCCGAGGCGGTCACACCCGCGAAGCTCGTGCGGCTGCGCCGCCTGACCGGCCAGTGGCTGGACGAGCACGCGGCCGCGGCGCCGCGCCGCTTCCGCGAGGTGCGGATCGACGTCGTCGCGGTGGTCCTGCCGCGGGCGGGCGCCGCCCGCGTGGAGCACCTCGAGGGGGTGCTCTGAGTGAGCCTCGGGACGACGGCGGGCGTGGGCCTGGTCGGCCTGGCCGGCCACGTGGTCGAGGTGCAGGCGCAGCTGGCCTACTCGGTGCCCGGCTTCACGCTCGTGGGCCTGCCGGACACCTCGCTCAGCGAGGCGCGCGACCGGGTGCGCGCCGCGGTGCTGTCCAGCGGGATCGCCTGGCCCAACCGCAAGATCACCGTCAACCTGTCGCCGGCGTCGCTGCCCAAGGGCGGCTCGGCGTTCGACGTCTCGATCGCCGTCGCGGTGCTCGCCGGTGCCGGCGAGGTGCCCGCCGACGGGCTGGACCGGGTCGTGCACCTGGGCGAGCTCGGGCTGGACGGGCGGCTGCAGCCGGTGCGCGGCGTGCTGCCCGCCGTCGCGGCCGCGGTGGCCGCCGGGTTCCGCGACGTCGTCGTGCCCACCGCCGACGTCGAGGAGGCGTCGCTCGTCCCCGGCGCCCGCGTGCGGGGGGCCACCACCCTCGCCGAGGTCGTCGCGCTGCACGGCGGGACGCCGCCGCGGGTGCCCGACGTCGACCCCGTGCGGCGCCCGCGGGGGACGACCACCGACCGCGACCTGGGCGACCTGGTCGACCTCATGGGTCAGGAGGTCCCGCGCGTGGCGCTGGAGGTGGCCGCGGCCGGCGGGCACCACCTGCTGCTCACCGGCCCGCCGGGGGCCGGCAAGACGATGCTGGCCCAGCGGCTGCCGGGCATCCTGCCGGACCTCACCGAGCCGGAGGCGGTGGAGGTGACCGCCGTGCACTCGCTGGCGGGCACGTTCGACCCGGCCGCGGGGCTCATCACGCGCCCGCCGTACGAGGACCCGCACCACACGGCCACCCCCGCGTCCGTGGTGGGCGGCGGCTCCGGCACGCCGCGGCCGGGCGCGGCCTCCCGCGCCCACCGGGGCGTCCTGCTGCTCGACGAGGCCCCCGAGTTCCAGAGCAAGGTCCTGGAGACCCTGCGCCAGCCGCTGGAGCAGGGGGAGCTGGTGATCCACCGCGCGCACGGCGCCGCCCGGTTCCCGGCGCGGTTCCAGCTCGTCATGACGGCCAACCCGTGCCCGTGCGGCATGGGCTCGGGCAAAGGGCTCGACTGCACGTGCACGCCCATGGCGCGCCGCCGCTACTTCGGGCGGCTCTCCGGCCCGCTGCTGGACCGCGTGGACGTGCAGGTGGAGGTGCAGCCCGTCGGGCGGGTCGACTTCGCGGCCGGGGCGGGGGAGCCGTCGGCCGACGTGGCCGCCCGGGTCGCCGCCGCCCGGGAGGCCGCGCGCGCCCGGTACGCCGGCACGCCCTGGTCGGTGAACGCCGAGGCGCCGGGCAGCTGGCTGCGCGACCGGCTGCGTCCGCGCCGCGGCGTCCTCGCGGACGTCGACCGGGCCCTCGACGAGGGGCGGCTCAGCCTGCGCGGCGCCGACCGCGTGCTGCGGATCGCGTGGACGGTCGCCGACCTGGCGGGGCGGGACGCCCCGGCCGCCGGCGACGTGGCCTTCGCCATGGCGCTGCGCACCGGGAGGCGCGCATGAGCAGGCTCGCGTTCGACGCCTCGGACCCGCACCTCGCGCGGGCGGCGTGGAGCCGCATCGCCGAGCCGGGCGACGAGGTCGCCGGCGCGCTGGTGGCGCACCTGGGTGCGGCCGAGGCGCTCGGCTGGCTCGCCGAGGCGGCGGCCGCCGACGGCGTCCTCGCCCCGGCGCTCCCGGCGCTCCCGGCGCAGCCTGCGCCCGCCGACGGTGCGAGGGGCGCCGCGGGGACGGCGGCCGGGGTGCTGGCGACGGCGGTGGGACGCTGGGCGCCGCGGCTGGAGAACCTGGACCCGCGGCGCGAGCTGCGGGTGCTCGAGCGCACCGGCGGCGCGCTGCTGGTGCCCGGCGACCCGCGCTGGCCGCAGGCCCTGGACGACCTGGGCGCGGCGGCGCCGTTCGCCCTCTGGGTGCGGGGCGAGGCCGACCTCGCTGCCCTGTGCGCCCGCTCCGTCGCCGTGGTCGGCGCGCGCGCCTCGACCGGCTACGGCGAGCACGTCGCCGGCCAGGTCGCCGGCGGGCTGGCCGACCGGGGCTTCACTGTCGTCTCGGGCGGCGCCTACGGGATCGACGCCGTGGCTCACCGTGCTGCGCTCGTGGCCGGCGGGCCGACCGTCGCCGTCCTGGCCGGCGGCGTCGACCGCTTCTACCCGCAGGGCAACCAGGACCTGCTGCGCCGCGTCGCCGACAGCGGCGGCGCGGTCGTCAGCGAGGTGCCGCCCGGGTCGGCGCCGTACAAGCAGCGCTTCCTCGCCCGCAACCGGCTCATCGCCGCCGGGACGAACGCCACGGTGGTGGTGGAGGCCGCGTGGCGGTCCGGCGCGCTGTCGACGGCGCGCAAGGCCGCCGCGCTCCTGCGGCCCGTCGGGGCGGTCCCCGGCCCGGTCACGTCGATGGCGTCCGGCGGCTGCCACCAGCTGCTGCGCGACCAGGTCGCCGTCTGCGTCACCGACGCGGCCGAGGTGGCGGAGCTCGCGGGGGTGCTGGGGGCCGACGCCGCTCCCGAGCGCGTCGGCGCCGCGGCGCAGGGCGACGGCCTCGACGCCGTCGGGCGGGCGGTCCTCGACGCGCTGCCCGCGCGGGCGTCCGCGTCGGTGGGGTCGCTGGCGCGCGCCGCCGGGCTGTCGGTGCCCGAGGTGCTCGGCGGGCTCGGCGCGCTGGAGCTGCGCGGGCTCGCGCAGCCCGACGCCGGCCGCTGGCGGCGGGCGCGCCCGGGGCCGCGG
>NZ_WUWN01000059.1 GCF_009846865.1 Puerhibacterium puerhi
GAGCGCCGCGCGGGGGCCGGGGCGGCCTCGGCGGCCGGCCCCGCGGCGACGTCGGTGGCCCCGGGCTCGGCGGCAGGGGCCTCCGGGGCGCCCGTCGTCGCCTGCTCGACGTCGTGGAAGCGCGGCGGGCCCGCGGGGGCCTGGGCGCGGCGGGGGCGCCGGGCGGCGGAGAGGTCCGGGGCCTGGAAGAGCAGCGCGGTGGTGGCCAGGCGCGGCGTGGCCGAGCCGGGGGCCGTGGCGGCCGGCGACGACGGGTTCTCCTGCTGCTCCAGGACGGCGGGGGCGTCCTTCGTCGTGGCGGCCTCGGCCTGCTCGGCGGCCTCGACGGCCTGCTCGGGGGTGGGCTCCTCGGCCTTGCGACGGCGGGACCGGGTGGCGCGCTTCTTCGGGGCCGGCTCGGCGGCCTCCTCGACGGGCGCCTCGGTGGGCGCCTCGGTCGCCGGGGCGGGCTCCTCGACGGCCGGCTGGCCCGCGGCGGCGGCCTCGGCGGCGACCTCGACGGCGACGTCGACCTTGCGGCGGCGCGAGCGGGTGGCCTTCTTCGGCGCGGCCTCGGCAGCCGCCTCGGTCGTCGGCTCGTCGGCGGGCACCGGCTCGGCGGCCGCCTCCGCAGCGGGCGCCGGCTCGGCGGCGGCCGGCGCGGGGGCCGGCTGCGCGGTGGCGGGCTCGGCCGCGTCCGCGGACGGCAGCACGATGTCGTCGAGCGAGCGGACGGCGCGGCGGGCGCCACGCCCGGTCGAGCGTCCCGCGGTGACCTTCGTCGTCGGCTCGGGCGCCGGCGGCGTCGGACGCTCGGGCAGGACGATGTCGTCGAGCGACAGCCCCGCGTCGGGCTCGGGGGTGGACGCCGGGCGCGTCACCCGGCGGCTGCGGCGGGCGGGCGCCGCGGGCGCCTCGGCCGCCGGCTGCGCCGGGGCGGGCTCGCGGCTCGGGAGGGTGATGCCGAGGTCCTCGGGGGCCGCGGGCCCCGGCTCGGCGGCCGGGCCGCCGGCGGGGCGGACCACGCGGCGGCGGCTGCGGCGCGGTGCGCCCGCGGAGTCGTTCGGGGTGCCGGTCGTGCTGTCAGAGGTCACGAGGCGTGCTCCTGCTGCCCTGCAGCCCGCCCCACACCTGCGGACCGCCGGGCGGTCGTCGTCCGGACCGCGCTGCTGAGCGCTGGCGCCGGACGGAAGTCTCGGTCGCGGCCGGCCGCCCCTGCGGTCTTCGCGGACGCCGTGCGGTCCGAGGCTCCCTTCAAGCACCCCGACCGCGGCACCGCGTGCGGACGCGGGAGCTGCGGGCTCGTGGCCGCCCGAGGGGTGTGGGCCCCGGCGGCTTGCCCTCCAGTATCGCACCATCCGGGCCCCGCGCGTCCGGCGGTCCGCCCGGCGTGGCGCGGGCGGGCCCGATCCCGGCAGCACGCCGGCGGCGACGCCTTGTGAAAGTCTTCACGAGATGGATGTCACACGCCCTCCGCGTTGACTTGTGAAAGTCTTCACGAGCACGCTGGTGGTGCGCTCGACGAGCCGCTCCGCCCCGCTCCGGCCGGGGTGTCGCGGCCCGTCGGGAGCGCCCGCACGCACCTGAGGAGACGCCCGTGGACTCGCTCGCGCTCGCCCGGTGGCAGTTCGCCATCACCACCGTGTACCACTTCATCTTCGTCCCGCTGACGATCGGCCTGGCGCCCCTCGTCGCCGGCATGCAGACGGCCTGGGTGATCACCAAGAAGGACCGGTGGCTGCGCCTGACGAAGTTCTTCGGCAAGCTGCTGCTCATCAACTTCGCCCTCGGCGTGGTCACGGGCATCGTCCAGGAGTTCCAGTTCGGGATGAACTGGAGCGAGTACTCGCGGTTCGTGGGCGACGTGTTCGGCGCGCCGCTGGCGATGGAGGCCCTCGCCGCGTTCTTCGTCGAGTCCGTGTTCATCGGGATCTGGATCTTCGGCTGGGACCGCGTCAGCAAGAAGGTGCACCTCGCGGCGATCTGGTTGTTCGCCCTCGCCACGAACCTGTCGGCGTTCTTCATCCTCGCGGCCAACTCGTGGATGCAGCACCCCGTCGGCGCCCGGTTCAACCCGGAGACCGGCCGCGCGGAGATGGAGTCGATCGGCGCGGTGCTGACGAACAGCACCCTGTGGGCGGCGTTCCCGCACACGATCTCCGCGGCGTTCCTCGTGGGCGGCACGTTCGTGTGCGCCGTCGCCCTGTGGTGGATGGTCCGCCTCGTGCGCACCCGCCGGCCCGAGCTGGTCGAGCTCGCGCGCGACACCTACCGCCCGGCGGTCACGCTCGGCGTCGTCGTCATGCTGGTCTCCGGCGCCGGTGTCGCCGTCAGCGGCGACCTGCAGGGCAAGCTGATGTACCAGCAGCAGCCCGGCAAGATGTCCGCGGCCGAAGCCCTGTGCGAGGGCGAGGAGGGCGCGGCGTTCTCGATCCTCACCATCGGAGACCTGTCCGACCCGGACTCGTGCGAGGACGTCCAGCACGTCCTCACCGTCCCGGGGCTGGCCAGCTACCTGGGCACCGGCCACTTCTCCGGCGAGGAGTCGTACCTGCCCGGGACCGAGGACGTGCAGCGCGAGTACGCCGAGCGCTACGGCGACACCACGGCCTCGGGCGACCCGGTGGAGTACACGCCGCCGCTCGCGATCGCCTACTGGTCCTTCCGCCTCATGATCGGCCTGGCGGTCTTCTCCGCCGCGCTCGCCGTCGCCGCCTGGTGGTACACCCGCAAGGGCCGGGTGACCGACAAGCGATGGCTGGCACGCCTGGGCATCGTCGCCATCCCGATGCCGTTCCTCGCCTCGTCGTTCGGCTGGATCTTCACCGAGGTGGGCCGCCAGCCCTGGGTCGTGGCGCCCAACCCCACCGGGATCGACCAGATCCGCCTGCTGACCGAGCGCGGCGTCTCCACCGCCGTCTCCCCCGGCGTCGTGCTCACCTCGATGGTCGTCTTCACCCTCCTGTACGGCGCGCTGGCCGTCGTCTGGTTCCGCCTCATGCACCGCTACGCCGTCGAGGGCGTGCCCGGCACCGTGCGCGACGAGTCGCCCGAGGCACGGGCCGCCGCCCGCGACGACGAGCCCGGGCCGGGCGGACCGGGCGCCGACGGCGACGCCGAGGCCGACCGCCCCCTGTCCTTCGCCTACTGACGGCCCGAGCCGACGGAGACTGCCATGGACCTGCAACTGCTCTGGTTCGTCCTCATCGCCCTGCTGTGGACGGGCTACCTCGTGCTCGAGGGCTTCGACTTCGGCGTCGGGATGCTGATGTCGGTGCTGCCCCGCGGCTCGCGCGCCGAGCGCGAGACCGAGCGTCGCCTGCTGGTCAACACCATCGGCCCCGTCTGGGACGGCAACGAGGTGTGGCTCATCACGGCCGGTGGCGCCACGTTCGCGGCGTTCCCCGAGTGGTACGCCACGATGTTCTCCGGCTTCTACCTGCCGCTGCTGCTCATCCTCGTGGCGCTCATCGTGCGCGGCGTCGCCTTCGAGTACCGCGGCAAGATCGCCGACCCCGCCTGGGGGCGCCGCTGCGACGTGGCGATCCAGGTGGGCTCGTGGGTCCCGGCAGCGCTGTGGGGCGTCGCGTTCGGCAACCTCGTGCGCGGCGTGCTGCTCGACGCCGACCACCAGTACGTGGGCGGCTTCTGGGCGCTGCTCAACCCCTTCGCCCTGCTCGGAGGCCTGACGACGCTCGTGCTGTTCGCCCTGCACGGGTCGGTGTTCGTGGCCCTCAAGACCGACGGCGCGATCCGCCACCGCGCCCGCCGCGCCGCCGGCGTGCTGTCCGTCGCCGCGGTCGTGGTCGCCGGGACGTGGGCCGTGTGGGCGCAGCTCGCCTACTCGGTCACCTGGACGTGGGCGGCGGTCGCCGTGGCCGCCGCAGCCCTGCTCGGCGTCGTCGTCGCCAACGCGAGGGGCCGCGAGGGCTGGGCGTTCACGCTCTCGGCCACCGCCGTCGTGGCGGCCGCGGTGCTGATCTTCGGCTCGATGTACCCCGACGTCATGCCCGGCCTGCCCGGCGGCGAGTCCCTGTCGGTCGCCGAGGCCTCCTCGACGCCGTACACGCTGACGATCATGACGTGGGTCGCGCTGTTCCTCACCCCGCTCGTGCTGCTCTACCAGGGATGGACGTACTGGGTGTTCCGCCGCCGGCTGAGCACCAGGCACATCCCCGCGCCGGCCGGCCTGTCCTGGCGCCGGATCAAGGACGCCGCGTTCGGGCACGACCACGGGCCCGCGGTCGGCGCGGCCGACCTGGGCGGCACGGGCTCCGGCACGGGCTCCCGGTGACGGCGCGCCGATGAAGCCCCTCGACCCCCGCCTCCTGCGCCGGGCGCGCGCCGCGCGCCGGTACGTCGTCCTCACGGCGGTGCTCGGTCTCGCGTCCGCCGTGCTGGTGGTGGTCCAGGCGCTCGCCGTGGCGACCCTGCTCGCCCGGGCGGTCGCCGAGCGGTCCGTCGACGCCGACGACGCGGCCAGGCTGCTCGGCGCGCTCGTGGCCGTCGCGGCGGGCCGCGCCGCCGTCGCGTGGGCGCAGGAGCGGGCGGCGCAGCGCGCCGCCGCCCGCACGGTGGCCGAGCTGCGCGAGCAGGTCCTCGCGCACGCCGTCGCCCTCGGGCCGCGGTGGGCCACCGGGGCCCGCCGCACGGAGGTCGCCACGCTGGTGACCCGCGGCCTCGACGCGCTCGAGCCGTACCTGGTGCGCTACCTGCCGTCCCTGCTGCTCACCGCCCTCGTCACGCCCGCCGCGCTGCTGGTGCTCCTCGGCCTGGACTGGGTGTCGTTCCTGGTCTGCCTGCTCACGCTGCCGCTCGTGCCGCTGTTCATGTGGCTCGTCGGCGTCATGACCCAGGGCACGTCCGAGCGCCGCCTCGCGGCGGTGCAGCGGCTCGGGGCCCAGGTGCTCGACCTGCTCGCCGGGCTGCCCACGCTCCGGGCCTTCGGCCGGGAGACCGGCCCGGGCGCGCGCGTGCGGGCGCTCGGCGACGCCTCCCGCCGCGCCACGATGGGCACGCTGCGGGTGGCGTTCCTGTCGGGCATGGTGCTCGAGCTGCTCACCACCCTGTCGGTGGCGATCGTCGCCGTCGGCGTCGGCCTGCGGCTGGTCGAGGGCGGCATGACCCTCCAGGCCGGCCTGGCGGTGATCATGCTCGCCCCCGAGGTCTACCTGCCGCTGCGGCAGGTCGGCGCGCAGTTCCACGCCTCGACCGACGGGCTGGCCGCCGCCGAGCGCGCCTTCGACGTCCTCGCCGAGCCGCTCCCCGACGCCGCCCCGGACCGGGGGCGGACCGCGGCCCCGGCGCTCGCCGGCGCCACCCTCGTGCTCGACGGCGTCACCGTGCGCGCCGGGGACCGCGCCGTGGCCGCGCCCGCCGGCCTGCACGCGCGGGTGGAGCTGGGCACCGGCCGGCCCGGCGGCGGCCGGGTCGTCGCGCTGCGCGGCCCCAGCGGCGCCGGGAAGTCCACCACGGCGCTCGTGCTGCTCGGCCTGCTGCGCCCGGACGCCGGGCGCGTGCTCGTCGAGACGTCGGACGGGGTCGTCGACCTCGCCGACGTCGACCCCGCCACCTGGTGGGCGCAGGTCTCCTGGGTGCCGCAGCGGCCGGCGCTGCCGCCCGGCACGCTGCGCGACGCCGTGACGGAGACCGCCGACGGGGCGGTGGACGACGCCGCGCTCACCGCCGCCGCCGCGGCCACCGGCCTGGACGCCGTCGTCGCCGCGCTCCCGGCCGGCTGGGCCACGCCCGTCGGCGTGGGCGGCGTCGGGCTGTCCGTCGGCCAGCGTCAGCGCGTCGCCCTCACCGCCGCGCTCCTCGCGCCGTCGGCGCCCGGCACCGCGGACGCCGCGCGGCGCCACCTCGTCGTGCTCGACGAGCCCACCGCCCACCTCGACGCCGCGGGCGAGCGCGTCGTGCTCGACGCCGTGCGGGCGTGGCGCGACGCGGGGCGCACGGTCGTCGTCGTCGCCCACCGCGCGTCGCTCCTGGCCCTCGCCGACCAGGTGGTCGACGTCGCGGCCCGCACGCTCGAGGAGGTCCCCGCGTGACCCCGGTTCCCGACCCCCTGCGCCGGCTGGCGCCCCTGCTCGAGGTCGAGCGCAGGCGCGTGGTGCGCGCCGTGCTGCTCGGCACGGTGGCGCTGGGCTGCGCCGTCGGCCTGTCCGCCGTCGCCGCCTGGCTCATCGCCCGCGCCTCGCAGATGCCGCCCGTGCTGACCCTGTCGCTCGCCACGGTGAGCGTGCGGGCGTTCGGCATCGGGCGCGGCGTCTTCCGCTACCTCGAGCGCCTCGCGTCGCACGACGTCGCCCTGCGCGGCATGGCGGCGCTGCGCGCGCGCCTGTACGAGGCGATGGCCCGCGGTGGCGGCGGCGTCGTGGCGCTGCGCCGCGGCGACCTGCTGGCGCGCGTCGGCGCGGACGTCGACGCCGTGGGTGACGTGGTGGTCCGCAGCCTCGTGCCCGCCGGGGTGGCGCTGCTCGTGAGCCTGGGGTCCGTGGTGCTCGTCGGGGTCTTCCTGCCCGCCGCCGGCGCGGCGCTGCTGGCCTGCCTGCTGCTGGCCGGGATTCTTGCGCCGTGGCTCGCGGCCCGCGCCTCGCGCGCCACCGAGGTGCTCGGCGCGCAGGCGCGCGCCGACGTCACCACCCGGGCGCTGGGCATCCTCGAGGAGGGCGCCCAGCTGCGCGTGGCCGGCCGCCTCGACGCCGAGCTCGCAGCCCTGCGTGACGCCGACGCCCGGCTCACCGAGGCCGGCAACCAGGGAGCGCGCACCGCGGGCGCGGCCGCCGCGATCGGCGTCGCCGCGCAGACCCTGGCCGTCGTGGCCGCGCTCGCCCTCGGCGTCCCCGCCGTCGCCGCCGGCACGCTCGCGCCCACCGAGCTCGCCGTCGTCGTGCTGACCCCGCTCGCGGCGTTCGAGGCGTCGACCGCCCTGCCCGCCGCGGCAATCCAGCTGCGCCGCTCGCGCGAGGCCGCGCGCCGCCTCGCGGCCCTGCTGCCCGACGACGCGGCCGGCGCCGCACCCGCCCCGGCCGCCCCGGAACCCGGCGTGCTGCTCGACCTCGACGGCGTCGCCGCGGGCTGGCCGGGCCCGGGCGAGGACGCGCCGGGCACGACCCGCGTCGCCGTCGCCGGCGTCGACCTCACGCTGCGCCCCGGCGGCGTCGTCGCGCTGGTCGGGCCGTCCGGCGTCGGCAAGACCACCCTGCTGATGACCGCCGCCGGCCTGCTGCCCGCCGCGGGCGGGACCGTGGGGGCCGACGCCCCGCTGTTCCTGGCCGAGGACGCGCACCTGTTCGACACCACGGTGCTGGAGAACCTGCGCGTCGCGCGCGGGGACGTCACGCGCGCCGAGGCGCGCGCCGCCCTCGACGCCGCCGGCCTCGGCGCGTGGCTCGCCGCGCTGCCCGACGGGCTCGACACGCTGCTGGGGGCCGACGCGACGACGGTCTCGGGCGGCGAGCGCCGCCGCCTGCTGGTCGCCCGCGGCCTGCTCGCACGCGCCCGCGTGCTGCTCGTCGACGAGCCCGCCGAGCACCTCGACGCCGCCACCGCCGACGCGCTCGTCGACGCCCTCGCCCGGCACGCGCGCGCCACCGGCGGTGCCGTCGTCGTCGCGACCCACCGGCTGGCCGCCGCGGCGGGCGCGGACGAGGTCCTGCTGCTCGGGCAGTCCGAGGCGGCGCCCGGCGCCGCCGGCGACGCGGCGACCGGCGCGCCGACCGCCCCCGCGACCGTCGTCGCGCGCGGCCGGCACGCCGACCTGCTGCGCGACGTGCCGGCCTACGCCTGGGCCGCGGCGCAGGAGGCGGCACGGTAACGTCACGACGCGTGAAGATCCTCGTGCCCGCCAACGTCCCGTTCGACATCGTCCCCGACCTCGACGACCCGGCGGACGTCGCGGTGCCCTATGTCATGCGCGAGCCGATCCCCGAGGAGCACCTCGACGCCGAGGCGATCGTCACCTGGTCCACGCCACAGCACCTGCTGGAGGACGCCGCCCGGCGGCTGACCGGCCTGCGCTGGGTGCAGACGCTCTCGGCCGGCCCGGACGCCGCGCTGGCCGCCGGCT
Source organism: Puerhibacterium puerhi (assembly GCF_009846865.1). Classification (GTDB taxonomy): domain Bacteria; phylum Actinomycetota; class Actinomycetes; order Actinomycetales; family Cellulomonadaceae; genus Puerhibacterium; species Puerhibacterium puerhi. Next base: position 8,051 of record NZ_WUWN01000059.1, read on the forward strand.
TCTCCCCCGACGTCGTGATCTCGTCCGGACGCGGTCTGCACGACTCGACGGTGGCCGAGCACGCCCTGGCGCTGACGCTGGCCACCGTGCGCCGCATCGACCGGTCGCTGACCGCCCAGCGCGACCACGTCTGGGAGCGCGCGCTCGGCAAGGAGCAGGCCTCGGCGGAGGCGGGCCGCACCTTCACGCTCGACGGCGCGCGGGTGACGATCTGGGGCTTCGGCTCCATCGCCCAGCGCCTCGCCCCGCTGCTGGCGGCGCTCGGCGCGCGCGTCACGGGCGTGGCGGGCACCGCGGGCGAGCGCGCCGGCTTCCCCGTGGTCGACGAGGCCGGCCTGGCCGAGCTGCTGCCGCGCACCGACGTGCTGGTGTCGGTGCTGCCGGCCACGGCCGAGACCAAGCACGCCCTCGACGCCGACCGGCTGGCGCTGCTGCCGGCGCACGCGCGGTTCGTCAACGTGGGCCGGGGCGCGACCGTCGACGAGGCGGCCCTCGTCGACGCCCTGGCGTCCGGCCGGCTCGCCGGGGCGGCGCTCGACGTCACCGAGACCGAGCCGCTGCCGGCGGAGTCCCCGCTGTGGGACGCGCCGAACGTGATCATCACGCCGCACGTCGCGGGCGGGCGGCCGCAGCAGGCGCAGCGGTTCCTCACCGAGCAGGTGCGGGCCTGGAAGTCCGGCGGCGCGCAGGCGCTGCGCAACGTCGTCGAGCGCTGATCACCGAGCGCTGATCACCCAGCGCTGACCGGCCGTCCCGGCAGCGCCGCCCGCGTCACCGGCCTGTCACCACCGGCCCTGGCGCGGGCGGCGCTGGCACACCGGGCAGGTGAACGCCGAGCGGTTCATGAACGCGTCGCGGCGCACGGGCGTGCCGCACCGCGGGCACGGCTCGCCCTCGCGGCCGTAGACGGCCAGCGACCGGGAGAAGTAGCCCGACGCGCCGTTGACGTTGACGTACAGCGAGTCGAAGCTCGTGCCGCCCTGGACCAGCGCCTCGCGCATGACCTCCTCGGCGGCGTCGAGCGCGCGGCGCACGTCCGCCGCGCGCATCGTGTCGGTGGCCCGCGCGAAGTGCAGCCGCGCGCGCCACAGCGCCTCGTCGGCGTAGATGTTGCCGATGCCGGACACCACCGTCTGGTCCAGCAGCGCGCGCTTGATGCCGGTGCGCCGGCGGCGGATCGCCGCCACGACCGCCTCGCGCCCCGGGGTGCCCGCCGCGACGACGGGGTCGAGCAGGTCGCGCGCGATGTGCGCCACCGGCTCGGGGACGGCGGGCGCGTCGGTGCCGAGGCCGCCCGGGGCGCCGTCGGGCGTGGGCACCAGGTCGACGACCGCGAGGTGGCCGAACGTGCGCTGGTCGACGAAGTCCAGCGCCGTCGCGCCCGACGGCGCGTCCGCCAGGTGCATCCGCACCCGCAGGTGCGGGTGCGTCCACGGGTCGTCGCCGTCACGGACCAGCAGCTGGCCGGACATGCCCAGGTGCGCCAGGAGCGCCGCGTCCTGCTCCACCGGGAGCCAGAGGAACTTGCCCCGCCGGGCGGCCGCCGCCAGGCGCCGGCCGCGCAGCTGGTCGGCGAACGCCGCCGCTCCCCCGTCGTGCCTGCGCACGCTGTAGTCGCGGAAGACCTCGACGTCGCGCACGCGGGCGCCCACCACGAGGCGGGCGAGCCCGTCGCGGACGGTCTCGACCTCGGGCAGCTCAGGCACGGGCGCGGGGGGTCCCGTCGTCCGCCGCGCCGTCCGCGGCCGCGTCCGGCGCGGACCCGTCGACGGGCAGCGCCTGCAGGGCGCGGTACGCCTGCTCGGCGGCGGCCTGCTCGGCGTGCTTCTTGGCGGTGCCGTGCCCGAGGCCGAGCACGGGGCCGGCCGTCACGGACGCGTGGAAGACGCGGGCGTGCTCGGGGCCCTCGAAGGTCACCTCGTAGACCGGCGCGCCGAAGCCGCGCAGGGCGGCGGCCTCCTGCAGCGACGTCTTCCAGTCCAGCCCGGCGCCCAGCCCCGCGGCCGCGTCGAGCGTGGTGTCCACCAGGCGGTGCACCAGCTCGCGGGCGGTCTCCAGGCCGTGCGACAGGTACGTGGCGCCGATGAGCGCCTCGACGGTGTCGGACAGGATCGAGTCCTTGTCGAAGCCGCGCGTGCGCACCTCGCCCTTGCCGAGCAGCACGTAGCGGCCCAGCTCGAGGCGGCGGGCGATGGCGGCCAGGGAGCGCTGCGAGACCGTCGCCGCGCGCATCTTCGCGAGCTCGCCCTCGGACAGGTCGGGGTGGCGCCGGTAGAGCGCCTCCGTGACCACGAGCCCCAGCACGGTGTCGCCCAGGAACTCCAGGCGCTCGTTGGTGGGGATGCCGCCGGCCTCGTGCGCGAACGACCGGTGCGTCAGCGCAAGGACGAGAAGCTCGGGGTCCAGGTGGACCCCGAGCTTCTCGAGAAGAGCGGTCGGCGCCGGCATCGATGATGCAGCCGTGCCGTTCACGGGCATGTCAGCCCGCGTGCTCGGTGCGCAGCGCCTCGGCGTACTGACGCCCCTTGTACGTGCCGCAGGTCGGGCACGCAGCGTGGGACAGCTTCTGCCCCTTGCAGTTCGGGCACGTCGTGAGGGTCGCCGCGGTGGTCTTCCACTGCGAGCGACGCGCACGGGTGTTGCTGCGCGACATCTTGCGCTTGGGAACAGCCACGGCTAGCTCTCTTTCGTCTCGTCGGTCACGCTCGACTGCTCGAGCATGGCTTGCAACGCCGACCAGCGGGGGTCGACGACGTCATGGTGGTGATCAGGGTCGTCCGCGAGCCGTGCACCACACTCGGAGCACAGGCCAGGGCAGTCCGGCCGACACAGCGGTTGAAATGGTAGTGCAGTGACGACCGAATCCCGAACCGCGGGCTCGAGGTCGGCCAGATCCTCCTCGAGGACGTACTGCTCGTCCTCGTCGTCGCCCATGTCCTCGGCGGCACGGGCGCGCTCCGGGTAGAGGAACAGCTCCTGCACCCGGACGGTGAGCTCCTCGCGCAGCGGCTCGAGGCAGCGCACGCACTCCCCCACCGCGGTGCCGCGCACGACGCCGGTCACCAGCACGCCCTCCATGACCGACTCCAGGCGCACCCCGACCGTGAGGTCGGAGCCCTCCGGGATGCCGATCACGGCGGTGCCGAGGTCGGCGGGCGCCTTCACGACGCGGGCGACCTCCGCCATCGTGCCGGGTCGCCGCGACAGCTCGTGCGTGTCGAGCACGAGCGGCGAACGGGGTTCGGTGCTCATGGCGGTCTCCGAGCAGGTCGAGGCGGGGTTCGGCGAGGGATCGGCACGCCCGTCCCGGATGCCTCCGGGACGCGGGCCAGCGCACAAGTCTAGGTCATCGGCCGGGGGCGGCCAACGCGCGGCCGGCGTGACGCCGACCACCCCACCCGCTACCCCTCGGCGCGCAGCCGCTCCACGGGCTCGGGCTCGAGCCGCTCGGCGAGCTTGACCCGCCCGGCCCGCACCTGGGCGACGAGCCCCTGGAGGTCGCGCTCGAAGTCGGCCAGGCGCCGGTCGCAGTAGTCGTCGGCGTCCGCGCGCAGGCGCTCGGCCTGCCGCTCGGCCTCCGCGACGATCTCGGCGGCCCGCGCCTCGGCCTGCGCCACGACCTGCTCGTGCTCGACCAGCTCCATCGCCCGCTGGCGGGCCTGGACGATGGTCTCCTCCGACGAGCGGCGCGCCTCCTCGAGCTCCGCCGCGGCCTGGGCGTGCATCGCGTCCGCCCGCTCGATCGCGCCGGGCAGGCCGCCGCGCAGCTCGTCGACGAGCCCGAGCGCCTGGTCGCGGTCCACGCGCACGTCGGACGACATCAGCAGCGGCCGGGCGTTCTCGATGAGCGCGGCGAGCTCCTCGAGCACGTCGAGCACGTCGGTGGGCGTCATGCCCTGCGCGGGCTGGTCCGACCTGGTCTGGTTCTGGCTCATCGCTGCTCCTGCTCTCGTGCGTGCGTCAGCGCCGCGGCCACGGCCTCGGCGGAGGCCGGCGGCACCAGGTCCGCGACGTCCCCGCCGAACCGTGCGACGTCCTTGACCAGGGACGACGCGACGTGGGCGTAGGCCGGGTCGCCCGTGACGAAGACCGTCTCGAGCCCGGTGAGGTGCCGGTTCATCAGCGCCATGGGAACCTCGTGGTCGTAGTCCGCCCCGCCGCGCAGCCCCTTGACCACCGCGGCGGCCCCCACCTCGCGGCAGAAGTCCACCAGCAGCCCCGGCACGAGCTCGACCCGCACGTCGGCGGTCTCGGGGTCGGCGGCCAGGGCCGCCCTCGCCACCTCGACGCGCCGCGGCGGCGTGAGCAGGGCGTTCTTGCTGGTGTTGCTGGCGACTCCGACCACGACGACGTCGAACAGGCGGCGGGCCCGCCGCACGACGTCGAGGTGGCCGAGCGTGAAGGGGTCGAACGACCCGGGGCACACGGCGATGGTCACGCCGTCACGGTAAGCCGCGCCGTCAGGCGTCCGGGGCATTTGGCTCGGCGTAGTGCACCGCGGTCTCGCCGTAGTCCTTGCGGGCCAGCGGCGCGAGGCCGGCGGGCCAGGCCGGCTCGGGGCTGCGGGTGGAGCGCTCGACGACGACGACCGCCTCGGGGGCGAGCACGCCCGGCGCGGCGAGGTGGCCGAGCACCGCCGCGAGCGCCGCCTCGGACAGGTCGTACGGCGGGTCGAGGAAGACGAGGTCGAGCGGGACGTCGGGCCCCGCGGGGGTGCCGTCCGCGGCCGCCGCGAGGGCCGCGGCGTGGCGCCCGGCGTCGTCGGCGACCACGCGCACCGTCCCGGCCAGGCCGAGCGCGGCGACGTTGGCGCGCGCGACCTCGGCCGCCCGCCGCTGGGCGTCGACGAGCGTCACCCGCGCCGCGCCGCGGCTCGCCGCCTCGATGCCGAGGGCGCCCGAGCCGCAGTACAGGTCCAGCACCCGGCCCCCGTCGACGACGCCGTAGTGCTCGAGCCGGGAGAAGATCGCCTCGCGGACGCGCTCGCTGGTGGGCCGGGTTCCCTTCGCCGGCACCCGCAGGGTGCGCCCGCCGAGGGTCCCGGCCACGATCCGCGTCATGCGCGCGAGCCTAGGTTCGCGCCGGTCGGGCTGTCGAAACGCGGGGCGCGGCGGGCGCGGGCCGGCGCGTCAGGCGCGCTCGAGGAACTCCTCCTTCTCCGGGTCCAGCTGCGCGGCGATGGCGGCGGCCAGCAGCGGGTGGTCGGACAGGCCCGGGTCGGCCTCCACCAGCGGCAGGGCCGCGCGGCGGGCCTGCTCGATGAGGTCGGCGTCCTTGACCACGCGCAGCAGGCGCAGCGAGCTGGTGCGCCCGGACTGCGCGGCGCCGAGCACGTCGCCCTCGTTGCGCAGCTCCAGGTCGAGCTGGGCCAGGCGGAACCCGTCGGTGGTCTCGGCGAGGGCCTCGACGCGGGCAGCGGCGGGCGTGCCCGGCTGCGCCGTCGACACCAGCAGGCACAGCCCCGGGGCCGAGCCACGGCCCACGCGCCCGCGCAGCTGGTGCAGCTGGGACAGGCCGAACCGGTCGGCGTCGAACACCACCATGACCGTGGCCTCGGGCACGTCGACGCCCACCTCGATCACCGTGGTGGAGACGAGCACCTGGCTGGCGCCGGCGGAGAACGCCGCCATGGCCGCGTCCTTCTCCCCCGGCGGCATCTGGCCGTGCAGCACGCCGACCTCGAGGCCGGCGAGCGCCGGGGTGGCGCGCAGCTCCTCGGCCACCTCGAGCACCGCCCGCAGGGGCGCGCGCTCCTCGGCGTCGCCGTCGAGGAACTCCGGCACCTCGTCGTCGAACTCGGCGGCCTTGACCTTGCCCGCCGCCGGGCCGGCACCCTGCTCCTCGTCGGGGTGGATGCGCGGGCACACGACGTAGGCGCGGTGCCCCGCGTCGACCTCCTCGCGCACCCGCTGCCAGGTGCGCTCCATCCAGCGCGGGTTGTCGGCCGGCACCACGTGCGTGCTGATGCCGGCGCGCTGGGCGGGCACCTCCGTCAGCGAGGAGACCTCGAGGTCGCCGAACACCGTCATGGCGACGGTGCGCGGGATCGGGGTGGCCGTCATGACGAGCAGGTGCGGGGCCACGCGGCCCTTGGCCCGCAGCGCGTCGCGCTGCTCGACGCCGAAGCGGTGCTGCTCGTCGACCACGACGAGCCCCAGGTCGGCGAACTGCACGTGCTCGGACAGCAGCGCGTGCGTGCCGACCACGATGCCCGCCTCGCCGCTGGCCGCCTGCAGCAGCGCCTGCTTGCGGGCGGCGGCCGGCAGCGAGCCGGTCAGCAGCGCGACGCGCGTGCCGTCCTCGGCCCCGCCGAGCAGGCCGCCCTCGGCCAGCGGGCCGAGCAGGGTCCGCAGCGTGCGGGCGTGCTGGGCGGCGAGCACCTCGGTGGGCGCCAGCAGGGCGGCCTGCCCGCCGGCGTCGACCACCTGGAGCATGGCCCGCAGCGCCACCACCGTCTTGCCCGAGCCGACGTCGCCCTGCAGCAGCCGCTGCATCGGCCGCGGGCGGGCGAGGTCGCGCGCCACCTCGTCGCCGACGGCCCGCTGGCCGGCGGTGAGCGTGAACGGCAGCGACGCGTCGAACCGCGCCAGCAGGCCCGGGTCCTCGGCGGGCCGCGGCGGGCGGGCGGTGGCGTCCTCCTGGGCGGCGGCGGCGCGCCGCTGCGCCAGGGCGGCCTGCAGCACGAACGCCTCCTCGAACCGCAGGCGGTGCTGCCCGGCGCGCCACTCGGCGGCGGTGGCCGGCGCGTGCACGGCGCGCAGCGCCTCGAGCCGGGTGGGCAGCCCGGCGCTCGCGCGCACCTCGGCCGGGACGGGGTCCGGCACGTCGTCCTCGGTGAGCGGGTCGAGCACCGTGCGCACCGCCCGCTGCAGCCGCCACGTGGGCACGGCCGCGGTGGCGGGGTAGATGGGCATCGGCTTGCTCGCCTCGTCGACGGCCGCGTCGGCGTCCTCGACGTCGCCGCCCACGAGCACGTAGTCGGGGTGGGTGAGCTGGCGCTCGCCGCGGTAGGCGCTCACGGTGCCGGAGAACACGCCGGTGCGGCCGGGCACGAGCTTGGCCTCGTGGCCGCGCAGCGCGCCGGGGTGGCGGGCGAAGAACGTCAGCGACAGGCGGCCCCGGCCGTCCGTCACCACCACCTGCAGCAGCGCGCCCTGCCGGTTGCGCATGGGCCGCACCGTGGCCTCGGCCACGCGGGCCAGCACGGAGACGTGCTCGCCCAGCGCGAGCTGCGCCATGTCCGTGAGCTGGCCCGGCTCGGCGTAGCGGCGCGGGTAGTGGCGCAGCAGGTCGTCGGCCGTGACCAGGCCCATCTTCTCCAGCGCCGCCCCGCTGCGGGTCCCCAGCAGCCGGGTGAGCTTCTCGTCCAGCCGGCCCGTCACGCGCCCGCCTCCTCCTCGTCCCCGGCGCCGCCTCCGACGCCGGTCTCCGCACCGATCTGCACGCCGTCGCCGGGCCGCCCGGTGGGCAGCACCACGACCTCTGGGGCCGCGCCGGGCGAGCCCCCCGTCCCGGCCTGCGCCGCGGCGCGGAGCGCGTCGCCGACCCCCGGCGGGACGCCGGCGTCCGTGAGCACCGTGACCACCGCGGCGGGGCGGGCGGCCAGCAGCCGGGCGAGCGCGTCGGCGGCCGTGGCCGCGTCGGCGACGGCGACCCGCAGCCCGGCCAGGGCGCGCCGCACCGCGGCGACGGGGTCG
>NZ_WUWN01000006.1 GCF_009846865.1 Puerhibacterium puerhi
CGCGGGCCGCGCTCGCGGGGCTGGTCGGCGCCCCGCTCCGACGGGGCGGCCGTGCCGTTCTCCGGGGCCGCCTGGGCCGCCGGGCCGCGGCCGCCGCGGCGGCCTCTCCCGCCCCGGCGCCGGGTGCGCTCGGGGGCGCGCTCGCTCGCGGCGGGCGTGGGGGAGGCGGGATCGGTGCTCACGACGTTCCATTCTCTCAAGCGGCGCAACCTCAAACCGCCGGACGGGTCGCGGCGGGTGCGGGGTCGGTCCCGACGGGCGCCCGGGGGCCGCCTTGCCCCGTCGTGGTGGAATCGACGGGTGCTCACCCGCCCCCGGACCCGCTTCGACCTGATCCCCCGCCGCGTGCGCGTGCACGCCGTCCGCGAGCTGTCCGGCTCGCTGCGGCGCACCACGTTCCGCGACGTCGACGGGGCGGACCCTGCCGCGCCGACGTCGCTCGCCGCGCTGCGGGCGCCCGGCCCCGAGGACCACGTCAAGGTCTTCCTGCCCGACCCCGCCACCGGCGTCCTGCACGCGCCGTGGATCGCGGCGGACGGCGGCCTGCAGCGCCCGGCCGACGGCGTCTCGATCTCGCGCGACTACACGGTGCGGGCCACCCGGACCGTCGACGGCGTCGCCGAGCTCGACGTCGACTGGGTGCTGCACGGCGACGAGGGGCCGGCGTCGGCCTGGGCCGCCCGCGCGCAGGAGGGCGACGAGATCGTGCTCGCCGGCCCGCGCGGCAGCCTCGGGGTGCCCGAGGGGCTCGGCCGGCTCACCGTCGTCGCCGACGAGACCGGGCTGCCTGCCGCCGCTCGGTGGGTCGACGCGGTGGGGCCGGGCGTGCCGGTCACGGCGATCGTGGAGATCGGCGACGACGTCGACGAGGCGCACGTGGAGGCCGAGCTCGGCCGGGCGTCCGTCGAGATCCTCTACCGGACCGACGGCCCGGGGCAGGTCGAGGAGGCGGTGCGCTCGCTCGGCGGGCTCGAGGCGGACGAGCTCCTCGTGGCGCTCGGCGAGGCGGGCGAGCTCGTGCCGGTGCGGCGGTACCTGCGCCGCGAGCTCGGCGTGGGGCCGGAGCAGCTGTCGATCTCGGGGTACTGGCGCCGCGGCGTGGTGAACCTCGACCACCACCTGCCGCTGGACCCGACCGACCCGGACTGAGACGGGCCGGGTCGCGACGCGCGGGTTCGCGGTGCGGACGGGCCGTCGCGGCACGGCGACCGCGGTGCCCGACGCTCATCCCTGGCTCCCTAGCTCCCTGGCTCCCTGGCTCCCTGGCTCCCTGGGCGGTCTGTTCGGTGATTCGTTGGCTGATCGGCGATCCGGATCGCCGATCAGCCAACGAATCACCGAACAGACGACGGGCGGGCGGCTCAGGCGTCGCCGGACAGCCGCCCGCTCTGGCCCTGCAGCTCGTCGATGAGCTCGGAGGCCTGCGCCTTGGTGAGGTTCTCGGGGACCTCGCGGCCCGCCTCGCGCGCGAGCGTCTGCAGGTAGCTGAGCTGGGCGCCGGTGGCGGGCTCCTCGCCGGTCGTCCAGTCCTCGGGGTCCTTGATGGTGCCGTCGGTGGTGTCGCTCATGCCGTCAACGTACGGGCGCCGCGGGACGGACGCGCGAGGAGCGGCGGCCCGGGCCGGCCAGCGGTTCTCTGCGCGCTCGCGCCGCGCCCGTGGCGGTCTGTTCGGTGATTCGTTGGCTGATCGGCGATCCGGATCGCCGATCAGCCAACGAATCACCGAACAGACGGGAGTGTTGGGTCCGGCGAATCACCGAACGGACGGGGCGTTCGGTGGGGCGAGTCACCGAACCGACGGGGGTGTGGGGTGGGGCGGGTGCGGCCCCCGGCGGGTCGAGGGGGCCGGGCCCGGGCCGCCGGCGGGGCGGCGACGGTGGTGGCGCAGCTCGTACACGCCCAGCGCCACCAGCACGAGGCCGAGCGCGACGAAGCCCACCAGGAACGGGTTCCACGCCAGGAGCACGCCGTTGCCGGCGCTCAGCGTGAGCGAGGCGACCCCCGTGAGCAGCAGGGCCACGTCACCGCGTGATTCCGGGCCCATGGGGGCCTCCCGGGTCTGACGGTTCTCTCGGCTCCCCACGCTACGGCCGCCGCGGCAGTGCCCGCACCCCTCCGCGGGTCGGGGGCGGGCTGCGTCGAACCGGGCCCCCCGGGCCCCCCGGGCCCCCCGGGCACCCCGAGCGCCCCCGGGCGCCGCCGGGCTGGGCAGGGCCGGGCTGGGCAGGGCCGGGCTGGCCGGGCTGCGCGAACCGGGCGGCCCCGGGCGCCGCCGGGTCGCACGGGGTCGGACGGCGCGGGGCCGGCCCCGCACCGGCCGGCCCGCCTCAGAGCAGGGCCCGCCCGTACCTGTCGGCGAGCGTCCGCACGTGCTCCACGAGCTCGGGCGGGTCGGTCACCCGGAAGTCGAGCCCCAGCATGCCGACCCACACCGCCACCGTCTCGACGCTGTCGCCGCCGGTGACCAGGACGCTGCGGCCGTCGGGCAGGCTCTCCACCGTGCCCACGGCCGGGTTGATGCGCGCCAGCACGTCCTCGGCGGGCGCCTCGACCGTGATGCGGGCGTGCACTGCCCACCCGGCCCGCGCCACCTCGCGCACCACGAACGCGGTGAGGTCGCCGGGGAAGTCCGCGGGCCGGAACCGCCGCCCGCCCGGCGTGCGCAGCCGCATCCAGTCGACGCGGTAGGGCGCCCACGCCGCGGTGCGCGGGTCGCGCGCGACGAGGTACCAGCGCCGCTGCCACGCGACGAGGTGGTACGGCTCGAGCTCGAGCGGCTCGTCGCGGTACCAGCAGCGGATCCCCTCGTGGTCGCGGATCGCGACCGAGACGGCGGTCAACTGCGCGGCGTCCACCTGCGGGTCCGCGACGTTGGAGTCGGTGTTGGCGGGTCCCGCCGTCGTCGCCGACCGCAGGGCGTCCACCTGGCGGCGCAGCCGGTCCGGCATCACCTGCTCGAGCTTGGTCAGGGCGGTCAGGCCGGACTCCTCGAACCCGGCCAGCCCGGTCGCGGCGCGCAGCCCGACGGCGACCGCGACCGCCTCGTCGTCGTCCAGGAGCAGCGGGGGCAACCGGGCGCCGGCTCCGAGCCGGTACCGGCCGCCGGGCCCGCGCACGGCGTCGACGGGGTACCCCAGGTCGCGCAGGCGGGCGACGTCGTTGCGCACGGTGCGGCCGGTGACGCCGAGCCGGTCGGCGAGCTCGGCGCCGGACCAGTCGGGCCGGGACTGCAGCAGGCCCAGCAGGGCCAGCAGGCGGGCGGAGGTGGAGCTCATCGCGTGGCCTCTCTGCCGGGGCGGCGGCGTCAGCTGGCGCCTGCCGGCGTCGTCGACGGCGTCGTCGACGACGCCCGAACCCTCTCGACGATAGAGGAAAGAACGGTTCCTGAACGGTTCCTAGCGTCGTTCTCGTCAGGCACCACCCGCCCCTCGCCGAAGAGAGCCCGCCATGGACGCCGAGACCACCCGCAGCACCCGGACCCCCGAGCCCACCACCGAGCCCATTGAGCCCACCACCGAGCCCACCACCGAGATCCGGCCGTTCGCCGTCGCGGTCCCGCAGGCGGACCTCGACGACCTGCACGAGCGCCTCGCGCGCACGCGCTTCGCTCCCGCCGCCCCCGGCGACTCCTGGGACTACGGCACCCCGCAGTCCTACCTGCGGGACATGGTCGGTCGCTGGCAGGCGTTCGACTGGCGCGCCGTCGAGGCCCGGCTGAACGCCTACCCGGGGTTCGTCACCGACGTCGACGGGCAGCGGATCCACTTCCTGCACGTGCGCTCGCCGCACGCCGACGCCACCCCGCTGCTGCTGGCGCACACCTACCCCGGCTCGGTGCTCGACTTCCTGGACATGATCGAGCCGCTCGTGGACCCGGTGGCCCACGGCGGCCGCCCGGAGGACGCCTTCGACGTCGTCGTCCCGTCGATGCCCGGCTTCGGGTGGTCGACGCCGCTGGTCGGCGAGGGCTGGACCATGGCGCGCGTGGCGCGGGCCTACGACACGCTGATGCGCCGCCTGGGATACGGCTCCTACGGGGTCCACGGCAGCGACGCCGGGGCGATGGTCGGCCGCGAGCTCGCCGTGCTCGACCCCGAGGGGTTCCGCGGCGCCCACGTGCTGCAGCTGTTCTCCTTCCCCAGCGGCGCGCCGGGGGAGATGGACGGGTTCGGGCCGACGGAGTACGCGGCGCTCGCGCACCTGCAGTGGTTCCAGTCCGTGGGCGCGTACAACGTCATGAACGCCTCGCGCCCGCAGACCGTGGCGGCCGGCCTGGCCGACTCGCCCGTGGCCACCCTCGCCTACGGCGAGCTGTTCGAGAGCTTCGGCAACGGCACCAGCCTGGTGCGGCCCGAGCAGGTGCTCGCCCAGGCCAGCCTCTACTGGCTGACCAACACCTACGCCACGGCCGCGCGCTACCACTACGCGGAGCAGCGCTCCGGCGCCGAGCCGGTGGTCAGCACCGGGCGGATCGGCGTCGCCGTCTTCGCCGACGACTTCCAGACGATCCGCTCCTTCGCCGAGCGGGACAACGCCGGCATCGAGCACTGGTCGGAGCACCCCCGCGGCGGGCACTACGCCGCGCTGGAGGTGCCGGACGACGTCGTGGCGGACCTGCGGGTGTTCTTCCGCTGAGCCGCCGGCGCGCTCGCCCGGCCCGGGGGCCCTGGGTACGCTGCGGTCCGGCGCGCGAGGGGCACGAGCGCGGCCGGCCGGCGCCCGCGCGGGGGCGGGTCGCGAGCACGGAGAACGTCAGGGGGGCGAGACCGTGAGGGTGAGGACGGCCTCGAGGTGGCGTGCGTGGGCGGCGCTGGGGGTCGCCGCGCTCGCGACCGGGCTGGTGTCGGCGTGCGGCGGGGCCTCCTCCGCAGGTCCGGCGGACGGGTTCCAGCGCGTCCGGACCGGCTGGGTCCAGCTCGACGTGCCGGAGGACTGGAGGGAGGTCGCGCTCGACGCGGGCCAGGACGACCTCTGGAAGGTCTCGTACGAGGACCCGCAGGGCACCACGCAGCTGCTGCTCGCCCCGGAGTACAGCGACCACTCCACCGCGGGCGAGGCGAACGCCGACCTCGTCGGGCTGGTCCAGCTCGGCCAGTACCCGAGCTTCGAGATCGTGCCGCGCGAGGAGAACAAGGACCAGGACGACTTCCGGACGTTCGCCCGCACCGACGCGACCTACGGGGAGGGCACCACGTACGAGGCGGTGATCTGGGGCGTGGCGGACGAGGACGAGCACGCCGTCCTGGCGCAGCTCACGTCCGAGAGCCTCGACCCGCAGCTCGTGCAGCAGATCGAGGACAGCTTCGTCGTCGATGCCGGGTGACGCTTCGATGAGCCGCACGCCCGTGGGTCGCCGCCGGTACGTGCCGGTGGTGCTCTTCGGTCTGATCGCCGTGCTCGGGCTGACGGGCGTCGCGCAGGTGTGGGGGTCGATCGAGCGGCCGGTCCCGATCGAGGACGCGGACCCGGTCGTCGGCACGCAGCCCCCGGAGGAGCCGGTCCGCGTGCTCGAGCCGGGGCAGGTGCTGCCCGCCCGGGCGCGCGGCCGGGACTCCGACGGGCGGGTCTACGGCCCCTTCCACGCCCAGGAGGGCGGCGACTACGTCCTGGTCGACCAGCAGGTCGAGGGTGGCCCGAAGGGGGAGCGCACGACCTTCGAGCCGGCGGCGCTGGAGCTGCTCGTCGACGGTCGGTCGGTGGCGGCGCTGCGAGCCGAGGACGGGCGGAGCAGCTCCGTCGGCGGCCCGGTGGTGATGACGACGTGGTTCCCGCGAAATGCGGTGGGCGAGGCCGAGGTCGCGGGGGCGAGCGTGGAGCTCCGGGTCACCACCCCGGCCGGGACCGTCTACACGGTCGACGGGCTCGACGTCGGCGAGGAGTCGCGCGGGGTCGTGCGGTCCCGGTGACGTCGGGCCGGGGCGGCCCGCGCGTCGCCGGCCCGCGCGCCGCCCGGCCGCCCGGCCGTCCTGTCTCGTCCTGGTCAGCCGCCTCCGCGCGAGCGACAATGCCGGGACGGGCCGGCGCGGGCCCGTGAGGGGAGCGTGCGCGATGACGGGCACCACCGAGGCGGCCACCACCGAGGCGGCCACCACCGAGGCCGGCACCGCGAGCGCCGGCCCCGGCCGGAGCGCCGCCGAGCGCCGCCTCGACACCCTGACGGCGATGGCCGACGACCTGGCCGGGCACTTCGAGCTGGTCCCCCTGCTGGAGCGCATCCTGCGGCACACCGTGGACCTGCTGGGCTGCGACAGCGGCTCGGTGTGCACCGTGGACGAGGCAGCGGGCACGTACCGCAAGGAGGTCGACCTCGGCGTCGTCTGCGAGGCCGGACGCACCTTCCCCCTCGCCGAGGGCGTCACGGGCGCCGTCGTGCGGGCCCGGGCGCCGGTGATCCTCGACGAGTACGCACAGGTGCCGGGCGGCCACATCCCCGAGCCGGAGCGCAGCGCCCTGCACGGCGTCATCGGCGTGCCGATCCGGTGGAACGGATCCATCCTCGGCACCTGCGTGGTCTTCAGCCGCGACCCCGGCCGCCGGTTCACGCCCGACGACGCCGCGCTGCTGGAGCTGTTCGCCACGCACGCCGCGATCGCCATCACCAACGCGCGCCTGCACGCCCAGGCCGCCGAGCGCGCGTCCGAGGCGGCCGCGGGGGCCGAGCGCGAGCGGGTGGTCCGCGACGTGCACGACACCGTGGGGCGCGGGCTGGCCGCCGTCCTGCTGCACCTCGACGCCGCCGGCCGGGGGTTCGCATCCGACGACGGCGCGGCGCGGCGCGGGGCCGCCCGGTCGCTCGCCGAGGCGCGCACGGCGGCCCGGGCCGCGCTCGCCGAGACCCGCCGCACCGCCCTGGGGCTCGGCCCCTCGCTGCTCGACGGGCGCTCGCTGGCCGAGGCGCTCGGGCTCGAGCTCGCCTGGGTGAAGTCGACGGCGGGCCTCGCCGCGCGGCTGGTCACGGTCGGCGAGCCGCGGGCGCTGGCCCCCGACGTCGCCCGCCAGCTGTTCCGCATCGTGCAGGAGGCGCTGACCAACGTCGTCGAGCACGCCGCAGCCACGGGCGTGCGGGTCGGGCTCGTGTACGGCGACACCTCGGTGTCCGCGCTGGTGGAGGACGACGGGCGCGGGTTCGACCCGCAGGCGGTGCGCCGCGGCCTCGGGCTGCGGGGCCTCGCGGCCCGCGCGCAGCACCTCGGCGGCACGGTGGTGGTGGACTCGACGCCCGGCTGGGGCACACGGGTGCGGGCCGAGGTACCGTACGCGCCCGGGGGCGCCCGCGCCGGGACGGGCGAGCGGTGGCGCGTGCTGGTGGTGCACCCGAGCCCGGTGGTGCGCGCCGGCCTGGTGCGGATGCTGGAGTCCACCGAGCCGGACGTGCAGGTGGTCGCCGAGCTCGCCGACCCCGCCCAGGCCGTCGAGGCGTACGGGCTGCTGCACCCGCACGTGGTGCTGACCGCGCTGCACATGCCGCACGTCGACGGCGTCCAGCTCACGTCGTACCTGCGCGCCGCCGACCCGCACGCCGCCGTCGTGCTGGTGGTGGGGTCCGTGGCCGACGACCGGGTGCGCGAGGCGGCGACGGGCGGCGCCGTGGGCTTCGTCGGGCACGACGTCGACGCCGCGGGCCTGGCGCGCGCGGTCGTCGCCGCCGCCCGTGGCGACCAGCTCGTGGCGGCCGACCTCTTCGCCGCCGCGGCGCCGTCGGGCAGCGCCGTGCGGCAGCTGACGCCCCGGGAGCGGCAGGTGCGCGCGCTGCTCGAGCAGGGGCTGGCCTACAAGCAGGTGGCCACGCGCCTGGGCATCTCGATCAAGACCGTCGAGAAGCACGTGGGCGCGATCCTGCGCAAGACCGGCGCCCCCAACCGCGCGGCGCTGCACGCCCTGCCGCCGCGGTAGGCGCGCCGAGCCGCCCGGCCCGCCCGGCGCGAGGGGGCTACGGGGACCCCACCCCGGCGTGGGGGAAAGCCCCCATGCCGGGCGCGCGCCCGCCTCGCCTAGCGTCCGGAGCAGGCCGGCGCCGCGGCAGCAGCCGCGGCGCCGGCCCAGGCGATCCGAGCAAGCCCGAGCGACCCGCTGGAGGCCACGGTGCCCGTCGTCCCGCTGAAGGAGATCGTCGACGCCGCGTTCGCGGACCGGTACGGCGTGCCGGCGATCAACGTCGTCAACGACCTGACGCTCGAGGCGGTCCTCGCCGGCGCCGTCCGGGCGCGCAGCCCCCTGATCGTCCAGACGTCGGTCAAGACCGTGAAGGCCTACGGCGCGCGGGTGCTGTACGCCATGTGGCAGTCCATGACCGAGGGCGTCGACGTGCCGGTCACGCTGCACCTGGACCACTGCCCGGAGCGCGCCGTCATCACCGAGTGCCTCGGCATCGGCTGGAACTCGGTGCTCTTCGACGCCTCGACGATGCCGGTCGCGGAGAACCAGCGCCAGACCGTCGAGGTGGTCGCCGAGGCCCGCGCCCACGGCGCGCACGTCGAGGGCGAGATCGAGTCGATCAAGGGCGTGGAGGACGGCATCGGCTCCGACACCGAGCCGCGCCGGCACAGCCTCGAGACGTCGCTGGAGTTCCTGCGGGAGACCGGCGTGGACGTGTTCGCCCCCGCCATCGGCAACGCGCACGGCGTCTACAGCAAGCGGCCCGACCTCGACTTCGAGCGCGTCTCCGAGCTCGTCGACGCCACGGGCGTGCCGATTGCGCTGCACGGCGGCAGCGGCCTGGCCGACGACCAGTTCAAGGACCTCATCGCCCGCGGCGCGGCCAAGGTCAACATCTCCACGCAGCTGAAGATCACCTTCATGCAGGCCAACCTGGCCTACCTGCGCGACGTCGCCGAGCCCGCCGACAGGTGGGACCCACCCAGCCTGTTCGGCCACGTGCGCCAGGCCGTCGTCGACATGACGGTGGGGCTCGCCGAGCGGTTCGGCTCGGCCGGGCGGGCCTGAGGGAGCGCCGCGATGCCCGCCCTGATCTTCGACTGCGACGGCGTGCTGGCCGACACCGAGCGCACCGGCCACCTGGTCGCGTTCAACCGCACCTTCGCCGAGCTGGGCGTGCCCGTGCAGTGGTCCGACGACGAGTACCGCGAGCTGGTGCGCATCGGCGGCGGCAAGGAGCGCATGCGCACCCTGCTGACGCCCGAGCGCGTCGCGGCCCAGGGCTGGCCGACGGACGACGAGGGCCAGGCCGCGCTGCTCAAGGACTGGCACGCCCGCAAGACGGCGATCTACACGGACATGGTCGCCGCCGGCGAGCTGCCCCCGCGCCCGGGCGTCGCGCGGCTCGCGGGGGAGGCGCACGAGGCCGGCTGGCAGCTCGCCGTCGCCTCGACGTCGGCGGAGCCGAGCGTGCGCGCCGTGCTCACGCACGCCGTGGGGCCCGAGCTCGCCGAGCGCTTCACGGTGCTCGCCGGCGACGTCGTGCCGCGCAAGAAGCCGGCGCCCGACATCTACCTGCTCGCCCTGGACCGCCTCGGCGCGGCGGCGGACGACGCCGTCGTCGTCGAGGACTCCGCCGGCGGGCTCGCCGCGGCGCTCGCGGCGGGGCTGACCACGGTGGTCACGGTCAGCGCCTACACGGGCGACGACGACTTCACGGGCGCGGCGCTCGTCGTGCCCGACCTCGACCACGGCCCGGCGCCGGAGGGCGGCACCGTGCCCGTCACCGTCTCCACGCTGGCGCACCTGCTCAAGGAGGACGCATGACCACCGCACGCCTCGCCGACGTCGAGTTCGTCGTCCGCAGCATCGCGCGCACCTGCCTGGCCAACGAGAAGGAGTTCGGCGAGCTCGACGCCGTCGTCGGCGACGGCGACTTCGGGTACTCGCTGGCCCGCGGGTTCGAGATCGTCGACAGCGGCTGGGACTCGTTCGACCGCACCGACATCGGCACGTTCCTGCAGAAGATCGCCGTGACCATCACCAGCCGCATCGGCGGGACCTCGGGCCCGATCTGGGGCACGGCGTTCCTGCGCGCTGCCGCGCAGGTCAAGGGGCAGACCACGCTCAGCGGCGACGACGTCGTGCGCATGCTGCGGGCAGCGATCGAGGGCATCAAGCAGCGCGGCGCGTCCGACGTCGGCGACAAGACGCTGCTGGACGCGCTCGTGCCGACGACCGACGCGATCGAGGCGGCGATCGCCGCCGGCGCGCCCGCCGCCGGCGCGCCCGCCGCCGACGTCCTGGCCCGGGCCGCCGCCGTCGCCCGCGAGGCCGCGGACGCGACGACCACCATGCAGGCGCGGCGCGGCCGCGCCGCCTACACCGGCGAGCGCTCCATCGGCTCGCCCGACGCCGGCGCCGTCGCGGTCGCCGTCATCACCGAGCGCCTGGCCGCCGAGTGGGCCACGCGCGCGCCCGCCCCCGCCTGAGCGCCCCCGCCCGGACCCCCACCACCGCCGTCGAAGGAGACCGCCGTGAAGAAGTTCGTCAACGAGCCCAAGCAGTTCGTCCCCGAGATGCTGCAGGGCATCGCCCTGGCCAACCCGGACACCCTCACCTACGTGCCGGAGTTCAACCTCATCATGCGCAAGGACGCGCCCCGCGAGGACAAGGTGTCGATCGTCCAGGGGTCGGGCTCCGGGCACGAGCCGGCGCACGTGCTCACCGTGGGCCGCGGCATGCTCGACGGCGCCTGCCCGGGCGACGTGTTCAGCGCGCCGCCGATGGACTACGTGTACGAGACGGCCAAGCGGCTGGCGTCGCCCAAGGGCGTGCTGCTGCTGGTCAACAACTACACGGGCGACCGGATGGCGTTCGAGATGGCGTCCGAGCTGGCCGAGGCCGAGGGCCTGGCCGTGCGGACGCTGTTCATCGACGACGACGTGTCGGTGCAGGACTCGACGTACACCGTGGGGCGGCGCGGCGTGGCCGGGAACTTCTTCGTGATGAAGGCCGTGGGGGCGGCCGCGGAGGAGGGGGCCGACCTGGACGAGCTGGTGCGCGTCGGGGAGAAGGTCAACTCCGTGACGCGGACGATGGGCCTGGCGCTGACGCCGTGCACGCCGCCCGCCAAGGGCTCCCCGCTGTTCGAGCTGGGCGAGGACGAGATCGAGATCGGCGTCGGCATCCACGGCGAGCCGGGGCGGCGGCGCGGCAAGCTGGCCTCGGCCGACGAGCTGCTCGCGGAGATCCTCGAGCCCGTGGTGGCCGACCTGCCGTTCTCCTCCGGCGACCGCGTGGCGCTGATGATCAACGGCCTGGGCGGCACCCCGATCAGCGAGCTGTACCTGCTGTACGGGCGGGCGCACCAGCAGCTCGCGGACCGCGGCATCACCGTGGGGCGCAGCTACGTGGGCGAGTACTGCACCAGCCTCGACATGGCCGGCGCCTCGGTGACGCTGGTGCGGCTCGACGACGAGATCGAGCGGCTCCTGGCGGCCCCCGCCGAGATCGGCGTGCGGATCTTCTAGCCTGGCCGCGTGACCACGTCCCGCGCCGCGCTCGTCGCCGAGCTCACGGCCGAGCTCACCGCGCTGGCCCAGCAGCGCGCCGCCGTCGAGAGCGCGCTGCGGCGGGCGCTGCTGCGCGCGGCGAGCGCGAAGGTCGGGCAGGCGCTCATCGCCGAGGCGATGGGCGTCTCCCAGCCGGCGGTGTCCCAGGCGATCACGACGGCGCGCAAGGACGTGCTCGGGCGCACCGCCTCCGGCCGGGCGGTGCTCGCCCACCGCCGCGCGCTGCTGGAGGCCGCCAAGGCGCACCGGGCCCGGGACGTGCGGGTCGTGGGCGCTGTGGCGCGCGGCGAGGCGGGCGCGGAGCTGGAGCTGCTGGTCCGGCTGCCCGCGTCCGCCGGCCCGCACGACGCCGCCGCGCTGGCGGGCGCGCTCGTCGAGCTGCTCGGGCTGCAGGTCGCCGTCGACGCCGAGCACCTGCTCGACGCGCCGGCGCTCGCGGCCCGCGCCGCCGACGCCGTCCCGCTGTGACCCGGCGCGCCCCGGGACCCCGGCGCGCGTGATAGGACGAACCGTGCGCATCGCCGTCCTCGACGACTACCAGCAGGTCGCCCACAACTACGCCGACTGGGCCAGCCTCGGCGCCCCGATCGTCTTCCTCGAGGAGCCGCTGGCCGACGACGACGCGGTCGCCGCGGCGCTCGCGGGCTGCGACGTCGTCGTCGCCATGCGGGAGCGGACGGCGTTCACCGCCGAGCGGTTCGCGCGGCTGCCCGACCTGCGGCTGCTCGTCACGACGGGGCGGCAGAACGCGGCGATCGACCTCGAGGCGGCCCGCGCCCACGGCGTCGTCGTGTGCGGCACCGACTCCCCGGCGTCGGCGACGCCCGAGCTGACCTGGGCGCTGATCCTCGCGCTGGTGCGCAACGTCCCGGAGGAGGACGCGCGCCTGCGCGCCGGCGGCTGGCAGCGGACGGTCGGCACCGACCTGGCGGGGCAGCGGCTCGGCGTCGTCGGGCTCGGGCGCCTCGGTGCGCAGGTCGCGACCATCGGCGCGGCGTTCGGCATGGACGTCGTGGCGTGGTCCCAGCACCTGGACCCGGACGTCGCCCGGGGCTTCGGCGTGACCCCGCTCGACAAGGAGGACCTGTTCGCCACGTCCGACGTGGTGACCGTGCACTACAAGCTGAGCGAGCGCAGCCGCGGGATCGTGGGCCGCGAGGACATCGCCCGGATGAAGCCGACCGCGTACCTCGTCAACACCTCGCGCGGGCTGCTCGTGGACACCGCCGCGCTGCTCGAGGCGCTGCACGCCGGGACGATCGCGGGCGCGGGCCTGGACGTGTACGACGACGAGCCGCTGCCCGCCGACCACCCGCTGCGCTCCGCCCCGCGCACCGTGCTCACGCCGCACCTGGGCTACGTCACGCACGGCACCTACGAGGTCTTCTACCGCCAGGCCGTCGAGGACGTCGCCGCCTGGGCCGCCGGCCGCCCCCTGCGCGTCCTGGCCTGAGCGGCGCGGGCTGACGGCGCCGGCGCGACGGTGCCGGCGCGCGGCGTCAGGGGACGATCCACCCCAGGGGCGCCACGGGGTCGACGGCGGCACCCGGGGCGGCGGCGTGGGCGAGCGTGCCCGCGGCCTCGGCCACGACCCGGGTCTCCATCTTCATGGCCTCGAGCACCGCGAGCGGCTGGCCGTCCTCGACCGCCGCGCCGTCGTCGGCCAGCCAGCGCACCAGCGTGCCGGGGACGGGCGCGACGACGGCGGTGCGGCCGTCCGCCGCCGGAGCGCCGGCACCCTCGCCCGGCGTCGCTCCGGCGGCCTCGCCCGCCGGAGCGCCGGCGATCCCGCCCAGCGCCGCGGCGGCGGACGCCGGCAGCCGCAGCCGCGTGCGCCGCCCGTCCAGCTCCACCCAGGTCTCCATGACGCCCGGCTCGGGCGCCGGGTCGGCCAGCGCCTGCACGTCGAGCCGGGCGGTCAGCTCGGTCTCGATCCACTGGGTGTGCACGGCGAAGTCCGCCGCGCCGCCGGGTGCCGCGAACGCGGGATCGTCGAGCACGGCGCGGTGGAACGGCAGCACCGTCGGCACGCCCTCGACCCGCGTCTCGGCCACGGCGCGCCGGGCCCGGGCCAGCGCGGCCGCGCGCGTCGGCCCCCACACGACCACCTTGGCGACCAGGGAGTCGAACTGGCCGGGCACCGCCGACCCGGACTCCACCCCGGCGTCGACCCGCACGCCCGGCCCGGCCGGCGCGACGAACCGCTCGATGCGGCCCGGGGAGGGCAGGAAGCCGCGGGCCGGGTCCTCGGCGTTGACCCGCAGCTCGATCGCGTGCCCGCGCGCCGGCGGCGGCGCCACCACGGACAGCGGTTGCCCGTCGGCGATGCGCAGCTGCTCGACGACGAGGTCCAGGCCGGTGGTCTCCTCGGTGACCGGGTGCTCCACCTGCAGGCGGGTGTTGACCTCGAGGAACGACAGCGTGCCGTCCGCGCCGAGCAGCATCTCCACGGTGCCGGCGCCGCGGTAGCCCGCCGCGGCGCAGATGGCGTGGGCGGCGTCGGCCACCCGCTCGCGCACCCCGTCGGGCAGGAACGGCGCGGGCGCCTCCTCGACGAGCTTCTGGTGGCGCCGCTGCAGCGAGCAGTCGCGCGTGCCGACGACGAGGACCGTGCCGTGGGCGTCGGCGAGCACCTGCGCCTCGAGGTGGCGGGGACGCTCGAGGAACCGCTCGACGTAGCACTCCCCGCGGCCGAACGCCGCGGTGGCCTCGCGCCGGGCCGCCTCGAACAGCTCGGCCACCTCGTCGAGCTCGCGGGCGACGCGCAGGCCGCGCCCGCCGCCGCCGTGCGCGGCCTTGACGGCCACGGGCAGTCCGTGCGCCTCGGCGAACGCCACGGCCTCGGCCGCCGACGCCACCGGCCCGTCGGTGCCGGGCACGAGCGGTGCGCCCACCGACCGCGCCAGCGCCCGGGCGGCCACCTTGTCGCCGAGCAGCTCGATCGTCTCCGGCGCGGGGCCCACCCACGCGAGGCCGGCGTCGAGCACGGCCCGGGCGAAGCCGGCGTCCTCGGCGAGGAACCCGTAGCCGGGGTGGACGGCGTCGGCGCCGGAGCGGCGCGCGACGTCGAGCAGGGCGGCGGCGTCCAGGTACGTCTCGGCCGCGGTGCGCCCCGGCAGGGCCCACGCCTCGTCGGCGGCGCGCACGTGCAGGGCGTCGCGGTCCGGGTCGGCGTAGACGGCGACGGAGGCGACGTCGAGGTCGCGGCAGGCGCGGGCGACCCGCACGGCGATCTCGCCGCGGTTGGCGACGAGCACCTTGGTGATCCGGGTCAGCGTCATGCGGGGGCCTCGCTCCGGGTCTCGTTCGGGGTCTCGCCCAGGGTCTCGTTCGGGGTCTCGCCCTGGGCGGCGTGGGGGACGGGGACGAACCGCACCCGCGCGCCGGCGGGCAGCTGGCCGAGCAGCGGCGCCTGCGCGGCGACGACGGCGCCGACCACGGGGTAGCCGCCGGTCACGGGGTGGTCGGCGAGGAACAGCACAGGCTGGCCGTCGGGCGGCACCTGCAGCGCGCCCACCACGCAGCCCTCGCTGGGCAGCTCCCCGGGACGGGCCCAAGGCACCGGCGCGCCGGCCAGCCGCAGCCCCACGCGGTTGCTGCGCGGCGTGACCTCCCAGTCCTGGTCCGTCAGCGCGGCGATCCCGGCGTCGCCGAACCAGTCGGCGCGCGGGCCGAGCACCACGTGCAGCACGACGGCGTCGCCGCCGGGGGACGGCAGGGGCGCGATGGCGTCGACGGCGTCGGCGTGGGCGGCATCGGCGGCGGCCCGGCCGGGCACGTCGGGCAGGCCCGGCGCCGCGGCGGGCAGCCCCGGCCCGACGGCGCCCACCGGCAGCACGTCCCCGGCCGCCGCCGGCGCGGGGCCGAGGCCCGCCAGCACGTCGGTGGACCGCGAGCCCAGCACCGGCGGGACGGCGACGCCGCCGCGCACCGCCACGTACGTCCGGGCCCCGCGCCTGGGCGTGCCGAGCCGCAGCTCCTCGCCGTCGTCGAGCGCGATCGCCGCGGGGCCGGCCGCTGTCGCCGTCGCGGGGGTGCGCCGCGGGCGGCCGGCCGGGTGGTCGTCCGGGGCGAGGCCGAGCACCGTGACCGGCGCGGGCGCGCCGGCCACCGCGACGACCTGCGGGCCCCGGGCGCGCAGCCGCAGCGGGCCGATCACCTCCAGCGCCGCGGCGCCGGGCGGGTTGCCGACGGCGCGGTTCGCCGCGCGCAGGCTCACCGGGTCGAGGGCGCCCGACGCGGCGACGCCCAGGTGGGCCCGGCCGGGTCGTCCGAGGTCCTGCACGAGCGTCTGCACGCCGGGGGAGACGACGACGAGGGCGCCGGCGAGCGGCGCGTCGGCCGGCTCGCCGGAGGTCGGCTCACGCGAGGCCGGTGCCGGGGCGGCCGGCCGGGCTTCGGCCGTCGCCGCCGGTGGCCGCCCGCCCGCCGACGCACGCTCGCGCACCGCGACGAACCGCACCAGGTCGCCCGGCCGCCAGAGCGACGGCGGCTCGCGGGACGTGTCCCACACCCGTGCCGCGGTGCGCCCGACGAGCTGCCACCCGCCGGGACTCTCGCGCGGGTAGACGCCGGTGTGCGGGCCGGCCAGCGCCACGGACCCCGCCGGCACGTGGGTGCGGGGGCTGGGCCGGCGCGGCACGTCGGGCCACGCGGGCACGTCGGCGCCGGGGCCGCCCTCCGCCGTGAGGTAGGCGAACCCGGGCGCGAAGCCCATGTACCCCACCACCCAGGTGAGGGCCGTGTGCCGCCGCACCAGCTCCGCCGGCGACCACCCGAGCAGGGCAGCCACCGCGGCGAGGTCGGCGCCGTCGTACACGGTGGGGATCTCGACGCGCCGGCTGCGGCCGACCGGCCGGCGCACCAGCGGCCGCCGGCGCAGCTCGGCCGCGAGCGCCGCGGCCGTCATCGCCGACGGCCGGAACGGCACGAGCACGGTCCGCGCCCCGGCCACCGGCTCGCCGACGCCCGGGACCGGGTCGTCGGTCAACGACTCGAGCAGCGCGACGGCCTGGTCCAGGTCTGCCAGCTCGACGAGCACGGCGTCGTCGCGGGCCGGCAGGATCCGCACGCTCAGGCCCCGGCGGACGTGAAGGGGCGCACCGCCACACCCGCGGCGTCCAGGACCTCGCGCACCCGCCGGGCCATCGCCGCCGCGCCGGGCGTGTCCCCGTGCACGCACACCGAGCCGGCGGGCACCGCCACGAGCGACCCGTCGACCGCCTCGACGACCCCCTCGGTGACGAGCCGCAGCACGCGTCGCGCGACGTCGTCGGGGTCGTCGAGCACGGCACCGGGCTCACGACGGGGGACGAGCGTCCCGGCCGGCGTGTAGGCGCGGTCGGCGAACGCCTCGGCGACGGTCGGCAGCCCGGCCGCCTCGGCGGCGGCCAGCGCACGCGACCCCGGCAGGCCGAGCACCGCCAGGGACGGGTCGACGGCGGCCACGGCCGCGGCGACGTCGGTGGCGACGCGCTCGTCCACGGCCGCGGTGTTGTAGAGCGCGCCGTGCGGCTTGACGTAGGAGACGCGGCCGCCCTCCGCGGCGGCGAGCGCCTGCAGCGCGCCGACCTGGTAGACGACGTCGGCCTGCAGCTCCTCGCTCGGCACGTCCATGCGGCGGCGGCCGAAGCCGGCCAGGTCGCGGTAGCCGACGTGCGCCCCGACCGCGACCCCGCGTGCGACGGCGAGGCGCACGGTGCGGCGGATCGAGGCCGGGTCGCCGGCGTGGAACCCGCACGCCACGTTGGCCGACGACACGACGGCGAGCATCGCGGCGTCGTCGCCCAGGGTCCAGCGGCCGAACCCCTCGCCGAGGTCGCTGTTGAGGTCGACGGCGGTCATACCGCCAGTGTGCGCCCTGGTCGGCAGGGGGCGCGGGATCCTCCCCGCGGAGCGCGCGGCGGTCTGGGCGCGGCGAGCGCGGGTGATTCCTCCGGTGAACTTGGCCGCCGAGGGTGGCGCGCCGCGGGGGTGAGGTCGACAGTGGGACGGTGGGGAGCCGCTCGGCTCCCCCGGACCCTGGGCACGGGGGGCACTGCCGACCCCTGTGCCGCGGGGGGACGGTCGTCGTGCGCGTCCGGAGGTCCGGTTCATGGGGGAGTCTGTGCCGCCCGGTCCCGTCCGTCAGGCTGCCGTGGGCGGCCGGCGGCGACAGGCGCTGCGGCGCGCGGGGGCGAGCGGGCTGACCGCCGCGCTCGCCGCCGGCCTGCTGTCGACGGCGTCGGCGAGCGTGCCGGCCACGGGCCCGTCGCCCGGGCCGCGCGCAGCGGTCGCCGAGAGCTTCCGACAGGCCGCGGCCGCGCCGGCGGTCTCGGTGGGGCGGCTCGGGACGGGCGTCGGCGTGGAGTCGCTCGACGAGATC
Organism: Puerhibacterium puerhi; assembly: GCF_009846865.1. Classification (GTDB taxonomy): domain Bacteria; phylum Actinomycetota; class Actinomycetes; order Actinomycetales; family Cellulomonadaceae; genus Puerhibacterium; species Puerhibacterium puerhi. The sequence goes on from NZ_WUWN01000006.1 coordinate 17,816, forward strand.
TTCGCGCTGCTGGAGCGCGCCGAGCGCTCCACCTCGGCCTCCGCGGCGCCGGAGTCCGGGGCCGCCGAGGCCGAGGTGGAGCGAGCGGCCGCTGAGCTCGACGCGCTGCTGAGCACCTACGTGGCGCAGCACCCGTGGGTGGTCCCCGCCGCGCGTGCCGCCGCGTCCGGGAAGGGTGGGCCGGCGGACGCCGACGGCCGCCGCGGGGACGACGGCCGGGACGACGGCCGGGACGACGGCCGGGACGACGGCCGGGACGCGGCGAGCGACCCGGGGGCCGCGGCGCCCGCCGTACCGGCCCCCGCGCTGGCCCCCGCGCTGGCCCCCGCGCCGTCTCCTGCGCCGTCTCCTGCGCCGCCTCCCGGGCCCGCCGAGGCAGCCCCGGAGGTGCCGGCCGGCACGGACACCCTGCCGCGGGACGCGGACCTGGCGCCGCTCGAGGAGGAGCCGCTCGGCGCGGACCCCGCCGGCACGGACCCCGCGACGGTCGGGGCAGGCGCTGCGTCGCGCGGCGCGGGGCACCCGGACGAGTCGCGCGAGGTGACGTTCGACGACCTGGCGCTCGCCGCCACGCGCCTGGCCGACCTGCTCGACCCGGCGCAGTCGTACGAGGTCTCCCTGCGGCTCGCGCCCCGGTTCGGGACGTCGTGGTCGTCGTCGTGGTCGGCGTCGGCCGGCCTGGGGTCGACGAGCGTCGGCGCCCTCTCCGACCTCCAGCGCTACCGCATGTCCACGGCCGGCTACCTCAACGGGCGCATCCCCCTCGACGTGCTCTGCCCGCTGCCGTTCGCCCCGGGCCACCGCCTGCGCTGCGACGCCGCGGCCCGGCTGGCCGCTCTCGACGCGGCGTTCGAGGAGCGGTTCGGCCGGCCGATCCCGATGACCGACTCCTACCGCTCGTTCGACGCGCAGGTCCGCCTCAAGGCGACCAAGGGCTTCCTCGCGGCCACGCCGGGTTACTCCAACCACGGGTGGGGGATCGCCGTGGACCTCGGGTACCCGATCAGCACCGGCCTCTCCGCGGAGTACCGCTGGCTGCGCCTGCACGGCCCCGACTACGGCTGGGACAACCCCGCGTGGGCGCGGCTCGACGGCAGCAAGCCCGAGCCGTGGCACTTCGAGTTCTTCGCAGGCGGCCCGGTGCCGCACCGCGCCGAGTCGGAGCGGGACATCGTGTCCCGGCCGCCCGCGGGCCCCGTGGTCGCGGCGTCGGGCGAGGGGCCGCGGAAGCAGGGCACGACGACGTCGCCGCCGGCGGGCGCCCGCGCGTCCGCCGAGCCCGCACCGAAGCCGTCGGCGAAGCCCGCGACGAAGCCCGCACCGAAGCCGACGCCGACGCCGTCGGCGAAGCCCGCCCCGAGACCGACGCCCTCACCGACGCCCTCACCGACGCCGTCGCCGAGCCCCGACCCCTGGACGCCGGCCGACCCGTCGACGAGCCCGGAGCCACCGAGCGAGACCCCGGGCGAGGCGCCGAGCGAGCCGCAGACCCCGGGCGAGCCGCCGACGGAGACCCCGGCCGAGGCCCCGAGCGAGACGTCGGACGAGACGCCGAGCGAGCCCGAGACGCCGAGCGAGCTCGAGACGGCGAGCGAGCCGCCGGCCGAGACCCCGGCCGAGACCCCGGCCGAGGCGCGGGCCGAGACCGCGGGGCCGAGCGGGGCGCCGTCGCCGGAGCCCGCGCCCGAGCCGGCCACGCTCACCGTCCCCGACGTCGTCGGCGAGCGCGGCGACGAGGCGGCCGCCACCCTGGAGGACGCCGGCCTGGGGGTGCGCACCGACGCCGAGCCGAGCGAGGACGTCCCGGACGGTCGCGTGGTCAGCACGAGCCCGGAGCCCGGCGCCACCGTCGAGGCCGGGACGACGACCCGGCTGGTGGTGTCCACCGGTCCCGAGGAGGAGGCGTCGCCGACCGATGACCCGGGTGCCGAGCCGGGCCCCGCACCCTCCGGCGACCGGTCCGCCCCGGCCGGCACCCCCGCCACCTCCTCCGCCCCGACGTCGTCGGGCCGCCGCGGGCGCCGGTCGTGACGGTGCCCGACGTCGGACGGTACTTCCGCGACGGGCGCCTCACGGCGATGCCGCGGCGCTGGCGGGACCGAGTCGCGGTGGCCCGCTACGTGGCCAGCAGCGTGCTGCCCGAGCTGCTCGAGCCGATCGGCGAGCGGGAGCTGACGCGGCGGCTCGCCGCCGTCGTCGACGACCCGGTGGCGATGCGGCGGGCGCTCGTGGACCTCGGGCTGGTGCAGCGGGCGCGCGACGGCTCCGTCTACTGGCGCGGCGAGCGCACCGAGCACGACGACACGCCCGAGGACCCCCGCGACGTCGCGCGCAGTGACGTAGGTCACTCCGCGGGCACCCACCTGCCCGCCGACCCGCACGGAGACGAGCGGCACACCCCGCACGGGGGCTTCCACACTGAACGCTGACGGCGTGCGCGGTACGGTCGCTTCCATGACCAGCCCGACCGACGTGAGCCCCACCGAGCGGCGTGCGCTCGACGGCCTGCGCGAGTCGGGCATCGCCTTCGAGGTGACCCGTCACGGCCCCGTCCGCTCCCTGGCGGAGGCTGCCGCGGCGCGGGGAGTCGCGCCGGCCCGGGTGCTCAAGACGATCGTGGTGCGCCGCGGCGACGACGACTTCCTCTTCGTGCTCGTGCCGGGGGACCGGCAGATCTCCTGGCCGCGGCTGCGGGCGCTGCTGGGCGTGTCCCGGCTGTCGCTGCCGGACAAGGAGGTGGCGCGGGAGGTCACCGGGTACGAGCGGGGCACGATCACGCCGTTCGGCTCGCTGCGGGCCTGGCCCGTGGTCGCCGACGCGCGCGTGGCCGGCGCCGGACGCGTGTCGATCGGGGCGGGTGGCCACGGCGTGGCGGCCACCGTCGACGGTGACGACCTCGTGCGCGTGCTCGACGCGCAGGTAGCCGACGTCACGGACGAGGCGGGCTCCTCCTGACCTAGGGCCCGCAGCCCGATCCAGGTTCGCCGGGCCTGGACGCCACCACCGTCAACGACAAGACTTCGGCCCGCCCCGGGGCTCCGGCGCCCGGGGCGAGCCACACCGACCACGGAGCGGGACTGACCACATGGACCTGGACGAGAACGAGCAGCGGACCGAGACGGGGTCCGGGATCACGTGCACGTCCACGCCGGGCGGCACGCTCGTGACGCTGTGGGGCGAGGTCGACGCGTCGCTGCGCGAGGCGGCGAGCGAGGCGATGGCGACCCTGGCCGCGCACGGGTCCGGCCGCCCCGTCGTCGTCGACGCCCGCGACGTCACGTTCATCGACTCCTCCGGCGTCGCGTTCATCCTGCAGGTCTACGTCCTGGGCCAGGAGACGGGCACACCGGTCAGCCTGCGCGACCCCTCCGAAGCGGTCGTCGAGGTGCTCGACATGGTGGGGATCGGCGGGCGCATCCCGGTGACCCGCACGGCCGAGAGCGCCCCGTGAGCCGTCCCCGCCGGGGATGGGTGCGCGCGCTCGTCACGCTGCTGGTGCTCGCCGCGCTGCTGGTCGCGGCCGACCGCGCCGCCGCGTGGTTCGCCGGGAACGCGGCCGCCCAGGCGCTCGAGACGCGCGGCGAGGGGGTCACCGGCGCCGACGTGTCCGTGCACGGCTTCCCGTTCCTCACCCAGCTCGCCGCCGGCAGCCTCGACGACGTCACGGGGACGATGCGGTCCGGCACGTTCGGCACGTACGAGCTGCGCGACGTCCGGTTCGCGACGTCGGACCTCGAGCCGCGCGCGCCGTACCACGCCTCCGCGGCGCAGGCGGACGGCGTGCTCACCTACGCGTCCGTCCAGGCGGCCCTGGCCGACCAGGTCGGCGCGGACGTGAGCGTCGGCGCCGCCGAGCCCGCCGAGGACGGCGCCGGCGCGCTGGAGGTCACCTTCCCGGCCACCGTGCTGGGCGCCACGGTCGACGTCGGGGCGACGGCGGTGCCGACCGTCACCGACGAGTCCACGGTGACCCTCGACGTCCGGTCCGTCACCGTGGCCGGCGCCCGGCTGGACCCCGACGACCTGCCGGGCGGGCTCGGCGACCGGGTGCGGCAGATCGCGGTGCCGCTGGACCTGCCCGCCGGCGTCGCGCTGCGGTCGGTGGCGGCCGAGCCCGAGGGGCTGCGGATCGCCCTGGCCGCGCAGGACGTCGACCTCGCGTCGCTGGCGGCGGAGGGCTGACGTGCCCCGCGGCGCGGCGACGGGGGGCGCGCCCGGTGCGGGCACGCCGCCCGGCGCCCTCGGCGTCGACGCCGTCCGCCGCGCCCGCCTGGCCGCCCACCGGCTCGCGCGGCCCGACCTGCCCACGCTGCCCGCCGTCGTCGGGCACCTGCTGGCCGTGCAGGGGCAGGAGTTCCTCCCCGCGCTGTGGGGCGCCGGCCGGCGCGTCGCGCCCGCCGCCCGACCCGACGCCGCCGCGTCGGTGGCGGACTTCGACGCCGGGGCGGTGCTGCGCACGCACGTGCTGCGGCCCACCTGGCACCTGCTGCTGCCCGGCGACGCCCGCTGGCTGCTGGAGCTCACCGCCGCGCGGGTGCTGCGCACCACCGCGTCCACCGAGCGCGCCCACGGGATCGCCGACCCGGCCCGCTGCCTCGACGCCGTCGCCGACCTCGTCGCCGCCGGCCCGCTGACCCGGGCCGAGGTGAAGGACGGGCTCGTGGCACGCGGCCTGCTCGCCCCGGGCGCGACAGGGTTCGAGGTGGGCCAGGTGCTCATGACCGCGGAGCTGCGCCGCGCCGTCATCAGCGGGCCGCTGCGCGGACGCCAGCACACCTACGCGGCGTTCGACGACCGCGTGGCACCGGGGTACGGGCCGCTCGGCGAGCGGTTCGACCGCGACGCGGCGCTCGTCACGCTGTGGCGCGGCTACCTGCGCGGGCGGGCGTGGGCCACCGTCAAGGACGCGGCCCAGTGGTCGGGGCTCACCCTGACCGAGCTCCGCCGCGGCCTGGACCTGCTGCGGGAGGCCGAGCCGGGCGCGGTCGTCGACGCGCCCGGCACCGGCGCGCTCGAGGGGCTGACGCTGCACGGGCTGGCCGAGGTCGTCGACGCGGCCGGGGAGGACGCGGCCACCGACGGCGCCGGCCCGGGGGTGGACCTCATGCAGGGCTACGACGAGCTGTTCGTCGGCTACGGCCCCTCCCGCCTCGTCGTGCGCGACCCCGTCGCCGGCGAGGAGCCGCTCGCGGCGCGGCCCGCGCTGCTGCACGTCCTGGCCGTCGACGGGCTCGTGGCCGGGCGCTGGCGGTGGAGCGCCGGCCCGCGGCGGCTCGAGGTCGCCACCGTGTGGGCGCGGCCGCCGTCGCCGGCGGAGGAGGCCGCGCTGGCCGCGCGCGCCGCGGAGGCCGCCGCGTGGTGGGGGCTCGAGCTGCGGCGCGGCTGACCGCCCTGGCGCGCCGTCGCAGCCCGCTCAGCGCCTGTCCAGCATGTGGACAGGCGTTGAGCCGGCTGTGACGAGCACGGAAGGGTCTGGCGTGTGAGCAGCACGACGATCGAGGGCAAGCCTCGCGAGCAGTGGACCGGCCAGACGGGGTTCATCCTGTCCGCGATCGGGTCCGCCGTCGGGCTGGGGAACATCTGGCGGTTCCCCGGCGTCGCGTACGAGAACGGGGGCGGCGCGTTCCTGGTGCCGTACCTCGTGGCGCTCCTGACCGCAGGGATCCCGATCCTGCTGCTCGACTACGCGGTCGGGCACCGCTACCGGGGCTCGGCCCCCACGGCGTTCCGGCGCCTGGCGCGCTGGCTGGAGCCGCTCGGCTGGTTCCAGGTGCTCATCAGCTTCGTCATCGCCGTCTACTACGCCGCGGTCGTGGCATGGGCGCTGAGCTTCTTCGTCTACTCCTTCGACCTGCGCTGGGGCGACGACCCGGCCGGCTTCTTCACCGGCAGCTACCTGCAGCTCGCCGACGTCGGCGGGGCGGACCCGTGGGTCTCCCTCGACTTCGTCCCCGCCGTGCTGGTGCCGCTCGTGCTCGTGTGGATCGTGGCCATCGGCGTGCTCGTCGCCGGCGTGGCCAAGGGCCTGGAGCGGGCCAACGTCATCTTCATCCCGCTGCTCGTGGTCGGCTTCGGGATCCTCGTGGTCCGCTCGCTCACCCTGCCGGGCGCGACCGACGGTCTCGACGCGCTGTTCACCCCGAACTGGGCAGCCCTCGGCGACGCGGACGTGTGGATCGCCGCCTACGCACAGATCTTCTTCTCGCTGTCCGTGGCGTTCGGCATCATGATCACCTACTCCTCGTACCGCCGGCGCCGGGCGAACCTGACCTCGCCGGGGCTCGTGGTGGCGTTCGCTAACTCCAGCTTCGAGATCCTCGCCGGCATCGGTGTGTTCGCCGCGCTCGGGTTCCTGGCCCACCAGCAGAGCGTGGCGGTCGGCGACATCGAGGGCCTCACGGGGCCGATCCTGTCCTTCGTCACGTTCCCGACGATCGTCTCGCAGATGCCCGCCGGGCCGCTGTTCGGCTGCCTCTTCTTCGGCTCCCTGGCGATCGCGGGGTTCACGTCGTTCATCTCCATCCTGCAGGTGGTCTCGGCCGCCTTCCAGGAGAAGTTCGGCCTCAGCCGCCGCCAGGCGCCGGTGCGGATCGGCATCGTGGCGGCCGTGCTGTCGATCGTGGGCATGGGCACCACCACCGGGCTGGTCGCCCTGGACACGATCGACAACTGGGCCAACAACGTCGGCATCGTCGCGTCGGCCGTGCTGACCTGCATCCTCGTGGTGTGGGTGCTGCGCCGGGCGCCGCTGCTGCGCGCGCACCTCAACGCCGTCTCGACCACGCAGGTCGGCCCGTGGTGGTACGCCTGCGTCGGGGTCGTGGTGCCGTTCGTCCTCGCCTTCATGCTGGTGTCCCGGATCGTCTCGCTCGTCGCCGAGGGTTACGAGGGCTACGCCACCTGGTACCTCAACGTGTTCGGTTGGGGCATGATCGGAGTGCTGGTCGTGGGCGCGTTCGTCTTCGCGCGGATCCGCTGGCGGGTCGATCCCGACGTGTTCGAGCCGTGGCCCATGATCGGCGCGACCACCGGTGGCGCGGCCAGCGGGGCCGACGAGAGGCGTCCCGGCGCGACGGACGCCGGGAAGGAGGGTCGGCGATGAGCGGCGCGGCGACGGTGCTGCTGGTGCTGGCGCTCGTGATCGTCTGGGGCGGTCTCGCGGTCAGCATCGTGGCGATCGGCCGGCGACCGGAGCGGACGGACTACCCGGCCGGCGGCGTGGACGACGACCGGGACGACGACGCCCCGGGGATCCGCGACACCTGACAGGTGTGGGTCGCACCGCAATTTGAGAATGTTCAACCTCGGATGCATACTCATGCATGGCGCTGTCGCGCCGTCGGGTCCTCTGCTCCCCTGACGACAGAGATTTGGCGGGTGCCGGTGCGCCGACCCCACGCCCGCCCGCGGGCAGGGGCGGCGCCAGGCGGGCGGTCGCGTCACCACCTCACGACCGACTCGGAGCACTGACATGCGCAAGCTCGCCCTCCCTGCCGCCGCGCTCGCGGCGATGACCCTTGCCCTCGGTGCGTGCACCTCGGCGTCCCAGGACGCCGGGTCGGGCGACGCCTCCGGCAGCGCCAGCGCGTCCGCGCAGGGCTTCGACACCTCGAGCATCGCCAAGGACGACGCCGTCGCCGCGATGGTGCCGGAGGCGATCTCCTCGGACGGCACGCTCACCGTCGCCTCGAACCTCGAGTACGCGCCGAACGAGTTCGTCGCCGCCGACGGCCGCACCCCGGTCGGCTTCGACATCGACATCATCAACGCCGTCGCCCGGACCATGGGCCTCGAGGCGCAGATCGAGAACGCCGGGTTCGACTCGATCATCCCGGCCATCGGTTCCAAGTACGAGGCCGGCATCTCGTCCTTCACGATCAACCCGGACCGCCTCAAGCAGGTCAACATGGTCAGCTACTTCACGGCCGGCTCGGCGCTGGCGGTGCAGAAGGGCAACCCGGACGGCATCAAGGCCGACGACGTGGCGGGCGACGCCCTGTGCGGCGTGACCGTCGGCGTCCAGACCGGCACCATCCAGCAGGACCAGCTCGAGGAGGTCTCGAAGAGCTGCGAGGCCGCGGGCAACGAGGCGATCGACCTGCTGCCGTACGACTCGCAGGCCGACGTCACCACCAACCTCGCCGGCGGCAAGCTGCAGGCCATGTACGCCGACTCGCCGATCGTGGCCTACGCCGTCGAGCAGACCAACGGCCAGGTCGAGCAGCTTGGCGGCATCGACGACGCCGCCCCGTACGGCGTCGTGGTCGCCAAGAACGACCCCGAGCTCGCCTCGGCGGTCCAGGCGGCGCTGCAGAAGCTGATGGACGACGGCACGTTCACCCAGATCCTGGACGCCTGGGGCCAGGGCGAGGGCGGCCTGAGCACGGCCGAGGTCAACCCGAACGTCGGCTGACGCGCCGCGCGGTCCTCGCGCGGACGGGCGCCCGCCCGCCCGCGCGAGGACCGCGCCGTCGGCAGACCATGAGCAGATCCGGCGCCTGCGGTGCCGGGCGCGACGAGCACGAAGGAGGGCCGCCATGAGCGACCCGCAGTCCCACCGGGACCCGGTCCCCAACCGCATCCACGCGCGTCCCGTGCCGCGGCCGGGCCGCATCATCTCGGCGATCGTCGTGCTCGTGCTGGCCGCGATGGCGATCAACGGCCTGGTCACGAACACCAACTTCCGCTGGGACATCGTGTGGACGTACCTGCGCGACGTGCTCGTGTTCCGCGGCATCGGCTGGACCCTGCTGCTGACGGCAGGCTCCATGCTCGTCGCCATCGTCCTGGCCGTGACGCTGGCCGTGATGCGTCGCAGCGACAACCCGGTGATGCGCTGGGTGAGCTGGGTGTACATCTGGTTCTTCCGCGGCACCCCGATCTACACCCAGCTGGTCTTCTGGGGCCTGCTGGCGGTGCTGTACCCGCGCCTGAGCCTGGGCGTCCCGTTCGGCCCGGAGTTCTTCTCGTTCTCCACCAAGGACGTCATCAGCGCGTTCTGGCTCGCGCTCATCGGCCTGTCGCTCAACGAGGCGGCCTACCTCGCGGAGATCGTGCGCGCCGGGCTGAACTCGGTGGACACCGGGCAGACGGAGGCCGCCAAGGCGCTCGGCATGAAGGACTCGAAGATCCTGCGCCGCATCGTGCTGCCGCAGGCCATGCGCGTCATCGTGCCGCCCACCGGCAACGAGACGATCTCCATGCTCAAGACCACCTCGCTGGTGGTGGCCGTGCCGTTCACGATGGACCTGTACTACACGACCAACGCGATGGGGAACCGCCTGTTCCTGCCGGTGCCGTTCCTGGTGATCGCCGCGATCTGGTACCTGGTCATCACGTCGATCCTCATGGTGGGCCAGCACTACCTCGAGCAGTACTACGGCCGCGGCTTCAGCACCTCGCCCGGCGGCGGCCGGCTGGGGCGCAAGCGCCGCCGCCCGAACAAGCAGGACCTGATCAAGGCGTCGGGCACCACGACCGACCCCTTCTCGGAGGTGACCCCGTGACGACGCCCAACGTGCCCGCCCAGCCGGCCGGCACCCAGCCCGCCGGTTCCGCGGCCTCCGCCCGGTCGGCGGCGACGGCGCAGCGGCCGATGGTCGAGATCCGCGAGCTGCACAAGGAGTTCGGCTCCCTGCACGTGCTCAAGGGCGTCGACCTCACGGTCACCCGCGGGTCGGTGACCGTGATCCTCGGCCCGTCCGGCTCCGGCAAGTCCACGCTGCTGCGCTGCATCAACGAGCTCGAGGACATCACGGGCGGCTCGGTCGTCGTCGACGGCGAGCTCATGGGCTACCGCCGCGACGACGGCGGCACCGTGCACCGGCTGCACCCGAAGGTGATCGCGAAGCAGCGCGAGCGCATCGGCATGGTGTTCCAGCGCTTCCACCTGTTCCCGCACATGACGGCGCTGGAGAACGTCATGGAGGCGCCCGTCCAGGTGCGCGGGCTGAGCAAGGCGGCGGCCCGCACCCGGGCGCTCGAGCTGCTCGACCGCGTGGGGCTGTCCGACCGGGTGGACCACTACCCGGCCCAACTCTCCGGCGGCCAGCAGCAGCGCGTGGCGATCGCCCGGGCCCTCGCGATGGACCCCGAGCTGATGCTCTTCGACGAGCCGACGTCGGCGCTCGACCCCGAGCTGGTCGGCGAGGTGCTGGCGGTGATGAAGGACCTCGCCCGCGACGGCATGACCATGATCGTGGTGACCCACGAGATCGGCTTCGCCCGCGAGGTCGCCGACCACGTCGTGTTCATGGACGAGGGCGTGATCGTCGAGGAGGGCGGGCCGCAGCAGGTGCTCGACGCCCCGCGCGAGCAGCGGACGAAGGACTTCCTGGCCCACGTCCTGTGACCCTCCCGCCGAGATAGAGAGCTCTCCCGCCGAGATAGAGAGCTCCTCCGCCGAGATAGAGAGGTCGTCCGCCGAGATAGAGAGGTCCCCGGCCGGGGCGCAAGAACCAGGCGGACGACCGCGCGATCACCGGGGAAGAGGGCCCCCCGATATTGCGAGGGCCCCGGGGGGGGATTTCTCTCGGGGCGGCCCACGTCTCTATCTCGGGGAAAGAGCCAGGCCCGGGTGCGCGGTGCGCACCCGGGCCTGACCCGTTCTCGAGGGCGGCGATGCCTCAGAAGTCGCCGCCCCCGAAGTCTCCACCGAAGTCCCCGCCGCCGAAGTCGCCTCCACCGCCGAAGAAGTCGCCGCCGAAGAACCCGCCCCCGGCGTCGCCGCCGGCGTCCGCCCCGGCGTCGGACGCCTCGTACGTGCCGGCGTCACCGGCATCGCCACCGCCACCGCCGTCCCCGGCGTCCCCGCCGGCATCGCCGCCGTCCCCGCCGTCACCGGCGTCGCCCGACGCGTCCTGGTCGCCGGCGAAGTCCTGCGACGGGTCGCCGAACGCCGGGCCGAACAGCATGTTGGCCACCGCGGAGCCGATCACGACGCCGGCCACGGTGCCGAGCAGGCTGGAGCCGACCATCGAGCCGAAGCTCGGGCCGCCCATCGCCCCGGCGCCCTGGCGGCCCCGGAACGTCTGCTCGAGGGTGCCGGGGTTGCGCATCTCCGCGCGGGTCGCCATGCGGGCGAGCGACTGCGGGTCGTCGGACGTCGCGCGCTCGGCCGGCGGCAGCGTCGAGCCGAGCTCGGCGAGCACGCGGCGGCGCTGCTCCGGCGTCAGCTGGGCGAAGGCCTCGGCGTGCGCCTGCTCGACGGCGTCCGGCGGGGCGGTGCGCAGCAGGTACCGGTAGCGCTCGATCGCGACGTCGTCGGCGCTGCGGCCGGACGCGGTGCCGGCCGACGTCGGGGCGGCCGGGCTGCCCGCCGGCTGCTGACCGGCGGTGGTGCCGTACCCGGGCTTGCCCGGGGCGTAGCCCTGGCCGGGGTAGCCGCCGCCGGCAGGTGCGGTGGCGGAGCCGTAGCGCTGGTCGCGAGGCTCGCGACCGAGAAGGCGGTCGAGGAATCCCATACCGGTGCAACGCCGTCGGGCCCCGAGGGGTTCCCGGGCGCGGCCACGGGCGGGTGCCGCCACGGGCGCGCGCCCGGTCACGCGGCCACGGTCACGCGGCCGGGCACGGCGACGGCCGGCCGCCCTGCTGGGCGACCGGCCGTCGTCACGATCCGTGTCCGGGACGAGCCCGGCGGGGTGGATCAGAGCGGGCGGACGTTCTCCGCCTGCGGGCCCTTCGGGCCCTGCGTGGTGTCGAACTCCACGCGCTGACCCTCCTCGAGCGAGCGGTAGCCGCTCGACTGGATGGCCGAGTAGTGGGCGAAGACGTCAGCCGAGCCGTCCTCGGGGGCGATGAAGCCGTAGCCCTTCTCAGCGTTGAACCACTTCACAGTTCCGAAAGCCATGGAACCTGTCTCCTTCAAGAGTGACGACCCCGACTTCCGGGGCCGCTCCATCACGGTGTTCGTCGTCAACTCTTGGTCAGACAAGGTTCGCCGTCCGCCGCGCGCTCCTACGGCGCGGCCTCCGACGCAGGACCGAGAACGGTCCGGGACAAGCAAGACACTGCAACGGCGGTAACGCTACGCGACCGGACCCACCGTCGCCAGCCCCCGGCGCGAATTTCCCTGCCAGCGGATTCGCCGCACGGCGTTCCGTCTGGCGCGCACGCCCGACGGCGGCCACCCTGGGACCCATGAGCGTCCCTTCCCTCACCCTGAACAACGGTGTCCAGATCCCGCAGGTCGGTCTCGGCGTCTTCCAGGTGCCCGACGTCGAGACGCAGGAGAACGTCCGCTCCGCCCTCGGGCTGGGCTACCGGCACGTCGACACCGCGGCCGCCTACTACAACGAGGCCGGCGTCGGCGCGGCCCTGGCCGAGAGCGGGCTGGACCGCGGTGACCTGTTCGTCACCACGAAGCTCCGCAACGGCGACCAGGGCCACGACTCGGCCCTGGCGGCGTTCGAGGACTCCCGCCGCGCGCTCGGCCTCGACGTCGTCGACCTGTACCTCATCCACTGGCCGTCGCCGGCGCAGGACAAGTACGTCGAGACCTGGAAGGCGTTCGAGAAGCTGCTCGCCGACGGGCGCGTGCGCTCGATCGGCGTCTCGAACTTCCTGGTGGAGCACCTCGACCGGCTCGTCGAGGAGACCGACGTCGTGCCGGCCGTGAACCAGATCGAGGTGCACCCCACCTTCCAGCAGCGCGAGGTCCAGGAGCGCTGCCGCGAGCTCGGCATCGTCGTCGAGGCCTACTCGCCGCTCGGCCAGGGCGGCGACCTCGAGGACCCGGTGATCGTCGAGATCGCCGGGCAGCTGGGCGTGACGCCGGCCCAGGTGGTGCTGCGCTGGCACGTGCAGCAGGGTCGCGTGGTCATCCCCAAGTCGATGTCGTCCGAGCGTCAGGCCACCAACATCGACCTGTTCTCGTTCGAGCTGAGCGACGAGCAGATGGCCCGCATCGACGGGCTCGACCAGGGCGAGGCCGGGCGCATCGGCGCCGACCCGCGCACGGCGGAGTTCACGCAGTACCGCTGACCGTGCCCCCGGCCCGACGCCGGTGCGCCGGCGTCGGGCCCGCTCGTGTCACGGTCTCGTCACGACCGCAGACGTGACGCAGGCGACACACGGGCGACACACACGCTGGCTACCTTCAGCGCCACTACATGCGGCATTCGCCGCCTGGACATGGCACCCCGCCGAAGGGAACCAGCATGATCCGACGCACCACGGCCGCCAGGGGGCTCGCGCTCGCCGCGGTCCTCAGCCTGGGCCTCGCGGCCTGCTCCAGCTCCACCGAGGAGGGGACCGGGGGCGCGAGCTCCAGCGCCGCCGCCGACCCGCTGAAGGTGGGCACCCTGCTGCCCGTCACGGGCACGCTCGCCTTCCTCGGCCCGCCGGAGATCGCCGGCGTCGGCCTCGCCGTCGACGAGATCAACGAGGCCGGCGGCGTGCTCGGCAGCGAGGTCGAGCTCACGCAGGCCGACTCCGGGGACAGCACCGACATGACGGTGTCCTCCCAGTCCGCGACCGACCTCATCGGCCAGGGCGTGTCCGTGGTCATCGGCGCCGCGTCGTCCTCGGTGTCGCAGAACGTGCAGCCGACCCTCAACGAGGCCGGCGTCATGCAGATCTCCCCGGCCAACACGGCCACCGACCTGTCCGGTGTGAACCCGCTGTTCAGCCGCACCGCCCCGCCGGACACCGTGCAGGGCTCGGCGCTCGGGTCGCTGGTGCTCGACGACGGCCACACCAACGTGGCGATCCTGGCCCAGAACGAGTCGTACGGCACCGGCCTGCGCGACAACGTGCAGAAGGCGATCGAGGCCGGCGGCGGCTCCGTCGTCTACGGCGCGACCGGCGCCGGGCAGGAGTTCCAGCCGGGCGAGTCGAACTTCTCCGCCATCGTCACGGCGGCGCTGGCCCAGAAGCCGGACGCGATCGTGGTGGTCGCGTTCGAGGAGACCGTCGCGATCGTCAACGAGCTGGTGGCCCAGGGCTGGGACTTCAACGGCACCACGTACTTCTGCGACGGCAACACCGCCTCGTACGCCGACCAGTTCGACCCGGGCACGCTGGAGGGCGTCGTCGGCACCATCCCGGGCGCGCAGGCCGAGGGCGAGTTCCGCGAGGCCGTCTCCGGCTGGTGGGAGGAGAACGAGGGCGAGCCGCTGAGCGACTTCTCGTACGCGGCCGAGTCGTACGACGCCGTGATGCTCGCGGCGCTCGCCGCGGTGCGCGGCGGCGCCACCGACGGCCAGACGATCTCCGACAACATCCAGGCCGTCTCCGGCTCCGAGGGCGGCACCGAGTGCACCACGTTCGCCGAGTGCGTGGACGCGCTCGAGTCGGGCGACGAGATCCAGTACACGGGCAAGTCGGGCATCGGCCCGCTCAACGCGGACAACGACCCGTCCTCGGCGTTCATCGGTGTCTACGCCTACGCGGCGGACAACACCGTGTCGTGGACGCGTGCCATCGAGGGCAGCGTCGGCTGACCCCGTCGTCGCGTCGCTGACGACAGGTCGCTGACGACGGCTCGCTGACGACGGCTCGCTGACGACGAACGGCCCGGTCGCCCCGAGGGGGCGGCCGGGCCGTTCGCCGTGCCCCGGCCCTGACGCGCCGGCAGCCCCCTCGGGTTGTCAGTACGAGGGTGGGCTATGGCGTGCGCTGGTTCTGACAGGGCTGCGGCTCCCTCGGGTTGTCAGTACGAGGGTGGGCTATGGCGTGCGCTGGTTCTGACAACCCTGAGGGGCGGAGGGCGGGGGAGCGGCGGGGCGGGGAAGCGGGGGGACGACGACGGCGCCGCACCCCCCCGCGCGAGGGGTGCGGCGCCGTCGTCGTGGCGCGCCGGGCGGGCCCGGCTCAGGCGGCCGGGCCGGAGGCCCTCTCGACGTCCTCGGCCAGCGTGCCGAGGTACAGCGAGATCACCTTGGGGTCGGACTGCAGCTCCCGCCCGGTCCCGGTGTAGGCGTCGCGGCCCTGGTCGAGCACGTAGCCGCGGTCGCAGATCTGCAGGCAGCGGCGGGCGTTCTGCTCGACCATGACCACCGAGACGCCGGCCTTGTTGATCATCCGGGTGCGCAGGAACGTCTCGTCCTGGCGCACGGGGGACAGTCCGGCGGACGGCTCGTCGAGCAGCAGCACCGACGGGTTCATCATCAGCGCCCGGGCCATGGCGACCATCTGGCGCTCGCCGCCGGACATCGCGCCGGCCCGCTGGGCGCGGCGCTCGCCGAGGGTGGGGAACAGGTCGGTGATGAACCCCCAGCGCTCCTGGAACGCCCTGGGCCGCAGGTAGACGCCCATGCGCATGTTCTCCTCGACGGTGAGCGAGGGGAACACGTTGTTGGTCTGCGGCACGAAGCCGACGCCGCGGGCCACGAGCTGGTCGGCCCGCATCCCCGTGATGTCCTCCCCGCCCAGGGTGACCGACCCGGAGTGGATCCGCACCAGCCCGAACAGGGACTTCAGCAGCGTGGACTTGCCGGCTCCGTTGGGGCCGATGATGCCCACGAGCTCGCCCTTGCCCACCTCGATCGAGCAGCTGTCGAGGATGTTCACGCCGGGCACGTAGCCGGCCACGAGGCGGTCGGCGCGCAGCAGCGGCTCGGCCGCGGGCCGTGCGGCGCCCGACGCCGGGGCGGTGGCGGTCTCGGTCATCGCTGCTCCTCCTGGTGGTCGGTCTCTGGGGCGCTCTGCCGGCCGGTCGCCTCGGCCTCGAGCCGGGCCAGCACGGCGGGGTCGAGCAGGGCGTCGTCCCCGAGGTCGGTGTCGTGGTGGGCGCCGAGGTAGGCGTCGACCACCGCCTGGTCCTGCATCACGGTGCCGGGCGGCCCCTCGGCGACGATCCGGCCCTCGGCCATGACCACCACCCAGTCGGAGATGTGCCGCACCGCGTGCATGTCGTGCTCGACGAACACCACGGTCATGCCCTCGTCGCGCAGCGCCTGGACGTGGCCGAGCAGCGACTGGACCAGGGCCGGGTTCACGCCGGCCATCGGCTCGTCGAGCATGATCACGGTCGGGTCCGTCATCAGCGCGCGGGCCATCTCCAGCAGCTTGCGCTGGCCGCCGGACAGCGCGCCGGCGAAGTCGTCCTTCTTGGCGTCCAGCTTGAACCGGGCCAGGATCTCCAGCGCCTTCTCGGTGGCCTCGCGCTCGCGGGCGCGCCACAGGAACGGCAGCCAGGACAGCCCGAGCCGCTCGCCGGGGTGCCGCGGCGTGGCCAGCAGCATGTTCTGCAGCACCGTCAGGCGCGACAGCGCCTTGGTGAGCTGGAACGTGCGCACCATGCCGGCCCGTGCCACGGCGGCGCCGGACCTGCCGGCCAGGGACCGGCCGTCGAACGTCCAGCTGCCCTGGTTCGGGGTGTCGAAGCCGGTGAGCAGGTTGAACAGGGTGGTCTTGCCGGCGCCGTTGGGGCCGATCAGCGCGGTGATGGCGCCGCGCTGGACCTCCAGGTGGTCGACGTCGACGGCGGTCATGCCGCCGAAGCGGCGCTGCACGCCGTCGACGACCAGGACGGCGTCGGGCTTGGCCACGCCCACGCGCGGCTCGACGAACGTCAGGTCGCGCGCTACCTGCACGGCCTCGGCCGAGGCCGGGTCGGCGGCGGCCGCCGCGGCGGCCTCGACCGCCGTCGTCGGGGAGGACATCTCAGCGGACATCGAACGCCAGCTCCTTCCGGTTCCCGAGGATCCCTTGTGGTCGGAAGATCACCAGCGCCATCAGCGTGACGCCGACGAGCATGCCGCCGATCTGCTCGATCTGGGTGGCCGAGACGAACCCGTCCGGCAGGGCCACGCGCATGCCCGCGCGCAGCAGCATGTACAGGGCGAAGAACAGCATCGAGCCGAGCACCGGCCCGAACAGGGTGGCGGCGCCGCCGAGCAGCAGCACGGTCCAGACGAAGAACGTCATCGACCGGCCCATGCCGTCGGGCTGCACGGACCGCGGCAGCGTGTACAGCACGCCGGCCAGGGCGCCCATCACGCCGCCGAGCACCAGCGCCTGCATCTTGTACGCGAACACGTTCTTGCCCAGGGCCCGCACGGCGTCCTCGTCCTCGCGGATGCCCTTGAGCACGCGGCCCCACGGGCTGCGGGTCACGAGCAGGACGAACACGACGGCCAGGGCCACCACGCCCCAGGCGACCAGCCGCAGCCACCAGGAGTCGAAGCCGTTGTTGAGGTAGGTCAGCGGGCCGATGGTGGTGCGCCCGTCCGGCAGCGGCGACAGCGCCTGGAAGCCCGCGGTGTACTGGTCCCCGCGCAGGCCGGAGGACCCGCCGGTCCAGTCGTCGAACATCGTGGACCGCCCGACCATGCGGATGATCTCCGCGGCCGAGATCGTGACGATGGCGAGGTAGTCGCCCCGCAGCTTGAGCGTGGGGATGCCCAGGACCGCGGCGAAGACCGCCCCGCAGGCGATCGCGACCAGCAGCGCGACGACGACGCTCGCGCCGTGCATCGAGGCGATCGCGAACCCGTAGGCACCGAGCAGCATGAACCCGGCCTGGCCCATGTTGAGCAGGCCCGTGTAGCCGAAGTGCAGGTTGAGGCCGATGGCGGCCAGCGCGTACGCGGCGGTGGTCGGGGCGACCAGCTCGCCGAGCACCTGGGTGAGGATGCGGCTCCACTCCATGGCGAGGCCCCTTTCAGCCGATCCGCTCGCGGCGCCCGAGGATGCCCTGGGGTCGCACGAGGAGGACGAGGATGAGGATCACGAGGGCCGAGGCGTAGCGCAGGTCGCTCGGCAGGACGAGGTTGGACAGCTCGACGACGAGCCCGATGACGATCGACCCGACGAGCGCGCCGTAGGCGGTGCCCAGCCCGCCGAGCGTCGTCGCCGCGAACATGAGCAGCAGCATCTGCATGCCCATCATCCAGTTGAACGAGCCGAAGACGATGCCGAGCAGCATGCCCGCGAGGCCGGCCAGGCCGGCCGACATCACCCAGACGATCCGGACGATCCTGTGCGGGTCGATGCCGGTGGCCGACGCCAGCGCCGGGTTGTCGGACACGGCGCGCGTGGCCCGCCCGATGCGGGTGCGGGTGAGGAAGGCGGCGATGCCGAGGATGACCACGAGGGCGATGCCCATGGCCCACCACGAGGCCTCGGTCAGGGTGAACGGCCCCACGGTCACCGGGCGCGGGTTCGACGTGAGGATCCGCTGCGAGCCGCCGCCGATCACCAGCTGGATGAGGAACTGCAGGGTGATCGACAGGCCGATGGTCACGATCATCAGCTGGGTCAGCGGCGTGCCGCGCCTGCGCAGCGGCCGCCAGATCCCGGCGTCCTGCAGCCAGCCCGTCGCGGCGCACACGGCTACGGTGACGATGCCGCCGAGCACCGGGTGCAGCCCCCAGGCGTTGATGGTCACGAAGGCCATGAGCGCCCCGAGGGTGACCTGCTCGCCGTGCGAGAAGCTCGACAGGCCGGTCGTGCCGTAGATGAGGCTCAGCCCCACGGAGGCCAGGGCCAGCAGCAGGCCGAAGCGCAGGCCCGAGCCGAGCTGCTGCCACACCTGGGCCGGGGTGATCGAGCCGGTCGCGGCGTCGCCCTCCGACGCGGCGCCGCCGGCGTCGTCGGCGGCCGTGCCGCCCGGCGCCGCGGACGACGCCGAGCCGGACCCCGAGCCCGACCCCGAGCCCGACGCAAGGCCCGACGCCGTCGCAGAGGGCGCCGGCGCGGCGGCGGCCTCGCCGACGCGGAACGCGGCCCGCGCCGTCGAGCCGGTCTGCGCCGTCACCTCGACGGTGGTCGCGGCGCCGTCCGGCAGCGGGGCGTCGTCCGGCAGCGTGGCCGGGTCGAGCTCCACCGTGTACGTGCCCGGCTGCGGGACGGCGACGGCGGCCACGGCGTCGGCAGCCGTCGTCACGTCCGCCGTGAACCCGCCCGGGCCGGTGATCGTGGCCTGCGCGTCGGGCACCCGGGCGTTCTCGGCCCCGAGCACCAGGACGGCGACGCACGCGGTGGCGTCGTCGGGCCGGCACGCGGCGGCCGCGGCGGCCGCCGTCGTGGCGTCCGTCGCCGCCGTGGCCGCCTGCGCCGGCGCGACCGCGAGCAGCGCGGGCGCGGCCAGGGCCGCGAGGAAGATCAGGAGGCGTCGCCCCCGGGTGCCTGCCCGTGGGCGGCAGGTCGGTCGGTCCGCTGTCATCGGCGGGGTCCTCCGTCGTCGAGTCGTCCTCCGCCTCGGGGGTCTCCCGGGGCTGCGCCCGCGGCCAGCGGTCCGTTCAGCGGGTCTGAAGGGGGCATGTACCGCAGCGAGCGTGGCGCGAGTGTAGGAACGCTGTGTGACCGGCATGACACGGGCATGTCACGTGCGTGAGTCGGGCCGGCCGGCAGGGCGGGCCGCTGCGGGGGAGCGCGACGGCGCCGCCGCGTAGCCTGGCCGCGTGCCCGACGCCGACACCGCCCTCCAGCCCGAGCCCGCCGCCCCGGCGGCCGCCCCCGTGGCGGAGCGCCGCCCCACCACGCGCACCCACCACGGCGACACGTTCACCGACGACTACGAGTGGCTGCGCGACGGCGAGGACCCCGCCGTCGTCGCCCACCTCGAGGCGGAGACGGCCTGGGCCGAGGCGCAGACGGCGCACCTGGCGCCGCTGCGCGAGCGGCTCTTCGCCGAGATCAAGGAGCGCACGCTCGAGACGGACCTGTCCGTGCCCGTGCGGCAGGGCGGCTACTGGTACTACTCGCGCACGGTGGAGGGGCAGCAGTACCCGATCCACGCGCGGGTGCCCGTCGCGCAGGCCGGCGACCGGACGCCGCCGCGCGTCGAGCCCGGCGAGGTCCCGGCCGGCGAGCAGGT
The DNA here is from genome assembly GCF_009846865.1 of Puerhibacterium puerhi. Classification (GTDB taxonomy): domain Bacteria; phylum Actinomycetota; class Actinomycetes; order Actinomycetales; family Cellulomonadaceae; genus Puerhibacterium; species Puerhibacterium puerhi. The sequence continues at coordinate 37,578 of NZ_WUWN01000006.1, forward strand.
GCTGCTGGACGAGAACGTCGAGGCGCGCGGGCACGACTTCTTCTCCCTCGGCGGGTCGGACGTCTCCGCCGACGGCTCCCGGCTGCTGTACCAGGTCGACACCCAGGGCGACGAGCGGTACACGCTGCGCCTGCGCGACCTGACCACCGGCCAGGAGCTGCCCGACGTCGTCGAGGACACAGCACCGGGCGCGACGTTCACCCCGGACGGCGCGTACGTCTTCTACCTGACCGTCGACGAGGCCTGGCGGCCCGACAAGGTGTGGCGCCACCGCGTCGGCACCCCGGTGAGCGAGGACGTCGTGGTGTTCCACGAGCCCGACGAGCGCTTCTGGGTGGGCGTGGGGGTCACCCGCTCGGAGCGGTTCGTGGTCATCGAGGCCGCCGCGAAGCTCACCAGCGAGGTCCGGCTGATCGACGTCGCCGAGCCCGAGGCGGAGCCGAGGGTGGTCTGGGCCCGGCGCGAGGGCGTGGAGTACACCGTGGAGCACGCGGTGCTGCCGGGCGACGCGGACGGCGCCGGGCGCGACGTGCTGCTCGTGCTGCACGACGACGGGGCGGTGAACTTCGAGCTGGTCGTGACGCCGGTCCCCGGAGCGGGCGCGCCGCTCGACCCGGCGGACGCCGTCGTCGTGCTGTCCCACGACCCGGCCGTCCGCCTCGACGCGGTCGAGGCCTTCGCCACCCACGTGGTGCTCGGCTACCGGCGCGAGGCGCTGACGCGCGTCGGCGTGGTCGACGTCGCGGCGCTCGCCCGCGCGGCCGTCGGCGCCGCCGCGCTCGACGCGGCGTCCGGCGTCGTGCCCACCGACGTGCCCGAGCCGCTGCCGGTGCGCGAGCTGGAGCTCGACGAGCCGCTGTTCACCGTGGGCCTCGGCGCCAGCCCCGAGTGGGACCAGCCGACGGTGCGCGTGGTCACCGAGTCGTTCGTGACGCCGCCGGGCGTGCACGACCTCGACCTCGCCACCGGCGAGCTGACGCTGCTCAAGCGGCAGCCGGTGCTGGGCGGTTACGACCCCGAGCGCTACGTGCAGCTGCGCGAGTGGGCCACCGCCGAGGACGGCACGCGGGTGCCGGTGTCGCTGGTGTGGCGGCGCGACGCCGTGACGCTCGACGGCGCGGGCACCCGTGCGGAGCCGGCGCCGCTGCTGCTGTACGGCTACGGCTCGTACGAGTACTCGATGGACCCGTGGTTCTCGGTGCCGCGGCTGTCGCTGCTGGACCGCGGCGTGGTGTTCGCCGTCGCGCACGTGCGCGGCGGCGGCGAGCTGGGTCGGCGCTGGTACGACGACGGCAAGATGGCCGCCAAGCCGCACACGTTCACCGACTTCGTCGCTGTCGGCCGCCACCTCGTCGCGGCGGGCTGGACGGCGCCGGGGCGCATGGTCGCCGAGGGCGGCAGCGCGGGCGGCCTGCTCATGGGTGCGGTGGTCAACCTCGCGCCGGACCTGTTCGCCGGCGTCCACGCGGCGGTGCCGTTCGTCGACCCGCTGACCTCGATGCTGGACCCGACGCTGCCGCTGACGGTCACCGAGTGGGAGGAGTGGGGCGACCCGCTGCACGACCCGGAGATCTACGCGGTGATGAAGGGGTACGCGCCGTACGAGAACGTGCCCGACGACGCCGCGCACTACCCGCAGATCCTGGCCACGACGTCGTTCCACGACACCCGCGTGCTGTACGTCGAGCCCGCCAAGTGGGTGGCGCGGCTGCGCGCGGCCGGCGCGCCGGTGCTGCTGCGGATCGAGATGGCGGCCGGGCACGGCGGCGTCTCCGGCCGGTACGCGCGCTGGGAGCAGGTGGCCTGGGAGAACGCCTGGCTGCTCGGCGTGCTGGGGCTGGCCGAGGGCTGAGCGCGCGTACCCGGCGGGACGGGCCGAGCGTCGGCATCAACATGAACAACAGGTGAACTCTCGCGGAACCTTGGGGCGCGACCTGGGCAAACGTGCGCGGTGTGACCTGCGCCCGCCCCACCATGGTGACTCGTGACCGAGACGATCCTCCTGGTGCTCGTCGTCGTGACGGCCCTCGCGTTCGACTTCACGAACGGGTTCCACGACACCGGCAACGCGATGGCCACCTCCATCGCCACCCGTGCGCTCAAGCCCAAGACAGCCGTCGCGCTGTCCGCGGTGCTCAACCTCGTGGGCGCGTTCCTGTCGCTGGCCGTGGCGGCCACCATCGCCAAGGGCCTGGTCGACGCGGACGTCATCACCCTCCCCGTCGTGTTCGCCGGCCTGGTCGGCGGCATCGTCTGGAACCTCGTCACCTGGCTGCTCGGCCTGCCGTCCAGCTCGTCGCACGCCCTGGTGGGCGGCGTCATCGGCGCCGTGCTGGCCGCCGTCGGCACCAGCGGCGTGCTGTGGACCGGCGTGCTGTCCAAGGTGCTGGTGCCCGCGCTGCTCGCCCCGGCCATCGCGATCGGCGTGGCGGCGGCCGGCACGTGGCTCGTGGCGCGCCTGACGCGCGGGCTGCCGCAGGACACCACGAGCCGGCACTTCCGCTGGGGCCAGGTGGGCTCGGCGTCGCTGGTCTCGCTGGCGCACGGCACCAACGACGCGCAGAAGTCGATGGGCATCATCCTGCTGGCGCTCATCGCCGGCGGCGCGGTGCCCGAGGACTCCGGGGTGCCGTTCTGGGTGATCGTCTCCTGCGCCCTGGCCATGGCCGTCGGCACGTACCTCGGCGGCTGGCGCGTCATCCGGACGCTGGGCAAGGGCCTGGTCGAGATCGACACCCGCCAGGGCATGGCCGCCGAGACGTCCTCCGCCGCCGTCATCCTGCTGTCCAGCCACTTCGGCTTCTCGCTGTCCACCACCCACGTGGCCACCGGCTCGGTGCTCGGCTCCGGCGTCGGCATGCCGGGCGCCAAGGTCCGCTGGGGCGTGGCCGGCCGCATGGTCGTGGCCTGGCTGCTCACGCTCCCGGCCGCCGGTCTCGTCGGCGCGCTGTGCCACTGGCTCGAGGCCGGCCTCGGCGGCACCGCCGGCGTGCTCGCCGTGGCGTTCGTGCTCGTCGCCTCGTCCACCGCGATCTGGCTCGCCTCGCGCCGCAAGCCGGTGGACCACACCAACGTCAACGACGAGTGGGAGGGCGACGCCGTGGCCGCCCCCGCGGAGGCTGCCGCCGCGGGTGCTGCCACCGCCGCTCCGGCGGTCGCGCCCCTCACCGACCCGGAGGCCTTCGCCGCCGTGGTCGACGCCGCCACGACCGACGCCGCTACGACCAAGGAGAACGTGCACGCATGAGCGACTTCATCGAGTGGGGCGCGCTCGCCCAGGTGGCCGTGGCCGGCCTCGTGGTGGGCGCCGGGATCCCGGCGCTGTTCGCCCTGGGCCTGCGGCTGCTGACCCAGCCGGCCGCCGGGGCGGCGGGTGCGGCCGACGGCGCCGAGGGGGCCGCGCAGCCGGTGCGGCGCTCCGTCCCGCGGGTGGTCGGCGCGACCCTGTGCCTGGGCGTCGTCGTCGGCGTGCTGGCGCTGGGCCTGACCTTCCTGGTCACGGGCGGCCACTGACCTTCCCGCCGAGATAGAGAGGCCCCTCGCCGAGATAGAGAGCTCGGCGCGGGGCCTCTCTATCTCGGCGCGGGGCCTCTCTATCTCGGCGTTCCCGGCGCGGGCGGCAGCGGGCCAGCAGGACAGCAGGTCAGCGCGTCAGCGGGGCAGGGACGCCTTGGACGCCAGGACGCGGCGGGCCGCCTCGTCGACCTGCTCGGCGAACGCCGGGTCCTCCTCGGCCCGGTCCACCAGGGCGTCCGCCATCTCGTCGACCACGCCCGGCCGCGCGGACGCGAGCACGACGTCGTTGCCCGCCGCGATCGCCCGCACGGCCCGCTCACCGGGCGACCAGGCCTGCACCTGCTCGGCCGCGGAGAGGTCGTCGGTGACGACGACGCCGTCGAACCCCAGCTTCTCGCGCAGCAGGCCGTCCACGACGGCGGGGGAAAACGCCGCCGGCGCCCCGTCGTCGATCCGGGCGTAGACCGCCGTCGACGTCATCACCCACGCGCCCGGCGCCGCGTCGACGAGCTCGCGGAACACGTCCACGGACTCCGCGTCCGCCGTCGTGACCTCGTCGGTGACCCCGGCGCTCGTGTCGGTGTTCGCGCCCACCCGCCCGAGGCCGGGGAAGTGCTTGATCGTGGGCACCACGCCGGCGTCCAGCATGCCGCCGGCGAACGCACCCGCCCCGGCCACGACGGAGGCGGGCGTGAAGCCGTAGGAGCGGTCGAACGCACCGATCGGCGGGTTGGCCGCCGCGGAGCCCTCGGGCACCAGGTCCGCCACCGGCGCGAGGTTCACGTCCACGCCCGCGGCGCGCAGCTCGCCGCCCCACCCGGCGGCGTCGGCGCGCAGCGCGGCCGGGTCGAGCCCGGCCTGAGCGACGGCGCTCGGGATCCGGGAGAACCCTGGTCCCTGGAGCACCTGGACCTGCCCGCCCTCCTGGTCCGTCGAGACCAGCAGCGGTGCCCGCGAGCCCTCCCGAGCGTCGGTGCGGTAGCCGTCCACCAGCTCGCGCACCGCCTCGACGCTCGCCTGCGACCGGCCGTGCAGGAACAGCCCGCCGACGTGGTCCTCCACGAGCGCCGCGCGGGTGGCGGCGCCCGGGCGGGCCACGTTCACGCCGACCATGAGCAGCTGGCCCACCTTCTCCTCGAGGGTCCAGCCGGCCAGCGGGTCACGGGTCGCCGACGGGCTGGGCGAGGGGGCCGCGCTCGACGGCGTGGCGGACGGCGTCGCCGACGGCGTGGCGGTGGGTCCCGCCGTCGGGCCCGACGACGCGGACCCGGACGACGCGGACCCCGCCGGCGTCGGCGCGGCGGTGCCGCCTCCGGTGCAGCCGCCGAGCGCGACGAGCGCCAGCCCGGCGACCGCGGCGACCGTCGTCGGCCGCCGGCGTGCGCGGGCGCGCCCGGGACGCTCGGCCCCGGGCGTACGGCCGTCCCCGCGCCGCATCAGCGCCGGCGTGCCCCGTCCGAGTGCGCCAGCGTGCCGAGCGCCTGCTCCCACTGGAGCTGGCTGTTCGCGGCGTGCTCGGGGGTGTCGATGTTCTCCTGCACCACCGTGACCCGGGTGCCGCCGTCGGCGGGGTCCAGCTCGATGCGGATGTCGTGGTAGTTCTCGGGCACGTCCTCGAGCCCGGACAGCGGGGAGAAGTGCGTGAAGTGGACCAGGTGCGGGCGCTCGTAGGCGATCACCGTGCCGTGGTCCTGGAAGCGGCGGCCGAAGAAGTGCCCCTCGAACGTGATGGGGCTACCCGGCTGGAAGTCGGACTCGATGTTGGCCCCCAGCATCCACCGCGCCCCGGGGTGGTGGAGCTCGGCCCACACCCGCTCGGGCGGCTCGGCGACGAAGGTGGTGGCGGTCGCGATGTGGCGGTCGGTCATGCAGAGACGGTAGACCGGCGCGGCCGAATCGGCGCGGCGTCCCAGGCCCCGGACGGTGTGACCCCGGTCGCGCCCGCGAGGGTGCCCGGGGCATCGTCGTCGACGGCGCCCGGACCCCTGCCGTCAGCCCCGGGCGAGCTCCTCGGCCAGCGCCGCGACGAACCCGTCGACGGCCTGCTCCGAGGTGTCCCACGAGCACATCCAGCGCACCTCGACGCGGTCGCGCGCCTCGCCGTCGGCCCAGTCGTAGAAGCGGGCGCGGGCACGCAGCCGCTCGGCCGCGTCGCGGGGCAGCGTCGCGAAGACGGCGTTGGCCTCGGTCGGGCGCGTGACCGTGACGCCGTCGAGCGCCTCGACGCCCGCCCGCAGCCGCGCGGCCATCGCGTTGGCGTGGGCGGCGTTGCGCAGCCACAGCGGGGCGCCCGACGACGGGGCGTCCGTCCCGGCCGGGGTGCCCACCGGGGCGCCCGGCTCGCCGAACAGCGCGAGCAGCTGCGCCGAGACGAACCGCGCCTTGGACGCCAGCTGCATCGACGCCTTGCGCAGGAACGGCACGGCACGCGCCGCGGCGGCCCCGCCGGGGCCGGCGCCCTCGGCGTCGAGCACCACCACGGCCTCGCCGATCATGCCGCCGTTCTTGGCCGCGCCGAGGGACAGCACGTCGACGCCGACGTCGGTGGTCAGGGCACGCAGGCTCGTGCCGAGCGCCGCGGCGGCGTTGGCCAGGCGCGAGCCGTCCATGTGCACGGCCATGCCGAGCTCGTGCGCCGCGGCGGCGAGCTCCTTGAGGTCCTGGACGGGGTAGACGGTGCCGAGCTCGGTGGACTGGGTCAGCGACAGCACGGCCGGCTGGGCGCGGTGCACGGCGCCGATCTCGCCGGCCCACGCGGTGACGTCGTCGACGCTGAGCCGCGCGTCGGTGGTGGGGCGGGTGAGCAGCTTGAGGCCGCCGACGCGCTCGGGGGCGCCGTTCTCGTCGGTGTTGATGTGCGCCAGGTCGGAGGCGACCACGCCCGCGTAGCGCGGCGTGACCGACATCAGCGAGATCACGTTCGCGCCCGTGCCGTTGAGCACCGGGAACGCCACCGCCGTCGGGCCGAACAGCTCGCGCACCCGCTCCGCCAGGCGCGCCGTCCACGGGTCGTCGCCGTACGCGACGGCGTACCCCTCGTTGGCGGCGGCCACCGCGGCCAGCACGTCGGGGTGCGCGGGGGCGTAGTTGTCGGAGGCGAAGGGCGGAAGCGGGGTGCTCGACGACGTCACGGGCTCAGCCTAGGCCCGGGCGCATAGGGTGGCGGCCGTGCTCGATCGCCGCTGGACCCTCGCCCTGCGCACGGCCCTGGTGGTCTACCTGGCCGCCGTCCTGTGCCTGACGATGTGGCCGCAGCTCGAGCAGACGTCGGTGCCCTCCTGGGCCGTGGGCGTGGTCCGGGCCGCCGGCGCGGTGGGGATCTCGCTGACCGTGGCGTTCCTCGAGGCGGCGTCGAACCTCGTGATGTTCGTGCCGTTCGGGGTGCTCGTGCTGCTGCTGTGGTGGGGCGCCCGACGCCGGTCGGCGGGCGGTGGCGCCGGGGCTGCCGACACGGGTGCCGGCGCCGCGGGTGCGGCGTGGCGGCTCGTGCTGCCGGTGACGGTGGTCGCGGGCGCGTTCTCGGCGGCGATCGAGCTGTCCCAGCTCGCGATCCCGGGCCGGGTGAGCACGGTCCAGGACCTCGTGCTCAACACCGCCGGCGGGTTGCTGGGCGCGCTGGTGACGGCCGGTGCGGCGGCCGCCGTCGGGCGGCGTGCGGCGGTGCGAGGCCGGGCCGCCGGCCCGGTGCACGGCTGACCCTGGGCCGGTCCGGGGCTGGTCCAGCGCTGACCCGCGGCTGGTCCAGCGCTGACCCGCGGCTGGTCCAGCGCTGAGCGGTCCGACGTCGGCCGCTCAGACGGCGGCCGGCTCCGGCGTCGGGACCACGCGGGCCTCGGGCTGCGGCGCCGCGCCGACGGTCCGCGCGATCGCGGCCGGCACCCGTGCCGCGACCCCGTGGCCGGCGACGTCGCGGCCGATCTCCAGGACCTCCGTCGTGCCGTCGGGGTGCACGCGCACCCGCGACACCGACGCGTTCGGCAGCGGCACCAGCCCGGTCGGCTGCAGCGTCCACAGGTACGCGCCCAGCGTGAGCCCGTGCCCGACGACCAGCACCTCGCCCTCCGGGTGGGCCTGCGCGATGCGGGCGAACACGTCACGGGTGCGGCCCATGAACTCGGCGCCCGACTCGCCCCGCGGCAGGCCCGGGTGGGACTCGGCGAGCACGCCGGCGATGAGGTCGGCCCACGGCTCGACGGCCTCGAGCTCGTGCTCGGGCTTGCGCTCGAAGGTGCCGAAGTCGAACTCGCGCAGGTCCTTGTCGACGCGCAGGCGCAGGTCGGGGTGGTGGCGCAGGATCTCGACGGCCGTGGTGACGGCCCGGCCGGCCGGCGAGCAGTAGGCGGCGGTGAACTCGGTGCCGGCCAGGTGGCGAGCCGTGGTGCGCACGCCTTCCTGCCCGGTGCGGGTCAGCGGGGAGTTGCTGCTGCCCTGGAGCAGGCGGCGGGCGTTGAAGTGGGTCTGCCCGTGGCGCACGAGCGTGAGCGTGAGGGTCATCGTGGTCCCTTCGTCGATGCGGTCGCCGCGACCGTAGGCAGGTGTCGGTGGCCGTCCGGCGGCGGCCCGGTTGCCGGACGGCGAACGGCGGCGGAAGCCTGCGCGGCGCGGGTGCGGAGGGGGCGCGCGGCGGGAGGGGGCTGCATGCGTCGGCCGCCGGCGCTTCGCACGAGCCGCGCAGTCGGCAGGACTGGCGCCCGCGCCGCGCAGCCTGCGGGGCCGCCGCCCGCGCCCGGCCGCTGGCGGCGGCCGCACGCGCCCGGCACGTCTGTTCGGTGATTCGTTGGCTGATCGGCGATCCGGATCACCGATCAGCCAACGAATCACCGAACAGACGTGGCGTAGCCGGGCCCGGCGGGTCGCGACGCTGGGCGGGCTGTCCCGCCCGGCCGGCGCCGGCTGGGCGCGGCGGAGCGGGGCCGGCGCGGCGGAGCGAGGCCGGCGTGGCGGAGCGAGCCGGCGTGGCGGAGCGGGGCCGGCGCGCGAGGCGGCCGCCGGTCCGACGGCGGGTGGGTTGGGCCGTTGTGGGCGGTGGCGGGCATGCTGTGGGGCGAGGAGGTGGTCGGTGCAGCTGCTCGACGACGGCACGCTGGTCTACAGCGCGACGGACCTGGCCCACGCCGCGGAGTGCGAGTACGCGCTGCTGCGCCGCCTCGACGTGCTGCTCGGCCGCGGCGAGCCCGTGCCCGACGACGGCGACGGGCTGCTGGCGGCCGCCGGTGCGCTCGGCGCCCAGCAGGAGGCCGACATCCTCGCCGGCTACGTCGAGTCCTACGGCCGCTGGGAGCCGGGCGGCCGCGGCGGCGTCGTCGAGGTGGCGCACCTGGGCGGCAGCCGGTCGGCCGTCGAGCACCGCGACCGCGACGCGCTGACGCTGGCCGCGCTGCGCGGAGGCGTCGACGTCGTCGCCCAGGGCTACCTGTTCGACGGGCGGTTCGGCGGGTACGCCGACTTCATCGTCCGCCAGGGCGGCGACGCCGACGGCCCCGAGTTCGCCGTCCTCGACTCCAAGCTGGCCCGCACCGCCCGCGTGACCGCGCTGCTGCAGGTCACCGCCTACGCCGAGCGCCTGCGCGAGGCCGGCGTGCGCGTCGCCGACCAGGTCGGCCTCATGCTCGGCACGGGCCGTACCGAGCGGTTCGCGCTCGACGACCTCGCCCCGGTCTACCGGCGCCGCCGGGCACGGCTCGAGGCCATCCTCGACGCCCACCGCGCCGGCGACGTCCCGGTCGCGTGGGGCGACGGGCGCTACACCGCCTGCGGGCGCTGCGCCGTCTGCGAGCCGCAGGTCCGGGCGGCCGACGACGTGCTGCTCGTCGCGCACCTGACCACCGCGCAGCGGGCGCGGCTGCGGCAGGTCGGCATCACCACGGTGCACGACCTCGCCGCCGCGCCGAAGGAGCTGCCGGCCGGCCTGGTGATGGGCTCCGGTGCCTGGGAGCACCTGCGCGCCCAGGCCGCCATCCAGGTGCGCCAGGCCGAGGCCGGGCACCCGGTGTTCGAGCTGGTCGACGCCGCCCCGATCCACGCGCTCCCGACGCCGGACCCGGGCGACATCTACTTCGACTTCGAGGGCGACCCGCTGTGGACGGACGCCGACCGGTGGGGGCGCGAGTACGGGCTCGAGTACCTGTTCGGCTGGGTCGAGCGGCCGACCGCGGCGAACCCGAGGCCGCCGTTCCGCGCGCTCGTCGCGCACGACCGCACCCAGGAGAAGCAGGCGCTGGTCGACTTCGTCGCGTACGTCGTCGAGCGCCGTCGCCGATACCCCGGCATGCACGTCTACCACTACGCGCCCTACGAGAAGACGGCGCTGCTGCGCCTCGCGGCCCGGCACGGGGTGTGCGCGGACGAGGTGGACCAGCTGCTGCGCGACGGCGTGCTGGTGGACCTGTACGCCACCGTGCGCGCCGGCCTGCGGGTCGGGGCGGAGTCGTACTCGATCAAGAAGCTCGAGCCGCTCTACATGGGCGACGACCTGCGCGACGCCGAGGGCGTCACCAACGCCGCCGACTCGGTCGTCGAGTACCGGCGTGCCTGCGCCGTGCGGGAGTCCGAGCCTGAGGAGTTCGAGCGCACGATGCGCTCGATCCTCGACTACAACGAGTACGACTGCGTCTCCACGCTGCGGCTGCACGCGTGGCTGCGGCAGGTCGCGGCCGCCGGTGCGGGCGCGGGCGGCGCCGCGGCTGGTGGTGCCGGCCCGGATGTCGGCCACCTGGCCGACGACGCCGCCCATGCGGCGCCCGGCGACGCGGCCGCGCCCGACGGCGCCACGCCCGGCGGCGCGGACGTGCCGTCGTCGGACGTCGAGGTGCTGACGCCGCAGCAGCAGCGCCGCCAGGAGCACCGCACCGCCGTGCAGGAGGCGGCCGACCGGCTCCTGGCCCTGGCCGGCGACGCCCCGGCGGCCGAGCGCACCGCCGCCCAGCAGGTCGCCGCCCAGGTGGCGCACTCGCTGCTGTACTGGGAGCTGGAGGCCAAGCCGTTCTGGTGGGGTCACCACGACCGGCTCAGCAACGACCCGGACGACTGGGCCGACACGCGCGACACCGTGGTGGCCAGCGACGCGCAGTCGGTGCGCGTGGTGGAGGACTGGCGCGACCTGGGCGGACGCCGCGGCGTCGGCCGCCTGCTCGAGGTCACGGGCCAGATCGCGCCCGGCAGCCTGCTCAGGGCCGGCACCGACGTGTGGCTGATGTACGCGCCGCCGCTGCCGCCGTGCGCCAGCCAGGGCGGCGACCGCGGGCACGGCGTGACGCAGAAGGGCACGGTGCTCGACGTCGCGGCGGCCGACGACGGGCGCGACGTCGTCGTCGTGGAGGAGCGGATCGGCGCCACCGACCTGAGGAACGGCGTGACGACGCACGCGCAGCTGCCGTACGCGCTGGCACCCGCCGCGCTCGGCATCAACACCGTGCCGCTCGAGGCGGTGCTGCTCGAGTACGCCGCCGACGTCGAGGCGGCCTTCCCCGACGTGCCGCGCGGCCTGGCGTGGGACGTGCTGCTGCGCCGCCCGCCGCGCACGAGCGACGGCGCCCCGGTGCACGCCCGGCGCGACGGCGGCGACACCGCGGACGAGATCGTCGAGGCGCTGCTCGCGCTCGACGACTCCTACCTGGGGGTGCAGGGGCCGCCCGGCACGGGCAAGACCTACACCGGGTCGCGGGTGGTGGCCCGCCTGGTGGCCGAGCACGGCTGGCGCGTGGGCGTGACGGCCCAGTCGCACGAGGCGGTGGCGAACTTCCTGCGCGCGGTCGCGGGCAAGGGGCTCGGGCCCCAGCAGGTGGCGCGGTACCGCTCGGGCGCGGACACGCGCCGGCCCGAGGGGCCGTGGAGCGAGCTGGCGAAGCCCGCGGACGCGTCGGCGTTCCTCGGCGAGCACGCTGCGTCCGGGACGGGCTGCGTGGTGGGCGGCACCGCGTGGCTGTTCGCCCGCGGCGACGACCTGGACCTGCTCGTGGTCGACGAGGCGGGGCAGTTCTCGCTCGCGCCCACGCTGGCCGCCGCCCGCCGCGCCCGGCGCGTGCTGTTCCTCGGCGACCCGCAGCAGCTGCCGCAGGTCAGCGCCGCCCCGCACGCCGAGCACGTGGAGGTCTCGGCGCTGTCCTGGCTGCTGGGCGGCCACGCGACGCTGCCGGACTCGCACGGCTGGTTCCTCGACACCTCCTGGCGCATGCACCCCGCGCTGTGCGAGGCGGTGTCCGCGCTCAGCTACGAGCGGCGCCTGCACAGCGCGCCGGCCACCAAGGACCGGTCGCTGGAGGGCGTCGCGCCCGGCGTGCACCCGGTGGAGGTGTGGCACCCCGGCGACGCGACGTTCTCGCCGGCCGAGGCGGACGCCGTCGTCGACCTGGTGCGGTCCCACCTCGGGCGCACCTGGACCGACCCGGGCGAGCGCGACCCGGGCCGCCGCGAGCGGCCGCTCGGGCAGGACGACGTCCTGGTCGTCGCCCCGTACAACGCGCAGGTCGCCACGGTGCGGCGGGCGCTGGAGGCGGCGGGGTACGACGACGTGCGGGTCGGCACCGTGGACAAGTTCCAGGGGCAGGAGGCGCCGGTGGTGATCGTGTCGATGACGGCGTCGTCGGCCGAGGACGTGCCGCGCGGCGTCGAGTTCCTGCTCAACCGCAACCGGCTCAACGTGGCGGTCTCGCGCGGGCAGTGGTGCGCGTACGTGGTGCACTCGCCCACGCTCGCGGCACACCTGCCGACCAGCCCGGAGCGGCTGCTCGAGCTCGGCGCCTTCTGCGGGCTGCTCGACGGCGGCGTGCGGGGCGGCTGACCGGCCCAGCGGGCGCCTGGCGCCCCGCACCGACGGATCCGACGTCCGCGCTCCGATCGGGTGAAACCGTCCATCCATTTTCCTATAGGATCTTTGGGTACGGTCGGAAACTCGGACGGATGGCGACCATGTCGACGAAGACGGTCCCGCTCACGCGCAAGATCCTGCGGGACGACGTGCACGACGCCCTGCTCGAGATGCTCATGACGCAGCAGCTCACGCCGGGACAGTCGCTCAGCATCGACTCCCTGGCGCGCGAGCTCGGGGTGTCCCCGACCCCCGTGCGCGAGGCGCTGGTGGAGCTCGAGCACACCGGGCTGGTCGTCCGGGCCGCGCTGCGGGGGTACACCGTGACGGCGCCGCTCACCGCCGCCCAGATGGCCGAGCTCGTCGACGCCCGCGAGGTGATCGAGCTCGCCGCCGTCGAGCGCGCGGTCGGCGCCGACGGGCTCGTCGAGCGCCTGGAGGCGGCGCACGCGGAGCACCGGGCCGTGATCGAGCGCTACGGGCTGGACCGCGAAGCGCCGACCGGGGAGATGACCCAGCAGCACATCCTCGAGTACTTCCGCGCCGACTGGGCGTTCCACGAGGCGATCATCCGGCGGTGCGGCAACCGCTTCATCGAGCAGATGGCCTCGATCCTCGGGGTCAACGTCCACCGGATGCGCCAGAGCATGGACGTGGGCCTCACCGACTCCGCCGACGCGCTGCGCGAGCACGCGCAGGTCCTGGCCGCGTTCCGGGCCGACGACCGGGCGGGGGCGGTCGCGGCGATGGCGCGCCACCTCGAGGGTGTCTCGCGGCGCGCCCAGGCCGAGGCGCCGGCCGCGGGCTGACGCGCCGGCCGCGGCGGCCGCGGACCGACGCGCCGGCAACGCGTCGCGCGGGCCGGCCGCCGCCTCAGGGCTGCGTGTCGCCGTCGACGTACAGCCAGCGCCCGCCCGGGCCGGCGGGCTCACGCACGAACCGGCTGACCTCGTGCAGCCGGCCGCGCTCGCCGGAGGCGCCGTCGCGCCAGAACGCGGCGAACTCGACCTCGCCCTGGTCGTCGAACGGGCCGCCGCCGCGGGTGGCCAGCACGTCGAGGCGGCGCCAGGCGACGTCGTCGTCGAGGTCCACGGTGGCCGGCCGGGTGCGCGGGTGCCACGAGGCGAGCAGCCACGCGGCGTCGCCGACCGCGAACGCGCTGTAGCGGGAGCGCATCAGCGCCTCGGCTGTGGGGGCGAGGCGCTCGCCGCGGTGGATCGGGCCGCAGCAGGCGCCGTAGGTGTCGCCGGACAGGCAGGGGCAGCGGTCGGAGTCCGCGATGGTGAGGGCCACGGCCCCTAGTCTCGCGCGCCGCGCCGCGGCACCGTGATCGCCGAGACCCGGATCTTCGGGGTGACGCAGAGGCCGATACCCCCCGGGAATCCGAATCTCGGCGGTCAGTCGGTGGCCAGCGCGGCCGGCTCGGTGCCCAGGGTCGCGTCGACCTCGGGCGCGTGGTGCGGCAGCGGCGGGTTGACCCGCTCCTCGATCAGCGTGCTCACCAGCGCGAGCACCACCAGTCCGGCGCCGACGACCGGCACCGCCTGGACCCCGACGCTCGCCGTCAGCGCCGCGCCGAGGCCGGAGCCGCTGGCGATGCCGAGGTTGAACGTCGACGACGACATCGCCATGCCCATGTCCGTGGAGCCGGGGGAGACCAGCATGATCCGGTGGGACAGCGTGGGCGGGATGGTGGAGAACGCGAAGCCGAACAGCGCCAGGCACACCACTGCCCCGACCTTGTTCTCGCCGAAGGCGGACAGCATCAGCAGGGCGAGCGCGATGACCGTCAGGCCGGTGATGAGCACCTGGGTGGAGTGCCGGTCGAGGAACCGCGCCACGAGCAGCGCGCCCAGCACGCCGGCGCCGCCCTGCACCAGCAGGAGCCAGGAGATGTCGGCCTGCTGGTAGCCCGCGACGTCCTGCATGAGCTGGGTGACGAAGGTGATGAGGCCGAAGGAGCCGGTGACCACCAGCGCCGTGGTGACCAGCTGCGGCCAGAACCGCCGCCGGTTGGGGAACGGGGCGCGCGAGGCGCCGCCCTCCTCCGGGCGCACCATCGGGAACATCACGATGACGATCACGAAGATGACCGCCGAGAGCGCGGCCACGGCCCAGAAGGTGGTGCGCCACCCGGCCTGCTGGCCGAGCCACGTGCCGGCGGGCACGCCGATCACCGGCGCGAGCGAGTTGCCCACGGCGAGCCGCGCCATCACCCGGCCACGCACGCGGGGGCGGAACAGGCCGGTGGTCGCGGGGATCACGGCGACCCAGAACAGCGCCTGGGCCAGGGCGGTGATGAGGCGGGCGGCCATGATCTGCTCGTAGCTGGGCGCGAACGCGGCCCACAGGGTGGCCAGCGCGGCGACCCCCACGCAGGCCGAGAGCACCCACCGGCGCGGCACCCGCCTGGTCCACTGCGCCAGCGGCACGGACGCGACGAGCACGACGAACGCGTAGCCGGTGACCAGCAGGCCGATCTGGGACGTCGAGCGGCCCAGGTCGGGCGCCATGAGGGTCAACAGGCCGCTGGGCAGGCTCTCCACCAGCACGAACAGGAAGGTGGAGACCGCCATCGCCACGAGGATCACGGTGGCGCGCCGCTCGTCCACCACGGGCACGAACGGGCGCGGTGCGGTGGGCGTGCTCATGGGGGCCTCCGACGGCGGTGGGGACTGGTGGTGCGACGACGCGCGGGCGCGGTGCGGGCGGGGTCGTCCGCGTCGGGCGACGGATCGGTCGGCCGGGGCGACCGGCCCGCGATCCGCGGGCGATCGGTCGAAACGATTCTAGGGGGCGGCTGCGACGCACCGGCAAGCGGATTGCCGCGCCGCGGCCCAAGGAGCGGTCCGAGGTGCGAACGCCCGGATCGCGTTCTTACGGTCGACCCGACGCCGACGACACGAGGGAGTGTTCGCGATGACGACGAGGTCGACGCGTGCGGTGCGGGCAGTGACGGCGGGGGCGGCGTGCGCGGCGATGGCCGCGACGCTCGCGGTGGCGGCGCCCTCGGCGCTCGGGCTCGGGGCGGTCGCGGTGCCTGCCCACGGTCACGGCCGCCACCAGCCGGAGCTCGAGAGCCGGTCCGCGCCCGTGCTGCGGGTCGACGGCGCCCGGTTCCGCGACCTGGACCGCAACGGCCGCCTGACGCCGTACGAGGACTGGCGCCTCAGCCCCCAGGAGCGCGCGGCGGACCTGGTGGGGCGCCTCAGCCTGGAGGAGAAGGCCGGCCAGCTGATCCACGGCAGCCTCACCGGCTCGGGCACCTACGACCGCGCCGCGTTCGGGGCGCTGCTCGACCAGCACGTCACCACCTACATCTCGCGGCTGAGCGCCGGCGCGGCCGAGCTCGCCGCCGAGCACAACGACCTGCAGGCCGCCGCCGAGGGCCAGCCGTTCGGCATCCCGCTGATGATCAGCACCGACCCGCGCAACGGCTTCACGGTCACCGAGGGCCAGACCGTCTCCAACGGCGACTTCACCGCGTTCCCGGACGCGATCGGCGTCGGCGCGATCGACTCCCCGCGGCTGACCGAGCAGATGGGCGACGTGATCCGCCGCGAGTACCGCGCCGTCGGCATCCACGAGGCGCTGTCACCCCAGGCGGACATCGCGACCGAGCCGCGCTGGACGCGCATCAACGGCACCTTCGGCTCCACGGGCCGGCTCGCCGCGCGGCACGTCGCCGCGTACGTCGAGGGCCTGCAGGGCGACGACGACGGCGTGGCGCGCGACGGCGTCGTCACCGTGGTCAAGCACTTCGCGGGCTACGGCGCGCAGGTCAACGGCTACGACAGCCACTACTACTACGGTCGGTTCGCGGCGTTCCCGGGCGGCAACTTCGCCGAGCACCTGGTGCCGTTCGAGGCCGCGTTCCGCACGAACGCGGCCGGCGTCATGCCGACCTACTCGATCCTCAAGGACCTGCGGCTCGACGGGGAGCCGCTCGAGCAGGTGGGCGCCGGGCACAACGAGCAGCTGCTGCAGGGCATGCTGCGCGGCCGGTACGGGTTCGACGGCGTGATCACCAGCGACTGGGGCATCACCGGCGACTGCCCGCAGGCGTGCCAGGAGAACCGGCCGCCGGCGTCGTTCATCGGCCCGTGGGGCGTGGGCATGCCGTGGGGCGTGGAGGACCTGACCCGGGCGGAGCGGTTCGCCAGCACCATCAACGCCGGCGTCGACATCGTGGGCGGCGACGACCACCCGGAGTACATCGTCCAGGCGGTGAAGCAGGGGCTGCTCAGCGAGGACCGGGTGGATGACGCCGCGCGGCGCGTGCTGGCGCAGAAGTTCGAGCTCGGGCTGTTCGAGGACCCGTACGTGGACCCGGCCGCCGCCGACCGGGTCGTGGGCGCGGAGCCGCACCACCGCCTCGGCGAGGCGATGCAGGCGCGCTCGCTGACGCTGCTGCAGAACGACGACCGCACGCTGCCGGTGAAGGTGGGCCGGCACGGGCTGGCGGTGTACCTGTACGGCGTGGCGCCCGAGGCCGCGGAGGCGCTCGGCCTGCGGGTCGTGCAGGACCCGGCCGACGCCGACCTCGCCGTCGTGCGGCTGGCCGACCCGCGCGGCGGGGACGACCTCACCGGCCTCGACTTCACGGGTGACGAGCCGGACTACCAGGCGCTCGTCGCGGCGCACGAGGCGGGCACGACGACGGTGGCGTCGCCGCAGCTGTCGCGGCCGCTGATCCTCGGCAACGTGCTGGAGCACTCCGACGCCGTGCTCGCCAACTACGGGGTGTCCGACGACGTGCTGCTGCGCACGATCCTGGGCAAGGAGCGGCCGGGCGGGACGCTGCCGTTCGAGCTGCCGTCGAGCATGGCCGAGGTGGAGGAGCAGCTCGGGGACGTGCCGGACGACACCAGGAACCCGCTGTTCGAGCGCGGGTTCGGGCTGAGCTACTCGAGCGAGCGGCGGTAGACCAGCCTCCAGGGGCATGCGTCGATAAGCGACCTCCACCCCACGCGATGCCGAGTGGTATCAGCAACGCGGACGGCGACCGGACGTCGGCGTCAGGACGGGCACGCCAAAAGCCGTAACCCCTACGTGGGCGCGCGAGTCGTCGTTGGCAGTGCCATCAAGCCGACGCTTCAGTTGCGCTACTGCTTGCCCGTGAGTCAAGTCACACGTTGCCGGACCCGATCCTTATGGCACAGGCCGCGTTGTCGGTGCCCAGGCGTAGCCTGCAGGCACGTGTTGGGAATCGGGCCATGGGTGGAGCGCATACAATGAGCCGCATGCCGAACGATCGCTTTACAGCTCTATCGCTTTTCTCCGGGGCTGGTGGCCTAGATGTCGGCCTGGACCGCACCGGCAGGTTTGAATTGCTGGCGTGCGTAGAGATTGAGCAGCGATTTTGCGAAACGCTAGTGGAGAATCGCGACGCTGGCCGGTTCGGATCAGATCGGACGGCGATCATTCAAGCTGACATTTCTCAACTCGACCCCTACGCGTTAATGGACGAGCTTCACCTGAAGCCGGGCGATCTCGATCTTCTTGTAGGCGGACCACCATGCCAGAGCTGGAGCACAGCAGGTCGCCGAGGAACGATCCAGGATCCTCGTGGTCTCCTGATTTGGGACTATCTCAAGTTTGTCGAGGCGCTACAACCGAAGTACTTCCTCATGGAGAACGTCCGGGGGCTCTTGTCCGGTGCGTTGCGTCACCGACCGATTGCGTTGCGCCCTGACAAGGGCGGCCCTCCGCTGTCCGAGGAAGAGCAGCCTGGTTCGGCGGTGGCCGCCTGGATTGACGATCTAGGCAAGATTAACAACGGCGCATACCGCGTCGATGTGTACGAAGTAAATGCCGTCAACTATGGAGCGCCGCAACTCCGAGAGCGGGTTCTGTTTATTGGTAACCGTTTCGGTGATGTGGTCGACTTTCCGAAGCCTACGCATGGGCCTTCTGGAAGTGGCCTCAAACCCTATGCGACGCTCGGCGATGCAATCAAGGGCTTCACCGAAGAGAACCCGGTGCTCGTCGATTTCTCACCGCGGAAGAAGTACTATCTCTCGATGGTGCCGACGGGTGGGAACTGGCGGGCGCTACCAGAGTCCGAGGCGAAAGCGTCGATGGGCAAGGCGTTCTATGCTAAGGGCGGGCGATCTGGCTGGTGGCGCCGCCTATCGTGGGACTTGCCGTGCCCAACGGTTACAACACTTCCCAACCACTCAAGCACGAGCATGTGCCACCCAGAAGAGACGCGCGTCCTGTCCGTAGGGGAGTTTTCACGGGTTCAAGAGTTCCCCGATGGGTGGACTTTCTGCGGTGCCCCTGCCGAGCAGATGAAGCAGGTGGGAAACGCGGTTCCTGTGCGACTTGGTGTGGTTGCAGGCGAGGTGGTGGCGCAGCATTTGACTCGCGCGTTGTCGGGCGCTGTGGCGACGGGTTCCGAAGTGCCCCCGAGTCGCCGCGTTTACCTCCAGTCGCATGTGCGAACGCGGCAGTGGTGGAAGGACGGGAAGGCGGTTGTGCGAGCAGATGTAGCTGGAGCGTCGGCCCCCTAAGCGAATGGGGGGCAGGGCTGAGAAGAATTTCCGCTCTGCCCCCCCGCGCCTGGCTCAGAATGCCTTGCGGAAAATCATCTCCCACATATCGTCTTCGGTGCCCATAAGCTCAAATTCGTCCCGGAAGGATTGCGAGAGCTTCAGCCGCGCCTCGATGAAGTGTTCGAAGAATGTCTTTCCGCCGTGTGCGATGGCGAAGCGGCTCTGGGCTTCCCGGATTGCCCGGTAGACCTCCATGTGAGCATTGCGCACCCCGGTGACGAATTCCCAGAGATCTTTCCCAACGAGGACGTGAAAGTACTCGCCGGTCTCCCGGGCGACCAGGGCAGGCTTGTTATTGAGGCTATCGTGCTTTCCGTAAAAGATTCCTAGGATGATGTTGCAGCCCGTGGCCTTGTGGATATTCGGGAAGCGTTGGATCATTTCGTTCGCGTGGGACTGGTTCATGGTCCATGGGCCGGACTTCCACGTGGTTAGGTAACGTTCACCTTCAACGGTGATCTCAGCATCGATGGGGCTCCACTCAGACTTGAGCTGTCGCTTCTCGGGTGGCTCCTTTACGCCAAAAAGCTCGAAGATGTGCTTCTCCACGTACTTGCCGAAGGCGGTTGCGTCGCCGTGAAACATCTTGGCGTTCTGAGTGTATTCAGCGACTTCAAACGGAGAGTACAGGTTGTAGGCGGGCGCCATTGCGAGCATGAGGAACGGGTTGATGTTTACATCGCTCGATGAGACGTCGACAAGTTCCTGCATCTTCCTAAACCGGCGCTCGATAAGTTCGAGGGTCACATTGACCATGCCCTCGAACTTTTCATCAGGCATGTTGTCCGTAAGGACGTTTCGCGCGACGACGGTGCGCTCGACAAGCTCGACCTCTTCAGGTGAGGCGGGGGGTGCGGCGACTTCGGTGCTTTGGCTGTCGTCCAGGGGGTGGGAGGGCTGCTCGATGACTGTCTCACTCACATCGGGAATGCTCTCATGGGCGCGGTGCATCTAGGCTCGGCTCGGTGTACACGGCCATGCCGGTGCCCTCACGAGATGCTCTAGAGGACTATCGTTCTGCGGTTCCCTGGTGGGGTTGGCGGCGGCTTCCTGGTGGAATGCGTCGTGGCCACGCCTAGGGCCAGCGAGTCGAAGATCCCGAGCGGGATGCTCCACAGTCGGCAACGGCCTCCGGGCGGCTTGTGGAGTGCGCCGATCGGCCCCGTGTGTTCCACGTCGTCCTAACAGTGCAGGTGTAGCCGGCGGCGCGTCACTCGCGAGCTCCGGTCTGAAGGGGTGAGCGCGGTGCGGCGGCGCGAGCTGGCGCCGGGCCCGAGGATCCTGTCCACAACGCTCTATGTACGTCGCGGAGCTGGTCGGGCCATTCCTGATCGGCGGAGGGGCGCGAGGCAGAGCGCGCGTGTACGGCGCCATGCTTCAGATCCTTGAGATCTTCCCTGCTCGTCGGCCCCGCTCCGCGGTGGCGCGACATTAGTCCTGCGGGTCGACACCCTCTGGATGCTCACTGGAGGATCGTTGCGGAGGGTTCTGTCGCGTTGGAGTAATGCGCACGCGCACGTGTCTGAGGGGTAATAGGCGTCAGCGTGCAGGGCGAGTGCAGTCGTGCTCAGCGACGGACTGGGAGCGCCGACGACGTACTCGGGGCGGTGGCGGTGCGAAGGTGTCGGAGTGTCACTGAGTTAGGCTTTGCAGGGCGTCGCCCGGTCGCTACGGATCCGCACAGAGCAACCGCCCGGTGGGGATGACGGTGCCCGACACGTCGGCGCCCTACGCTATGGTTTCAACCAGGTCACGAGCGATCAGCGATACGCCCTCCGCGTGCTGGTCCGGCAACCGCGCCCCTCGCGCACGGTGCCCCAGGAGGAAGACCGGCCCGCCGGCAACCGCCGCGGGAAGCGCGAGGCAGCTTTCGCCCTCGACCCGTCCGGGCACGGCG
This sequence comes from Puerhibacterium puerhi, assembly GCF_009846865.1. Classification (GTDB taxonomy): domain Bacteria; phylum Actinomycetota; class Actinomycetes; order Actinomycetales; family Cellulomonadaceae; genus Puerhibacterium; species Puerhibacterium puerhi. The sequence goes on from NZ_WUWN01000006.1 coordinate 58,354, forward strand.
AGGCTCCTCCAGACGTGGGAGGTACCCATGACTCGGTCCGCCGAGAACGACGCGCCCCGGGACGACACGCCCCGAAACGCGACGCACCGAGACGAGGCCCGCGACGCCGTGCTGCCCTGGTTGCACGTGGAACCGGAGCACCGGCACAGCTACCACCTCATGATGCTGCGCATGGAGGCCCGACGCCGGGCCGGCGAGGAGCTGCGCGAGGTCGACCTCGGGCGGTTGGGCTCGTGGCTGCGCAACCTCGAGGAGCTCAACGCCGTCGTGCTGTACGACCCGGAGACGCCGGACGGCTTCTACCTGGTGCCGCGGCTGGCGCAGGACGGCCAGGGGATCGCGCGCCGACCCGGTCCCGGGCGGCAGGACGACCGCCGGCGTAGTCTGCGCAACCCCGGCTCGGGCCGGCCCGGTCCCCGCTGGCCCGGTCCCCGCTGGCCCGGCCGTCCGCCCGCCGCGGAGTAACGCCGCGGAGTGACGGAACGGGTGGCCGGCGGCACGCAGAAATGCCCCGCCGCCCGCCCGCCCGCCGCGCACGCGGACGCCGTGCCACCCTGGACCCATGACGACCACCCGCTCGCACGCTTCCGCCGACATCGACGAGACCGACATTCAGACGGTGATCGCCCAGGTCGAGGCCGAGGAGCGCGACCTGGTGCTGCAGCGCTTCACGCACGACGACGCGTGGCGCCTCGGCTGCCTGCTGGTCGAGCTCGCGGCCGAGCGCAACCACGCCGTGACGATCGACGTGCGCAAGGGCACCCAGCAGGTGTTCCACGCCGCGCGCGAGGGCACCACGCCCGACAACGACACCTGGGTGGACCGCAAGGTCCGCACCGTCTACCGGTTCGGCACGTCGTCGTACCTCCAGGGCCTCAAGGCGCGCGCCAAGGGCCAGGACTTCAACCACAAGCACGGCCTGCCGTTCACCGAGTACGTGGCGCACGGCGGCGCGTTCCCGATCCGGGTCGACGGCGTGGGCATCGTCGGCGTCGTCACCGTCTCCGGCCTGGCGCAGCAGGACGACCACGCGCTCGTCGTCGAGGCCCTGCACGCCTACAAGGGATGACGACGGCGGTGGCGGGCGCGGGCGCGACCGGCCCCGACGAGACCGACCCCGACGAGCTCGGGCGGCTGCTCGCCCGCGTGCCGGAGGGCTGGACGCGGTTCGAGATCGCCGGCCGGCCGTGGGCGGTCAGCCGCGTGCCGCGCGGCGACGGCCGCACCGTGACGCTGGAGGCCGAGCAGCTCGGCGGCGCGGACGCCTTCGGCGCGAACGTCTGGCTGACGTCGTCGGGCCCGGTGCTGCGTCCGTGCGAGGTGCCCGCCGAGAAGGTGCTCGGCCTGCTGCGGTCGCTGCCCGAGCCGGACCCTGAGCCGCCCGCCCAGCCCGAGCCGGGGCGCGAGCGCGACGACCGGTGAGGCGACCGTCCTGGTTAGGGTGCCGCCGTGGCCGCTCGCGCGCTGATGGTCGACGTCGACGGCGTGGTGGTGCGCCGCTCTGGCGGCCGCACGTGGCACGCGGACCTGGAGGCCGACCTCGGCATCCGCCCCGAGGACCTGGACCGGGTGTTCTTCCGGGCGCACTTCGACGACGTCCTCGCCGGCCGGGCGGACCTGTTCGAGCGCCTGGACGACGCCCTCACGCAGCTGTCTGCCACGGTCCCGTCGAGGGAGCTCGTCGACTACTGGTTCGCGCGCGACGCGATGCTCGACACCCGGCTGCTCGACGACCTCGCCGCCGCGCGAGAGGCGGGCTACGACGCCCACCTCGCCACGGTCCAGGAGCACCATCGCGCGCGGTACCTGTGGCACACCCTGGGCCTGCGGCACCACTTCACGGCCATCCACTACGCCGCCGACCTGGGCCACCGCAAGACCGACCCGGCCTTCTACGCGGCGGTGGAGGGCAGGACCGGGCTGCGGCCCGCGCGGCACTGCCTCGTCGACGACTCCGAGGCGAACGTCGCGGCGGCGCGAGCCGCGGGGTGGGCGGCGTACCGGTGGGATGCGACGTCGGTGCTCGACGACGTCCTGGCAGCGTTCGACCGGACGGGCCACCGATGAGTTTCACGCCCGGCCCCCGTCCTCCCTGCTGACACAGCCTTTCCTGACGAGGCGCGCCCGACGACGGAGGACGACGATGCCCGAGCCCACCACCCGCACCCTCGAGGTCCCCGGTGCGGTCCTGACCTACGACGTGCGCGAGCCGGCGGCCCCCAGCACGGAGCGCACCCTGGTGCTGGTCGGGTCGCCGATGGCCGCGGCGGGGTTCACCACGCTGGCCGGCCACTTCGACGACCGACGCGTGGTCACCTACGACCCGCGCGGCGTCGAGCGCAGCACGCGCACCTCGGACGACCCGGTCACCCCGGAGACCCGTGCCGACGACCTGCACCGCCTGGTGGCGGAGGTGGGCGGTGGTCCGGTCGACGTCTTCGCCTCCAGCGGCGGCGCCGTCGACGCCCTCGCCTGGGTGGCCGCGCACCCGGACGACATCGCCACGCTGGTGGCGCACGAGCCGCCGCTGCCCGCGGTGCTGCCCGACCGCGAGGCGGCCGCCGCGGCCATGCGCCGCAACCACGAGATCTACATGGCGCAGGGGTTCGGCCACGGCATGGCGCACTTCATCGCGATCGTCAGCCACGAGGGCGAGTACACGCCCGAGGTCGTGGAGATGCCGGCGCCCGGCCCGGCGATGTTCGGCCTGCCCACCGAGGACGACGGCTCGCGGGACGACGGGCTCATGGGCGTCAACATGCGCACGTACCCCGAGTGGGAGCCCGACCTCCAGGCGGTGCGCGCCGCCCCGACGGTCGTGGTGCCGGCCTACGGCGAGGAGTCGCGGAACATCATGACCGGCCGCGCCACGATCGCCCTCGCCGAGCGGCTCGGGACCGAGCCGCTCGAGTTCCCCGGCGGCCACGACGGGTTCCTCGGCGGCGAGTACGGCCAGACGGGCCAGCCCGAGCCGTTCGCCAAGCGGCTGCGCGAGGTGCTGCAGGGCTGACCGCACGCGCACCGCCGGGCGCTGGGACACTGGGGCGGTGGGCGAGCAGAGCAGCGAGCGGGCACGCGATGACGACTGGGCGCAGCGACGCACCGAGGCGGCGCAGGTCAAGGCGGACCGGCTACGGGCCAAGCAGGACGCCGAGCACGCGCACGCCGAGGCCATGCTCGAGGCGTTCGTCGACGTCGCGCGCCGGGTGGGCCTGGAGCCGGAGCCGCTGCGGGTGCGCGGGTACGGCGGCCGCGGCGAGGCCCGCACGCCGCTGCGGGGCTGGTACCTGCGGGTCGACCGCACCGCGGCCGTCAGCACCGACGCGGAGTTCTACGTCCTGACGGCGCCGCTGTCCGTCGTCGACCGTCTGCGCGGCGTGCACCCCCGCCCGCAGCGGCCCCCGCTCGTGCTCGGCGCGGGCGGCAAGGACGGCGAGTCCATCGAGCTCGGCCAGGCCCTCGACCGGGTGCTGCCCGGCTGGCGCTCCGTGCCGCCCGCGGGGCTCTGAGAACCCGCCCGCCAAACCCCCTTGCGGTTGACGCAGCGTCAACTCCTACGGTGATCGGCATGGACTGGTCGATCCAAGAGGTCGCACGCCTCGCCGGCGTCACGAGCCGCACCCTGCGGCACTACGACGCCGTCGGGCTGCTGCCGCCCAGCCGCGTCGCGGCCGGCGGCACCCGCCGCTACGACCGCACGGCGATCGTGCGGCTGCAGCGCATCCTGCTGCTGCGCGAGCTCGGGCTCGGGCTCGACGCCGTGGGCCGCGTGCTCGCGGAGCAGACCGACGAGGCGCGCGCCCTGCGCGAGCACCTCGACGAGCTGCACCGCGAGCGGGACCGGATCGACCGCCAGATCACGTCCGTGCGCCGCACCCTCGCGGCGCTGCAGGACGGGCTGGACGACGGACCGGACGACGCAGACAAGGAGACGATCATGGCCGCCGACATGCTGGACGGGTTCGACCACACCCGGTACAAGGAGGAGGTCGAGCAGCGCTGGGGCCGCGAGGCGTACGCCAGCGGCGACGCCTGGTGGCGCGGGCTGGGCGCGGAGAGGCAGCAGGAGTTCCTGCGCGAGGTGAACGCGCTCAACGCCGACTGGCAGGCCGCCTGGCAGGACGGCGTGGACCCCGCGGAGGAGCGGGCGCAGGCGCTCGCCGAGCGCCACGCGCGCTGGCTCGCCGGCGTGCCGGGCACGCCGGGGCACGCGGAGGCCCGGCCGCCGGCCGACTACGTGCTCGGCCTGGCCGAGATGTACGTCGCCGACGAGCGGTTCGCCGCGAACTACGGCGGCACGGAGGGCGCGGCGTTCGTCCGCGACGCCCTGACCGCGTGGGTCGAGGCCCACCGCTGAGCCCGACGGCGGCCGCCACCGCGCTCCGTGGCGGCGGCCGCCGGCTCAGCCCTCCGGCGTGAAGCCCCGGGCGAGCCGCCACACGTTCTGGTCGCCGGTGCGCTCGAACGTGAACCGGTCCACCGTGCGCTGGATCAGCGCGAGCCCGCGCCCGCTGGTCGCGGTGTCGGCGGGCAGCCCGCGGTCCAGGTCGACGGGGGTGGCGGCGCCGTCGTCGATCACCTCCGCGTGCACCGCGCCGTCGTCGGCCGTGAGGTCGACGGCGACGTGGACGTGGTCGGCGGCCGGCACGGCGTGCTGCACCACGTTGGCGACGACCTCGACCAGGGCGATCTCGAAGAGCATGCGGTCGGTGTCGGGCACGTGGGGCGCCGAGGCCCACAGCTGGGCGACGCCCTCGTGGACGGCGTCGAGGAGCTCGCCGTCGGCCGGCCCCTCGAGCCGCACGGCGGCGGGCTCGTCAGCCGGCACGGAGGGCCTCCTCGACGCTGGCGCGGGGCTGGAGCACGCGGTCCATCGTCGTGAGCTCCAGCACCGTGGTCACCTGCGCGGTGGGCCGGGCGATGCGCAGGTCCCCGCCCGCGGTCCGGGTGGCGCGCAGGCCGCCCACCAGGGCGCCGAGGCCGGAGGAGTCCATGAACGTGGTGTCCGCGAGGTCCACGACCACCATCGGCCGGCCCCGTGAGACGGACCGGTCGACCAGCGCCTTGAGCTCGCCCGCCGACGTCATGGTCAGCCGCCCCTGCGGGGCGATGACCGTGGCGCCGTCCTCGACGTCCTCGACCCGGAACTCCATTCAGCTCTCCTCTCCGGCGCCCTGGTACCCGCGGTACCGCAGGGCGCTGACGATGACGCTCAGCACGACGAGGTCGTAGGCGACCCACAGCAGGTTGACGGTGGTGCCCACCCAGGGCGCCAGCCCCGTCCCGGCGCGCACGACGCCGACGACGGCGGCGACCACGAGCAGCGCCATCGCGGCCAGCTGCGGACGCACCAGCCGCCACGCGCCCCGGTTGCTGCCGCGCACCTTGGGGGTCACGGCGAAGCCCAGGGGACGGCCGAACCACACGTTTGCGGCGGCGGTGACGGTGGCGCGGATCCACACCGGGAACAGCGCCAGGCTGTACTGCTGGCCGCGCCACGTGCGCACGCCGTGCGCCGCGACGAGGAACAGCAGCTGGCTGGCGACCTGGAAGGGGACGAAGCGGGCGAAGAAGTCGACCGACCACGCGGTGACCGGCAGCACCCCGAAGCACAGGAAGATGATCGGCGCGGCGAGGTAGACCACGGCGGTGAAGCCCGACAGGTACGACCACATCGTCGCGAAGTACATGAGCCGCTGGCCGCCGCTCAGCCCGCGCAGCCGCAGCGGGTTCTGCCTGAGCATCACCTGCAGCGTGCCCTGCGCCCAGCGCAGCCGCTGCGTGATCATCGTGCCGAGGTCCTCCGGCGCGAGCCCCAGGGCGAGCCGCTCGTGGTGGTACACCGAGCGCCACCCCTGCGCGTGCAGGTGCATGGCGGTGGCCATGTCCTCCGTGACCGACACGGTGGCGACGGGCAGGATCGGCTGCGCCTCCGCCGAGCGGTCGACGTCGACGGCCCGCACCAGCGCCTGGACCGACTCGATGGCCCCGAGCGGCGTCCAGTCGCGCTCGGCCAGGCGGGCGAGCGCCTGCTCGTCGACGACGACGGCGCCCAGCTCGCTGTCGCGCTCCACGGGCAGCGCGGCGATGGCCCGCAGGTCCTCCTGCATCTGCGCGGCGTCCGCCGCCACCAGCGCGGCCGATGCCGCGTCGACCTGCCGCTGGAAGGCGTACGTGACCTCGGCGACCGGCTCCCCGGCGTGCAGCCGCGCCAGGGCGTCGCGCGCCCCGTGCTCGAGGGTCTCCAGGGCCCGCGCCTGCGCCGGGTCGACGGCGCCGCGCCGGGCCTTGCCGAGCATGCGGCGCGCGGCGCTGAGCGCGTCGCGCACCGAGCGCTCCGTCTCGCGCACGTACCCCACGATCCCCAGGCGCATCAGCGCCTCGCGCCGCAGCACCGCGTTGGACCCGCAGAAGAACGCCGCGTTCCAGCCGTCCTTGCCCTGCTGGATCGGCCCGTAGAACAGCGGCGCCTGGCTGCCGAGCGGGTCGGCGTCCGGGACGTTGGTGAAGTACTGGGGCGTCTGCACCAGCGCCACCTCGGGGTCCCGGAAGTACCCGAGCGTCCGGTCCAGGATGCTCGGGTCGGGCACCTGGTCGGCGTCCAGGACGAGCAGGAACTCCCCGTCCGTCCGGAACAGCGCGTTGTTGAGGTTGCCGGCCTTGGCGTGCCGGGGCCGGTCCTGCCAGTCGTCGGACCGCACGATGTAGCCGACCCCGGCCGCACGGACGGCCTCTGCCAGGGCAGGCCGGGCGCCGTCGTCGAGCACCCACGTGCGGTGCGGGAAGCGGATGTCGCGGGCGGCCACGGCGGTGCGCAGCACCAGGTCGACCGGCTCGTCGTAGGTGGTGATGAAGACGTCGACGGTCGCGTCCTCGGCCGGCGGGGGTGGCTCCGGCCGCCGCCGCGCGCGCCACATCGTGACGGCGAAGAGGCCGACGTCGACGAGGCTGTAGGTCTCGGCGATGACCAGCGGCACCGCGATCCACCAGGCGCTCCAGCTCACCGACTCGAGCCAGCGCCACACGACATAGTTGACGCCGAGCACCATGGTCAGCAGCGCGACGACGCGCAGCGCCAGCAGCCGTCCGTCACGACGTGGTGCGCTCGTCGCCGCGTGCCTGCGCGTGGCCCCCATGCCGTGAAGGTAGTGGTGGCCTCGCTGACCTGCCACAAGACGCGTCCTTCGGGCTGTGGGGTTCCCGCGCAGCCCCTAGGCTGCCGGTGCGGACGGGGAGCGGGGGTGCGGTGGCAGGGGGCGCAGAGCGGCGACGGGCGCCGTCCCGGGGCGGCGTGCCGCGCAGGGGCGACGTGGCGCTCCTGGCCGCCTTCGCGGCCGCGTACGTGGTGGCCGCCGTCCTGGGTCGGCTCACGGTACTGCCCGACTCGAGCGTCAGCCTGGTGTGGCCGGCGGCCGGCGTTGGGGTGCTGTGGCTGCTCACCCGCGCCCGGCGGCCCTGGCCCTGGCTCGACGTCGTGGTCCTGTTCGGCGCCACGGGCGCCGTGGTCGCCGCCACGGGCGCCAGCCTCGAGCGAGCCGCGGTGGGCGCGTTCGCGACCGTCGTCGAGACCGTGGTCACGTGCGCCGTGATGGCCCGCGGCTGCCGCCGGGTCTGGGCGGGCCGGGGGACGCGGGCCCTCTCGCACGGCGAGCTGTGGTGGTTCCTCGCGGCCGTGGCGGCCGGTGTGGTGACCTCCGCGCCCGTCACCGGCCTCGCCGTCTGGCTGGACTCGGGGTTCTGGTCCTGGGAGGTGCTGCTGCTGTGGTGCGCGCGCAACGGTGAAGCCGTGCTGGTGGTGTGCACCATGGGCCTCGTCGTCGGCGCGTGGCTGCGCCGGGCTCGGACGGGGCTGCCGATACCGGGCCAGGTCCGCCGGGCGCGGCCGGCCGAGTGGGTGTCCGTCCTGGTGCTGACGCCCGCGGTCTACGCCGCCTGGTTCGCGACGCTCGGCGAGGTCGCGCTCGTCTTCCCGCTCATCGTGCTGACGGTGTGGGCGGGCATGCGGCTGCCGTCGCCGGTCGTCATCGTGCACAGCACGGTGGTGAGTGTCGTCGTCCTGGCGCTCACCGCTCACGGGGTCGGCCCGTTCGTCACCCTGCAGTCGCCCACCTCGCAGGTCGCCGTGGCCCAGCTGTACGTGGGGCTCGCGTGCGTGCTCGGCCTCGCGCTGGCGCTGGCCGCCGAGGACCGCGACCGGCTGGTGCGCGACCTGGCCGCGACGCGCGACGAGGCCCAGGCGCAGGCGACGCTGCTGACCACGATCGTCGACACGATGGCGGAGGGCGTGCGCGTGGTCGACGCGGCCGGCCGGCTGGTGGTGCGCAACCCGGCGGCCACGCGGCTGCTCCTCGGCGGGGCCGCGGCCGGTCCGGCCGTCGACGGCGAGGACGGGGACGACCTCGCGGGGCTGCGGCGGCTCGACGGCTCGGACCTGCCGCCCGAGGAGGTCCCGTACCGGCGGGCGCTCGCCGGCGAGCTGGTCCGGGAGACGGACCTGCTGGTCCGCCCGCCCGGCGCCTCGGCGTCCCGCATCGTCACGTTCACCACGGCCCGCCTGCCCGCCGCCCGCGGCGGCGGGGTGGTGACCGTGATGCGCGACGTGACCGCCGAGCGCCAGGAGCTGAGCCGCGCCGCGGCGATGCAGGCCAGCCTCCTGCCGGCCCGGGCTCCGGTGGTGCCCGGCTACGAGCTGGCCGCGCGCTTCGTGCCCGCCCGCTCCGTCGGCGGCGACTTCTACGACTGGCAGGCCGACGAGCCCGGTCTCGTGCTGACCCTCGCCGACGTCATGGGCAAGGGCCCCGCGGCGGCGATCCTCGCGGCCTCGACGCGCGCGACGCTGCAGGCCCACGCGCAGGGCGCCGACGTCGCCGCCACCCTGGCCGCGACCGAGGACGCGATGGCGGATGACCTCGCCAACGCCGCCGCCTTCGTCACCGCCTTCCGCGCCCACCTGGACCCGTCCAGCGGGCTCGTCACCTACGCCGACGCCGGGCACGGCCTGAGCTTTCTCGTGCGGGCGGACGGGTCGCACGAGCACCTGCGTGCCCTGGGACCCCCGCTCGGCGTGGGGTTCGGGGCGCCGCGCGAGGCGGCGACCGTGCGCATGGCACCGGGCGACGTGCTGCTGGTCTTCTCCGACGGCGTGCTCGACGCCGCCGGCGGCTCGCTGCTCGACCTGAGGCGGCACGAGCCGGCCCTGCGCCGCGCCGGCTCGGCGCGCGAGGCGGCGGACGCCGTCGTCGCGCTCGCCGCGGCGGCCGGTCCGCAGGAGGACGACCTGACGGTGCTCGCCGTGCGACGCGAGCCTGGCCGCGGCATGGCGCCGCCGTCACCACCGACGGACCCGACGAAGGAGTGACGTGCCACCGGCACGGGCGACGGCGCCTGCGCCCGAGCGGCGTGCGGCACGTCACCCGCCCGGCGGTGCCGGCCCGGGCGCGCGGCGCGAGAGAGTAGGGGGTCGCGCCCGCCGCCCGCCCGAGAGGACCCCGTGACCGCGCTCCGCACCACCCGCTCCGCCCCGTCCGCCCGCACCACCGCGCCCGCCCGCACCACCGCGTCGGCGCGCCGGTCGGCCGCCCGCCTGCTCGGCGCCGGCGTCGCCGCGCTGCTCGCGCTGGGCGGGTGCGCCGTCGAGACGTCGGCCGGCTCCGCGGTCGAGGTGCCGTCGGAGGTCGGCGGCACCACGCTGCCGAGCGCGCCGTCCGGCACGACGGCGACCGGCTCCCCGTCGGCGACCGGCTCCCCGTCCGCCGACGCGGGCACGGCGCTCGCGGCGGTCGAGCAGCTCACCGTCAAGGGCCGCGCCCCGAAGACCGGCTACGACCGCGCCAACTTCGGCCCCGCGTGGGCCGACGTCGACCACAACGGCTGCGACACCCGCAACGACATCCTGCGCCGCGACATGCTGGACGTCACCGCCAAGGCCGGCACGCACGACTGCGTCATCCTCACCGGCACGTTCCACGACCCGTACTCGGGCGAGACCATCGCCTTCGAGCGCGGGCAGGACACCAGCGCGATGGTGCAGATCGACCACGTCGTCGCGCTGTCGGACGCCTGGCAGAAGGGCGCCCAGCGGTGGGACGCCGCCACGCGGGAGGCGTTCGCCAACGACCCGCTCAACCTCCTGGCGTCCAAGGGCTCGGTGAACCAGTCCAAGGGCGACGGCGACACCGCGACGTGGCTGCCGCCGAACCGGGCGTTCCGCTGCGAGTACGTGGCGCGGCAGGTGGCCGTGAAGCGGCTGTACGGGCTGTGGGTCACCCAGGCGGAGCAGGACGCGATGGTCACGGTGCTGTCCGGCTGCCCGGACGAGCCGCTGCCGGCCGGCGGCCTGGCCCCCCGCGCGGCGTCGTCGGGCACGGCGGGCTCGTCGCCGAGCACGCCGCCCGCGGAGCAGCCGGCCGACGTGTCGTTCGCGAGCTGCTCGGAGGCCCGCGCCGCCGGCGCCGCGCCGCTGTACCGCGGTGAGCCCGGCTACCGCGAGGCGATGGACGGCGACGGCGACGGCGTCGCCTGCGAGTAGGGCCGTCAGGCCTGGTCGACGGAGCGGTCCCGCACGGCGTCGAGATGGGCGCGCATCGCGGCGGCCGCCGCGTCGCCGTCGCCCGTCTCGAGGGCGGCGAGGACGGCGCCGTGCTCGGCCACCGCCAGCTCGGTGTCCTCCGGCCCGCGCTCGACGTTCTGCCGCATCCGCTGCACCGAGGCCCGCAGCCCCACCACCATGCTGCGCACGTAGCGGTTGCCGCAGTGGTCGAGGATCGTCTGGTGGAAGGCCCAGTCGGCGCGGAAGTACGGCATGAGCGGCGCCGGCAGCCCGTTGCGGTCGCGCGTGGTGCCGTCCCAGCCGCGCACGGCCACGGCCGCCTCCTCGTGGGCCCGCTGCGCGGCCCGGAGCCCGGGGAGCAGCCCCGGGTCTCGTAGCTGCGCCGCCAGCGCCGCCGCCGCGGGCTCCACGATCAGCCGGGCGTCGGCGAGCTCGGCCGCCTGCTCGGCGCTGATTGGCGGCGCCACCTGGTAGCCGCGGTGGGCGGTGCGCCGCACGAGGTCGGTGGCCTCCAGCTCGACGAGCGCCTCGCGCACCGGCGTGGGTGAGACCCCGAGGGCGCGCGCGAGCTGGTCGATGCTCAGGGAGGCGCCGGCCTCGAGGCGCCCGTCCAGCAGCATCGCCAGCAGCGCGTCGTGCACGTCGTCCCGCATGGCCCGGCGCGCCACGCGCACCGGGGGCTCGCCGAGCCGGTCGTCCGTCGTCATCGTGCGTCCTCCTCCGCCAGCTGCGACGCCGTGGCGTCGTCGAGCACCAGGTCCGTCGCCGCGGCCGCGCGCAGCGCCGCCAGCGTCGCGGTGGCCTTGTCCGGGCCCGCCACCACGAGCAGCCGCGTCGGGACCGCCCGCACCTCGTCCACGGGCATGCCGGTCGCCCGGCCGTTGAGCGCGACGTCGGCAGCGGTGCCGTCCGCGCGCAGGAACACCCCGCCGAGGTCGCCGACGACGCCGCGGTGGCGCAGCTCCGCCACCTCCCGGGGGTCGAGGTAGTCGGGCCGGTACAGCCGGCCCGGGTCGTCGGCGTCGATCGCGCCCACCGAGGCCACCATGACGTCGGCGCCGGCCCGCAGCTCCAGGAGGCGCCGGACCGACCGCTCGCGCCACATGGCCGCGCGCGTGGCGGCGGAGTCGAAGAAGGCCGGCACGGGGAAGGGGTGGTCCGTCGCGGCGAAGGCGTGCGCGAACCGCTCGAGCAGCCGCCCGGCGTAGTGGATGCCGGTGGTGGCGGAGCTGCCGGACCCGTTGAGCTGGACCACGCGCGTCCCGCGCGTGGGGCTGCGGGTGAGGTGGCGCGCCACCGCGTCGACCGTCCGGCCCCAGGCCACCGCCACCGTCGTGTCGGGGGCCACCATCGCCGTGAGCCGCTCCGCGGCGCGCTCCGCGACGCGCTCGAGCCGCCCGGCCGCGGTCGGTGCCGCGGAGCAGTCGACGACGGTGGTGCGGACCCCGAACCGGTCCTCGATCGCCGCGGCGAGCGCCGCGGTCGGGTCGGGCGTGCCGTGCAGGACGAACTCGACCAGGCCGCGCCGGCGCGCCTTGGCGAGCTCGCGCGAGACGGTCGAGCGCGACAGGTGGAGCCGGGCGGCGATCTCCTCGATCTTCAGCCCGCCGGGGTAGTAGAGGCGGGCGACGTCGATCGTCCGCTCGTCGTCCTCGGGCACGCGCGCCGCCGCGCGGGACCGCCGCAGGGTGCCCATCGATGGTTCAGCCGACATGCGCTCTCCTTCGAGCCGGATCCACTGCCGCCGCGAGGCGATTTCCCATCGCCCCCGGCCCGGGCCGCGGCGACCCGCCGGAGGTCGAGCAGGATTCCCGCCCGAGCGCCGGGGGCCGCGCTGCCTATCGTCTATATCGTATAGGCGTCATCCCGGAGACCGCCGCCGATCCCGGAGAGCACCGCCGCTCCTGCCTGCACCGCCGCGCAGGGCCGCGGTTGCCGCCCGCCGGCGCACTCCACCGCACCACCCCGGAGGCAGGCACCCATGACGCAGCACCCCTTCCCCGCCGAGCGGACCGTCGTCGTCACCGGCGCGGGCTCGGCCCGCGGCATCGGCCGCACCGTCGTGCGCCGGCTGGCCCGCGCCGGCTGGCACGTCGCCGCGCTCGACGTCGACGAGGCCGCGGTCGTCGAGTTCGCCAAGGAGGTCGACGCGCAGGTCGTCACCCGGGTGGTCGGGTACGGCGTCGACATCGCCGACGCGGACTCGGTCGACGCCGCGTTCACCGCGCTGGAGCAGGACCTGCCGCCGGTCGTCGGCCTGGCGCACGCCGCCGGCGTCGCCTCGCCCGTGCCGTTCCTCGAGGTCACGCGCGCGGAGTGGGACCGCGTCATGGACATCAACAGCACCGGCACCTTCCACGTCAACCAGCGCGCCATCCGCGGCATGGTCGAGCGCGGCGTGGGCCGCGTGGTCAACCTGTCGTCGGCCTCGGCGCAGCTGGGCGGCGGCACCTACAGCAAGACGCCGTACTCGGCGTCCAAGGCCGCCGTGATCGGCTTCAGCCGCTCCGTCGCCCGCGAGGTCGGCAAGCACGGCGTGACGGTCAACGTGGTCTCGCCCGGTCCGATCGACACCGACATCATGGGCGGCACCCTGTCCGACGACCGCAAGTCCGAGCTGGCGGACGGCCTCATCGTGGACCGCGTCGGCCGCCCCGAGGACATCGCCGCGGCGATCGAGTACCTGCTCAGCGAGGACGCCGGGTTCGTGACCGCCGCCGTGCTCAACGTCAACGGCGGCCTCGTCGTCAACTGACCCCGGCCCCCGGTGCCCACCCACGAACCGTGCATGCACAAGGGAGTGTCATGGCTACAGAAGTAGAGACGCCGGCGGACCGCCGCCGTCATGACGTCAAGAAGGTCCGCAACCTGCGCTACTGGGTGCTCGGCTGGCTGCTGCTCGCCGGCGTGCTCAACTACATGGACCGCTCGTCGGTCTCCATCGCGGCGCCGCACATGATCGAGGAGCTGGGCCTCACCCGGACCGACATCGGTCTGATGGGGTCGGTCTTCTCCTGGACCTATGCGCTGTGCCAGCTGCCGGCCGGCTACCTCATCGACAAGCTGGGCGCGCGGCGCATGTACTTCGTCGCCGTCGGCCTGTGGTCGGTGGCCACGGCGCTGATGTCGGTGGGCCAGAACATGGCGCACTTCCTCGGCTTCCGCTTCCTGCTCGGGGTGGGCGAGTCGCCCAACTCCCCGAACAGCAGCAAGATCACCACCGCCTGGTTCCCGCGCGAGGAGCGCGGGCAGGCCGCCGGCATCTGGGACTCCGGCTCGAAGTGGGGCTCGGCCATCGCCCCGCCCCTGCTCACGGTGCTGTCGCTGGCCCTCGGCTGGCGCGCGATGTTCCTCATCATCGGCCTCGCCGGCATCGTGCTGGCCGCCGCCTTCTGGGCCTTCTACCGGGCGCCCGAGGACTCCAAGCGCCTGTCCGAGGAGGAGTACCGGCACATCCTGGCCGGCCGGGACGACGCCAGCACCCCCAAGCAGCACCTGCCCTGGGCGAAGTTCTTCACCTACCGGCAGACCTGGGGCATGATGCTCGGCTTCTTCACCTCGATCTGGATCTGGAACATCTTCATCACGTTCCTGCCGCTGTACCTGCAGGACTCGCTCGGCATCTCGATCGCCGGCAGCGGCTGGGTCGCCGCGGTGCCGTACCTCGCCGCCGCCGTGGCCGCGATCTACGCCGGCCGCATCACGCTGCAGCTCGCCCGCGGCCGCGGGCTGTCGCCGATCGCGTCGAAGAAGTCCGTGCTCATCGCCTCGTGCCTCGGCCTCGGCGTGCTGCTCGTGCTGGTGCCGCTGGCCCGCAACGTCGTGGTCGCGATCCTCGTCCTGTGCCTCGCGCTCGGCCTCGTGGCGGCGATCCAGTCCCAGTCCTGGGCGCTGACCAGCGACATCGTGCCGGACAGCCACGCCGCGCAGTTCGGCGGGATCATGAACTTCGGCGGCTACTTCGGCGGGGCGCTCGCCCCCGTCGTCACGGGCGTCATCTACGACCACATCGGCTCGTACACCCCGACGTTCATCCTCGCCGGCGTGATCGCCGCGCTGGGGGCGATCTTCTACGGCTTCCTGGTCCGCAACCCCATCGCGGGCGGGGCGAAGGCCGAGGCGGCGGCATGACGCGCGAGTACGTGGTGGGGCTGACCGCCGACGGCGCGCGGCCGGACGGGTCGACGATGTTCGGCGACGTCGGGCTCGAGCGGCTGGAGCAGGCGGGGATCACGTGGCGGCTGCTGCCGCCGATCCCGCCGCACGGGCCGGTCGACCCGGCGGCGCTCGAGGGCGTGGACGCCGTGCTCTCGTTCGGCCACGTCCCGTTCAGCGCCGAGCTCGTGCGCCAGGTGCCGCGCCTGCGGCACGTCGCGCGCTTCGGCGCCGGCTACGACGGGCTCGACCCGGTCGCGCTGGCCCGCGAGGGGGTGGTGCTGACCACCGCGCCGGCCGGGGTGCGCACGCCGATGGCGCTGACCGGCCTGACGATGGTGCTCGCCTGCTCGAACCGCCTCCTGGAGAACCACCTGCTGACCACGCGCGGACAGTGGGGCACCCTGCGCGGCGAGCGCCGCGGCGTCGGCATCGTCGGGCGGACGGTCGGCATCGTCGGTCTCGGCTCGGTGGGCACCCGCCTGGCCGAGATGCTCACGGCGCTGGGCGCCGTCGTGATCGCCGACGACCGGCCCTCGGCCGCCGAGCGTGCCCGGGCGGTCGGTGCCGAGCAGGTGGACCTGCCCACGCTCGCCGCCCGGGCGGACTTCGTCGTCGTCACCGCGGCGCTGACCGAGGAGAGCCGGGGCATGATCGGCGAGTCGTTCCTCGCCGCCATGCGGTCGCACGCCTACCTCGTCAACATCGCCCGCGGCGGGCTGGTCGACCAGCAGGCGCTGACCCGCGCCCTGCGCGGGGGACGCATCGCGGGCGCGGCGCTCGACGTCTTCGACCCCGAGCCGCCGGACCCCGACGACCCGCTGCTGGCCATGGACAACGTGCTGTGCACGCCGCACGCCCTGTCCTGGACGGCCGACTTCACGCGGGACGTGTCCGCCCTGGTCATGGACGCGATCATCAGCGTCTCGCGCGGCGAGGTCCCGGCGACGGCGCTCGGGCGCGAGGCGCTCGACGAGGCCACCTGGCGGGGCGCCGTGACCGCGGCGGCGGTGTGACTCCGTCCGTCCCGCTTCCTCAGGGCGGGACGGACGGGCAGGGGGAGGGCCCCGGCGTCGCGGACCACGACGACGCCGGGGCCCTCGTGCGCGCGGGGGGCCGCGCCGTCGGGCGGACCCGGGCGGGCCCGCCGTCCTCCCGGAGGCGTAGACGGCGCCCGCGAGGATCCGCCCCCGCGGCGACGCGCCGCCCGGGCACGCCTCCGTAGCGTCGAGCCATGACCACGACGACCGCCGACCTGCCGCTGTCCACCACCGTGCGCCCGCGCACCGAGGCGCGCGCCTTCGCCGTCCTGGCCGCCGCCGCGGCGGTCGCCGTCGGGCTGTCCGCGCTCGGCGGTCTGCTGGGCTGACCCCGGTCCGGGCCGGGCGCGGCCCGCGGTCCAGCCCGGCCCGCGCCCGCGGCTACCGTGTGCCAGTGACCGTCTCGCTCCTGCTGACCGGCGCCCACGTGATCGGGCGCGACGGCCTCGTCGACGTGCGCGTCGACGACGGCGCCGTGACCGCCGTCGTGCCGTCCGGGGCCCTGGCCACGCGGGGCGCCGCCACCGAGGGCGCCGCGCCGGAGCACGTCGCGCTGGACGGTCGCACGCTGGTGCCCGGCCTCTGGGACCAGCACACCCACCTGACGCAGTGGGCCATGGTGCGCCGGCGCCTGGACGTGTCCGCGGCGACGTCGCCGCAGCACGCCGCCGCCCTGGTGCGTGACGGCCTGGCCGACCCGGCCACCGCGCCGGCGCCCGGTCAGCCGCTGGTCGGCTTCGGCTTCCGGTGGGCCGCGTGGGCGCAGGCGCCGACGGCGGACGTGCTCGACGCCGTCGCCGGCGACGTGCCGGTGGTGCTCGTCTCCGGCGACCTGCACTCGGCCTGGGCCAGCACCGCCGGCCTGCGCTTCCTCGGCGTCGAGCACCCCACCGGCCTGCTGCGCGAGGAGGAGTGGATGCCGGCCAGCCCGCGGCTGGTGGCCCTGCCCGACGACGTCACCGACGCCCTCGTGGCCGACGCCGCCCGGGCCGCCGCCGCGCGGGGCGTCGTCGGCGTCGTCGACCTCGAGGTGGCCGACAACCTCACCGTGTGGCGCCGGCGCCTCGCCCGCGGCTGGGACGGGCTGCGCGTGCGCGCGGGCGTCTGGGAGCAGCACCTGGACGCCGTGCTCGGCGAGGGCCTGCGCACCGGGGACCCGCTGGGGCCGGGCGGGCTGGTCACCCAGGGCCCGCTCAAGGTCATCAGCGACGGCTCGCTCAACACCCGCACCGCCTGCTGCTTCGACCCGTACGCCGACGCCACCGGCGCGGACGCCCGCGGCGTGCTCAACGTGGCGCCGGAGCGCCTGGTGCCGCTCATGGCCCGCGGCCACGCCGCCGGCCTGCGCTGCGCGATCCACGCCATCGGCGACCGCGCCAACGCCCTCGCCCTCGACGCGTTCGCCGCCACCGGGGCGCGCGGCTCGGTGGAGCACGCCCAGCTGCTGCGGTGGCAGGACGTCGAGCGGTTCGCCGCGCTCGGCGTCGTCGCCAGCGTGCAGCCCGAGCACGCCATGGACGACCGCGACGTCGCCGACCGGCTGTGGGCCGGGCGCACCGACCGCAACATGCCGCTCGCGACGATGCTCGACGCGGGGGTCCAGCTCGTCTTCGGCTCGGACGCGCCCGTGGCGCCGCTCGACCCGTGGCAGGCGGTCGCGGCCGCCGTCACGCGCTCGCGCGACGGGCGCGCGCCGTGGCACCCCGAGCAGCGCATCGGCGTCGTCCCGGCGCTCGAGGCATCGGTCGACGGCGCTCCGCTCGCGCTCGCCGCCGGCATGCCCGCCGACCTCGCGGTGCTCGACGCCGACCCCCTGGACCCGGCCACCGACCTGCGGGCCGTGCCGGTGGCCGGCACCCTGCTCGCCGGCCGCTGGACGCACCGGGAGCTGTAGGCGTGGCGGGGCGCGCCGCAGGGCGGTGACCTGCGGCGACGTCGCCCTCGCGACGGCGACGGCGCCGACCGCGCAGACCGTCGTCGGGCCCCCGTGCCGCCCGCGCGCGCCCTCCTGGCGGCGGGTCCACCATGGAGAGGTGGGCCGCACGGACCCGCCCTGCTCGCGTGCCGAGGGCGCCGCCGCTGCAGCGAGCCGCCGGTGCCGTCGGCCGGGAAGGAAGGCTGCTCGTGGACACCATCATCGACGTGGCCTGGTACGACTACGTCCCGCTGGTCATCTACTTCACGCTCGTGCTCGGCATCGGGTTCCTCGGCCGCCGGCACGTCTCGAACGCCATCGACTTCCTGTTGTCGGGCCGCTCCCTGCCGGCCTGGATCACCGGCCTGGCGTTCGTCTCCGCCAACCTCGGCGCCGTCGAGATCATGGGCATGTCCGCCAACGGCGCCCAACTCGGCATCCCGACCGTGCACTACTTCTGGGTCGGCGCGATCCCCGCCATGCTGTTCCTCGGCCTGGTGATGATGCCGTTCTACTACGGCTCGCGGGTGCGCTCGGTGCCGGAGTTCATGCTCAAGCGCTTCGGGCCGGCGGCCCACCTGGTCAACGCCCTGTCGTTCGCGCTGGCGCAGCTGCTCATCGCGGGCGTGAACCTGTACCTGCTCGGCACCATCGTCAACGCGATGCTGGGCTGGCCGATGTGGGTCACGCTGATCATCGCGGCGGCGATCGTGCTGTCGTACATCACCCTGGGCGGGCTGTCCGCGGCCATCTACAACGAGGTGCTGCAGTTCTTCGTCATCGTCGCCGCGCTGCTGCCGCTGACGATCATCGGCCTGAACCGGATCGGCGGCTGGTCGGCCTTCGAGGAGAAGGTGCTGGCCGGCCCCGGCGGGTCCCAGCAGTGGTCGTCCTGGCCTGGCTCCGACCTGTCCGGCTTCACCAACCCGGTGCTGTCGGTGGTCGGCATCGTGTTCGGCCTCGGCTTCGTGCTGTCGTTCGGCTACTGGACCACCAACTTCGTCGAGGTCCAGCGGGCGATGGCCTCCAACTCGATCCGCGCCTCGCGCATGACGCCGATCATCGGCACGTTCCCCAAGATGTTCGTGCCGTTCATCGTGATCATCCCGGGCATGATCGCCGCGGTGCTGGTGCCGGAGATCGTGGCCTACAAGGAGGCCGGCGGGCCGTCCGACAGCACCATCACCTGGAACCAGGCGCTCATCTACCTGATGCGCGACGTGCTGCCCAACGGGTTGCTGGGCCTCGCCATCACGGGACTGCTTGCGGCCTTCATGGCTGGCATGGCGGCGAACGTGTCGGCGTTCAACACCGTGTTCACCTACGACATCTGGCAGCGGTACGTCCAGCAGGACAAGGCGGACCACTACTACCTGAACCTGGGCCGCATCGCCACGGTGGTCGCCACGGTGATCGCGATCTTCACCGCCCTGATCGCGAGCGGGTTCTCCAACCTGATGGACTACCTGCAGACGCTGTTCGGGTTCTTCAACGCCCCGTTGTTCGCCACGTTCATCCTCGGCATGTTCTGGAAGCGGATGACCGCGGCGGCCGGCTGGTCCGGCCTGGTCTTCGGCACCCTGTCCGCGGTCGTGGTCTTCATCTTCAGCCGCACGGGGGCGATCGACCTCGGCGGCCAGGGCGCGGCCTTCCTCGCCGCCTCGGTCGCGTTCGTCGTCGACATCATCGTGTCGGTGGTCGTCACGCAGTTCACGGCGCCCAAGCCGGAGAAGGACCTGGTCGGCTTCGTGTACTCGCTGACCCCGAAGGAGCGCCGCACGGACCCCGAGGCCTCGCGGCACCCGTGGTACCAGCGGCCGCTGCCGATGGCCGGCGTCTCGCTGGGCCTCGTCATCGTCCTCAACCTGCTGTTCGGCTGACCTGAGTTCCGGAAGGAGACAACCATGGTTTCCCGGGACCCGGCGTCCACGAGGCGCACCGTCGGCGCCTTCGACGTCCGTTTCTTCATCGCGATCGCGCTCGGCCTCATCGGCGTCTTCCTGCTGATCTGCGCCGTCCTCGCCGACCCCGAGCTGGCCAAGACGGGGGGCATCCACGCCAACCTGTGGACGGGCGTCGCCCTGGTCGTCGCGGCGATCGTGTTCGCCGTGTGGGCGCGCCTGCGGCCGATGTACGTCGACACCTCCGCCGCGCCGGAGGCCCCGCCGCAGAAGGTGGGCGCGCCGGAGCCGGAGCTCATCGTGCACGACGACGACGAGCCGCGCGGACGGACCGACACCGGACGCTGAGGCGCCCGGTCGGCGGCACAGGGCCCCGGCCGGCGGCGTCCCGTCCCGGGGCACGCCGCCGGCGGGCCCCGCGCGCGGCACAATGGCCGGGTGCGACGACGGGTGCCCGCGTGGCTGGTGGCGCTCGCCGCCGGCCTCCTGGTGCTGCTGACCGGCTGGCTGCCGCGGGAGGCCGCCGCCGACCTGGCGTCGCGCACCGGGCCGGTGCTGCTGTTCCTCGTCGCCATCACGCTCGTCTCGGAGCTGTGCGCGGGCGCCGGGCTGTTCGACGTCCTCGCCGACCGCGCCGCGCGGCTGGCCCGCGGCCGCCGGCCGGTGCTGTGGCTGCTGGTGGTGACCCTCGCGACGGCCTGCACGGTGGTGCTGTCGCTCGACACCACCGCGGTGCTGGTCACGCCCGTCGTCATCGCGCTGGCGCGCCGCACCCGGTCCGACCCGCTGCCGTTCGCGCTCACCGTCCTGGCGCTCGCCAACACCGCGTCGCTGCTGCTGCCGGTCTCCAACCTCACGAACCTGCTGGCCGCCGACGCCATGGGGGACGGGTACGTCGGGCGCATGTGGGCGCCCGCCCTGGCGGTGCTCGCCGCGACGGTCGCCGGGCTGGCGCTGCTGCACCGGCGCGCGATCGTCGGTCGCTACCTCCCGTCCGAGCCGCAGGCGCCCCGCGACACGATCGCCGTGGCGCTGGCCGGCGCGGTGGTGGCGGCGATGGCGGTGTGCTTCGCGGCCGAGCTGCCCGTGGCGCCCGTGGCGCTGGCGGGGGCGGCGGTGCTGGGCGTCATGACCTGGTGGCGCCGGGTGCCGCTGCTCAGCCGGGCGCGGGACATGGTGCCGTGGCGGGCGGTGGTCACGGTGGCCGGCCTCTTCGCCGTCGTCGAGGCGCTGCACGTGCACGGGCTCGGCGCGGCGCTCGCCGCGGTCGCCGGCACGGCCGACGGCGGGGACGGCTCGCTGCTGCGGGTCGCCGCGGTGGCGGCCGTCGCGGGGAACCTCGTCAACAACCTGCCGGCGTTCCTGGCCCTCGCGCCGGCGGCGCCGGACGCGCCCGCGCTGGGCGCCGTGCTCGTGGGCGTCAACGCGGGGCCGCAGCTGACCGTGTGGGCCTCGCTGGCCACGGTGCTGTGGCTGGACCAGTGCCGCCGGCGGCTGTTCGGCGTGCCGGTGGGCTGGTCGGTGGTGCTGCGGCAGGGCGCGGTGCTCGCGCCGCTGACCGTGCTGGCCGGCGTCGCGGCCCTGGCGCTGACCGCCTGAGCGCTGACCCTGGGCGCTCGCCGCCCTCGCGCCGACCGCTGCGTCCCGTCGTCGGGCACGATGGGGCCGTGACCGACGACGGCGTGGACCTGGCCCGGGCGCGCGAGCGGCTGCGTGCCCGGCTCGCCGACGTCGAGCGCCTGCTCGCGGGCCAGACGGCGCTCGCGGCGGAGATCGCGGAGTCGGGGCGGGACGCGAACGTCGACGACGAGCACGACCCCGAGGGCTCGACCCTCGCGTGGGAGCGGCAGCAGGCGGCGGCCCTGGCCACGGGCGCGGCCGCCGAGCGCGAGCGGCTGCTCGCCGCGCTCGCGCGGGTCGACGACGGCACGTACGGCCGCTGCGAGGTCTGCGGCCGGCCGATCCCCGCGGGGCGGCTCGAGGCCCGGCCCGCGGCGACCCGCTGCGTCGAGCACGCCCGCTGACCACCCACGCTGACCACCCGCGCTGACCACCCCGCACGCCGAGACCTGAGCTGTGGTCGTCTCCGGACGTCCGGAGACGACCACAGCTCAGGTCTCGGCGAAGGTGGGCTGCCCGTCAGTCGACGTGGACGGCGGTGCCCGGGCGCTCGTCGGCGCCCCGCGTCCGGCGCGTGACCCGCATGGCCACGTAGAGCACCAGGCCGATCACCAGCAGCACGCCGGCGCGCAGCCACGTGGCGCCGTCCTGCTGGGTCAGCAGCAGCACGCAGCTCGCGGCGCCGAGCACCGGCACCACGCTCAGCACGCGGAAGTGCTCGCGCTCGACCTTGTCGCGGCGCAGCACCAGCACGGCCACGTTGGTGCTGAGGAAGACGAGCAGGAGCAGGAGCACCACGGTCTCGGCCAGCGCGGCGAGGTCGCCGGTGAACACGAGCGCCATCGCCACGAGCGTGGTGACCACGATCGCCACCCACGGCGTCCGGCGGCCGGGCAGCACCCGGTCCAGCACGGTGGGCAGCAGCCGCTGCTCGGCCATGCCGTAGGCCAGGCGGCTCGACATGATCATCGTCAGCAGCGCGCCGTTGGCCACGGCGATGAGCGCCACCAGCGAGAACACCTGCTCGGGGACGATCCCCGCCTCGGAGACCACCTCGAGCAGCGGCCCGCTCGACCCGGCGAGGGTCTCCGGGTCGACGACGAGGACGGCCGCGACGCTCACGAGCACGTACACGAGGCCGGCCGTGGCCAGCGCGCCGAACAGCGCGCGGGGGTAGACCCGGCGCACGTCCTTGACCTCCTCGGCCATGTTGGCCGAGGTCTCGAACCCGACGAACGAGTAGTACGCGAGCACCGCGGCGGCCAGCACGGCCGTGGCGGGCGAGACACCGTCGGCGAACTGGACGACCCGGCCGGGCTCGCCCTCGCCGCGGCCGAGCACCACGAGCGCGAGCACGACGACCGTCACCAGGCCGCCGACCTCGATGATCGTCATGGCCACGTTGGCGCCGAGGGACTCGCGGATGCCGCGCATGTTCAGCGCCGCGACGGCGGCGAGGAACAGCACCGCCACCAGGCGCTCGGGCGCCTCGACGAACGCCCCGAAGTAGTCCCCGGCGAACGCCACCGACAGGCCGGCCGCGCTGGTGACGCCCGCGGCGAGCATGGAGAAGCCGACCAGGAACGAGATCGCCGGCTGCTTGAACGCCCGCTCGGCGAAGACGGCGGCGCCGCCCGCCTTGGGGTACTTGGTGATCAGCTCGGCGTAGGAGCCGGCGGTCAGCAGCGCCAGGCCCAGCGCCACGAGCAGCGGCAGCCACACGGCGCCGCCCACCTCCCCGGCCATCGCGCCCACCAGCGCGTACACACCCGCGCCGAGCACGTCGCCGAGGATGAACAGGTACAGCAGCTTGCCGCTGACCGAGCGCGAGAGCCTGGTCTCGGGGTCGGTCGCGCTCTGCGGGGCGGCGTCGGTGGTCATGCGGGGGAGGGTGGCACGGCCCGGGCCCGCTCGCAGGACCACCGCCGCGGAGGAAGAGGAACGGGAGCGGGGCGCGTGGCAGCATGGCCCGGTGCGTGTGGAGCCCGTGTCGTTCGACGCCGTGGTGGCGCACGTGGTCGCGCTGGTCACCGACCGGCCCCGCGGGCGGGCGGTGCGCGTGCTGGTGGACGGCCACCCCTCGACCCGGCCCGAGGCGCTCGCGGACGCCCTGGTCGAGCCGCTGCGGGCGGCCGGCCGGCCCGTCGCCCGCGTCCGGGTGCGCGACTTCCTGCGGGCGGCGTCGCTGCGGCTCGAGCACGGTCGGCGCGACCCCGACTCGCTGCTGGACGCCTGGATCGACGTCGGCGGCCTCAACCGCGAGGTGCTCGGCTCCGTCGTCGAGCGGGGCCGCTACCTGCCCACGCTGCGCGACCCTGTCACCGACCGCTCCACCCGCGCGCCGTACGCCGACGCCCCGCCGGGCACCGTCGTCGTGCTCGACGGGACGCTCGCGATGGGCCGGGGCCTGGACGTCGACCTCACCGTGCACCTCGCGCTGCGCACGCCCACCGAGACGCGCAACACTCCGCTCGACGACGCGTGGCAGCTCGCCGCGTACGACCGCTACCGGCGTGAGGTGCAGCCGGAGCGGCGGGCCGACGTCGTCGTGCGCGCCGACGACCCGCGGCACCCGGCGCTGGTGCGGCGCTGAGCCGCGCCGTCCGGCGCGATCACCGGTGCCTCGTGCGCTTCGCCTTCCGGGTGCAGCGCTGCGAACCCCACCACGATCCAGATCGGGTACCACCAGCGGCCGGTGCGCTCGACGGCCTGACGATCGCCGGGCGAGGCGCATGCATCTCCACGGCGGCGACGCGGATGCGCTCGACCGCCTCCCGGGCCTGTTGCTCCGTCACGTCGGGGTTCCGGATGAACAGGAGGTCCTTCCGGGGGCCGTCCAGGGTCCACTCGAGACGGGGGCGCTGGCCTTCGTGGTCACTCGCTCTCCATCGTGATCCTGGCCTCACGTTCCGCGCGCAGCCTCTTGACCCGCTCCAGCCGCTGCTGCGGGGTCATCTCCTCCGGCTGCCCGTGACCTCGTCCCTGGTCCGGTGCCGCTCCCGGTCCGCCGCCACCTCCTCCGGCGTGGGGTCGTACCGCCTCCGCCAGTCCCGGCGGACGATGACCACGGACACTGCGGCCAGCGCCACGGCGCCCACGGCAGAGGCGACCCGGGGCGGGGGTGAGCAGGTCCACCGCCAGAACGCCCAGCAGCAGCCCCATCCCTGCGGGCATCATCCCCAGGATCATCCGGCCGCTGGGCTGCCACCGGTACCAGTAGAACCGCATCACCAGCCTGGTGAACCGCGTCTCGTAGGTGGGGATGGCGGACAGCGCCACGCTGGTGGTGGGCGGGCCGAAGGTGCTGCCCGGCGCCGCGTAGGTGGTGTAGGTCAGGCGGTCCCCGCTGTACCGGGGGTTGAGGGAGCGGAAGAACGCCAGCCCGTACAGCAGGATCATCGGGTAGATGGCGAAGGCGATCATCCCCAGGAACCCCAGCCCCAGCAGCGGCCCCATCATCACCACCATCCCGACGATGCTGGTGGTGCGGTGCTCCGGGTCCATGCCCAGGAGCTCCTCCCACCAGTAGAGGTGCTGCGCCTCCACCGGCTCCCACGCCGCGAACAGGTGGGACATGACGTACGCCGAGGGGACGAGCCCGTACCCCAGCACGAAGGGGAACACCGCGATGGCCATCCACAGCACCGTCATCAGCAGGTACCCCACCGGCCGGAGCACCAGCGCCGTCGGCGTCGGCCTCCTGGCCTCCGGAGCGTCCGGGCTCCTGGTCGCGCCCCGTCCGGCGCCCCCCTGCGTGTCGATGCTCACCTGTTCCCCCGTCCGCCGAGCGGTGCTCATCCGAGCGCATCCCGCGCCCCGACGGCGTGGGTAGCGTCAGGCGTCGGCGGCTGGTAGCTCCGGCACGACGGCGGCGGCGATGTCCTGGTCGCCGCGCCCGGCGGCCTGGGCCGCCTCGAGCGTGCCCAGCAGCGCCTCGACGGCGGGCAGCGACGTCCCGGCGGCGGCGAGCATCAGGCGGGCGTCCTTGGCCAGCAGGTCCACCGAGAACTGGGTGTCCTCGAACGTGCCGTCGAGGATGACGTCGCGCTTCATCCCGGCGATGAAGCCGAGGCCGGTGGAGCCGAGCATCGCCAGGGCGTCGGCCGGCGCGGTGCCCTGCGAGCGCGCCAGCCGCAGCGCCTCGACCAGGCCCTGGACGCTGACGCCGAGGGCCAGGTTGGCCAGCAGCTTGCCGACGGCGGCGTCCTGCGGGCGCGGCACCACGCGCAGGCGCTCGGGGTCGGCCCACAGCCGCGCGAGCGGCAGCACCTCCTGGACCGCCGCCTCCTCGCCGCCGAGGTAGACGCCGAGCTTCCCGGCGCGCGCCGGGGCCAGCGTGCCGACCACGGGGCCGTGGACGTACCGGACGTCGTGCTCGGCGGCCCAGCGGGCGTAGCGGGCCGCGTCCTCCGGGCCCACCGTCGTCACGTCGAGCCACACGGTGCCGGGGTCGAGCACGCCGCCGTCGAGCACCGTCTCCTGGACGGCGTCGGGCCCGAACAGGACCGTCATGACGACGGGCCTGCCCGCGGCTGCCTCGCGCGCGGTCGCGGCGCGCTCGGCGCCGGCCGCCACCGTGCGGTCGGCCCCGGCGGGCGTGCGGTTCCAGGCGGTGACGCGGTGGCCCGCCCGCAGCAGGTGGACGGCGAGCTCGTGGCCCATCCGCCCGGTCCCGAGCAGCGCGACGTCGGTCATGGGGGTCCTCCTCAGGGATGCGGTGCTGTCCGAGTCTCTCGCGGGTGCGCGGCGCGCGCGTCCGAGATGGCGGGGCCCGGTGGCAGGTGTCTCACGATACGGTCGGTTCCGGTGTCCGCATCGCGGGACGCCGCTGGCGCTCTCGCCGCCCGCTCCCTAGCGTTCGTTCCGAGTGGTGGACATGTCTCGCGATACGAGACAAACGCCCGCCCACGCCGCCCGGCGACCGCCGTGCGGCCCAGCCCGCCGACCGGCGCCCGCCCGGAGAGGAGACCGCCATGACCGCCGTCGCCCTCCCCGTGCACCTCGCCCCGCGCACGCTGTGCCGTGCCGCCGTGCGCCGCTGTCGAATGCGGAGCCGCACCGGCGTGTGACCGCGCTCGCCGCGGACCGGGACCTCCCGGAGCTCGCACCCGGTGCACCGCAGGCCCGCGCGGCCGCCGGAGAGTCCGGCGGGTCGCGCGCGGCCCGACCACGATGCCGACCTCGACGCCGACCCAGGACGCCACCATGACCTCCACGCTCACGAGCCCCGCCGCCGGCACCGCGCGCCCCGCCGCGCCGGGCCGCCGCGGCGCCCACGCCGTCGCGCTGCGGTCCGTGGCGCGCACCTTCGACACCCCCGCCGGGCCGCGCGAGGTGCTGCGCGGCGTCGACGTCGAGCTGCGCGCGGGCGAGATCGTCGCGATCGTCGGCCCGTCCGGGTGCGGCAAGTCGACGCTGCTGCGCCAGGTCAGCGGCCTGGACACCCCGACGTCGGGCAGCATCCTGCTCGACGGCGCGGGCGTCACCGCCGCGGACCCGCGCACCGCCGTCGCGTTCCAGGAGCCGCGCCTGCTGCCGTGGCGCACGCTGGCACAGAACGTGGCGCTCGGCCTGCCGCGCGGCACCGCCAGGCGCGCCGGCCGCGAGCGCGTGGCCGAGCTGCTGCGCCTCGTGGGCCTCGAGCAGGCCGCCGACCTGCGCCCGCGCCAGGTCTCCGGCGGCATGGCCCAGCGCGCCTCGCTCGCCCGGGCGCTGGCGCGCAACCCCGGCGTGCTGCTGCTCGACGAGCCGTTCGGCGCGCTCGACGCGCTGACCCGCCTGCGCATGCAGGACCTGCTGCTCGACGTGCACGCCGCCCAGCCCACGACCGTGCTGCTCGTGACGCACGACGTCGAGGAGGCGCTCTACCTGGCCGACCGCGTGCTGCTGCTCCGCTCGCTCGGCGGCGGCTCCGCGGACGCCGCCGCCCCGAGCGTCGCGCGCGTCGTCGAGGTGCCCGGCGCCCGCCCGCGCGACCGCGCCGACCGCACGCTCGCCGAGCTGCGCGTGGAGCTGCTGGCGGGCCTCGGCGTCGACGCCCACCACGGAACCACCCCCGACCCGTCCCCGCTCGCCCCCACCCAGGAGTCCTGATGCGCATCCGCACCGCCCGCCTCGCCACCGTCACCTCGGCCCTCGCCGCCGCGACCCTGATGGCGACCGCCGGCTGCGTCGCCGGCGAGGGGTCCGCGGCCGCGGCCGGCGGCGACTCCTCGGCCGGCTCGCAGTGGAGCACCGACACGCTGAACATCGACTTCGCCACCTACAACCCGCTGAGCCTGGTCGTGCGCGACCAGGGGCTCATCGAGAAGGAGCTCGGCGACTCGGTCGAGGTGAACTGGCTGCAGTCCGCGGGCTCGAACAAGGCGAACGAGGCGCTGCGCGCCGGCGCCGTCGACGTCGGCTCCACCGCCGGCTCGGCCGCGCTGCTGGCCCGCGCCAACGGCTCGCCCATCAAGACGATCGACGTGTACAGCCAGCCGGAGTGGTCGGCGATCGTCGTCGGCCCGGACTCCGGCATCACGTCCGTCGCGGACCTCGAGGGGAAGTCGGTCGCCGCCACCAAGGGCACCGACCCGTACTTCTTCCTGCTGCAGGCCCTCGAGGCGAACGGCGTCGACCCGGCGGACGTCGAGGTGCAGAACCTCCAGCACGCCGACGGCCGCACGGCCCTCGACAACGGCTCGGTGGACGCCTGGTCGGGCCTCGACCCGATCATGGCCGCCGCCGAGGCCGAGTCCGGCGACAAGCTGCTGTACCGGAACGTCGACTTCAACACCTACGGCTTCCTCAACGCGACGGAGGAGTTCGTCACCGACCACCCGGACGTCGCGCAGGTCGTCGTCGACGCCTACGAGGAGGCCCGCGCCTGGGCGCAGGAGCACCCGGACGAGGTCTCGGCGCTGCTCGCCGACGTCGCGGGCATCGACCCGCAGGTCGCCACCACGGTGATCGAGGAGCGCAGCAACCTCGACGTCGACCCGGTGCCGGGCGACGCGCAGCGCGAGGTGCTCGAGAAGGTCGGCCCGATCCTCGTGGCCAACGGCGACGTGCCGAACCAGCAGCAGGTCGACGACGCGCTCGACTCGCTGTTCGACACCCAGTTCGTCGAGAAGGCGACGGAGTGATGGCGGCGCGGCACATCCCGGGCGACCGGGCGGTCGCGCCGTCCGCGGCCGGCACGACGGCGGCGGGCGGGCGCCCGGCGTTCTGGTCGCGGCGGCCCGTGGTCGTCGTCGGCGGGCTCCTGGTGCCCGTGCTGCTGCTGGCCGTGTGGCAGGGGGTCACGGCGGCGGGACTCGTGCCCGCCTACCAGCTGCCCGGGCCGGTGGCCGTGTGGGACGCCGCCGTCGACCTGGTGCGGCGCGGCGAGCTCGGCCACCACGTGGCGATCTCCACCCAGCGCGTGCTGGTCGGCTTCGCGATCGGCGCGGTCGCCGGCCTGGCCGTGGCGGCCGTCGTCGGCCTCTCGCGGGCGGGCGACGTGCTGCTGAGCCCCATGCTCGCCGCCGTGCGCGCAGTGCCGTCGCTGGCGTGGGTGCCCCTGCTGCTGCTGTGGCTCAAGATGGGCGAGGAGTCCAAGGTCACGCTGATCGCCATCGGCGCGTTCTTCCCCGTCTACACGACGGTGGCCGCCGCGCTGCGGCACGTGGACCCCCACCTGGTCGAGGCCGGCCGGTCGTTCGGCCTGCGCGGCTGGTCGCTGTTCAGGACGGTGCAGCTGCCCGCGGTGCTGCCCTCGCTGGTGTCCGGCCTGCGGCTGGCGCTGGCCCAGGCGTGGCTGTTCCTCGTGGCCGCCGAGCTCATCGCCTCCTCGATGGGCCTGGGCTACCTGCTCACGGACTCCCAGCAGAACGGGCGCGTGGACCGGATCCTGCTGGCCATCGTGCTGCTGGCGCTGCTGGGCACGATCACCAACGCCCTCGTGGGCGTGGTGGAGAAGCGACTGCTGAAGAGGTGGGCATGACGACGACGGACACGACCGCGACCGGCACCGAGGCGGAGGCCCGCCTCGTCGAGAACCGCGTCTACCCGCCGTCGGGCGCCTTCGCCGCCCAGGCGAACGTCGGGCCGGACGTCTACGCCCGCGCCGCGGCCGACCCGGTCGCCTTCTGGGAGGAGGCCGCCCGCCGCCTCGACTGGGCGCAGGAGTGGCACACCGCCCACGAGTGGGCACCGCCCGTGGTCGACCCGGCGACCGGCGAGCTCAGCGTGCCCGAGGCCCGCTGGTTCGTGGGCGGACGGCTCAACGTCGCGGTCAACTGCGTGGACCGGCACGTGGCCGCCGGCCGCGGCGCCAAGGTCGCCCTGCACTTCGAGGGCGAGCCCGGCGACCGCGTCAGCGTCACCTACGCCGACCTGCAGCGCCGCGTCGCCCAGGCCGCCCACGCCCTCACGGCGCTCGGCGTCGGGCCCGGCGACCGCGTGGTCGTCTACCTGCCGGTGCTGGTGGAGACCGTGGTGATCGCGCTGGCGTGCGCCCGCGTCGGCGCCGTCCACAGCCTGGTGTTCGGCGGCTTCTCCGCCGAGGCCGTGCGGTTCCGCCTCGAGGACACCGGGGCCAAGCTGCTGGTCACCACCGACGGCCAGTACCGCCGCGGCAAGGCCGTGGAGGTCAAGTCGGCCGCCGACGCCGCCGCCGCGGGCCTGGAGCACCTCGAGCACGTGCTCGTGCTGCGCCGCACCGGCGACGACACCCCGGACGTGCCGTGGACGCAGGGGCGCGACGTGTGGTGGCACGACGTCGTCGACACCCAGCCCGAGACCCACGAGCCGGAGTTCTTCGACGCCGAGCACCCGCTGTTCGTCATCTACACCTCCGGCACCACCGGCAAGCCCAAGGGCCTGGTGCACACCAGCGGCGGCTACCTGACGCACGCCAGCTGGGCGCACTGGGCGCACTTCGACGCCAAGCCGGACGACGTGCACTGGTGCACCGCCGACCTCGCGTGGGTCACCGCCCACACCTACGAGATCTACGGGCCGCTCTCGAACGGCCTGACCCAGGTCATCTACGAGGGCACCCCGGACACCCCGCACCGCGAGCGGCACCTGGAGATCATCGAGCGCTACGGCGTCACGGTGTACTACACGGCGCCCACCCTGATCCGCACGTTCATGACCTGGTTCGGCGACACGCTGCCCGCGGGCCACGACCTGTCGACGGTGCGGCTGCTGGGCACCGTCGGCGAGGCGATCAACCCCGAGGCGTGGGTGTGGTTCCGGCGGAACTTCGGGCGCGACGAGACCCCCGTCGTGGACACGTGGTGGCAGTCGGAGACCGGCGCCGCGATGATCGTGCCGCTGCCGGGCGTCACGCCGCTCAAGCCCGGCTCCGCCACCGTGGCGCTGCCCGGCGTCGACGTGGCCGTGGTGGACGACGACGGCGTGCCCGTGGGCCCCGGCCGCTCCGGCACGCTCGTGGTGCGCCGCCCGTGGCCGGGCATGGCCCGCACCGTGTGGGGGAACCCGGAGCGCTACCGCGACTCGTACTGGGCCAAGTACGCCGGCAAGGGCGAGCACGGCGCGTACTACGTGGCCGGCGACGGCGCCACGGTGGACGACGACGGCTACGTGTGGGTGCTGGGGCGCCTCGACGACGTCGTCAACGTCTCGGGGCACCGCCTGTCCACCATCGAGATCGAGTCCGCGCTCGTGGCCCACCCGGGCGTCGGGGAGGCCGGCGTCACCGGCGTCACCGACCCGGTGACCGGGCAGGCCGTGGCGGCGTTCGTCGTCCCCGCGCGCGAGCCCGCGCCGTCGGCCGACGAGCTGCGCGCCCAGGTGGCGCGCGAGATCGGACCGGTCGCCAAGCCGCGGCACGTCGTCGTCGTGCCCGAGCTGCCCAAGACCCGCAGCGGCAAGATCCTGCGCCGCCTGCTCGCCCAGCTGTGGGATGGTCAGGAGCTGGGCGACACGACGTCGTTGCAGAACCCGTGGGCGGTGGACCAGGTCCGCCAGGCGGTCGCGGCCGCCCGCACCCCGAAGGAGAACCGATGAGCGACCACCGCTTCGGGTTCCGCACGCGTGCGCTGCACGCCGGCGGCATCCCCGACGCCACCACCGGCGCGCGTGCCGTGCCGATCTACCAGACGACGTCGTTCGTGTTCGACGGCGCCGACGACGCCGCGAACCTGTTCGCGCTGCAGAAGTACGGCAACATCTACAGCCGCATCGGCAACCCCACCGTGGCCGCGCTCGAGGAGCGCATCGCCTCGCTCGAGGGCGGCATCGGCGCGGTGGCGACGGCGTCGGGCATGTCGGCGGAGTTCATCACCTTCGCCGCGCTGGTCGGCGCCGGCGACCACGTGGTCGCCTCGGCCCAGCTCTACGGCGGCACGGTGACCCAGCTCGACGTCACGCTGCGGCGCTTCGGCGTGGACACCACCTTCGTGGCCGGCACGGACGCGGCGGACTTCGCCGCGGCGATCCGGCCAGAGACAAAGGTGCTCTACACCGAGATGATCGGGAACCCCTCGGGCGACATCGCCGACCTGGAGGCGCTCGCCGAGGTGGCGCACTCCGCCGGCATCCCGCTCGTCGTCGACGCCACGCTCGCCACGCCGTACCTGGTGCGGCCGATCGAGCACGGCGCGGACATCGTCATCCACTCGGTGACCAAGTTCCTCGGCGGGCACGGCACCACGCTCGGCGGCATCGTCGTCGAGTCCGGCCGGTTCGACTGGGGCAACGGCAAGTTCCCGCAGATGACCGAGCCGGTGCCGAGCTACGGCGGCATCCGGTGGTGGGCCAACTTCGGCGAGTACGGGTTCCTCACCAAGCTGCGCTCGGAGCAGCTGCGGGACATCGGCCCCGCGCTCTCGCCGCAGTCGGCGTTCCAGCTGCTGCAGGGCGTCGAGACGTTGCCGCAGCGCCTCGACGCGCACCTGGCGAACGCCCGGACGGTGGCGGAGTGGCTCGACGCCGACCCGCGCGTGGCCTACGTGACCTACGCCGGCCTGCCGACGCACCGCCACCACGAGCGGGCGAAGAAGTACCTGCCGCTCGGCCCCGGCTCGGTGTTCGCGTTCGGGGTCAAGCCCTCGTCCGCCGCCGCCGACGACGGCGAGGGGCAGGCTGCCGCGGACGCCGCGCGCGACGCCGGCCGGGCGTTCATCGAGTCGCTGCAG
Source organism: Puerhibacterium puerhi (assembly GCF_009846865.1). Lineage (GTDB taxonomy): Bacteria > Actinomycetota > Actinomycetes > Actinomycetales > Cellulomonadaceae > Puerhibacterium > Puerhibacterium puerhi. Next base: position 90,663 of record NZ_WUWN01000006.1, read on the forward strand.
CTCGCCTCGCACCTGGCGAACATCGGCGACGCCCGCACGCTGGTGATCCACCCGGCCTCGACCACGCACCAGCAGCTCACGCCCGCCCAGCTCGAGGCCGCCGGCGTGCCGGCCGACCTCATCCGCATCTCGGTGGGCCTGGAGGACGTCGAGGACATCATCTGGGACCTGGACCAGGCCCTGACCAAGGCGACGGGGGAGACGCGATGAGCACGACCGACGCTCTCGACGGCGCGGCGTGCGCGCTGCCCGGCGCCGCGGCTCCCGCCGGGGCGGGGACGGCGGCGGCACCGGCCGGCGACGGCGCGGCGGTCCGCACGTGGCAGGGCCCCAGCGCGCCGGAGCGCCTGGCGATCCTGCGTGCGACGCGGAGCATCGCCATCGTCGGCGCCAGCGACAACCCGGCGCGGGCCAGCTACTTCGTGGCCACGTACCTGCTGTCGAGCTCGCCGTACGACGTCTACTTCGTCAACCCGCGGGCCGAGTCGATCCTCGGCCGGCCGGTCTACAAGTCGCTCGCGGACCTGCCCGTGGTGCCCGACCTCGTCGACGTGTTCCGCAAGCACGACGACCTGCCGGGCGTGGCGCGCGAGGTCGTCGAGGTCGGGGCGAGGACCCTGTGGCTGCAGCTGGGCTCCTGGAACGAGGAGGCCGCCGCGATCGCCGAGGCCGCCGGCCTGGACGTGGTCATGGACCGCTGCGTGAAGATCGAGCACGCCCGCTTCCACGGCGGGCTGCACCTGGCCGGGTTCGACACCGGCGTCATCAGCAGCCGCCGCGGCCCGGGCTGACGCCCGCCGAGACCGCCGAGACACCGACGCCGAGACCCGGATTCTCGGGCGGATCCCGCACGGGATCCGCCCGAGAATCCGGGTCTCGGCGCGCGGGCGCGCCGCGTCAGCGGCAGAGGCAGAAGGGGTGGTTCGCCGGGTCGGCGAAGACCCGGAAGCCCTCGCCCCCGCCGGGCAGCCGCCGGGCGCCCAGGGCGAGCACCGCCGCCTCCGCGGCGTCGAGGTCGCCGTCCGGCACGCGCAGGTCGAGGTGGCCCTGCTGCGGGCGCGACGGGTCCGGCCAGTCGGGCGCCTGGTAGCCGTCGACGTGCTGGAACATCACCGCCTTGCCGCCGCCGAGCATGGCGCCCTCCTCCCCTTCGTAGGCGATCGGGTCGCCCAGCACGTTCGCCCAGAACCGGGCGGCCGCGCTCGCGTCGTCGACGTCGAACGACATGCCCCACACCGCCGTCGTCGCCACCTCGGCGGACTCGACCAGGTCGAACGTGTGCCCGGCGGGGTCCGCGAGGGTGTTCCACGTGGCGTTCTCGCGCAGCAGCCGGGCGCCGGCCGCCACCGCCTCCTGGGTGGCCGCCGCGACGTCCGGCACGCGCAGGTCGATGTGCAGCTGCTGCGGGTGCTCCTGGCCGGGCCACTGCGGCGGCACCAGGTCGGGCGCGAGCTGGAACGCGAGCTGCCAGCCGTCCGGGGTGCGCAGCTCGTACCAGTCGTCGTCGGTCGCGGTGATCTCCCCGCCCGTGAGCCGCGCCCAGAACGCCGCGTCCCGCTGCATGTCGGGCGTGTCCAGGACGACGGTGTCCAGCCGTGCGATGCCGACGGTGGGCGCGCCCGGCGCCTCGGCGTCGGCGCCCGACCCGCTCGTGCCGGTGCTCGTGGTCTCGCTCATCGAGGTTCCTCCCGCTCGCTGTGCTCGTGCCGCTTCGGCCGGGCGGACGGCGTCCGGCGCCCGTGCCGAGGACAAGCCTCTCGCGCCCTGCCGACACCTGTCGCGCCGAGGCCCGCACGCCCCTGACCTCGCGGCTTCGGTGCCCGTCGAATTGTGAGCGAGCAGCCCCGGGGCCATGGTCGATGGCAGGTCACGAAGCGGCCGACCGGGAGGGCAGCGTCCCGCAGGTCGTGCTGCCCGCCCGGAACCAGCGCCCGCGAAGCCCGCGGGCTGACCCGGAGGGATCACATGAGCGAGACCGATTTCCCGCGCACGGGCGGCACGCCGTCCGGTCCGGGTGGGCAGCCGCCGAGCTACCCGCCGAGCACGCCGACGACGCCCGAGACCGCGCCGTCGTCCGCCTCCTACGGCACCACGGCCGGCGCACCCGGCGGTATGCCGGGCGGCGGCACGCCCGGCTCGGAGAGCGCCGGGTCCGACAGCGGCGTCAAGGAGCGCGTCTCCGGGGCCGCGTCCCAGGCCGGCGAGGCCGGCAAGGAGGTCGCCCAGGAGGCCAAGGAGCGCGCCGGCGAGGTCGCGCAGCAGGCCAAGGAGAAGGCCGGTGACGTCGCGCACGAGGCGACGCAACGCGCGCGCAGCCTGGTGGACCAGGCCCGCACCGAGGTCACCGAGCAGGCGTCCACGCAGCAGCAGCGGCTGGCCGGGACGATCCGCCAGATCGGGTCCGAGCTGGGGCAGATGGGCAGCGCCGTGGACGACCCGGGCTACGCCACCGACCTGGTGCAGCGCGGCTCGGACGTGGCGGGCCGCGTCGCCGACTGGTTCGAGCAGCGCGAGCCGGGCGACGTCGTGCGGGAGGTCCAGGACTTCGCGCGCCGGCGCCCGGGCGTCTTCCTCGCCGTCGCCGCCGGCGCCGGCCTCGTCGTCGGGCGCCTGCTGCGCGGCGCCAAGGACGCCGGCGGCACCTCGTCGTCGGGCGGGTCCGCCACGGGCGGCCAGCACACGGCGCAGTACGCCGGTCAGCACTCGGCCGGCACGGCCGCGGGCGACCCCACCGCGGGCCTGACCCCGACCGCGGGCACCGGCACGCCGACCGGCGCGACCTACGGCACGTCGACGAGCACCACGGCCGGCGCGCCGGGCGGCTCGGGCACGTTCGGCGGTGCCGGCTACGGCACGTCGGGCGGCACCGGCACCACCGGCGGGTCCGGCGCCGGGAGCGTCGGCAACCCCAGCACGGGAGGCGGTGGCTATGTCCCTGGGACCTGAGACGCCGCGCACCGGCCCGGCCCACGCGGCCGTCCCCGACACCGGCCCCGCCCCCGCCGCGGGCGGCCCGATGCCGGGCGCGGGCGTCCCGGGCACGCCGGCCGCCGGCGCGGCGACGCCGCCGGGTGGCGTCGCGGCGGGCCGCCACGGCGACCCCGAGGGGCTGAGCATCGGCGAGCTGTTCGCCGAGGTGAGCCGCGACCTGTCGACCCTGATCCGTCAGGAGATCGAGCTGGCCAAGGCGGAGACCACCGCCTCGGCCAAGCGGGCGGGCAAGGGTGCCGGGCTGCTCGGCGGCGCCGGGTACGCCGGCCACCTGACGGTCCTGTTCCTCTCGATCGCCCTGTGGTGGGGCCTCGGCGCCCTGGTGAACCGCGGCTGGTCCGCGGTGATCGTCGCGGTGATCTGGGGGATCGTCGCCGCGGTCCTCGCCGCGCGGGGCCGCAAGGAGCTCAAGCAGACCCCCGGTCTGGAGGAGACCACCGACTCCCTCAAGAAGATTCCGAACGCACTCCAGGGACACGAGGAGAAGAACCGATGAGCACCGACCCGGAGCAGATCCGCGCCGACATCGAGCGGACGCGCTACGAGCTGAGCCGCGACGTCGACACGCTGGGCGACCGCGTGCGCCCGGGATCGGTGGCGCGCCGGCAGACCGACAAGGTCAAGGGCGGCATGTACCGGCTGCGCGAGCGGGTGATGGGCACCGCCCAGGACACCACCCACTCGGCCGTGGACAGCGTGCGCGGGACGGCGTCGTCGGCGGCCGACAGCGTGCGCGGGACGGCGTCGTCCGCCGCCGACAGCGTGCGCGACACCGCCGGCAGCGTGACCGACGCCGTGCAGAGCGCGCCGCAGACGGTGCGCGCCCAGGCGCAGGGCAACCCGCTGGCGGCGGGGCTCGTGGCGTTCGGCCTCGGCCTCATCGCGGCCTCGCTCGTGCCGGCCAGCCAGAAGGAGGCCGAGGTGGCGCAGCGCGCCAAGGAGGCTGCGGCGCCGCTCGTCGACGAGGTCAAGGAGGCCGCCAGCGGCGTGGCCGAGAACCTGCGCGAGCCCGTGCAGGAGAACGTCCAGGGCCTGCGCGAGTCGGCCATGGAGGCCGTCGACGACGTCAAGCAGCAGGGCACGCAGGCCGCGAGCGACGTGAAGGAGCACGGCCAGCAGGCCGCCGGCGACGTCAAGGACCAGGCCGCCGGGAACTCCTGACCCACCCGACGACGGCGCCCGGACGCCGGCCGGCACCTCGCCGGCCGGCGTCCGGGCGGCTCCGTCAGCGCCGTCGACGCCCTCCCTCCACGCCGCCCGGCGGCCCGTCGCCGTCGACCACCCCGTCACCGATCCCCAGGAGGCATCCCGTGTCCGACACCGCGAGCGCGGGCGAGCGCGCCGGAGCGCCGTCGCCCGACGACCCCCGCAAGCCCGACTCGCCGGACGACCTGTCGAAGCCGTCGTGGAAGTACGCGCTGAAGACGACGGTGCGCGAGTTCTCGCGCGACCAGTGCCTGGACCTCGCCGCCGCCCTGACCTACTACGCGACGATGGCGGCCGCACCCGCGCTGCTGGCGCTCGTGTCCGTGCTGGGCCTGGTGGGCAACGGCGAGCGGATGGTCGAGCAGATGCTGGACACGCTCGGGGGAGTGCTGCCCGAGGACGTCCTGCGGATCGTCGAGCCGCTCGTGAGCAACGCCGCCGGCGGCGGCGGCCGCGCCGGCTTCACCCTGGTCATCGGTGTCGTGCTGGCCCTGTGGTCGGCGTCCGGCTACGTCGGCGCGTTCGGCCGGGCGATGAACCGGGTGTACGAGATCGACGAAGGGCGCCCGGTCTGGAAGCTGCGCCCCGTCCTGCTGCTGGTGACGCTCGTGGCCATCGTCATCGCGGCGGTCGTGGTCGTCGCGATGGTGCTGTCCGGGTCGCTGGCCCGGGCGGTCGGCGACGCCGTCGGGCTGGGCGACACCGCCGTGACGGTGTGGAACATCGCCAAGTGGCCGGTCATCCTCGTCCTCGTGGTGATCCTCGTGGCCCTGCTGTACCACGCCACCCCGAACGTGCGGCAGCCGAAGTTCCGCTGGGTCAGCCTCGGCGCCGTCGTCGCGATCGTGGTGTGGATCCTCGCCTCGGCCGGGTTCGGGTTCTACGTCGCGAGGTTCGGCAACTACGACGCCACGTACGGCACGCTCGGCGGGATCATCGTGTTCCTGCTGTGGCTGTGGATCACCAACCTCGCGCTGCTGTTCGGGGCCGAGCTCGACGCCGAGATCGAGCGCGGCCGCGAGCTGCAGGGCGGCATCCCCGCCGAGGAGACCGTGCAGCTGCCGCCGCGGGACACCCGCGCGAGCGACAAGCGCGAGGCCAAGCGCGAGGCCGACATCGAGCGGGGCCGCGAGCTGCGGATGGCCGCCCAGCGGGCCGGCCGCGGCCCGGACGAGGACGCCGTCCTCCGCGACGGCGCCCACGACGGCGCCCAGGACGGCGGCCAGGACGGCGCCCACGACGGCCGGCACCGCGCGGACTGACGCTCGCGCGCACCCTGCGCCGTCGGGCGCCCCGTCCGCCGGGCGGGGCGCCCGACGGCCGTCCGGCCCCTGCGGTCAGCCGGCGCTCGACGCCGAGGCCTCCGGGTCGCCGGCGCCGTCGCTGCCGTCGCCGGGCGTCAGCACGCCCTCCCGGTAGGCGGCGAGGATCGCGTCCTCCCGGCTCGTGACGCCCAGCTTGCGGTACAGCGACTTGACCTGCGTCTTGACGGTGTTGGGCGAGACCACCAGCTCCTCGGCGATCTTCGTGAAGCTGCGCCCGTCGAGCAGGGCGTGCAGGATCACCGACTCCCGCGCGGTGAGGACGATGCGCGAGACGCGCGCCGGCATGGCGTCGGGGACGTCGTCGAGCTCGGCGAGCTGCTCCGCGGCGAGGACGAGCCCGTGCGCCTGCGCGTGCGCCCGCAGGTCGTGCAGGTCCGGCCGGGGCACCAGCACCAGGTGGATGCGCAGCTCCTGGTCGGCCATGAGGGCGGCCATCCGCTCGAGCGCCGCCGTCACGGCGTCCGCGTCGCCGAGGCGTTGCGCGCCGGCCGCCACGAGCAGGTGGCCGGCCGCCGCCGCGCGCGGCGAGGCGGCACGGGTGACGCCGCCGCGCGCCAGCGTCGCGACCACCGTCTCCGGCTCCCCGCCGACCAGCGCGATGGTCGCGCGGACGATCGCGACCAGCGGCTGCCGGGTCGGCAGGCCGCGCAGCGCCTGCTCCGCCGCGCCCGCCCGGCCCTGGGCGAGCTCCAGCAGCGCCGTCACCGACTGCAGCACGATCGTGTCGATCGGCGACGAGCGCCGGTGACGGCGGTCCTCGGCGCGGTACCGCTCGAGCTCCTGCAGACCGAGCTCCGCGCGTCCCCCGAGGCCGTGCACCATCGCCTGCAGCGCCACGAACAGCGGGCGGTACTCCAGGGCGGGCAGGTGCGGGCCCAGCGTGTCGATGTGCTGCTGCGCGCCGCCGCAGTCGAACCGCTCGAGCGCCGCCAGCACGGCCGCCGCGTGGTACGGCGCGCCGGAGTAGCCGTCGCGCAGCTCGTCCGGCCAGGGCCCGCCCGCCACCTCGGCGACGAGCCGCCGCGCTGACGGCAGCTCGCCGAGCAGCGCGGTGATCGACCCCAGCACCGCGAGCGTCGACATCTCCGTCAGCAGCGGCAGGCGCGGGCGGTCGGCGAGGTTGACCATCAGCGCCTGGCGCGCCTCGGTGAGGTGGCCGGCGCGTGCCAGGGTGATCGCGTCCTGCACGCGCAGCTGGCCGGCCTGGTCGCCGAGCGGCTCCAGCTCCTCGGCGGTGGCGGTCGCCAGCACGGACAGCGCGCGCCGGGCGGCCCCGACGCCCTGGTCGGTGAGCCCCGACAGGCGCAGCGCCACCGCCTCGACCGTGGCGATCGTCGCGCGCTCGGCCCCGGCCGTCCGCGGCCCGACGAGGCGGGCGGCGGCGACCGCCGTCGCGAGGTACTCGAGCGCCCGCAGCCGGCGGTCGGGGTTGGCGTTGGCCGCGATCGCGCGCGCCATGGCGAGGGTGGGGTACCGGGCCACCTGGTGCCTCGGCACCTGGGCGACGGCGCGGTACATCTCGGTGCTGGTGATGAGCCGGTACCAGCTGCCGATCAGCACGTCGGAGGCGAGGCGCAGGTCGCCGCCGCGCACGGCGTGCCGCAGGGCGGTGAGCGGCTCGCCGTGGTGCAGGCTCCAGCGGGCGACCAGCACGTGCAGGCGTGCGAGGTCGCGGCCCAGGCGCACGGACGCCTCGCGCTGCAGCACGTCGCGCACCAGGGGGTGGTAGCGGTACACGGGGCCGCCCGGACCCTCGCTGCGCATGACCAGGCCGAGCGCCTCGAGGTCGTCGAGCCGGTCCTCCGCGTCGGTGCTCCCACCCGCGAGCAGGCCGGCCAGCTCGAGGTCGAACGCCTCGGGCAGGCTGGTGCGCAGCACCAGGTGCCGGACGGCGGGCTCGGCCCGCGCGAGCAGGGACAGCACGACGTCGCGCGCCAACGACCCGGGCGAGGCCGGGTCGGCGGCCGTGCCCGCCTCTACCCCCTGCAGCAGCACGGCGCGCACGAGCAGGGGGTTGCCCCCGCACGCGCGGTGCACCTCCTCGGCCCACGACTCGTCGACGCCGTGCGCCGCGAGCAGCGCGCGCGTCTCGTCGAGCGTGAAGGCGAGCAGGGTGCGGTCCACGGTGAGCGCCACCTGCGCGGCCTCGAGCGGGGAGGCGGTGCGGGTCGTCACCACGACCGACACGGCGGGGCACGCCGCGACGACCGCCAGGACGTCGTCGTGCAGCGCCGCGTCGTCGACCGTGTGGTAGTCGTCGATCACCACGAGCACCGGGTCGGTGAGCTGGGCGAAGGCGCGCACGAGCAGGCCCCGCACGTCGGCGACGCCGCCCAGCAGCTCGCCGGCGCGGGCGAGCAGGGAGTCGGGGGCCACGAGACCCGCGTCGACGAGCCGGGCCGCGACGGCCTGCCACGCGGACTCGCGCGTGCCCGACTCGCCGTCGAGGCCCACCCACACGCCGGCGACGTCGAGCGTGCGGCACCACTGCGCCACCAGCAGGCTCTTGCCGCTGCCGGCCGGCGCGCGCACGACGGTCAGCGGCGTCGTCGGGTCGAGGCGCGCGAGCAGGCGGGGCCGTTCGATCCCGTTGCGCGGGACCCGCGGTGCCCCCTGCACGCCGCGGCGGGACGTGGCCCCGCTCATCCGGCGGCCGGGCGTGCGTCGGGGCGTGTCTCGGGGCGCGCGGCCGGGACCACGATGAGCGGTGCGGGTCGGAGCATCAGGGTCTTCGGATCGGCTCTTCGGTCGGGGCGGCGTGCCCGCACATCGGGCACCGAACGGCATCTATCGGTCATCCTCGGGCACGACGGCCCCCGAACGCCCGAACGACGGGGTGAGGCGGTGGGTGATTTCCTGCGCGCCGTCGCTCGCACCCGGACTCCGCCTCCCACCGCTCGCCTACGATGGCTGGTCGGCTGCGGCCACGGAGGTGCGACATGACCATCGAGACCACCGGCGTCGACGACGTCGACCTCGTCGCTCGTCTGCGGGACGGCGACGACGGCGCGTACGCGGAGCTGTGGCGACGCCACCACGAGGCCGGACGGCGCGCCGCGAGCGCCATCACCAGGACCTTCGACCCCGACGACGTCGTGCAGGAGGCGTTCACGCGCGTCCTGGCCGCCGTGCGCCGCGGCGGCGGGCCGGACGGCGCGTTCCGCCCGTATCTGTACGCCGCGGTCCGCAACGTGGTGGTCGACTGGGGCCGCGCGGGGCGCGGGGTCCAGCTCGTGGAGGAGCCCGCCGACGGCGCGGACCCCGACGCGGCGTTCGACGACGCCGTGCTGGAGCGGACCGTCACCGGGGCTGCCTTCCGCCGGCTGCGCCCGGAGTGGCAGGCGGTGCTCTGGTACACCGAGGTCGAGGGCATGCCGCCGCGCGAGGCGGCCCCGCTGCTCGGCCTGAGCCCCAACGCCGCCGCCGCGCTCGCCTACCGCGCGCGCGACGCGCTGCGGACCGCGTGGCTGCAGGCCCACGTGAACGACGACGCCGCCGAGGACGGCTGCCGGTGGACCGTGGAGCGGCTCGGCGCCTACCAGCGGCGCACCCTCGCGCGCCGGGAGCACGACCGCGTGGAGGACCACCTCGCCACCTGCGTCACCTGCTCAGCCCTCGTCGTGGAGCTCGACGGCGTCGCCGCGAGCCTGCGCGGGGTGCTGCTGCCGCTGGTGCTCGGCCCGGGCGCCGTGGCGCTCGCCGGCGGGACCGGCGTGCTCGCGGGCGGCCCGGCCGTGCCCGAGGTGGCGGGCGGCGTGGTCCGACGGGTGCAGCGGTGGGCGCGGCGCTCGCCGGGGACGGCCGCCACGGTCGCCGCCGCGCTCGTCGTCGGCGTGGGCGCGGTCGCGGCGGGCGGCCTGCTGGCCGCGCGCGACGGCGTGGTGCCCCCGGCGCAGGTCGAGGCCCGGGTGCCGGGTCCGGCGTCGTCGACGGCGCCCGGCGACGGCACGACGGCGGGTGCGCACGACGGCGGGGCGGCAGCGGCGGGAGACGGGCAGGACGACGCGCCGGCCGACGACCGGGCCGGTGCCCCGCGCGGCCTCCGGGCGCCGTCCGGCACGTGGTGGACGACGGTGCCCGCGGCCGCGGTGCCCCGGGGCGGCGCAGCCGACCGTGTCCCGGGCGGTGTCCTGGGCGGTGTCCCGGCCGATCTTCTGGGCGGGGGCGCGGACGGGCCCGCGACGGGCGAGAGCGACGAGCCGGGGGCCGACGAGGCGCCGGCGACGGACGCGCCGGTGGCTCCCGGGACCGAGGACCCGGGTGCTGAGGACCCGGGTGCTGAGGATCCGGGTGCTGAGGATCCCGGTGCGGAGGCTCCTGGCGAGCAGCCGGGCGGTGACCCCGGTGAGGAGACGCCGGGCATCGAGGATCCGGGCACCGAGGATCCGGGTGCTGAGGATCCGGGTGCTGAGGATCCCGGTGCGGAGGCTCCTGGCGAGCAGCCGGGCGGTGACCCCGGTGAGGAGACGCCGGGCATCGAGGATCCGGGCACCGGGGATCCGGGCACTGAGGACCCCGGTGCGGAGGATCCGGGCACTGAGGACCCGGGTGCGGAGGATCCGGGCACTGAGGATCCGGGCACTGAGGACCCCGGTGCGGAGGATCCGGGCACTGAGGACCCCGGTGCGGAGGATCCGGGCACCGAGGATCCGGGCACCGAGGACCCGGCCGTGTCGATCCCCGTCGTCACGGGGATCGACACGGGGGACGGCTTCCTGCTGCCGGTCGTCACGGGCACCGGCGTCCCCGGCGCGGAGGTCCGCGTGCTCGACGCGACCGGCGCCGTCGTCGGCAGCACCACGGTCGGCGAGACGGGTGCCTGGTCGGTGCTCGCCGAGATCGCCGCGCCCACCGCGAGCCTCTCGGTCGTCCAGGAGGTGGGCGGCGTCGTGTCGGACCAGGCGGATGCCGGGCAGGTCACCCTCCGGACGCCGACGGTCGTCGCGCTGGTCGACGGGATCCCCGAGCCGCTCGTGTCGTTCACCGGCACGCCGGGCGAGCACGCGCAGGCGCTTGTGGACGGCACGCCGACCGCGACCGTCCACCGGCTCGGGCTGCTGCCGCTGGAGCGCGTGATCCGCGGGCAGCAGCCGGGGGACCACACGTTCGGCCTGCGCTACTACGACCCCGAGACCGAGCGGTACGGCCTCACCGTGACCCGCGCGTTCGTCGTCGGCGGCCTCTTCGGCTGACCCGCCCGCGGCGCATCGGTCCGCGAGCCGCCGCGAGGTGCGCGTCGGCCGCCGGGCGTGCGCCACAATCGAGGCGTCGCCCACCGCCCGCGCAGGAGGCCCGCATGATCGTCGCGCCGTTCGGCCGCTACACCTCCGGCCGCGTGCCCGACCCGGGCATCGCCGCCCTGTTCACGCGGGAGAACCGGTGGCAGGCGCGGCTCGACGTCGAGGCGGCGCTCGCGCTCGCGGAGGCCGACGCCGGGCTGGTGCCCGCCGAGGCGGCCCGGGCGATCGCGCTCACCGCGCGCATCGAGAAGCTGGACCTCAAGCGGGTGCTGAAGGCCACGAGCGAGGCGAGCCACCCGCTGGTGCCGCTCATCGAGGAGTTCGCGCGCGTCGTCGGCAACCAGCACGGAGGCTGGGTGCACTGGGGCGCCACCACGCAGAACATCACCCAGACGGCCGACGTGCTGGTGCTGCGCGACGCGCACGCACGGATCAAGCAGCTGCTCGGCCGGGCGCTGCGGGCCGGGGCGCGCCAGGCCCGGCTCTCGGCCGAGCTCCCCATGGCCGGGCGCACCCACTCCCAGCACGCCGTCCCCATCACCTTCGGGTTCAAGGTGGCCACCTGGCTCGACGAGCTGGTCGCGCACGCCGACCGCCTGGAGCGGCTGGAGGAGCGGCTGTTCTGCGTGCTCATGGGCGGCGCCGTCGGCACCTTCGCCTCGTTCGGCGCGGCCGGCCGGGACGTCGAGGCGGGGGTCGCGCGGCGGCTGGGGCTGCGCCCGATGCGGGTGCCGTCGCGGGCTATCAACGACGGCATCGTCGAGTACGTGCTCGTGCTGGCGCAGGTCGCCGGGACGATCGGCAAGATCGGCAAGGACGTCTACGCCCTCATGCAGCCGGAGTTCGGCGAGGCGTTCGAGCCGATCCCGGACGGCACCGTGGGCAGCTCGACCATGCCGCACAAGCGCAACCCGCAGCTCGCCCTCGACATGCTCACGATGTCCGCCGAGCTGCGGGCCCTGGCGGCCCCGGCGCTGGAGTCGATGCTGCACGACCAGGAGGCCAACGGCGCCATGACGGCGCTGCTGGAGGACGTCTCGGCGTCGGCCACCGTGCTGGCCGGCGACATGCTCGCCCGCCTCGACGTGGTGCTCGACGGCCTCGAGCTCGACGGTCCGCGCATGCGGCAGAACCTGCGCCTGTCGGCCGGGATGATCGGCTCGGAGTCCCTCATGCTCGCCCTCGGCGAGAAGATCGGCCGCCAGGAGGCGCACGAGGTCGTCTACGCGGTGGCGCAGAAGGCGGCCACCACCGACGCGCCGTTCCTCGACCTGCTCGGCGCGGAGCCCGCGGTGATGGACGTGTTCACCGTGGAGGAGGTGCGCGCCCTGCTCGACCCGTCGGCGTACCTGGGCCGCAGCGTGGAGATCGCCCGCGGCACCGCGCAGGTGGCCGACGACGTCGCCGACCGGCTGCTCAAGGACGCCTGACCGGGCTCGTCGTCGACCGCCACGTATCGCGTCAGGGTTGGTCGCGGAACTCGACCGATTCCGCCGACCACCCAGGACCGCTCCCCCCTCGGCCCGTGGTCAGTCGTCCGAGCGGAACCCGTTGACCTTGTGCGTGCCGTCGCACCACGGCGGGATCGCCGTGCCGCCGCAGCGGCACATCGCCACGGTCGCCCGGTGGCGCGGCACCTCCTCGCCGTCGGGCCCGACGACGGTGACGGGGCCGCGGACCAGGAGCGGCCCGTCGGGGCAGGGGGTCAGGGACACCTCCGCCCGGGCGCCGGCCCGCGCGTCGTCGCCGGCCTCCTCCTCGGCGAGCCGGTGCCCCAGCGGGCCGGTCCAGTCGCTGACCCAGCGCGCGACGGCGGGGCAGACGGTGGTCGTCGCCATCGTGCCCGCGCCTCAGGCCGCCGGCAGCGGGACGCGCAGCGCGGACTCGCCGTGCTGCCACCGCTCCATCGCGTACGCGCCGACGTCGCCCTCGACGGCGAGGCACAGCGCGGCGCCCCACAGCACGTCGTCGCGCAGCGCCGGCTCCTGCTCGGCCAGGCGGCCGGCGAGGTCGCGCCCGGCGATCTGCTCGTGCACGGCGTCGGCCTCGACGTGCTCGTCGAAGTAGCCGGTCACGGACTCGTCGTGGCCGAGCCGGCGCAGGCCGTTGCCGTACTGGCGGCACGGGATGGACGAGGTCATCTCGTAGGCGGCGAGGTGGCCGACGATCGCGCCGCGCAGGCGCCGGTGCAGGCCGAGCAGCGACATGGCGTTGACGGCCACCAGCGTGACGGCGGGGACGGCGTCGAGGTAGGCGCCGTAGGTGGCGTCGAGCCCCATGCCGCGCATGGTCCGGGCGTACAGCTCGTGGTGCATGTGGCCCGGGTGGCCGCCGCCGTACTCGTCGGACTGGATCTCCACGAGCGCGGCCTTCGGCACGCCGGACAGGCGCGGGATCGCCCAGGTGTGCGGGTCGGCCTCCTTGAGCTGGTAGATCGACCGCAGGGCGATCAGCTCGCGCGCCTGGGCGGCGTCGGCCTTGCGCGCGACGTACCGCGACAGGCTCGGGCTGTCGTCGTCCGCGGCGAGCTGGAAGAGCCGGGCGGCGACGCCCCCGGCGTCGGTGGCGTCGCACTGCGGCTGCGGCACGCGGGCGCGCAGCGCGGCCTCGAACGGCCGCTCGACGCGGGCCCGCAGCGCGAGCAGGCCGGGGTGCCATTCCCAGGCGTCGTCGACGCCGTCGACGCCGCGGTAGTGCAGCTCGTACATCACGAGCAGGGCGAGCTGGACGTCCTCGGTCAGGACGACGGCGGTGGCGTCCGGGCCGTCGATGCCGACCGCCTCGAGGGCGGCGGCGACGGGGGCGAGGGGGTCGGTGCCGTGCGCGCCCGGGTCGACGTCGTCGGGCGACCCGGCGGTGAGGGCGGCGAGCAGCGTGGTGCTCACGGGGCCGCGCGGCTGCGGGGCGGGCATGCGGTGCGACGCCGTCGTGGGCGTCGGGTCGGTGTGCGACGTGGTCGTCGGAGTGGTCATGGGGCCTCCCGGTCCGGCGGAGGCGCCACCGGTGGCGGCGCAGGCTGCGCGGCTCAGCCTGCGGCACCGCGGCGTCGCTCGCGCGGGGAGATCCGGGTGAGGCCGCGGCGCGACCGCGTCATCGCGTCAGGGGTGGTTCCGGAGCTCGCCCGGAGGCGGAACCGACCCGGACGGGATCCGGGCCTCAGGCGCCGGACGTCGCGGCCGCGCGCCGGCCCCACGCAAACCACAGCGCGGGCCCCAGGAGCGGCAGGAACAGCGCCACGACGACCCACGTCAGCGTCGTGACGGGCGCGACGCCCCGGCGGCGCAGCACGTCGACGACGGCCGCCAGCGTGAGCAGCACGACGACCGTCCACACCCAGTCGTAGGCGGCGGGCAGGAACGGCACGATGCCGGCAGGGTCCTCCATGGGCCGGAGCGTAGCGAACCGGCAGGCCGCCGCGGCAGGGCCGCCGCGCCGGTCAGGGAGCCGGCGGTCCCTGCCCGGCCAGCCGCAGGGCCCGGCCCGCGACCCCGACGGCGAGCACCCCCGCACCCGCCAGCACCGCCGTCGTCGGCAGCGTGAGGCACAGCGCCGCACAGCCGGCCGCGCCGAACACCTGCAGCGCGCGCGGGAACCGGCGCTCGCGCCCGGTCTGCGTGAACGCCGCCACGTTGGCCACCAGGTAGTACGCGAGCACGCCGAACGAGCTGAAGCCGATCGCGCCGCGCAGGTCCACGGCGAGCACCAGCACCACGACCACCGCCGCCACCGCCAGCTCCGCGCGGTGCGGCACCCGGTGGCGGGGGTGGACGGCGGCGAGCGGGCGTGGCAGGTCGCGCTCCCGCGCCATGGCCAGCGCGGTGCGGCTGATGCCGGCCAGCAGCGCCAGCAGCGCCCCGAGCGAGGCCACCGCGGCGGCGACCCGCACGAGCGCGCCGGCTCCGGGCGCCCCGGCGGTGGCGTCGGACAGCGGCGCCGAGGACGCCGCGAGCCCGTCCAGGCCGAGCGCCGCCAGCAGCGTGGCGCCCACGAGGGCGTACACGACGACGGCGACCGCCAGTGCGATGCCGATCGCGCGCGGGATGGTGCGGCGCGGGGCGCGCACCTCCTCGCCCAGCGTGGCCACGCGGGCGTAGCCGGCGAAGGCGAAGAACAGCAGGCCGGCGGCCTGCGGCACGCCGAGCCAGTCGCCCGGTGTCGCGGGCTCGACGGCGGTCAGCGGCACCGGCCCGGCGCCCGGGGCGGGCCCGCGCCCGGCCCAGGCCGCCGCCAGGGTCACCGCGAGCGCCGCCAGCACGAACGTGACGATCCACCGGGCCAGCCGCGCGGTGCGGGTGATCCCGCGGTAGGCGGCCGCGGCGAGCGCGACGACGGCGAGGGCGGCGGCCAGGCGCCGCCACGGCTCCGGCGCGTCGGCGGGGACGGCGTACGCGGCGAAGGTCAGCGCCATCGCGGCGCAGCTCGCCGTCTTCCCGACGACGAAGCCCCACCCGGCCACGAACCCCCACCACGGCCCGAGGCGCTCGCGGCCGTACACGTAGGTGCCGCCCGAGGTGGGGTACTGCGCGGCCAGCTGGGCCGAGCTGGTGGCGTTGGCGTAGGCGACGGCGGCGGCCAGGGCGAGCGCCACCAGCAGCGCGGCCGGCGCGCCTGTGGGCAGCACCGCCTGCGCGGCGGGCGCGAAGGCGGCGAACACGCCGGCCCCGATCATCGCGCCGAGCCCGATGACGACGGCGTCGGCGGTGCTGAGGCGCCGGGCGAGCTGGTCCACGGGGGGATCCTGTCCGCCGCGCGGGCCGCGGCGCCCGCGCCGCGCCGCGCGTCACCTGCCGGACACCTGGCATGTGTGCGAGATCTCCACAGGTTCACCCGCCGTTTCCTGTGTTTGTCCAGGTTGGGGCGCCAGAATGGGTGACATGTCATCGAGGACGAGCGAGCCGACGACGCCTCTGCGGGCCTTCGCGCCCGCGCGCGTCGCCGCGGCCGGCCTCCTCGCCCTCGCGGGCATGCTGCCCCTCGGCGCGACGGCCTCCGCCGCCGAGGCCGCCCAGATCGTCGCCGCCGTCCAGCCCCACGTCGTGGCCGCGCAGGCGCGCGCCCAGGCGATCGAGCAGGACCTCGACGCGGCCGAGCACGTGCTGTGCACCCTCCCGGCGGACCTGCGGGACGCCGTCCGGGACGCCGTGGTCTCCGTGCGCGCCGCCACCGCGGAGGCCCGCACGGCGCTGTCCCGCGCGACCGACGCGGTCGAGGCGGCGGACGGGCGCGCCGCCGCCGCGCTGTTCGACGCGCAGGTGGCGCTCGACGCCGCGGCGGCCCAGCTGCGCTACGTCGCCGACCAGGTCGCCGGCGTCGACGCCGACGTCGCGGCCGCGCTGGCGCGTCTGCAGGGGCACGTGGACGACCTGCGCGGCGAGGCGAGCCGCGCGGCCTGACGCCGTCCGGGTCGGTTCGCGTCGGCCGGGCTCGGCCTGGGGCGGCCGGGCTCAGGCGACCGGCTGCACCCCCAGCTCGGCCAGCAGCCCGCGCACGCGCCGCTCGATCTCGTCCCGGACCGTGCGCACGGTCTCGAGGTCCTTGCCGGCCGGGTCCTCGAGCTCCCAGTCCTCGTAGCGCTTGCCGGGGAAGATCGGGCAGGCGTCGCCGCAGCCCATCGTCACGACGACGTCGGACGCCTGCACCGCCTCGGGCGTGAGCACCGTCGGCCGCGCGGACCGGATGTCGATGCCGCGCTCCAGCATCGCCTCGACGGCCACGGGGTTGATGCGGTCGGCGGGCATCGAGCCGGCGGAGCGCACCTCCACCGCGCCGCCGGACAGCTCACGGAGGAACCCGGCGGCCATCTGGGAGCGGCCGGCGTTGTGGACGCAGACGAACAGGGCGGACGGCATGGGGTTCCTCTCGGTGCCGGGCCGGGCGGGGTGGGCCGGGCCGGGCGGGCGCTGCGCTGGGACGCCGCCGATCGTCCCACGCCGCGGCGCCCACGACGAGGGGCCGGCCACGACCCCGGACGAGGCTGTGCGCGGTCAGCAGGCCGTCCTCGACCGGACAGGCCGCAGGGCTCTTGCCATCGGCTGAACAATCGTTTAGCGTACTGAACATGCGTTCAGCCAGCGAGGACCTCACCACCCGCGCCCGCATCCGCGACGCTGCGGTGCTGCGGTTCGCGCGCTCGGGGTTCGGGGCGTCGCTGCGCGCCGTGGCCGCCGACGCGGGGGTGAGCCCGGCGCTCGTCGTCCACCACTTCGGCTCCAAGGAGCGCCTGCACGCCGCGTGCGACGAGCACGTGCTGGCATGGATCCGCGAGGCCAAGCGGGAGAACCTCGCCGCGGCCACCTCGGGCCGGCTGGTCGAGGTGCTGGCGTCGGCCGAGGCGCAGTTCGCGCCGATGGTCGGCTACGTGCTGCGGTCGCTGCAGGACGGCGGCGCCGTCGGGCGCGCGTTCGTGGAGCAGATGATCGCCGACGCCGAGCAGTACACGGCCGAGGCGGTGGAGCAGGGGCTCGCGCGGCCCAGCCGGGACGAGAAGGCCCGCGTGCGCTACCTCGTGCTGTCCGCGCTGGGGGCGCTGCTGCTGTCGCTCACGCTTGACCCGCCGAGCGACCCGCAGGACGTCGGCGCCGCCGTGCGCCGCTACCTGGACCAGATGGCGCTGGCGTCGATCGAGCTCTACACCGAGGGCTTCCTCACCACCCACCGCATGCTCGACGACTACCTCGCGTACGCCCCCGACCCGCCGGGCTGACCCGCCGGTCGGGCACGCCCGGTCCACCGGGCTCCCCTCCCCGTCGGCGCACGCAGGCGCGCCGGCTCCCTCGACGTCAAGGAGGCGAGCGTCGTCATGACCGCTCCCGTCATCGAGATCCACGACCTGCGCAAGTCCTTCGGCGCGGTCCGGGCCCTGGACGGGCTCGACCTGACCGTGCAGCCCGGCGAGGTCGCCGGGTTCCTGGGCCCCAACGGGGCCGGCAAGTCCACCACCATCCGCGTGCTGCTGGGCCTGCTGCGGGCCGACGGCGGCACCGCCCGCCTGCTCGGCGGCGACCCGTGGGCCGACGCCGTCGCGCTGCACCGGCGGCTGGCGTACGTGCCGGGCGACGTCAGCCTGTGGCCCAACCTCACCGGCGGCGAGGCCATCGACCTGGTCACGCGCCTGCGCGGCGGCGCCGACCCCCGGCGCAAGGCCGAGCTGCTGGAGCGGTTCGAGCTCGACCCGACCCGCAAGGCACGCACCTACTCCAAGGGCAACCGGCAGAAGGTCGCGCTCGTCGCGGCGCTCGCCTCCGACGTCGAGCTGCTCGTGCTCGACGAGCCGACCAGCGGCCTGGACCCGCTCATGGAGGCGGTGTTCATGCAGGAGCTGCGCGCCGCGAAGGAGCAGGGCCGGTCGGTGCTGCTGAGCAGCCACATCCTGTCGGAGGTCGAGAAGGCCTGCGACACCGTGACGATCATCCGCGCCGGCCGGTCGGTCGAGTCCGGCACGCTGGCCGAGCTGCGGCACCTGACTCGCTCGGCGGTCAGCGCCGTCGTCGCCGGCGACGCCACCGCGGTCGCGAGCCTGCCCGGCGTGCACGACGTCGTCACGACGCCCGCGGCGGGCGGCACCCGGGTCCAGCTCGACGTCGACGCCGCGCACGTGGGAGGTCTCCTGACCACCCTCGGGCGACTCGGCGTCCGCTCCTTCACCGCGGCGCCGCCGTCGCTGGAGGAGCTGTTCCTGCGCCACTACGGCGACGCCGCTCCCACCGACGGCGCCGCCGGCGACGGCCAGCGCCGTCGGACGACGGCGGGCGCACGATGACCGCCGTCGCGGCCCCCGGGCCGCTGGTGCGCGCCCGTCCCGCCCGGACGTCGACGCTGACCGGCACCGGCCGGATGCTGCGGCTCATGCTGCGCCGCGACCGGTGGCGGCTGCTGGTGTGGACGGCCGCCGTCGCCGCGCTCTACGCGTCGGCGCTGGGCGAGTACGTGCTGCTGGGGGCGGACGGGCTGCAGGCGCGCGCCGTGCTCATGCGGACCCCGGCGATGATCACCCTGGCGGGCCCCGGCTACGGGCTCGACGACTACACGGTGGGTCCGGCGGTGGCCAACGAGCTCGTCCTGTGGATGCTGGTGGCGCTCGCCGTGCTGAGCATCCTCGAGGTGGTGCGGCACACCCGGGCCGAGGAGGAGAGCGGCCGCTCGGAGGTTCTGCGGGCGGGCGCCGTCGGGCGGCACGCACCCTCCGTGGCCGCGCTGCTGCTGGTGGTGCTCGTCCAGGCGGTCGTCGCGGTGGTCACCGGGGCCGTCGTCGCCGGCGTCGGGCGGCTGCCGGCCGGCGAGTCGTTCGCCCTGACGGGCGCCATCGCGGTCGGGGCGCTCGTCTTCGCGGCGGTCGCCCTCGTGGCGGCACAGGTCTCGGAGCACGCGCGCACGGCCACCGGCCTGTCGCTCGCCGTGCTGGGGGCGGCGTTCGTCGCCCGCGCCCTGGGCGACGTGCAGGGCGACCTGGAGGTCGAGCACGGCACCGCCCTGTCGTGGCTGTCGCCGATCGCCTGGGTGCAGCAGACCCGCGCGTTCGTCGACCCGCGCTGGTGGCCGCTCGGGCTGAGCCTGGCGGTGACCGCCGTCCTGCTCGCGGTGGCGGCGGTGCTCGGCTCCCGGCGCGACTTCGGGGGCGGGCTCGTCGCCCCCCGGGGCGGCCGGGCGGACGCCGCGGCGGCGCTGCGCGGCCCGCTCGCCCTCGCCTGGCGCCAGCAGCGCGGAGGCCTGGCCTGGACGACGCTCGGGCTCGGCGCGATGTGGTTCGCCACCGGCGGGGTGGTCAGCTCGCTGCCGGCGGTGACCAGCACGCTGCTCGAGAACCCCGTCTACCGGGCGATCCTCGGCGAGGGCGACCTGGTGCGGGCGTTCCTGCGGGTCATCGGCCTCTACGTGGCGCTCGGCGCGGGCGCCTACGCCGTGTCCGCCACCCTGCGGCTGCGCACGGAGGAGCAGGTCGGCCGCACGGAGTACGCCCTGGCGACGGCGACCGGCCGGCACCGCTGGCTCGGCGCCCACCTGGTCGTCGCGGCCGCGGGTGCCGTCGTCGTGCTGCTCAGCGGCGCGCTCGCGCTCTGGGCAGGTGCCGCCGTCACCGGGGTCACGGACCCCTCGTTCGGTGACCTGGTCGGGCTCGGGGCGGTGTACCTGCCCGCGCCCGGGGTGCTCCTCGGTCTGGGCGTCGCGCTGTACGCATGGGCGCCGCGCGCGGAGCCGGTGCTGTGGGCGCTGTTCGCCTGGTCGTTCGTGGTGGGCCTGTTCGGTGACCTGCTGCGGCTGCCGGACGGGGCGCGCGGGGTCTCGCCGTACTGGTGGGTGCCCGACCCGCTCGTCGGCCACGTCGAGGTCGCGCACCTCGTGGGCCTGGCTGCCGTCGCCGCGGCGCTGGTGGTGCTGGCCTTCGTCGGCTTCCGCCGCCGGGACGTCCCCGCCGCCTGAGGGGCGCGCCCGCCCGCGGGGCGGGCGCCCGGCGTCCCGCCCCGCGGCGTCCCGGCGTCCTGCGCCGTGGCCGTGCGCCGCGAGCGGCGTCGTGCACGACTACGGTGGAACGCCGTGACCCGTCCCACCTCCACGCCCACGTCCGGCGCGTCCACGGCCCCCGGCACGACGGGCGAGCCGCTCGCCCAGGGCCTGCGGCCCCGCCACCTCACGATGATGGGCCTCGGCTCCGCCATCGGCGCCGGCCTGTTCCTCGGCTCCGGCGTCGGCGTCGCCACCGCCGGCCCCGCCGTGCTCGTCAGCTACGCCATCGCCGGGGTGCTCGTCATCCTCGTCATGCGGATGATGGCCGAGATGGCCTCGGCGCTGCCCGCCTCCGGCTCGTTCTCCGTGTACGCCGAGGCGGCGCTCGGGCGCTGGGCCGGGTTCCTGCTCGGCTGGCTCTACTGGTTCATGCTGATCATGGTGCTCGGCGTCGAGGTCACCGGCGTGGCCGGGATCGTGAGCGGCTGGTGGCCGGACGTGCCGCAGTGGGCGGTCGCCGCCGTCGTCGTCGCGGTGCTCGGCGGCCTCAACCTCACCGGCGTGAAGAACTTCGGCGAGGCCGAGTTCTGGTTCGCCGCGATCAAGGTCGCGGCCATCGTCGCGTTCCTCGTGGTCGGCGTGCTCGTCGTCGTGGGCGTCATCCCCGTGGCCGGCGGCGCGCTGGGCGACTGGGCGGCGCACGGCGGGTTCGCGCCGGCGGGCTGGTCGGGCATCGCCGCCGGCCTGCTGACCGTCGTCTTCGCGTTCGGCGGCATCGAGATCGTCACCATCGCCGCGGCCGAGGCGCGCGAGCCGTCCACCGCCGTCGCCCGCGCCACCCGCACCATCCTGTGGCGCATCCTGGCGTTCTACGTGGGCTCCGTGGCGATCATCGTGCTGCTGCTGCCGTGGGACGACGCGGCGGCGCTGGAGTCGCCGTTCGTGTCCGTGCTGCAGCTCGCCGGGGTCGGCTGGGGCGCGCGCGCCATGGAGGTCGTGGTGGTGCTCGCGCTGCTGAGCGCCTTCAACGCCAACGTCTACGGCACCTCCCGGATGCTGTTCTCGCTGGCCGAGCGCGGGGACGCGCCGCCGGCCGCGGCGCGCGTCTCGCGGCGCAACGTGCCCGTGGTGGCCGTGTGGGTGTCCGTCGCGTTCGGCGTCGTCGCCGTGCTGCTCAACTGGCTGCTGCCGCAGGCGCTGCTCGGCGTGCTCCTCAACGCCGTGGGGTCGGCGCTGCTGGTGGTGTGGGTGCTGGTCGCCGTGGCGCAGCTGCGGCTGCGCCCGCGCCTGGAGGCCCGCGCGCCGGGCGGGCGCCTGCCGCTGCGCATGTGGGGCTACCCGTGGCTGACGTGGTTGGTGCTGGTGGCGCTCGCCGGCCTGGTGGTGCTCATGCTGTCCGACGCCGCCGCCCGCGCGCAGGTCGCCGCGACCGCGGGCCTCGTCGTCGTCATCCTGGCCTGCTACGCGGTCACGACGGCGGTGCGCCGGCGCCGCCTGGCCGCCCCCGTCTCGCCGAGATAGAGAACCCCCGCGCCGAGATAGAGAACCCCCGCGCCGAGATAGAGAACCCCGCGTCGAGATCGTCGGGACCTGCGCCGCGAGCGCGCTCGCCTCGGTCGACCGCCGCTAGGGTGGCGCGGGTGGACACCGCGTCGGACCGCCCCGAGCTGCTCGACACGGTCATGGGCTACGACCGCTGGGGCGATCGGTCGCGGCGGGCGATCGCCTGGGGCGCCGGCCTGGCGGTGGCGATCGGAGTCGCCGTCCTGTGGGGGGTCGTGCCGGCGCTGTGGCGCACCCTCGACCGCGCGCCGTGGCTCGGCGCCGCGGCCGAGCGCGGCGCACCGCTCGACACCGTCGGGGACACGGCCTTCGTGGCGCTCTACGCCGCGGCGCACCTGGCGTTCGTCGCGCCGGCGCTCGTGCTGGCCGCGACCATGCTGGTGCACCGCCGGCGCCGCGGTCCGCGCGCGCGGGTCTCGACGCCGGTGTTCGTCGCCGTCCACGCGCTGGCGATGGTGCAGCTGATGTTCCTCGTCGCGACCGCGAGCGACCCCGCCACCAGCCACGGGATGGACGACCGGGTGCTCGACGCCGGGGTGAGCATCTGGGGGGCGGACGCGATCGTCCGCGGCTGGTACGTCGGTATCGCGTCGCTGGTGCTGATGATCGCCGCTGCGGGCGTCGCCGCCCGGGTCCGCCGCGACCGCCAGGTCGCCGTCTTCCTCGGCCTGCTGGTCCTCGCGCTCGCGGTGCCCTGGGTCGCCTTCGGCGTCGACTACCTCGTGCCGCCGCGCGTCTGACCGAGGCGGCTGCTACGTCCCGCGCCAAGACGCGGAACCCCCGTGCCGAGACGGAGAGCTCTCTATCTCGGCGCGGGGGTTCTCTATCTCGGCGTGAAGGGGACTACCTCGCGCGGGAGGTCGCCGGCGCCTCGGCCCCGGCACGCTCGGCCCCGGCACGCTCGGCCCCGGCATGCTCGGCCCCGGCATGCTCGGCCCCGGCACGCTCGCCGTCGGCCGCGGCGTCCGACGGCGCCCCACCCGTGTCCTCGCGTGCCGGCTCGGCCTCGGTCACGTCGGTCGTCTCGGCCTCGTGCGGCTCCGGCTCCCGCTTGGGCGGGCGCACCGTGGGCACCTCGCCGACGATCGGGATGGGCCGGCGGTGGAACGGGAATCCGTACCGGGTCACCAGCCCGGCCAGCGTCGTGACCTTGTTGCGGGGGCCCACCAGCGACATGATGTGGACGAACAGCCACACGAGCCAGGCCAGGCCGGCAGTGAGCTTGATCCGGGCGCTGGTGCCCGGGATCGCGATCTCGGCGATGGCCGCGCGGCGGCCGATCACCGCCATCGTGCCCTTGTCGAAGTAGCGCAGCGGCTCGGTGGGACGCCCCTCGAGCAGCGCGCGGATGTTCTTGGCCGCCTGCTTGCCGCCCTGGATGGCGGGCTGGGCGAGCTGCGGCAGGTCGTCCGGGGTGGCGGCGATGTCGCCGATGGCGAAGACGCCCGGCCGGCCCTCGACCTGCAGGTCCTGCCCCACGACGACGCGGCCGTTCTTGGCGCGCGGCAGGTCCCAGTCGTCCACCTCGGCGTGCGGGCCGACGCCGGCCGACCACACCACCAGGTCGGCCGGGATCCGGGTGCCGTCGGTGAGGAGCACGCCGTCCGGCCGCACCTCCGCGACGCCGGCGCCCAGGTGCAGCGACACGCCGCGGCGCTCCAGCTCCTTGGCGGCGTACTCGCGCAGCCGCGGGTGGAACGCCTTGAGCAGCTCCTTGCCGCGCTGGACGATCTTCACCTCGAACGCGTCGCCGTGGATCTCCGGGAAGGCGGGGGCCAGGCCGGCCGTGCGCAGCTCGGCCAGGGCGCCGGCGACCTCCACGCCGGTGGCGCCGCCGCCCACGACGACGACGCGCAGGCCGTCGTCGGTGGTCGCGCTGAACGCCGAGTTCTCCAGCCGGATGAACAGCTGGTCGCGGATCCGCAGCGCCTGCGAGCGCGAGTACATCGGCAGCGCGTGCTCCTTGGCGCCCGGGGTGCCGAAGAAGTTCGCGGTGACGCCGTTGGCGATGACCAGGTAGTCGAAGTCGACCCACTCGTCGTTCAGCAGACGGATGCGCCGGGCCGCGTGGTCGATGCCGACCAGGTGCTCGTGGACCACCCGCACGTTGCGCTGCTTCAGGTGCAGCCCGCGCAGCCAGTACGTGACGTCACCGGCGTTGAGGCCGCCGGTGGCCACCTGGTACAGCAGGGGCTGGAAGGTGTTGTAGACGCGGCGCTCGACGAGCGTGATGCGGACGGGCGCGTCCGCCAGGCCCTTGACGACGGCCAGGCCCGCAAAGCCGCCGCCCACGACGACGACGTGGGGTAGGTCGGCACCGGGTGCGTGCGTGACGGTCACGCAGGGGTCTCCTCTCGCTCGCTGCCCGGCGGCGCACCGCCGTCACAGCGGCGGCGTCGCCGGCGACCTGTCTACGGTAGCCCAGCCACCGGCGCTGTACCGCAGCCACCGGGTGCGACGACCATCACCCCGCGCGGCCGGCCTCGCACGGCGGGTCGGCTCGACCCCGCCGCCGCGCAGGGTGCGGCCGACGCGTCGGCCCTGGCAGGAGGAGAGGACCAGCATGGAGACCATCACCGCGGACGTCGTCGTCGTGGGGCTCGGCGCGTTCGGCAGCGCAGCCCTGTGGCGGCTCGCGGAGCGGGGCGTCGACGTCGTCGGCATCGACCGGTTCGACGTCGGGCACGACCTCGGGTCGTCGCACGGCCTGACCCGGCTGTTCCGGGTGGCCTGCAAGGAGCACCCGGGCCTGGCCCCGATCGCGCGCAGGTCGCTGGAGCTGTGGACGGCGCTGGGGGAGCGGTACGGGGAGACGTACGTCGAGCAGGGCGGCTGCCTCAACGTGGGCGCGCCGGGCTCGAGCGCCGTCGCCGGCACCGTCGCGGCCGCGGAGGGCGCCGGCGTGCCGCTCACGCACCTGGACCACGACCGGTTCGTCGCCGCCTACCCGCAGTACGCGGCGTCGGACCCGACGGCGGTCGCGGCGCTCGACCCGGAGGGCGGCATCTGCTTCCCCGAGCGGAACGTGCGGGCCCACGGCCGCGCCGCGGCGGAGGCCGGCGCGCGGATCTACCCGGGGACCCGCGTGACGGAGGTCGAGCTGGTCGACGGCGGCGTCCGCGTCGTGACGCCGACCGTGACCTTCGAGGCGGCGCAGGCCGTGGTGGCCGCCGGGGCGTGGAACGGCAAGCTGCTGCCCGACCTGCCGCTGACGCCGCGGCGCACCCCGCTGTACTGGTTCGCGCCCAAGGCGGACGCGACCGAGTCGTTCGACATCGCCGACTTCCCGTCCTTCGTGTACGAGCTGCCGGACGGCAGCGGGCTGTGGGGCCACGGCAGCGGCGACGGCTTCCACATCAAGATCGGGCTGTGGGAGGGGGCGGGCATGTTCCACGACACCGACCCCGACGAGCTCGACCGCTACATCCATCCGCACCGCGACATCGACATGCTGGCCGAGGCGGTGGCGGCCGCGTTCCCGCAGATCGACCCCGTGCCGGTCAAGGTGATCCCCTGCATGATCACCAACTCGCCCGACGAGCAGTTCCTCGTGGGGCGCCCCGGCGGCGACCCGCGGCTCGTGGTCGCCGGCGGCGACAGCGGCCACGGGTTCAAGCACGCCGCGGGCATCGGGGAGCTGCTCGCGCAGATCACCGTGGGCGAGACGCCGTACACGGCCGTCGACTTCATGGACCCGGACCGCTTCCGGGCCTGACCCGGGGTCCGTGAAGGCGCCGCCCGGGGCTCAGGGCGTCTGCGGCTCCGCCGTGACCAGCAGCGTGGTCGAGTCGTCGTCGGACTCGATGCCGGACATCCGCTGCTCGATCACCTCGAGGTCGAGCACCACCTGGGCCGTGGCGCGCAGCTCCTCGAGCCGCCGGGAGATGCGCGTGCCGCGCCGCTCGACCAGCCCGTCGGTGTACAGCAGCAGCGACTGGCCGTCGCCGATCGTCAGCTCGCCGTGCTGCAGCGGCCCGCGCAGGTACCCCAGCGGCGGGTTGCGGACGACCTCCACCCACCGGGCCTCGCCGTCGTCCACCAGCAGCGGCGGCAGGTGGCCGGCGCTGACGTAGTCGAACGTGCCGGTGCGCGGGTCGAGGACGCCGGCCAGCAGGGTGGCCATGTCGTCCGGCAGCAGCTGTTTGGCCAGCCGGTCGAGTGCCTCGACGGCGGGCGCGGCGGCGCCGTGGGCGACCATGAGGGAGCGCAGCCCGTTGCGCAGCTGGTTCATGGACGACGCGGCGGCCATGCCGTGCCCGGCCACGTCACCGATGGCCAGGGCGATGCGCCCGTCCGGCAGGGGGAACGCGTCGTACCAGTCGCCGCCCACCCGGCCGCCGTCGGCGGGCCGGTAGCGGGCCTGGAGGTGCCACCCGGCCGGGCGGGGCAGCTCGTCCGGCAGCGAGGAGCGCTGCAGCGCCAGTGCCGCCCCGATCTCGGGCCGCGTGCGGCGGTAGAGCGCCTCCACGGCCAGGCGGCGCACGGCGACCGCCGACTGGACGTCGTCGTCGGTCCAGGGCCGGCTGCTGCCGCGCACCAGCTCGCGCCACTGCGCGAACGACCGCCGCGGCCCGATGCGCACCGTGCCGTCGTCCGCGCGGGTCACGGTCTTCGAGCGCGGGTCCCCGCCCCAGGTGACCTCGCGGGTCACCTCGCGGCGGAACAGCGCCAGGGCGTCGCCGTCGGGCAGCGGCACGACCAGGGCGCCGGCGACCTCGCCGAGCCCCTCGGCGAGCGCGGGGTGCTGGGTGGCCAGCGCGTCGGAGATGAAGACGTCGGTCCCCGCGGCCCGGGCGGCGGCGAAGACCCGGTCCACCGCGGCAGGCACCGTGCCCACGCTGGTCACGGCGCCGCCGGTGCGCAGCGCGGCGCCGTCGACGTCGAGCAGCCGCAGCAGCTCTGGCCGCGCGATCGTCGCGCCCACCGGCTCGTCGTCGGCGGGCGTGGCCAGGGTGGTGAGCTCCGCCGAGATCGCCTGCGCCCGCTGCGCCCGGTCGGCCGCCGCGCGGACCACCATCTGCAGGGACAGGCCCGAGGCGAGGGTCTCGGCGGCGGCGCGGACCTCCAGCGACGGGGTGTGCGCGCCGGAGTAGTGGTGGCAGGCCACCATGCCCCACAGGCGGCCCTCGTCGAGCAGCGAGATCGACATCGAGGCACCCACGCCCATGTTCGCCAGGTACTGCAGGTGCACCGGGGAGACCGACCGCAGGCCGGCGAACGTGAGGTCGGCCGGCTGCCCGGTGCGCGGGTGCAGCACGGGCACCAGCCGCGCCGGGCGCGCCCGCACGTCGGAGATGAGGCGCAGCCAGCTCTTCTCGTACAGCGCGCGCGCCTGCGGCGGGATGTCCGAGGCCGGGTAGTGCAGTCCGAGCAGCGGCTCCAGGTCGTCGCGCCGCGCCTCGGCGACGACCTCGCCGTTGTGCTCGGGGTCGAAGCGGTAAACCATCACGCGGTCGAACCCGGTGAGCTGGCGCACCCCGCGCGCGGCCAGGTCGTACAGCGCCTGCAGCGACCCGACCGACGACGCCTGCCGCAGCAGGGCGTAGGCGGTGCGGAACGCCTCGCCGGCGTCGGGGGCGTCGGGGGCCAGCGGCTCGAGCTCGACGATCACGGTCCCGGCGGCGGTCCGGTGCGCGGTGGCGACCCACGGCCGGTCCTGGATCGTCACGCGGTGGAGGTTGTCGGCGAGCGGCCCCGTCGCGGCGGCCTCGGCCAGGTGCAGGCGCTCGACGGCCCCGGCGCCCAGCAGCTCCTCGGCGGGGCGGCCGAGAGCGGCCTCGACGTCGGCCCCGAGCAGGTCGGTCACGCTGCTGGAGGCCTGGACCACGGCGCCGTCGTCGAGCACGAGCAGCACGCCGCGCGCCTGGATCGCGCCGGGGACGTGGATCGGCTCGGCGGCGCAGGCTTCCAGGTCGACGTCGTCGTCCGTCACGACCTGCGGGATGTCCACACGCGCTCCCGGGCTGGAGGAGGCCGGGCATCGTGCCGGACCGCGGCGACCGTACCACGGCGTGTCGGCGCGGTCGCGAGGCGCGGTGGGCGCTCGCGGGCTCCCCGGGCACCCTTCGGACCACCGTCGGGCCCGCCGGTCGGTCAGGACGTCGGGGCCAGGTTCCAGCCCTCGATCGTGCGCAGGCCGTGGCCGTGCCCGAGCAGGCAGATCGCCGCGGTGCCCAGCTCCAGACGGGCGGCCAGGCGCGGGTCCGCGCCGATCCACGCCGTGGCCAGCACGCGCAGCAGGTGGCCGTGCGCGACGACGAGCACGCTGCCGCCCGCGGCGAGGGTCGGCTCCACCCGCGCCACCACGGCGTCGGCGCGCGCCCGGACGTCCTCCAGCAGCTCGCCCGGGCTGCCTCCGGAGCGCTCCGGGTCGGGCGGCAGCACCCGCACCCCGTCGGCGAAGATCTCGAAGTCGTGCCCGAGCAGCCCCGACAGCTCCTTGGAGGTGCGACCCTCGACGGGGCCGTAGTCCCACTCGGCGAGGTCCGGGTCGACGACGGCGTCGGGGTGGCCGACGATCTCCGCCGTGCGCCGCGCCCGCCGGCGCGGCGACGTGTAGACGGCGGCGAAGTCGTAGGCGGCGAGCGCGCGCGCCGCCTGCCGGGCCTGCGCCTCGCCGGCGGCGGTGAGGGGGACGTCGGTCAGGCCGGTGTGCTGCCCGGAGGCGGACCACTCGGTCTCGCCGTGGCGCAGCAGCACCAGCTGCGGGGCTGCGGCAGGGTCGATGGCCATGGGCCGATCGTCGCGCAGGTCGGCGCAGCGCGCCTCGGCCGAACTGGGCGAGCGCGGGGTCCGGGGGGCCGGCCGCGTCGAGGGCCCGGCGTCAGGCCCCGGCGTGAGAGCGCGGCGCACGGATCGTGAGCCTGCGTCTCACGGCCGCGGCTGCCGGGAACGGCGAGATCTCGCCCCTCTCGTGAGCGGTCTCACACCGCCGCGCGGGGCGCTGCGGTGGTGGCGACACTGGGTATCGCCCCAGAATGGACGCCTCGCCCGCAACGGCGCGGGCCGGACCGCGTGCACCGCAGCCCGTGCGCAGCTAGGAGGAGGACACATGGCCGAGGCCCACGAGAGCACCTACCGCTCGATCGCCAACCCGCGACGCACCACGCTCGTCGGGCGCACCGCCGCCGAGGCGGCCGCGCCGATGCGTGACGAGAGCGTCCTGCGGGGCGAGGACGACGCCGTCGAGCGCTGACGGCGTGGTCCCGCGCTGCGCCGCCCGCCGACGGCGGGCCGCGGACGTCGCGCGACCGGACGGTCACGAGGCCGCCTCCCGACGCCGGGAGGCGGCCTCGTGCGTCAGAACCGGCGGTGGTCCGGGATCGGCAGCTTGGGCCCGCGGCGCGGGGCCACCGCCCGGCCCTGCAGCGTCAGCAGCCGGACGACCCGGTGGCGGTGCGGCGCGTACGGCGCCAGCAGCCGCAGCATCCCGGCGTCGTCGGTGCGCTCGCCGGCCAGCGCCCAGCCGACCGCCGCGGGCAGGTGGAAGTCGCCCACCGAGACCGCGTCGGCGTCGCCGAACGCCCGCTGCGCGACCTCGGCCGACGTCCACACCCCCACGCCCGGCACCTTCTCGAGCCGCTCGCGCGCCTCGGCGCCGGTCATCCCGCACGCCTCCTCCAGCCGGGGCGCCACCTGCGCGCACCGCGTCGCGGTCCGGGCCCGGCCCGGGTCCACGCCGGCGCGGTGCCAGTCCCACACGGGCACGCGGGCCCACGTGCGGGCGTCGGGCACCACCCGCATGCCGTCCGGGGCCGGGCCGGGGGCGGGCGAGCCGTGCCGGGTCACCAGCCAGCGCCAGGCGCGGTGCGCCGTGACGGTCTGCACGCGCTGCTCCAGCACCGCGGGCACCAGCGCCTCGAGCACCCGGCCGCTGCGGGCCATCCGCATCCCGGCGGCCCGCCGGTGGGCGTCGACGAGCTGCTCCGGCGGCGCGAAGCCCGAGGCGTCGTCGTCCTCGCCGAGCAGCGCCGGCACGGCGTCGGCGGCCTCGCGGGCGCCGTCGCCCCACAGCTGCACCAGCACCTCGTGCGGCCCGGCCGGCACGAACCGCTGCGTCACCGGCCCGGTGCGCAGCAGCGAGGTGCGCCACAGGGAGCCGTCCGCGGCCCGGTGGAAGGTGGGGTCCGCCGGCCCGTGCCCGAGCGGGGCGAGGGTGAGGGCGACGTCCAGCCGGCGCGGCGAGACGTGGCGGACGGTGAGCACGGGTCCAGTCGATCACGGATCGGGACGCCGCTGCGCATGCGGCCGGGCGCGGCGGGCCCGACGATGGCCGCGGCGAGGACGACCCGGGAGGCCGCATGAGCGAGGGTGGGACGCGCCGCGGGGCGCCCGCGGGCCAGGGCGCCGACGTCGACCTCGACCGGCGCACGGTGCTGTCCGGAGTGCTGTTCGGCGCCGGGGTCGCGGCGTCGATGATCGACCTGTTCGTCTTCCACCTCGGCCTCCAGTGGCACCACTTCTACGACTTGTCGACCACCCGGGTGGCGCTGCTCGCCGACGGCGTCTTCCACGCCTTCGGCTGGTTCGTCACCGTCGCGGGGCTGTTCCTGCTGGCGGACGTGCGCCGGCGCGCGGCGGTGCGCTGGGCGCGGTGGGTCGGTGCCGTGGTCGCGGGCGTCGGGCTGTTCCAGCTCCTCGACGGGGTCGTCAGCCACAAGCTGCTGGGCATCCACCAGATCCGCTACGGCGTGGACCTGCTGCTCTACGACGTGGTGTGGATCGGGTCGGCCGCCGTGCTGCTGGTGGCCGGGCTGGTCGTGGTGCGCCGCACCCGCCCGGCGCCGGCCGCGGGGTGACCGTGGCGGGGCACGGGCCGGGGCACGACCCGGGGGTCCCCGGCGGTCACGACGCCTCGGGCGGGTTCGCGCCGTCGGGCTGGGTGGCGCTCGACGTCGTGGTCGTGCTCCTGCTCGCGGGCGCGGGGGTCGCGTACGGGGTGGGCGCGGCGCGCGCCCGCGGCCGCGGTCCGTGGCCCTGGCCGCGGACCCTGAGCTGGTACGCCGGAGCGGCCTGCGTCGGCGCCGCGCTGGTCGGCCCGCTCGCGGCGGCCGCGCGCGGCGCGTTCACCGCGCACATGGCCGGGCACGTGCTGCTCGGCATGCTGGGGCCGCTGCTGCTCGTGCAGGCAGCGCCGGTGACCGTCGCGCTGCGGGCCCTGCCCGTCGCGGCGGCCCGGCGGCTGACGCGGGCGCTGCGCGCCCGGCCGGTGCGGGTGCTCACCCATCCCGTGACGGCGGCGGTGCTGGACGGCGGGGGCCTGTGGCTGCTGTACACGACGGCGCTGTACCCCCGGATGCACGCCTCGGCGCTCGTGCACGCGGCCGTGCACGCCCACGTGCTGCTCGCGGGCTACCTGTTCACCGCCGCGCTCGTGGGGGTCGACCCCGACCCGCACCGCGCGTCCGTGCGGGTGCGGGCAGCGGTGCTGGTGGCGTTCGTGGCCGCCCACTCCGTCCTGGCGAAGTGGGCCTACGCGCACCCGCCCGCCGGCGTGCCGGGCGGCGACGCGCGGCAGGGCGCGCAGCTCATGTACTACGCCGGCGACGTAGTCGACGTCGCCCTGATGGTCCTGCTGCTCGCCGGCTGGTACGCGGCGGCCCGCCCGCGGACGCCCGCCGTCGTGGCGGGCGCCGCCGGCGCGGCACGGCGCGAGGCGGCCTGAGGGCGCCCGGCCGGCTCAGTCGAAGAGGGTTCCGAGCTCCCACTGCGGCGCGGTCTCGCGCGCGCCGGCGCGCCGCGGCTCGGCGCCGGCCGACGCCGCCACCGGCTCGCCGGTGCGCGTGCGGGCGGGCACGACGTCGGCGTCCGCGGGCAGGTCGGCGATGAGCACCGAGCCGATCTCGCCGCGGCCCTCGGCCCAGTCGCGGGCGGCCAGGCCGGCGAGCTCGTCGGCGCGCTCGTTGAACGGGTTGCCGACGTGGCCGCGCACCCAGCGGAACCGCACGGGGCCCTCGCGGTCGGTGATCGCCCGGTCGATGGCCTGGACGAGCTCGAGGTTCTTCACGGGGGAGCCGGACGCCGTGCGCCAGCCCTTGCGGCGCCAGCCCTCGATCCACTCCGACGCGCACCGGATCGCGTACTGCGAGTCGGCCTCGATGAGCAGCGGTTCGGCACCGGGGTGCGCCTCGACGGCGCGCAGCACGGCGGTCAGCTCGGCGACCTGGTTGGTGCCGGACGCCGCGCCGCCCGAGTCGAAGCGGCCGCCCTCGTGAGCGACCCACGCCCAGCCGATGGCCCCGCCCGGGTTGCGCAGGCACGAACCGTCGGTGCTCACGATGATCACGGGCAGGCATTCTGCCCCGTACCGCCGACACAAGCGACCACCTGGGCGCCGACGCGCCGCGCGGCGCCCGAGCACGGGGCGGTCCGCGGGCGTCCTGCGACGTCACCGCCGCCGCCCGCCCGCCGTCGTGGGACCGCGCCGCCGCCCGCGCAGGTCCGCGGATTGGGACGGGCGAAACCGCCGGGGCCCCGCGCGGCGGGA
Source organism: Puerhibacterium puerhi (assembly GCF_009846865.1). Lineage (GTDB taxonomy): Bacteria > Actinomycetota > Actinomycetes > Actinomycetales > Cellulomonadaceae > Puerhibacterium > Puerhibacterium puerhi. The sequence goes on from NZ_WUWN01000006.1 coordinate 122,915, forward strand.
TCATGCGGGCATGGCCACCCCCACCCCTGCCGAGCGCGCCGCCGGCCAGCACCCGTCACGCCACCGCACCCCGGCCGACGTCCGCCGCTGGCGCCGCTACCTCGCGGACGAGCGCGCGGAGGCCGCCGTCTACCGCGACCTGGCCGGACGCCGCTCGGGCGAGGAGCGCGAGATCCTGCTCGCGCTCGCCGAGGCGGAGCGCCGCCACGAGCAGCACTGGCTCGACCTGCTGGGCGACGACGCCGGACGCCCGCTGCGCGGCGACCTGCGCACCCGGGCGCTGGGGTGGCTCGCCCGGCGCTTCGGCGGCGTCTTCGTGCTCGCGCTCGCCCAGCGCGCCGAGGCCCGCTCGGGCTACGTGGACGAGGCGGACGCCACCGCGGCGATGGCCGCCGACGAGAAGATCCACGAGGAGGTGGTGCGCGGCCTGGCCACCCGCGGCCGCAACCGGCTCTCGGGCACGTTCCGCGCGGCAGTCTTCGGCGCCAACGACGGCCTGGTGTCCAACCTCGCCCTGGTGCTGGGCATCGGCGCCTCGGGCGCGGCGCAGCACACCGTGCTGCTCACCGGCCTTGCCGGCCTGCTCGCCGGCGCCCTGTCGATGGGCGCGGGGGAGTTCGTCTCGATCCGCTCCCAGCGCGAGCTGCTCGAGGCCTCCACGCCGGGCGCCGACGCCGCCCGGGCGCTGCCGCACCTGGACGTCGACGCCAACGAGCTCGCGCTCGTCTACCGGGCCCGCGGCATGGAGGCGGCCGAGGCGCAGGGGCACGCCGACGCCGTCCTGGCCCGCCTCGCGGCTGCGGGCACCATGACCGGCACCGGGGCCGTCCCGGTGGCCCCGACCGCGCGCGACCTGCACGCCACCCGGGCCGCGGAGGCGGACGCCGGTGTCGAGGCCGACGACCTCGAGACGCACGGCACCGCCTGGGGCGCCGCGCTGTCGAGCTTCTGCTTCTTCGCCTCGGGCGCCGTGATCCCGGTGCTGCCGTACCTGCTCGGGCTCGAGGGCCTGACGGCGGTGGCGGTCGCCGCCGCGCTCGTGGGCGTGGCGCTGCTGGTCACCGGTGCCATCACCGGCCTGCTGTCCGGCACGTCGCCCCTGACCCGGGCGCTGCGGCAGCTCGCGATCGGCTTCGGCGCGGCAGCGGTCACCTACCTCCTCGGCCTGGCGTTCGGCACCTCCGTGGCGTAGCGCGCCGCCCCGCGGGCCCCGGCGACGGGGTCGCGGCCATCGGTTGCGAGGTCCCGCGGGCCTGTGCACCCTGGCCGTACCGGTCCTCGTGGCCGGACCGACGGTGACGCGCCGGGCTGCTGCCCGACGCCGGATCCGCGGACGCAGGGGGGAAGCCATGACACGACGCGTCGAGCGCGCCGCCAGGCCGGGGGGCCTGCGCCGCTGGCTCGTGCGCGCCGCGGCCGCCACGGCCGGGGCGTGCGGGGCCACCGCGCTCGGCGTCGTGCTTGCCGCCGGGGCGTCCGCCGACGAGGCGCGGCCCGGGCTCGGCGACGTGCTCTCTCCCGTCACGACGACGGTCGAGCGGGTGGCCGAGCCGGTCACCGCCACCGCGCGGACCGTGACGAAGCCCGTCGCCGCCACCGTCGAGGCGGTCACCGCGCCGGTGACGGGCCGATCGGCGCCGGCCGCACCGGAGCCGGCGCCCGCGCCTGAGCCCGAACGTGCCGCGCCGGAGCCTGCGCCTGCCGCGCCGGAGCCTGCGCCTGCCGCGCCGGAGCTTGCGCCTGCCGCGCCGGAGCCTGCCGCCCCCGAGCCGGCGCCCGAGCCCGCGACGGCTGCGTCGAAGCCCGCCGCACCGAAGCCGGCGCCCGCCCCGGAACCCGCCCCGGCGAAGCCTGCCGAGTAGCCCGCGTCCCAGCCCGCCGACGGGGGCGCGCTGGCCGGCGTCGTCGCGCCGGTCGGCGAGCTCGCCGGAGGGCTCCTCGAGCCCGCCATCGGCGTGGCGGCGCCCGTGACGGGCGCGCTCGCCCCCGTGACGGGCGGCGTGGCCGACGTGCTTTCCCCGGTCACCGAGGGGCTGCGGCCCGTGCTCGGGGCGACGACGCCGGTGCTCGACGCCGTCGCCCCCGTGGTCGCCCCGGTCACCGGCGTGGTCGGCGAGACCCTCAGCCCGGTGGTCGGCGCGCTGACGCCCGTGCTCGACACCGTCACCCCGATCACGGACCCCGTGCTCGACGTCGTCGCGCCGGTCGTCGAGCCGCTGCGGCCCGTCCTGGAGCCGGTGCTCTCGCCGATCGACGGGCCGCTGCGGCCGATCACGGACCCGCTGCTGCCGGTCACCGACCCGGTGCTCGGCCCGGTGACGGGCCCCGGCACCGGGCCCGGCCCCGCGCACCCGGCTCCCGCGCTCCCGGCCCCGGGCGGCGCGGGCCCCGGCAGCGTCGTCGCGGCCACCGGCGGCACCCGGGCCGAGACTCCGGCCGAGAGCGCCCCCGAGAGCGCCGTCACGGCCCCGGCCGGAGCCACCGCCCCGGCCACGACCGAGGCCCCCGCGGCCGGGACGGCCCGCGGCGCCGGTGCGCCGACGGCTCTCCCGGCAGCCGCCCAGGCCGCCGTCGCGGCGTCGGCGACCGAGGCGCCGGGCGGCACGTCGGCCCCGGCCGCCCCCCAGGCCCCCGCGGCGCCGGCCGGCGGTGCCGCGGGCACCTCCAGCTCCACCTCTCCGGTGCGCGGTCTCGACGGCGCGGCGGCCGACCTGGCGTCCGCCGCCACGGCCGGCGCGACGTCGTGGCTCCTGGCCGCGGCGGAGACGCTGTCCCGCCACACGTCGACGTTCTTCGACGTCCCCGTCTCTCCTGCCTGACGTGGTCCCGCCGCGCGCCTGAGCGCGGCACGGACCGCCGTCGGCGCCCTGCCGACGGATGACCACGTCATCACTTCTTCGCAGGAGAGACATCATGAACAGCAACGCGAGACGAGCCGTGCAGACGCTGCTCGTCGCAGGCGGCCTCGTGGTCGCCGGGGCCGCCACTGCCCACGCCGCCGAGGGCGACGTCCTCGACGTGAACATCGGCGCCGACACGTCCGTCGCGGCCAACCTCTCGGGCGTCTCGGAGGAGCTCCCGGACGTGCCGGTCGAGACCGACGTCGATCTTCCCGCGGTCGACACCGAGCCCGTCGAGGCGACCGTCGAGGCGGTCGCCGGTGACGAGGGCCTGGTCGACGACGTCGTCGGCGCCGATGCGCCGGAGGCCACTACCACCGACGACCTGGTCGACCCCGCCGCGCAGGACGTCGCCGAGACCGTCGAGGACACCGCGGCGCTCGATGTGCCCGCCGTCGTGGACGACGTGACCGGCGACGCCGGTGCGGTCGACGACGTGCTCGAGGACGGCGGTGTGGACGCGGTGGCCGAGGACGTGACGTCCGCCGGCGGCGGCGTGGACGAGGCGCTGGGCACTGGCTCGGCGGTCGAGGACACGCTCGGTGCCGTGGTCGGCGAGGACGGCCTGGTCGACGACGTCGTGGGTGCCGACGCGCCGAGCGACGGGCTGACGGACGATGTCGTGGAGGCGGTGGTCGACGACGTCGACACCGCCGCCGACGACCTGCTCGCGGGCGACCTGAACGGGGTCACCGACGGCGTGCTGGACCAGGACGGCGCCGTCGACGACGTGCTCGAGGACGGCGGTGTGGACGCGGTGGCCGAGGACGTGACGTCCGCCGGCGGCGCCGTGGACGAGGCGCTGGGCACTGGCTCGGCGGTCGAGGACACGCTCGGTGCCGTGGTCGGCGAGGACGGCCTGGTCGACGACGTGGTGGGTGCCGACACGCCGAGCGACGGGCTGACGGACGAGGTCGTGGAGGCAGTGGTCGACGACGTCGACACCACCACCGACGACCTGCTCGCGGGCGACCTGAACGGGGTCACCGACGGCGTGCTGGACCAGGACGGCCTGGTGGACGACGTGCTCGAGGACGGCGGCGTGGACACGGTCGCCGAGGTCGTTCCGTCCGTCGGCGGCCGCCTGGACGACGCGCTGGGCACCGGGTCCGCGCTGGAGGACACCCTGGACGCCGTGGTCGGCGAGGACGGCCTGCTGGACGACGTGCTGGGGCCGGACGAGCCCTCGCAGGGCGTGACCGACGGCCTGGTCGAGGAGATCGTCAACGACCTCGACGGCACCCTCGACGAGCTGCTCGCGGGCGACCTCGTCGGCGTGGTCGACTCCGTCCTCGCGGAGGACGGCCTGCTCGACGACGTCCTGGAGGACGGCGACGCGGGCATCGTCCCGACCGACCCGACGACGCCGGGTGGCGGTGACGGGAACGAGGGCACGGACCCGACGACGCCGGGTGGCGGTGACGGGAACGAGGGCACGGACCCGACGACGCCGGGTGACGGCGACGGCACCACGACGCCGGGTGACGGTTCCGGCGGTGGCTTCGGCGGCGCCCTTCCGACGGCTCCGGTCGGTGCCGTGACGCTGCCGGCGGGCCTCGGCGCCACCGGTGCGGGCACCGTCGGCACCGTCGGCACCGACGCCACGGGCACCGACGCCACGGGCACCAGCGCGACGACGACCAGCGCGGGGACCGGCGCGACGACGACCGACGCCGGGACCGACGCGGGGACCCTCGCCCGCACGGGCGCGGACGCCGCCCTCGTCGGCCTGGCCGCTCTGCTGCTGGCCGCGGGCCTGGCGCTCGTCGGCACCCGACGGCGCCTCGCGGCCGCTGCCACCCGCTGACGGCACCACGGGCAGCCCCAAACACGCCGACGGCGACGGACCCCGCGGGTCCGTCGCCGTCGGCGGGGCGCGCGAGCCGCTAGACCACGAGCCCGAGCAGGAGCACGGCCACGAGGGCGACGACGGACAGCGTGGTCTCCATCAGGGACCACGTCTTGAACGTCTGCCCCACGGTCATGCCGAAGTACTCCTTGACCAGCCAGAAGCCGGCGTCGTTGACGTGGGAGAGGAACACCGACCCCGCGCCGACGGCAAGCACGAGCAGCGCCGCGTGCGTGGGGTCCAAGCCCGCGGCGATCGGCGCCATGATCCCGGCGGCGGTGATCGTGGCGACGGTCGCCGAGCCCGTGGCGACGCGGATCAGCACGGCCACCAGCCAGCCGGCCAGCAGCGGGTTGAGGTTCGCGTCGCTGATGCCGGAGGCGATGACGTCGCCCACGCCCGTGCCGACGAGCGTCTCCTTGAAGCCGCCGCCGGCGCCCACGATGAGCAGGATCCCGGCGATCGGGAGGAAGGAGGAGCCCACCAGGTCGCTCAGCTGCTGGCGGGTGCGGCCCACCGCCGTGCCGAAGGCGAACAGGCCGACGAGCGTGGTGATGAGCAGCGCCACCAGGGGCTCGCCGAGGAACTCCAGCACGCCGCCCCAGCCGGTCCCGACCTGCCCGGCGACCTCGACGACGGCGCGCGCCAGCATGAGGATCACCGGCAGCAGCACCACGAGCACGGACACGGCGAAGCTCGGCCGGCGGCGCGGCTCGGTCCCCGAGGCGCTCTCGGCCGGCGAGCCGAGCACGCTCGTGGGCGGGTCGAGCGGCACCCACCGCGTCAGGACCTTGGCCAGCACCGGCCCGGCGAGCACCACGGTCGGCACCGCGACGAGCAGTCCGAGGCCGAGGGTGAGGCCGACGTCGGCGCCCAGCGCCTCGATCGCCAGCAGCGGCCCGGGGTGCGGCGGCACGAGCCCGTGCAGCGCGGACAGGCCCGCGAGCGCGGAGATGCCCACGAGCACCGGGGACAGGCGGGCGCGCCGGGCGACGATCATCACCACGGGGATGAGCAGCACCACGCCGACCTCGAAGAACAGCGGGATGCCGACGACGAACGCCACCAGCGCCATCGCCCACGGCATGCGCCGGGCGGGCGTCTTGTCCAGGACGGTGTCGACGATCCGGTCGGCGCCGCCGGAGTCGATGAGCAGCTTGCCGATGATGGCGCCGAGCGCGATGAGCACGCCCACGCCGCCCACGGTGGAGCCGAGACCCTTGGTGAAGTCGTCGAACGCCTCCACCAGGCCGGTGCCGGCGGCGACGGCGAGCACGCCCGAGCCGATGACCAGGGCGAGGAACGGGTGCATCTTCGCCCAGACGATGAGGGCGACGATGACGGCGATGCCGAGCACCGCGGCGAGCACGAGCTGCGGCGTCGACGCGGTGGGCGCCGCGTCGTCCGCGGTGGCGGCGAGCACGGTGGGCAGGTGGGCGGCGAGGGGGCCGGGAGCGGAGCCGGCGAGCGTGGCGAGCATCAGCGCTCCTCGGCCGGCTGGGCCGCCGCGGACTCGGTCGCCGCGGAGCCGGTCACCGCAGTGCGGATGCCGCGGGCGGCGAGGCGCTCGACGATCTCGTCCACGATCTGCGCCGGGCGCGGCGTGACGTCGACGGTGAATCCCGCCTCGTCGGTGCCCAGCGGCTCGAGCGTGGCGAGCTGGCTCTCGAGCATCGCCGGCTTCATGAAGTGCCCGGCACGGCCCTGGATGCGCTCGGTGAGCAGCTCGCGGCTGCCGGTGAGGTGCACGAAGAGCACCCCGCCGCGCGCCTCGCGCAGCAGGTCGCGGTAGGCGCGCTTGAGCGACGACGCGGGCACGACGCCGGTGCGGCCGGCGTCGTGCTCGGAGCTGAGCCAGTCGCGGATCGTGCCGAGCCAGGGCCAGCGGTCCGCGTCGTCCAGGGGGACTCCGGCGGTCATCTTGGCGACGTTGGCGGGCGGATGGAACTCGTCGCCCTCCGCGAAGGAGGCGCCGAGCCTGCCGGCGAGGAGCGCGGCGACTGTCGTCTTGCCGGAGCCTGCGACCCCCATGACGACGATGTGCGTGTTCTGGTGCGTGACCTCGGTGTCCACGCCGAGCATCCTGACCGATTGGTAACACCTTTAGCAAACCGCGAGGCCGGGCCGCCGCTTAGGCTTCCGGCATGCCGACCGTCGTCCTCCACAGCGCCGTGGTCGACACCCTGGGGCTGCGCATCACCGGTGGTGCGCTCGAGCCCGGCCGGGTGCTGACCCTGGACTCGATCAGCGCCGAGTTCGGCGTCTCGCGCACGGTCGCGCGCGAGGCGATGCGCGTGCTCGAGGGCCTCGGCCTGGTGCGCTCCGGGCGGCGGGTCGGGCTCGTGGTGCTCGGCATGGAGTCGTGGCAGGTGCTCGACCCGCGCGTGATCGCCTGGCGCCTGCAGGGGCCCGGCCGGGTCGAGCAGCTGCGCTCGCTCACCGAGATGCGCCACGCCGTCGAGCCGCTCGCCGCGGCGGGTGCCGCCCGGCACGCGCCGGCCGCGGTCCGCGCCCGGCTCGGGGAGATCGCCGGCCGCATGCGGGCGCTCGGCGAGGCGGGCGAGGGCGACCACGAGGAGTTCCTCGGCCTGGACGTCGAGATGCACGAGCTGCTGCTGCGCCACAGCGGCAACGAGCTCTTCGGCGCGCTCACCGACGTCGTCGCCGCGGTGCTGTCCGGGCGCACGGCCCTGGGCCTCATGCCCGCCTCGCCCGTGCCGGGCGCGCTCGCGCAGCACGAGGCGGTGGCCCGGGCCGTCGCGGGCGGGGACGCCGACGCGGCCCGCCGCGCGATGGAGGCGATCGTCGACGAGGTGCAGGACGCGCTGGACGAGTTGCCCTGACGCGCCGCCCCGGTGACCGCGCGAGCCCGTCGGGCCGTTGCCGCGGCGTACGATCGGCTCACCATGCCCCGTCTCCTCGCCGACCTGACGCCGCTGCGCGTCTCGCCGGAGTACCGCCGGCTGTGGTGGGGGCTGGGGGTCTCGAACCTCGGGGCGCAGCTCACGGTCGTCGCCGTCGGCCTGCAGGTCTACGACCTCACCGGCTCGACCCTCGCCGTCGGCACGCTCGGCGTCTTCGCGCTCGTGCCGCTCGTGGCCCTCGGCCTGTACGGCGGGGCGCTGGTCGACCACTACGACCGCCGCCGCGTCTCGCTGCTGGCGTCCGTCGTGCTGTGGCTGGTCACGGCCGCGATCGCGCTGCAGGCGTGGCTCGACGTCGGCTCGGTGGAGCTGCTGTACGGGCTGGTGGCGCTGCAGTCGGCGGCGTTCGCCATCAACAACCCGGCGCGGTCGGCGATCATCCCCCGGCTGCTGCCGGCGTCGCTCATGCCCGCCGCCAACGCGCTGCAGACGCTGGCCTTCAACGTGGCGCTCACCGGCGGGCCGCTGCTGGGTGCCGCGCTCGTCGCGGCGGCCGACTACGCCGTCGCCTACACGCTCGACGCGGTGATGTTCACCGCGGCCCTGTGGGCCGTGTGGCGCCTGCCCGCGCTCCCGCCGGAGCCGGGGGAGGGCGACGCGGCCGCCGCCGGCCGCCGTCGCGTCGGGCTGCGCTCGGTGCTCGAGGGGCTGCGGTTCCTGGCCACGCGGCCCAACCTGCGCACCTCGTTCCTCGTGGACCTGTGCGCGATGGTGCTGGCGTTCCCGCGCGTGCTGTGGCCGGCCGCGGCCGTGGTCTACCTCGGCGGCGGGGAGACGACGACGGGCGTGCTCGCCGCCGCGTTCGCCGCGGGCGGCATCCTGGCCACGCTGTTCTCGGGACCGCTCGGACGGGTCCACCGGCACGGGCGGGCGATCGCGTGGGCCATCACCGGGTGGGGCCTGTCCGTCACCGGGTTCGGCGTGGTGCTGGTGCTGGTCGGACGCACGCAGCCGGACGGCGTGCTGCTCGGCGCGCTGGCGCTCGCGTGCGTCGCGCTCGGCCTGGCCGGCGGGACCGACGCGCTGTCCTCGGTGTTCCGCCAGTCGATCCTGCAGACCGCCGCGCCCGACCACATGCGCGGGCGCCTGCAGGGCGTGTTCATCGTCGTCGTCGCGGGCGGTCCCCGCCTCGGCGAGCTGGTGATGGGCGCGGGGTCGAGCTGGTTCACCGAGGGCTGGGCCGCCGTCGTCGGCGGCCTGGCGAGCCTCGTGGCGATGTGGGCGGTGGTGCGGCTCAACCCGCGGTTCTGGCGCTACGACGCGCGCTCGCCGCAGGCCTGAGCCGCGGGCGCCACCCACAGCGCTCGAGGCGGAGCGTCAGGCCGGCTCGGTGACGTCCTGCACCGGCTGGTGCGGCTTCAGCCGCCGCAGCACGGGCAGCGTCACCAGGGCGATGAGGGCGCTGGCCCACGCGGCGCCCATGGCCACGTGGAAGCCGGCGGCGGCGCCGGCCTCCTCGATGCGGGTGCCGGCGAGCCAGGACCCGAGGGACGCCCCCACGCCCAGCGCCGCGCTGACCCACGCGAGCGCCTCGGTGAGCCGCTCCGGCGGCACCAGGGCCTGCGCCATCGCGTTGCCGTTGATGATCGTGGGGGCGATCGCCAGGCCGGTCACGGACATGACCGCCGCGAGCGAGACCAGGCTGTGCGTCACGAGGAACAGCGAGACGCCGGCGGCGAGCGCCACGAGCCCGATCACGAACCGGGTGGACAGCGACGAGCGCAGGTGCAGCGCGCCGTAGATCAGGCCGGCCACCAGCGACCCCAGCGCGAACGCCGCGAGGATGAGGCCGGACAGGCCCTGGTTGCCGTGCTCCTGGGCGAACGCCACGGTGGCGACGTCGGAGGCGCCGAAGATCGTGCCCATGGCCACGAACGTCACGGCCAGCACGGGCATCCCCGGCATGAGGACCGCCGACCGGCGCCCGGCGGGCCGCACCGTGCCGACGCCGCCGGCGCTCGCCGGCGCCGTCGTCAGCGGCGGCTCCGTGCGGCGCTGGGCGAGGAACATCAGCGCGCCCGCGCCGCCGACGACGACGGCCACCGCGACGCCGGCCGGCGGCAGGACGGCGGTGGCGAGCGTGGTGGCGAGCACCGGCCCCACGATGAAGCCCAGCTCGTCGATCGCCGACTCCAGGGAGTAGGCGGTGTGCAGCCGCTTGGGCTCGCGCACGACGTGCGACCAGCGGGCCCGCACGTACGAGCCGTAGGAGCCCTGCGAGCCGCCGCCCAGCAGCGCGAACAGCCACAGCAGCGCCTCGGGCGCGCGCAACCACGCGGCCACCACGAGCGCGGCCATGCTCAGCGTGGTCAGGGCCAGCATGGGCAGCAGCACGCGGCGCTGCCCGGAGCGGTCCACCCAGCGCGCCACCTGCGGCGACAGCAGCGCCTGGGCGATGACCAGGACGCCCGAGACGCGGCCCGCGGCCGCGTACGAGCCGTACAGCCCCTCCACCATGAGCACGGTGCCGATCCCCACCATGGACTGGGGGAGACGGGCCAGCGCACCGGCCCCGGAGAAGGCGGCGGCGCCGGGCACGCGAAGGACGTCGGCATAGGGGTTGGGCACGGTCGGATTCTCTCAGGTCCGCCTGCCTCCTGGCGTGGTGATTCTCGCCGCGTCCGCCCCCCGTCCCGGTCCTTCCGCGCCCCGCCGGCCGCCCCGCCGGCCGTTCGCCTGCCGGGCGTGCGACGCGCGCTCGTCGGACGTGGTCGCTAGCGTGCGGGACATGAGCGACGAGCCCGCGCGCACCGAGGTCTGCACCGTCGTCCACGTGCCCGAGCGGTCCCGGTACGAGGCGCGCTCGCCCGACGGCGGCGAGCTCATGGGGGTGCTCGAGTACCGGCGCACCGACGGCGTCGTCGTCATGCCGCGCACCGTGACGCTCCCGCCGTTCCGCGGACGCGGTGTCGCCGCCGCGATGACGCGCCGGGCGCTCGACGACGCCGCCGCGGCGGGCGACACGGTCGTGCCGGCCTGCTGGTACGTGGCCCAGTTCGTCGAGCGCAACCCGGACTACGCGCGCCTCGTGGCCTGACGGCCCCACGAGGCCCACGATGGGCACCATGAGCGAGCAGCAGAGCGTGCGACCGGACGTCACGGTCTCCCAGGACGCCGAGCGGTCGGCCTTCGTGGCCACCCTGGCGGACGGCACGGTGGCCGGGGCGGCGTACTACCACCCGCTCGGCGACGCGCTGGTGTTCACCCACACCGAGGTGGACCCGGCGCTCGAGGGGCAGGGGATCGGGTCGCGGCTGGTCGCCGGCGCCCTGGCGGCCGCGCGGGAGGCGGGGCAGAAGGTGGTGCCGCTGTGCCCGTTCGTGCGCGCGTACATGGCCCGCCACCCCGAGCACGACGACCTGCTGCGCACGTACACGGACCTGGGGACGCGCAAGGCCGGCCCGGGCGCCTGACGGCGTCGTCCCGGACCGGCCTGCGCGAGCGGTCGCGCCGGGTCAGGCGAGGGCGTCGGACACGACGTCCTTGGCCGCCGCCTGGACCTGCGCGAGGTGGTCGGCCGAGACGAACGACTCGGCGTAGATCTTGTAGACGTCCTCGGTGCCGGACGGGCGCGCGGCGAACCATGCGTCCTTCGTCGTCACCTTGAGCCCGCCGATCTTGGCGCCGTTGCCCGGCGCCTCGGTGAGCCTCGCGGTGATGTCCTGCCCGGCCAGCGTGGTGGACGTGACCTGCTCGGGCGACAGGGCGCCGAGCCGGGCCTTCTCCTCGCGGCTGGCCGGCGCGTCGACGCGGGCGTACCAGGACTCGCCGTAGCGCTGCACGAGGTCGCGGTGGTGCTCCGAGGGCGACCTCCCCGTCGTCGCGAGGATCTCGGAGGCCAGCAGGGCCAGCAGCAGGCCGTCCTTGTCGGTGGACCACACACCGCCGTCGCGGCGCAGGAACGACGCCCCGGCGGACTCCTCACCGCCGAACCCGACCGAGCCGTCCAGCAGGCCGGGCACGAACCACTTGAACCCGACCGGCACCTCCACCAGCCGGCGGCCCAGCCCGGCGGCCACGCGGTCGATGAGCGCCGAGCTCACCAGCGTCTTGCCGATCGCGGCGTCGGCCGGCCAGCCCGGGCGGGCCCCGCCGTACAGGTACTCGATCGCCACGGCGAGGTAGTGGTTGGGGTTCATCAGCCCGGCGTCGGGAGTGACGATGCCGTGCCGGTCGGAGTCGGCGTCGTTGCCGGTCGCGACGTCGAACGGCGCGCTGCCGCCGTCGCCGGTCATGCGTGCCACGAGCGACGCCATCGCCGACGGCGACGAGCAGTCCATGCGGATCTTGCCGTCCCAGTCGAGCGTCATGAACGCCCAGCGCGGGTCCACCTCGGGGTTGACCACGGTCAGGTCGAGCCGGTGCCGTTCGGCGATCGCCGCCCAGTACTCGACCGAGGCGCCGCCCAGCGGGTCGGCGCCGATGCGCACGCCGGCCGAGCGGATCGCGTCCAGGTCCAGCACGTTGGGCAGGTCGTCGACGTAGGTGGTCAGGTAGTCGTGCCGGTGCGTGGTCTCGGCGGACAGTGCCTGCTCGAGCGGCACGCGGGCCACCTGCTGCCAGCCCGTGCGCAGCAGCTCGTTGGCGCGGTCGGCGATCCACCGGGTGGCGTCGGTGTCGGCGGGGCCGCCGTGCGGCGGGTTGTACTTGAACCCGCCGTCGCGCGGGGGGTTGTGCGACGGCGTCACCACGATGCCGTCGGCCAGGCCGGGGCCCGACGTGCGCACGCCCTCGTCGCTGCCGGCCCCGTTGTGCAGCAGGATCGACTGGCTGACCGCGGGGGTGGGCGTCCACGAGCCGCGGGCGTCGACCATGACGTCCACGCCGGCCGCGGCCAGCACCTCGAGCGCGGTCTGCCACGCCGGCTCGGACAGCGCGTGCGTGTCCCGGCCGATGAACAGCGGGCCGTCGGTGCCCTGCGTGCGGCGGTACTCGACGATGGCGGCGGTGATCGCGACGATGTGCGCCTCGTTGAACGCGCGGTCGAGCGACGAGCCGCGGTGGCCCGACGTGCCGAAGACGACCTGCTGCGCGGGGTCGTCCGGGTCGGGCGTCAGGTCGTAGTAGGCGCCGACGACCTGGTCGACGTCGATGAGGTCCTCGGGGAGGGCGGGCTGCCCGGCGCGTGCGTGCATGGAACCGATGGTGCCAGCGCCGGGCCGAGGGCGCGCGGAGACGGACCCGGGCGCGTCGTCGCCGGTCCGTGGCGCCGTCGGGCGGGGCTGCGCGGCGAGCGCGGCGCCGTCGGGCGGGGCTGCGCGGCGAGCGCGGCGCCCTGCCTCGGCCCTGTGGCGTGCCCGTCCCCGGTCTGTTCGGTGATTCGTTGTCTGATCGGCGATCCGGATCACCGATCAGACAACGAATCACCGAACAGACGCGCGGCGCGCGCCTGCGTCGGGCCGGTGCACGCAGCGCGGCGCGCGGCGCGGTGCCCGGCCGCTCAGAGGTACTGGCCGGGGCCCGGCCGCTCGTCCGGCCGCGCGCCCGGGCCGCCCGGCTGCCCCGCACCGGGGAACCCGCCGGCGGCCACGCCCGGGGGCAGGCCGCGCCGCATCTGGCTCAGCTGCGCCTGCGCGGCCATCTGCTGCGCCACCAGGGCGGTCTGGATCCCGTGGAACAGACCCTCGAGCCAGCCCACGAGCTGCGCCTGCGCCACCCGCAGCTCGGCGTCCGACGGCGTCGCCTCGTCGGAGAACGGCAGCGTGATGCGGTGCAGCTCGTCGATGAGGTCGGGGGACAGGCCGTCCTCGAGCTCGTGGATGGAGCGCTCGTGGATCTCGGCCAGCCGGGTGCGGGCGGCCTCGTCGAGCGGGGCGTCGCGCACCTCGTCGAGCAGCCGCTTGATCATGCCGCCGATCCGCATGACCTTCGCGGGCTCCTCGATGCGCGACACCTCCTCGGGCGCCTCCTGCGCCTCGGCGGGGACGTCCTCGCCCTCGGGCGTGACCACCCGCGGCTCGACGCCGTCCTGCGCCGCGCCGTCCTGCAGCGCGGCCTGCTCCGTGCGGTTGTCGTCGGTCATGCCTCCACCCTCCGTCATGCGGGCGGTGCCGCGCGCGCCGAGAGGCCGGGACACGCCGACAACGGCCCGCCGGCGCGCCGCGGCGCTCGCGGCCGCACCCTCAGGGGACCAGCAGCACCTTGCCGAACGCCTCGCCGCGCTCGAGCAGCGCCATCGCGTCCGCGGCGTCGGCGAGCGGGACGCGCGCGTGCACCACGGGCCGCACGCGCCCGTCGGCCACCATCGGCCACACGTGCTCGCCGACGGCCGCGACGATCGCCGCCTTCTCCTGCGGGCTGCGCGAGCGCAGCGTGGTGCCCGTGACGGTGGCCCGCTTGGTCATCAGCGCGTTGAGGTCGAGCTCGCCGCGCCGACCCCTCTGCAGGCCGATCACCACGAGCCGGCCGCCCGGCGCGAGCACCCGCACGTTGTCCGGCAGGTTCGCCGCGCCGACGACGTCGAGCACGACGTCGGCGCCGTGACCGGCGGACGCCGCGCGGACCGCGGCGACGAAGTCCTCGTGCCGGTGGTCGACGACGGCCTCGGCGCCCAGCCCGCGGCACCGCTCGGCGCGCTCGCGGCCGCCGGCCGTGGCGACGACGTGCGCGCCGAGCGCGGCCCCGAGCTGGACCGCGATGCTGCCGACGCCGCCGGACCCGCCGTGCACGAGCAGCCACTCGCCCGGCGCCAGGCGTCCGGTGTCCACGAGGTTGGTCCAGGCCGTGCACACCGCCTCGGGCAGCGCGGCGGCGTCGACCAGGTCCACGCCGTCGGGCACGGGGAGCGTCTGGGTGGCGCGGACGGCGACGGCCTCGGCGTAGCCGCCGCCCTCGAGCAGCGCCACGACGCGGTCGCCGACGGCGCGGTCGGTCACGGCGTCGCCGACGGCGACGACGGTCCCGGAGACCTCGAGACCGGGGAAAGGTGGCGCACCTGACGGTGGCGGGTAGTGCCCGTCGCGCTGTAGCAGGTCAGCACGGTTGACGCCACTCGCCGCCACCTCGATCAGCACCTCGTCGGCGCCCGGTTTGGGCGGTTCTGTCCGGGAAAGGACGAGTTTCCCTCCGCCCTGCTGTGCCGATATCGTGACCGCTCGCACGCCGATGGAGCCTACTCGCGCGCTCCTGCGCGGCGAGCGGAGGCTCGGCTGCACGGAGGTCGTGTCAGCGGAGAGACCGCTCCGGCCCGTCGGCCCAGCACCGGCGGCGGGCCGTGGCCGACGAACGAAGGAGAGTGTGCATGCTCCGCTGGCTGGGTGTTCGCGGAAAGATCCTGGCGACGCTCGCTGTGCCGGTCTTCGTCCTCGCCGTCGCCGCGGGCTGGATCTCGTACGACTCGCTGACGACCGCACAGCGTGCCGGCCAGACGTCCGACGTCGTCGACCTGCTCGCCGTGCAGGACCGCGCCGGCTCGGCCGTCGCCGCCGAGCGGTCGCTGAGCGTCGCGATGTCGCTGGGGATCCCGGGCGCGCGCGAGCAGTACGAGGCCGCCCACACGGAGACGGACGCGGCCCTCGAGGAGCGCGACCGGGCCCTGCGGTCGGCCAGCACCGACGCGCTGCCGCAGTCGGTCCAGGACGCGATCGCCACGACGCTGCGCGACAGCGACGCGGTGCAGAGCCTGCGCCAGGAGATCGTCGCGGGCACGGCGGACCCGGACGCCGCCACGGAGCGCTACACGGAGATCATCGAGCGCGCGCTCGACGTGCCGCGCGAGCTCGCGCAGGCCACCGACGACCGCGCGCTCTCGCAGCGCATCGACGCGTACGTCGCCATGGACGAGGCGATGCTGGCCGTCGTCGAGGAGCGTCCCGTCGTCGGCGCCGTGCTGAGCGCGGCCGCCGCGGGCCAGGGCGACCCGTCGCTGTCGCTGCGCGCGGCGTCGCTGCTGCACACCACGGACACCCGCCTGGCCGAGGCCCAGCAGCAGCTCGAGAGCGCGCCGGGCGACGGCACCCTGCCCGACATCACGGGGCCGTTCGCCGACGTCCGCACCGCGCTGGCGTCCGGCGACGTCGCCGCGCTCGACCCCGCCGCGGCCGGGAGCTGGTCCCAGCTCTCCCAGGACTGGGTCACCGCGGCGCAGTCCGCCCGCGACGAGGTGCGCGCCGACACGAGCGCCGCCGCCGAGGACCTCGCGGGCGACGCGACCCGCACCGCCGTCGTCACCGCGCTCGCGGTGTTCGGCCTGCTCGTGCTGTCCGTCGCCATCGCGCTCGGCATCGCCCGCCAGATCGTGCGCCCGCTGCGCCACCTCACGGCCGCCGCCGGCCAGGTCCGCGACCGGCTGCCGCAGATGGTCGAGCAGATGCGCGTGCCCGGGCAGGTACCGTCCTTCGACCTCGCCGAGATCCCGGTCGAGTCCCGGGACGAGATCGGCCGCCTCGCCGCGGCGTTCAACGACGTCAACGCCACCACCGCGCAGGTGGCTCGGGAGCAGGCCGCGCTGCGCGGCGCGATCGCCGAGATGTTCGTCAACGTGGCGCGGCGCGACCAGGTGCTGCTCAACCGCCAGCTGGCGTTCCTCGACGAGCTGGAGCGCTCGGAGGAGGACCCGACCACGCTGTCGAACCTCTTCCGGCTCGACCACCTGGCCACGCGCATGCGCCGCAACGCCGAGTCCCTGCTGGTGCTCGCCGGCATCGACTCCGGGCGCCGGGTGCGCCAGCCCATGCCGGTCTCCGACGTCATCCGCACGGCGTCGTCCGAGATCGAGCTCTACGACCGTGTGCGGCTCGACCTGCGTCTCGACCCGCTGATGCTGGGCCACAACGCGCTGAGCGCCGCCCACCTCCTGGCCGAGCTGCTCGAGAACGCCACGATGTTCTCCGAGCCGCACACGCCGGTCGACGTGTCGACCTCCCGCGACGAGCGCGGCGTGACCGTCACCGTCCGCGACCACGGCCTGGGGATGACGCCGGAGGAGATCGCCGAGGCGAGCCGCAAGGTGGCGAGCCGGTCGGCGTCCGACGCCGTCGGCGCCCAGCGCCTCGGCCTGTTCGTCGTCGGCCGCCTCGCCGACCGGCTGGGGGCCGAGGTCGGCTTCGCCACCGGTCCCGACGGGTCCGGCACCGTGGTCACCGTCGTCTTCCCGGCCGCGCTCTTCCTGCCCGACGACGCCGCGTCGCTGCCGGCGCCGACCGACCCGCTCGAGGCCGCGACGCAGGCCGCCGCCGCCCAGCTCGGCCAGGGCAGCGGCGAGGTGGCCGTGGTGACCGGGCCGCAGGCGGCGACCGTGCCGCTGGGCGGGGTGGCGATGCCCGCGCCGGCCCCCGCAGCCCCCGCGCCGGCCCCCAGCGCGCCGGCCGCCGCCCCCGCCGCGGCGTTCCAGCCCGTGGTCGCGCCGGAGCCCCCGGCGGCCGTCCCGGTCGACCTCGCCGTGCTCACCGACGGCACGACGGCGGCCGGCATGCCGCGCCGTCGCCCGTCCCGCCAGCAGCCGCCCGCCGACTCCGGCGCCGTCGTGCTGCCGCCGTCCCCGGCCCCGGTCCTGCCCGCCGAGGCGGCCGCCGGTGACGGCGAGGTGTGGACGCCGCCGACCGACGTCCAGGCGTCGGCCACCGCGCTGCCCAGCCGCCGCCGCGGCTCGGCGCCGGAGTCGGCGCCCCAGCCCGTGGCCCCGACGACGTCGCCCGTCGGCATCGAGGCACGCACCGGGCTGTTCTCGAGCTTCCGCAGCTTCACGTCGCTGGAGTCCGACGTCGCCTCGACCGGCACGCTGCACCTCGACGCCTCGGTCGAGGACCCGGCCGCGCTGCCCGAGCCGCTGACGCAGCCGCTGGAGCCGGTGGTGGACGCACCGGAAGGCGCGGCGAAGGTGGAGACCCCGCCGGTGGCCGCTGAGGACCTGGTCACCGGCGTGCCGTCCCGTCCCGTGGTGTCGGTGCCGCCGGCCGCGGCGCCCTCCGCGGCCGAGCCGGAGACGCCGGTCGCCGAGCCGACGGTCGTGCCCGCGCCGGTCGCCGAGTCGGTCGCCACCCCGCTGCCGCCGTTCGAGCAGCTCATGGCCGACCTGCCGTCGCGGCGTACCCTGCGCGAGGCGGGGCGTCGGCGTGGACGGTTCGGGCGCCGTCCGGAGGACGAGCCGGCCGCCGAGCCCGCGCCCGCGCCCGAGGCGGCCCCCGAGCCCGCCGGACCCGTCGCCCCGGTGACCCCGGCGGCCGGGACCGAGGCCGCCCCGGCCGTCGCCCACCTGGAGCTCGCCGAGCCGGCCGCCGCCGGACCGGACCTCGTCGCCCCGGCTGCCGCCGATCCGGGCGTCGTCGAGCCGGCCGCCGAGCCGGCCGCCGAGCCGGCCGCCGAGCCCGTCGCCCCGGCGCATGCTCCGGAGCCGGCCCCGGCCGCCGCCCCGCTCGACGCCTGGCGCAGCACGAGCCGCGCGCAGGGCGGCACCGCCCTGCCGCTGCGCACCCCGAGCGCGGAGCGCGGCGCCCCCGTGCTGACGGACGTCGTCGAGGAGACCCCCGACACGGTCGAGGCCCGCTCGGAGTGGATCGCGTCCGCGGTCCTGTACGAGGAGATGTCCTCGCTGCTGCGCCGCGGCATCCTGCCGCAGGCGCCGGCGGCCGACGACGCCACCACCTACCAGCCCCGGGCGGTCGTGACGAGCGACGGCGCCGGCCTCGCGCGGCGCAGCCGCGCCGCGGAGGGCGAGAGCCCGGCGGAGCGGTTCACCGCCCGCATCGAGCGCGACCCGGAGCAGCTGCGGTCGCGGCTGTCCGCCTTCCAGACCGCCACCCGGCAGGGGCGCGCGGGGGCCGAGGACGAGCCCGCGCCCGACGGCGAGACCGTCCCCTCCGCACCCGACCACCGCACGGCGCCCGGCACGCACTGACACCGCGCCCACGGGGCGAGCCCAGCCCCGGCCCGGCGCACCGACGAGGAGGAACAGTGACCCTCAGCACCGAAGCGACGAACTTCGGCTGGCTTCTCGACAACTTCGTGAGGACGGTCCCCGGCACGCGGCACACGCTCGTCGTGTCGGCGGACGGCCTGCTCATGGCCATGTCCGACCGCCTCGACCGCACGAGCGGCGACCAGCTGGCCGCGATCGTCTCCGGGATGTCGAGCCTCACCCGCGGCGCGTCCCGCCAGCTCGACGGCGGCAACGTGCGGCAGGCCATCGTGGAGATGGACAACGGCTTCCTGTTCCTGATGAACGTCTCGAACGGCTCGGTGCTCGCCGTGGTCGCCGAGGCGTCGTGCGACATCGGCCTCATCGGGTACGAGATGGCGCTGCTGGTGTCCCGCACCGAGCAGACGCTGACCCCCCAGCTCATCGCCGAGATGCGCGGCAACCTGCCCGTCGAGGGCGCCAGCCGCGCCGGCACCGTGCACTGAGGACGCGAGCGATGTCCTACGGACCGAACGGCGCGCAGGGCGCGCACGGCGACGGGTACGAGGCCGCCACGGTGCGGCCCTACGCGGTGACGGGTGGCCGCGTGCGCTCCGCCCTGTCCGACCTGCCCCTCGAGGCGCTGGTCGAGGTCCTGCCGGGCGCGGTCCAGCGCGTCGGCCTGACGCCCGAGAAGCGGGCGATCCTGCATCACGCCGCCCACACGTACGTCTCGATCGCCGAGCTGTCGGCCCTGCTGCGCCTGCCCCTGGGCGTGGTCCGCATCCTCGTCGCGGACCTGCAGGCCGAGGGGCTCGTCACCGTGCACACCTCGACCCCGGTGAACGTCCACACGGGCCACGGCAGCACCCAGTCGGGCCTGTCCCTGAGCGTCTTGGAGAGTGTTCTCAATGGCATTTCCGCCCTCTGACCGTGCGACCGGCGGCTCGCCCGGCGGTCTCGCGCCGAGCTGGGCGCCCGTGACCTCGGGCGTCGGCGGCGCCGGCGCGGAGGAGCGCTCCGCCGAGACGTCCGCCCCGGCCGCTGCCCCTGCCGCGCCGTCGGCCCCTGCCCAGCCGACCGCTCCCGCAGGCCCGCCCGCCCGCACGAGCGTCCTCGGCGGTGCGCCGGCCGCGCCGCCCGCGGCGAGCGCGGCATCGACCGACGGCGGCCCGACGACGTCCGGCGAGCCCGGCGTCGGCACGGCGCCCGTGCCCCGGGTGCCCGCGCCGGCGATCCCGGAGGCGGCGCCCGCCCCGGCCGAGCCCGCCCCGGCCGAGCCCGCTCCGGGGACGGCAGCGCCGAGCGCGAACCCGGCGGCCGCGACGACCCCGGACGCAGCGGCGCCCAGCCCTGCCGCTCGGCCCGTCCCAGCACAGCCCGTCCCGGCACAGCCCGTCCCGGCGCAGCCGGCTCCCGTCCAGCCCGCTCCCGCACCGGCCTCCCCGGCGCACCCGGCTCCGGCACCGGCGGTGCAGGCTCCGGCGCAGCCGGCCCCGGCGCCGGTCGTCGCGCAGCCCGCTCCCGCGCAGCCCGCTCTCGTCCAGCCCGCTCCCGCGCAGCCGGCCCCGGCAGTGCCGGCCCCGGTCGCCCCGGCGGCGACGGCGACGGCGGAGCGCACCGCCCCCACCGTCGTGAAGATCGTCGTCGCCGGTGGCTTCGCGGTCGGCAAGACGACGTTCATCGGCTCCATCTCCGACGTCGAGCCGCTCAACACCGAGGCCGCGATGACCGAGCACTCGGTGGGGGTCGACGACGCGGGCGGCGTGAGCGACCGCAAGACCACCACGACCGTGGCCATGGACTTCGGGCGTGTGGCGCTGCCCGGCAACCTCTGGATGTACCTGTTCGGCACCCCGGGGCAGGACCGCTTCCTGTTCATGTGGGACGACCTGGTGCGCGGCGCGATCGGCGCCGTCGTGCTCGTGGACACCGACCGGCTCGAGCAGTGCTTCCCCGCGATCGACTACTTCGAGTCGCGGAACATCCCCTTCGTCGTGGGCATCAACTGCTTCGACGGGGTGGCCAAGCACCGGCTGGAGGACGTGCGCGAGGCGCTGCAGATCCCGGCGCACGTGCCGATGCTCTACACCGACGCGCGCTCGCGCGCCGCGACCAAGCAGACGCTGATCGCGCTGGTGCAGCTCGCCATGCGGCAGCTGCGCGGCGGCGCCGCCTGACGTCGCACCGGTCGCTGCGCACGGCCCCGTCGCCTTCGTGCGGCGGGGCCGTCGTCGTCCCCGAGACCTGCGCCGGGGCGCGGGACGGCGCCTCGCTAGACTGGGCGACCGCGCCGCCGGGCGTCGGCATCGCCCGCACGGGCGCGAGGAGGGCTGACAGAGCGGCCGAATGTGACGGTCTTGAAAACCGTTGTGCAGCAATGCACCGGGGGTTCGAATCCCCCGCCCTCCGCCACGGCGCGTGCGGACGGCGACCAGGTCGCCCTCCGCACGCGCCGCAGCCGTCTCCGGCCGGCGCGAGGGTCACCGAGAGGTGCGGGCGCCGTCGGCGAGCACGGCGGGCGGCGGCGCGGCCGCGGCAGGCGGCGCACCACCGCCGCGCCGCGCGTCGGCGGACGGCGACGGAGCGCCCGCGGGTTCGCACGGGGTCGCGGCGGAGACCTGTCCGCGTCCGCCCGCAGCGCCCCGCGGCCGCCCCACGGCCGCAGGCGCCACGACGCCCCCGCCGCAGGCGCCCGCGCGGGGGCGGGAGAGGGAGCGCGCCGACACCCCGGAAGGGCGCTGAGCCGCGGGATCCTGCGGATCGTGACGGTGTGACGCAGGCCGCCGGGCAGCGTTTTGACTCCCGACGAAACCTCTGGGTAATGTTCTCGTCGTTCGCCCGACAGGGAGGAACGGACACCGAGACAGATCGGCGCCGCGAGGCGACGATCCGGCAGCGGTGGCCGGTCCCGGGGCGGTTCCCGACATCCTTCTCGCGGGGTACTTCTGTGCCCCGAGTCGGGCCAGGTGCGTCGCGCAGCTGATCGAGTCCCCTGATCTCCGGATCGGGCGGGTTTGACCGGATCGCACGGATCGGGTAAGTTTGAAGGGTTGCCCCGGACGGGGTCGGGACGAGGGTTCCGGGTCCGGATGGTGTGCGTCGGTTGTTTGAGAACTCAACAGTGTGCTTGACAGTCAATGCCAAGTTTATATCCCTCGGGGGACTGCCGTCCGGTGGTTCTTGGAGGATTCCTTTGGACAATGAACTGAACTGTCAGTTTGGTTCCTTGCCAGTTGATTAGATGCCCCTTTTGGGGGTGCTTCGTATGGTCGTTACCGGGTACGCCTGGTGGCATCAGACATTTACGGAGAGTTTGATCCTGGCTCAGGACGAACGCTGGCGGCGTGCTTAACACATGCAAGTCGAACGGTGAAGCCCAGCTTGCTGGGTGGATCAGTGGCGAACGGGTG
>NZ_WUWN01000060.1 GCF_009846865.1 Puerhibacterium puerhi
GGTGGTCGCCGTGAGGTGACGGGCGCGGCACGACGACGGCGCCCGGCCCCCAACGCGGGGACCGGGCGCCGTCGTCGTGCCGGTGTCGCCCGGGCGGGCGACGTGGTCAGCCGACCGTCAGAGGCCGACCTCGGACTCGAACGCGCCCTCCTCGATGCGGGCCTTGATGGCCGTGAGGAAGCGCGCGGCGTCCGCACCGTCGACCAGGCGGTGGTCGTACGACAGGAACAGGTGCGCGAACTGGCGGATCGCGATGACGTCCTCGCCGTCCGGGCCCGTCACCACGGCCGGGCGCTTGGTGAGCGCGCCGGTGCCGAGGATCGCGACCTGGCCCACCGGGACGATCGGCGTGTCGATCAGCGCGCCGCCCGAGCCGGTGTTGGTGATGGTGAAGGTGCCGCCCGACAGCTCGTCCGGGGTCACCTTGTTGGCGCGGGTGCGCGCGCCGAGGTCGGCGATCTGGCGCGCGAGGCCGGCGAGGTTCAGGTCGCCGGCGTTCTTGATGACCGGGACCACCAGGCCGCGCTCGGTGTCGACGGCGATGCCGACGTTCTCCGAGCCGTGGTAGGTGACCTCGCCCTTCTCGACGTCGATCGAGGCGTTGATCTTCGGGAACGCCTTGAGCGCCTCGACCGCGGCCAGCGTGTAGAAGGGCAGGAAGGTCAGGTTCGCACCCTCGCGGGCCTTGAACGACTCCTTCGCCTTCGCGCGCAGCTTCGCGACCTTCGTGACGTCGACCTCGACCACCGTGGTGAGCTGGGCCTGCGTCTGCAGGGCCTCCACCATGCGCTCCGCCACGATCTTGCGCAGGCGGGACATCTTCTCGGTGGTGCCGCGCAGCGGCGAGACCGGCGGCACGGTGGTGGCGGCCTTCGGCGCCGCGGGCGCGGCGGCGGCCGGGGCGGCGGCGGGGGCCGGCGCGGCGGCCTTCTCCGCGGCGGCCAGCACGTCCTCCTTGCGGATGCGCCCGCCGACGCCGGTACCGGTGACCGTGGACAGGTCCACGCCCTTCTCGGCGGCGAGCTTGCGCACCAGCGGGGTGAGGTAGGACTTGCCCGCCTCCTGCTTCGGCGCCTCCTGCTTCGGCGCCTCCGGGGCGGCCTGCGCGGCGGGAGCCGGGGCCGGCTCGGCCTGGGCGGCCGGGGCCTGCGTGCCCTGCTGCTGCGGCGCCTGCTGCTGCGGCGCCTGCGGCTGCTCGGAGGGGGCGGCCGGCTCCGGAGCCGACTCCTGCTTCGGGGCCTCCTGCTGGGGGGCCTCCTGCTGCGGGGCGGGGGCCGGGGCGGCCTCGGCCGGCGCGGCGGCGCCCGAGCCGACGATCGCGAGCACGGCACCGACCTCGACGGTGTCGTCCTCGTTCACGAGGATCTGCTGCACGGTGCCGGCGACGGGCGAGGGGATCTCGGTGTCGACCTTGTCGGTGGAGACCTCGAGCAGCGCCTCGTCGACCTCGACGGTGTCGCCGACCTGCTTGAGCCAGCGGGTGACGGTGCCCTCGGTGACGGACTCGCCCAGCGCGGGGAGCGTGACCTCGGTGCCCTCGCCGCCGGCGGCGGGGGCGGACTCCTGGGCCTGGGCGGAGTCCTGGGCCGGGGCGGGAGCGGGCTCCTGGGAGGCCTCGGGGCCGGGCGCGGCCTCGGCGGCCGGCTGCTCGGCGGGCTTGGCGTCGGCCTCCTGCTCGGCGGCCGGCTCCGGCGCCGACCCGGCGGCACCCGAGCCCTGGCCGTCACCGATGACGGCGAGGGTGGCGCCCACCTCGACGGTGTCGTCCTCCTCGACGAGGATCTGCTCGAGCACACCCGCGACGGGCGAGGGGATCTCGGTGTCGACCTTGTCGGTGGAGACCTCGAGCAGCGGCTCGTCGACCTCGACGGTGTCGCCGACCTGCTTGAGCCAGCGGGTGACGGTGCCCTCGGTGACGGACTCGCCCAGGGCGGGCAGCTGCACGTTCTCAGACATGACCTGTGGGGTCTCCTTCGATCGATCGGTCAGGCGCGCGGGGCCTGGTGCACGCGGGCACTGCGTGTCATCTTGTCACTTCCGGCGACGGCTTCCCATTCAGTCGTCCGTCACACCGCTGTGACGCTGGGTACAGGCTCCGTGCACGGCGCGGAGGCGCATCCGGCACGCACAGGGTAGCGACCCGAGCCCGACGGCGCCCCAGGTGGCGGGCGTGCCGCGGCGTGCGTCGCGGCTGGCGCGGGCTCGCGGCACGGGGCGGGCCGACCCCGCTACGGTCGAGGGATGACGGCGCAGCCTCCCGCCCCCGGGCCCCACGCACACGACGACGCCGCCCCGGACGCCGCCCCGGACGCTGCCCCGGACGAGGCGCCCGCCCCCGTGCCCGGGGAGGCGCCCGACCCGTGGGCCGACCCCTGGTCCGCCGTGGCGGCCGGCTGGGCCCGTACGTGGGGCTCCTTCGCGCGCCCGGTGTGGGACCCGCTGCTGGCGGCGGCCGGCGTGGCGCCCGGTGCCCGCGTGCTCGACGTCGGGTGCGGCAGCGGGGAGCTGCTCGAGCACCTGGCCGCCCGCGGTGCCCGGCCCGTGGGCGTCGACCCGGCGCCGGGGATGGTGGCCCTCGCGCGCCGGCGCGCCCCTGGCGTCGCCGTGCACGCCGCCGCGTTCGAGGAGCTGCCCTTCGACGACGGTACGTTCGACGTCGTCACGGCCGTCAATGCCCTGCAGCTGGCCGACCCGGACGAGGCGCTCGACGAGGCAGCCCGCGTCCTGGTGCCCGGCGGGGCGCTCGCCCTGGCCGGCTGGGCGGAGCGCGAGCGCAACGACGTCGACGCCCTGGAGCGCGCCGTCGCCGTGGCGCTGGACGACGACCCGCCCACGGACGGGCCGCTGCGCCTGCCCGGCGGCCTCGAGGCGGCGCTCGGCGACGCCGGGCTCGCCGTCGTCGCCGCGGGCGTCGCCGCGGTGCCGTGGACGGCGCCCGACGACGACGCGCTCGTGGCCGGCATCCTGCTCGGCGAGGACGAGCCGGTGCTCGCCGAGCTGCGCGACGCCGTGCTGCGCGCCGCGCGTCCGTTCCGGACGGCGGGCGGGGGCTACCGCCTGCGCAACGCCTTCCGCTGGGCGGTCGGCCGCACCCTCGCCTGATGCACCCCGCCTGACGCACGCGAGACGACGACGGCACCGCCGCCGCGGGGAGCGGCACCGTCGTCGACTCGCGTGCGTGCGGGCCGTCAGCGGGCGGCCGCCGCCTCCAGGAAGCCGAGCATCGTGCGCACGCCCACGCCGGTGCCGCCCGTCGGGGTGTACCCGAAGGCGCCCTTCTCGTTGTAGGCGGGGCCGGCGATGTCCAGGTGCGCCCACGGCGTCGAGCCGACGAACTCGCGCAGGAACACCGCGGCGAACAGCATGCCGCCGGCGCGGTCGCTGGCCGAGTTGACCATGTCCGCCACCTTGGACTTCAGGTTGGCCTTGAGCTCCTCCGGCATCGGCATCGGCCAGAACTGCTCGCCGACGGCGTCCGCGGCGGCCTTGACCGCGTCGCGCACCTCGTCGGTGCCGAGCACGCCGGAGACGCGGTTGCCGAGCGCCACGACCTGCGCGCCGGTGAGCGTGGCGATGTCGAGCACCACGTCGTGGCCCTCCTCGACGGCGGCCACCAGGCCGTCGCCCATCACGAGGCGGCCCTCGGCGTCGGTGTTGGTGACCTCGACGGTCTTGCCGCCCTTCATGGTGATGACGTCGCCGGGGCGCTGGGCGTTGCCGCCGGGCATGTTCTCGGCCAGGCACAGGTAGCCGGTCACCGCGACGGGCAGGCCCAGGCGGGCGGCGGCGAGCACGGTGTGCAGCACCGCGGCCGCCCCCGACATGTCGGAGGTCATCGCCGGCATGCCCGCCGGCGGCTTGAGCGAGATGCCGCCGGTGTCGAACGTGATGCCCTTGCCCACCAGCGCCACCTTCGAGGCCGGCTTCGCCGGGGCGTAGGCCACCTTCACCAGGCGCGGAGGGCGGGACGAGCCCTGCCCGACGGCCAGGATGCCGCCGTAGCCGCCCGCGGCGAGCTGCTTCTCGTCGAGCACGGTGACCTTGACGCCCTTCGCGCCGAGCTCCTTGACGGCTGCCTTGGCCGCGTCCGCGAACGTCGCCGGGTACAGGTCGTTGGGGGCGGTGTTGATGAGGTCGCGGGTGCCGTGCACGGCGTCGGCCACCACCCGGGCGCGCTCCACGGCGGTCCTGGCCGACGCGCTGCGGGCGAACGGGGTGGCGACCTCGATGGTGCGCACCGCCGCGGCCTTCGCGGCGGCGTCGCCCGCGCGGTAGCGGGTGAAGGCGTAGGCGCCGAGCAGGGCGCCCTCGGCGACCGCGGCGAGGTCGGCCTCGTCGGCGGTCGGCAGGGCGACGACCGCCGACGCCGTGCCCGCGAGCCCGCGCAGCGCCGCGCCGGCCGCGCGGCGCAGCGTCTCCGCGCCGAACGTGCCGTCGGCCTGCCGCTCGCCCAGGCCCGTCAGCACGAGCACGTCCGCCTGCACGCCGGCTCCGGCGGGCAGCTTGCGGACCTCGTCGGGGGCGCCCGTCAGGCCGAGCTGCGGGGCGAGCGTCTCGATCTGGCGCACCAGGTCCTGGGGGAGCTGGTCGGCCACGACGGCCAGGCCGTCCGACGTCGAGCACGTGCCGACCACGAGGGCGTCGGCCTTGACGGAGGTGGGGTTCTTGGCGGTGAGAGTGAGGTCAGCCACGCCGCGATGCTATCCGCCACCCGGGCCGCGGGCGCGCCCCGGCGGCCCGGTAGTCTCGGGGCCGTGGTCGTCCCCCTGCTGATCCTCGCGGTCGCCCTGTGCGTGGCGCTCGCGGGCTGGGCGCTCGTGTTCGTCGTCAGAGACCGCGCCGTCATCCTCAAGCAGCTCTTCGGCGCTGCGGCCGTGGAGGCGGTGCTGCTGGTCCAGGCGGTCGTCGCGGGCATGCAGCTGCTCGGTGGTCACTCGGTGGACGGGGCGCTGTTCTGGGGCTACGTCGCCACGGCCCTGGTGCTGCTGCCGGTCGCCGCGGCGTGGGCCTTCGCCGAGCGGACGCGCTGGTCCTCGGTCGTCCTGGCCGTGGCCGCGCTGACGGTCGGCTTCCTCGAGTGGCGGTTGTGGCAGATCTGGGGTGCGGCATGAACGACGTCCTCGACCAGCGGGCCGCGGCGCGGCCGGGCGGGCGGGGCACCGGCCGCGGCTTCGGCCGCGTGCTGGTGACGGTGTACGGGATCCTGGCCTTCGCGGCCGTCGGGCGGTCGTCGTACGAGCTGGCGACCAAGTTCTCCGAGGCGCCGGTGGCGTACTCGCTGTCGACGTTCTCGGCGCTCGTCTACGTGGTCGCCACCCTCGCCCTGGCCAAGGGCCGCGGCGCCTGGCGCACGGTCGCCTGGGTGGCCGTGACGATCGAGGCGGTCGGCGTGGTGACCGTCGGCGCGCTGTCGCTGGCCTCGCCGGACGTCTTCGGCGAGACCACCGTGTGGTCCGGCTTCGGTCAGGGCTACGGGTACGTGCCGCTCGTCCTGCCGTTCGTCGGCCTGTGGTGGCTGTGGCGCCGCCGCGGCGACGCCGACCACGCCGACCACGCCGATCCCGCCGCCCCCGCCGCCACGGCCCCGACGACCGAGGACTGACCAGTGCCGACGCCCTACCACCTGTTCTTCGACGCCTTCTTCCGGGGCATGGACCCGGAGCGGGCCCACGGCCTGGCGTTCCGGGCCATCGAGCTGGCGGGACGCACGCCGGTGCTGCGCGACGTCGTCCAGGGAGCGCTCGCCCCCTATCTCGGGCGCGGCGCGGGCGGCCCGGGCAGCGTCGAGGTGCTCGGGCGCACGTTCCCGGCGCCGTTCGGGCTCGCGGGCGGGTTCGACAAGGACGCCCGCGCCGTGCGCGGGCTGACGATGCTCGGGTTCGGCTTCGTGGAGATCGGCACCGTGACGCCGCGGCCGCAGCCGGGCAACGAGGCGCCGCGCATGTTCCGCGAGCTCGGGCTGCGGGCGCTGCGCAACCGCATGGGCTTCAACAACGCGGGCGCGGCCGCGGCGGCGGCGCGGCTGCGCGAGCTGCGCGGCACGGCGGCCGGCCGGGCGGTGCGCGTCGGGGTCAACATCGGCAAGAACAAGACGACGCCGGCCGTCGACGCCGCTGCCGACTACGCCGCCTGCGCCCGCGAGCTCGCCCCGTACGCCGACTACCTCGTCGTGAACGTGTCGTCGCCGAACACGCCCGGCCTGCGCGACCTGCAGACCACCGCGGAGCTGCGGCCGATCCTGTCCGCCGCGCGCGAGGCGGCCGACGCCGCGACGGCGCAGGCCGGTGTGCCGCGGGTGCCGCTGCTGGTGAAGATCGCCCCCGACCTGGCGGACGAGGACGTCGACGCCGTGGCCGACCTGGTGCTCGAGCTCGGGCTCGACGGCGTCGCGGCCGTGAACACGACGATCCGGCACGAGCTGGGCCCCGGCGGCCTGTCGGGCCCGCCGCTGCTGGGCCGCGGCCTCGAGGTCGTCACCCGGCTGCGCGCCCGGCTCGGCACCGGCCCGGCGATCATCGGCAGCGGCGGCGTGACGACCGTCGACGACGCGCGCGCGTACCTGCGCGCCGGGGCGAACCTGGTCCAGGCCTACACCGGGTTCATCTACGAGGGGCCGCTGTGGCCCTCGCGCCTGAACCGGGCGCTGGCGGCCGACGCCCGCCTCGCCGGGACGGGCGACGGGACGGGGGCCGGGGCCGGCGCCCCGGCGCGCGCGGCGGGATGAGCGGCGTCGTGCGGCCCGAGTGGGAGTGGGCGCTGACCGACGCCGCCGGCGGACCGGCCGCGGGCACGATCAGCCCCGTGTTCACCGCGCAGTTCGACGCCGAGCAGTGGCTGGGCGAGCACTGGCGCTCCCTCGCCGCCGGCGGCGTCGCGCGGGCGCAGCTGCTGCACCGCGGCGAGCCCGCGGGGCCGGCCGTGGAGCTCACGGTCGCCTGACCGCTCGCCCCGGCCCCGGCCCAGGTGCGCCCGCGGCGACGCGCCGGCGTCAGGCGACCCGGGCCCAGGCCCGCGCGAGGCGCGGGACCGCGCGCTCGAGGTCGGCGGGGTCGCGGGTGAACGTCAGGCGCACGCGGTCCGCGCTGCCGCCGTCGGGCGTCAGGGTCGGGCCCGCGTTGACCAGCACGCCCTCGGCCGCGGCGGCGGCGGCGAAGGCCTGGGCGACCGGCCGCCCCAGCCCGGCCCACACGCACAGCCCGCCGGGCGGCGACGCGACCGTCCAGCCCGGCAGCTGCTCCCGCAGGGCACCCACGAGCACGTCGCGCCGCTCGCGCAGCACCGCCCGCCGGCCTGCCAGCACCTCGGCGCGGACGCCGAGCAGCTCGGCCACGGCGAGCTGCTCGAGCAGCGGGCTGGCGATGTCCACCGCGGCGCGGGTGCCGGCGAGCTGGGCGAGCACGTCGGGGTGTGCCCGGACCCAGCCGATCCGCAGGCCGCCCCAGAACGTCTTCGACGCCGAGCCCACCGTCACCACGTGCGGGGACGTGCCGTCGCCCGCCAGCGGCGGCGGCGCGTCCCCGGCGTCGGCGACCCGGCCGCCCGGGCCGTCCAGTGCGAGCTCGCTCAGCGTCTCGTCGGCCACGACGGTCACGCCGTGCCGGTCGGCCGCCGCGCGCACGGCCGCGCGCTCGGCCGGCGTGAGCGACCGGCCGGTGGGGTTGTGGAAGTCCGGGACCAGGTAGACGAGCCGCGGCCGCAGCCGCCCCATCGTCGAGGCGAGGAGCTCGACGTCGAAGGGCGCGGCGCGCGGCCCGTCGGCCGGGGGCACCGGCACGCCGACGACGCGGGCGCCGGCCTCGCGCAGCGCCTGGACCGCGTGCACGTACGTGGGCGACTGCGTCACGGCGACGTCGCGCGGCCGCAGGAACGTCCCGGCCAGCAGCGCCAGGGCGTGCTGGGCACCGGTGGTGACGAGGACCTGCTCGGGCGCCGTGGGCATCCCGCGCTCGGTGCAGCGCCGCGCGATCGCCGCCCGCAGCGCCGGCACGCCGAGCGGCTCGTAGCCGCCCGAGCCGAGGTAGTCCGGCAGCGCCTCGAGGGCGCGGGCGTACGCGGCGTGCAGCTGCGGGGGCGCGGGCGGCGTCGCCTGCGAGAGGTCGACGAGGTCGGCCCGGTCGGCGCCGGGCGGCGGGGCGGGCACGGGGGCGTCGCCGGCGTGCTCCCGGGCGTCCGCGGCGCGCCCGCCGCCCGCGGCGTGGGGCAGCACGGTGACCGTGCCGGAGCCGGTGCGGCTCGCCGCGAACCCCAGGTCCCGAAGGCGGCGGTACGCAGCGGTGGTCGTCGTGCGCGAGACGCCGAGGGCGGCCGCGAGCTCCCGCTCGCTCGGCAGCCGGGTGTGCGGCGGCAGCGTCCCGGCGAGCACGGCGGCGCGCAGGGCGTCGGCGAGGGCGCCGTAGGCCGGGCCGTCGGCGTGCCAGGCCCCGAGGAGCCGGACGGCGCCGGTGGGGGACAAGTGCCGGTGGACCGGGGGCGTCATGAGGCCAGTGTGCGCGGATTGGCTATGGATATCCAGGCCAGTCGCGCGGCAGGATGGTCGCCATGCACCTGTGGCGCCGTTCCCTCCAGCTCGTCCTCGGCCTCCTCGCCTTCGCGCTGTCCATGGCGATGCTCCTGCACGCCGGGTTCGGCGGGATGCCGTGGGACGTGCTGCACCAGGGCGTCGTGCGGCGCAACGGGCTGCCGTTCGGCGCCGTCGTCGTGGCCTCGAGCCTGCTGGTGCTCCTCGCGTGGGTGCCGCTGCGGCAGCGGCCCGGGCTGGGTACGGTCGCCAACGTCATGGTCATCGGCGTGTCCGTCGACCCGTGCCTCGCCCTGCTCGAGGCGGCCGCTCCGGACCCGGGCGCGGCGGCGCGCGTGGCGCTGGCCCTCGGCGGTGTGCTGGTCAACGGCGCCGCCACGGCCGCCTACATCGGCGCGCGGTTCGGGCCGGGCCCGCGCGACGGCCTCATGACGGGTCTCGTCGCCCGCACGGGGTGGCCGGTGCGGCGGGTCAAGACCCTCATCGAGGTGGCCGTCGTCGTGGTCGGCTGGGCCCTGGGCGGCACCTTCGGCTGGGCGACGGTGGTCTACGCCCTCGGCGTGGGGCCCGTGGTGCAGGTCGCGGCCCGGTGGCTGGCCCCGTCGGGCATCGCCGACGCGCCGCGCCGGGCCGCGGTCGGCACCCCGGAGACGCTCGCCCGCTGACCGGGCCGCACGCACGCCGGGCCCGCCCTCGGGGAAGAGGGCGGGCCCGGCGCGCGTGCGGCGCGAGCCGCTCAGCTCGGGCGGCGCTGCGGCGCGTTCTCGGCGGTCTTGGCGGCGTCGCGCACCACCACGCCGCCGAGGATCTCGTCGATGCGGGTCATGAGCCCGCCGGGGATCTCGACGCCGGAGGCCTTGACGTTCTCCGCCACCTGCTCGGGGCGCGAGGCCCCCACGAGCGCCGCGGCGACGTTGCGGTTCTGCAGCACCCACGCGATGGCGAGCTGCGCCTGGGTGAGGCCCAGCTCGTCGGCGACCGGCTTGAGCTGCTGCACGCGCGTGAGGACGTCCTCGGTCATGAACCGCTGGATGCCGCCGGTGGAGGCGTTCTTGTCGGCGGCGCGGGAGCCGGCCGGGGCGTCCTGGCCGGGCAGGTACTTGCCGGACAGCACGCCCTGCGCCATCGGCGACCAGACGATCTGGGAGACCCCGAGCTCCTCGGAGGCGGGGACGACCTCCGGCTCGATGACGCGCCACAGCATCGAGTACTGCGGCTGCGACGAGATGAGGTGGATGCCCAGCTCCTTTGCCAGGGCGTGCCCGGCGCGCAGCTGGTCGGCGGTCCACTCGCTGACGCCGATGTAGAGGGCCTTGCCCTGGCGCACGACGTCGGCGAACGCCTGCATCGTCTCCTCGAGCGGCGTCTCGGTGTCGTACCGGTGCGCCTGGTACAGGTCGACGTAGTCGGTGCCGAGCCGGCGCAGCGAGCCGTTGATGGACTCCATGATGTGCTTGCGCGACAGGCCGGAGTCGTTCGCGCCGCCGGGGCCGGTGGGCCAGTAGACCTTGGTGAAGATCTCCAGGCCCTCACGACGCTGGCCCCTGAGGGCCTCGCCGAGCACCGACTCCGCCTCGCCGTTCATGTAGACGTCGGCGGTGTCGAAGGAGGTGATGCCGGCGTCGAGCGCCGCGTGGACGGACTTGATCGCCGTCTCGTTCTCGACCTGGCCCCCGTGGGTGAGCCAGTTGCCGAACGTGATCTCGGTGATCTTGAGCCCGCTGTTGCCGAGGTAGCGGTAGTTGACCATGGCATCACCGTAGCGTCGCATCGTTTCGACCCGCAGCCGGGAGCGGCGCCCGGGCACCGGGCCGCCAACGGCGCCCGGTGCCCGAGGCGGGTCACTCGGGCCAGACGCCGTGCTTCTTGTGCATGGGCTTGGGCATGCGCGACCGGCGGATCTGGAACGCGCGCATGATCGCGTACATGGCGGTGCCGCGCTCCACGACGCCGAACTTCGCCTGCAGCCGGCGCTTGAGGCGCTGCCACATGAGGAACGCGTCGCCGATGGCGATGAGCACGATGGCGTAGAGCGCGATCAGCACGTAGAACGCCAGCGCCGGCAGCTGCGCGACAGCGAAGTTCACGAGCACGAAGACGAGCGCGACGGGCAGGAAGAACTCCGCGATGTTCCAGCGGGCGTCGACGTAGTCGCGCACGTACCGGCGCTGCGGGCCCTGGTCGCGCGGCGGCATGTACCGCTCGTCGCCCTCCTGCATGGCCTTGTACTGGCGGGCGCGCTCCTCGCGCTGGCGCTCCCGCGCCGCCTTGGCCGCCGCCTTGCGGTCGGCCGGGACCAGCGGACGCTTGTTCCGCGCCTGCGCCTCGCTGCGCCTGGGCGTGGGGCGACCCTTGCCGTTCGACGGCTCGCCGGCCTGCTCGATCTTCGCGGCCTCGGTCACGGGGTCGGCGGGCGCCGCGGACGTGCCGGCCTTGTTGCGGGAGAACACGACCCCAGGGTAGTCGAGCGCGGGGCCGTCGTGGGCCCGCGCGCTCGGCGGCCCGGC
The DNA here is from genome assembly GCF_009846865.1 of Puerhibacterium puerhi. GTDB lineage: Bacteria > Actinomycetota > Actinomycetes > Actinomycetales > Cellulomonadaceae > Puerhibacterium > Puerhibacterium puerhi. The sequence continues at coordinate 11,026 of NZ_WUWN01000060.1, forward strand.
TCGACGGACGGGGACCCGACGCCGGTAGCGTGGCCCCGTGACCGACACCACCACCGACGAGCCCACCAGGGACGACGTCGCCGCGCTGCGCGAGCGCGTCGAGGCGCTGTTCCCCGCCCTGCAGGCCGACCTCGAGGCCCTCGTGCGCATCCCGAGCGTCTCCGCGGCCGCCTTCGACCAGGCGCACGTCGCGGCCTCCGCCGACGCCGTCGCGACGCTGCTGCGCGACGCCGGGCTGCCCGACGTGCAGATCCTGCGCTCGGCGCGCCCCGACGGCATGCCCGGTGCGCCCGCCGTCGTCGCCCGCCGCCCCGCGCCCGCGGGCGCCCCGACCGTGCTGCTGTACGCCCATCACGACGTGCAGCCGCCGGGGGAGGGCTGGACGACCGACCCGTTCGAGCCGGTGCAGGTGGGCGAGCGCCTCTACGGCCGGGGCGCCGCCGACGACAAGGCAGGCATCGCGGCGCACGTCGGCGCCCTGCGCGCCCTGGGCGAGCTCGCGGCCGCCGGCGACGAGACGCCGGTGGGCGTCACGGTGTTCGTCGAGGGCGAGGAGGAGTCCGGCTCGCCGTCGTTCCACCAGTTCCTCACCGACCACCGGGAGCTGCTGCGCGCGGACGTCATCGTCGTGGCCGACTCGACCAACTGGAAGGTCGGCACCCCGGCGCTCACGACGTCGCTGCGCGGCCTCGTGGACGGCGTCGTCGAAGTGGAGGTGCTCCAGCACGCGGGGCACTCCGGCATGTTCGGCGGGCCCGTCCTCGACGCCAACGTGCAGCTCGCGCGCCTGCTCGCCACGCTGCACGACGACGCCGGCAACGTCGCCGTCGCGGGCCTCGTGACCGCCCCGGAGCCGGAGGTGGACTACGACGAGGCGCAGTTCCGCGCCGACGCGACGGTGCTCGACGGCGTCGCGCTGGCCGGCGAGGGCACCATCGCCGGGCGCCTGTGGGCCAAGCCCGCGCTCAGCGTCATCGGGATCGACGCCACGTCCGTCGCGCACGCCTCCAACACGATCGCGCCGCGCTCCCGGGCGAAGCTCTCGCTGCGGCTCGCGCCCGGGCAGGACCCCGAGGCGGCCGACCGCGCCCTGGCCGACCACCTCGCCGCGCACGCTCCTGCGGGCGCGCGGGTCGGCTGGACCCGCTGGGAGGAGGGCAAGCCCTTCCTCGCGCCGGGCGACTCGGCGGCGATGCGGGCGGCGCGCTCGGCGTTCACCGCCGCGTGGGGCACCGAGCCCGTGGACATCGGCGTGGGCGGCTCGATCCCGTTCATCGCCGACCTGCTCGAGGTGTTCCCCGACGCTGCGATCCTGGTGACGGGCGTCGAGGACCCCGACTCCCGCGCCCACGGCGCTGACGAGTCGGTGCACCTGGGCGAGCTGCGCAAGGTGGTGCTCGCCGAGGCGCTGCTGCTGCGCCGGGTTGCCGAAGGGCTCTGACCCGCGCCGCGGGCCGACCAGACCGCCGCAGGGCGGCCGCCCCGAGGGCCGCCGCCCTGCGGCGGCCCGGATGGCTGCGCCCTGCTCAGCGGGGGAGCTTGGCGCGGTGCGCCACGTCGACCGAGCGTGCCCAGGCAGCGACCTCGGCGGGCAGCTCGGGGCTGCGCTCGGGGGCGCCGTCGCCCATGAGCGCGACGACGTCGGGCGCCGGGACGCGCGTGCCGCCCGGGCCGAGGAACCGCGCGGCGACCCACGCGGTCGCGTACCGCTCGCCGTCCTTGGTGAAGACCTGCTCCAGGTAGACCACGCGTGGGTCCCAGCCCAGCAGCCGCGTGGTGATGGTGAAGCGGTCCCACAGGCGCAGGGAGCGCTTGTACTTGACCGTGGAGGCCGCCACGACGGGGTACCAGCGCCGGTCGCCCATGCGGCGGTAGCCGTCGAGGTCGGCGATGTAGTTGGCCCGCGCCACGTCCATCATCTGCAGGTACACGCCGTTGTTGACGTGCATGTACAGGTCGAGGTCCAACGGGTGCACCCGCATCACGGTGACCGACGGGTCGAGGACCCCCTGGCCCGGGACGGCCTTGCGCGGCCGGTAGGAGGCCAGGGCGAGCTGCAGTGTCCGCGTCACGCGGGCAGGCTACTACCCGCGACCGGCGGTACCAGGAAAAGCGTCGCTCGCGCGCTGCCGCGGGGAGGCCGGCTGTGCCACCATCGACGCGTGCACGCGCTGCTGCTGGCCGCCGACCCCCGCACCGCCGCGGGGCTGGCCGCCGCGTGGCGCGCCGGGGGAGCGGGCACGGTCGAGGCCGGGGTGCTCCCGACGCCGCCACCCGCCCCCGCCGGCGACGCCGGGCGGCCGGTGCCGGGCGCCGCGCCGCCCCCGGTCCTCGTGCCGGTGACGGCGCTGGTGCGGCGACCCCCGCCGGGCGCCGGTGCCGGTGCCGGCGACCTGGA
>NZ_WUWN01000061.1 GCF_009846865.1 Puerhibacterium puerhi
CGTCGGCCGCGTCGGCGGCGGCAAGCAGCGCCTCCAGCCCACCCGCCGCGCGGGCGGGCACCGCGGGCCGCGCCGGCGGCACCGCGGCGCCTGCCGGCCCCTCGGCGGGGCCGCCGGACAGCCGCCCGGTCAGGCCTGCGCCGTCGGCCACGCCGTCGGGCACGTCGACGACCAGCTCGTAGCGCTCCTTGGCGAACAGCCCCGCCACGCCGCCGCTGCGCACGCGCTCGGCGCGCACCACGGCGGCGCCGGGCAGCTCGGCGCGGACGTGCTCGAGCAGCCGGGCCAGGTCGTCACCCTCGAGCAGCAACCGCCGGGGCATCGCTCACCACCCCCACCGCGTCGACGGTCGCGCCGGCGGCCGTGATCTCCGAGTACGACAGCACGGGCAGGCGCGGCAGCCCCATGGCGACCAGGCGGCGAAGCGCCGGGCGCACGGCCGGGGCGCAGGCGAGCACCACGGTGCGGCCCTGCGTCTCGGACTCGGCCACCAGGGCGCGCAGGCGGTGCAGCATCCCGTCCAGCCGCGACGGCTCGACGACCACCTGGCTGCCGCCCTCGCCGGTGCGCAGCCCCTCCACGAGCGACTGCTCGAGCATCGGGTCGAGCGTGATGACGCGCAGCACGCCGTCCTGCACGTGCGGGGCCGCGAGCGCCGGGCCGAGGGCGGCGCGGGCCGCCTCGATCAGCCCCTCCGGCTCGGTCGAGGTCCGGGCGCGCAGGGCCAGGCCCTCGTAGATGCGCCCGAGGTCGCGCACGGACACCTGCTCGGCGAGCAGCCCCTGCAGCACCCGCTGCACCTCGCCCAGCGACAGCAGCGCGGGCACGAGCTCCTCGACGGCCGACGGGTTGACCGCCTTGAGCCCGTCGGTGAGCACGCGCACGTCCTCGCGGGTCAGCAGGCGCGGGGCGTTCTCGGCGATCAGGGCGCCCAGGTGCGTGACCAGCACGGACACGCGGTCGACGACGGTGGCGCCGGACAGCTCGGCGGTGTGTCGCAGCTCGGCCGGCACCCACTTGCCCGGCAGCCCGAAGACCGGCTCGGTGACGGGGGTGCCGGGCAGCGCGGCGAGGTCGTCGCCGAGGGCCAGCACCCGGCCGGCCGGGGCGGTGCCGCGGCCCACCTCCACGCCGGCCACCAGGACGGCGTAGGTGGCGCGCGGCAGGTCGACGCTGTCGCGGGTGCGCACCGGCGGCACGACGATGCCGAGCTCCATGGCGATCTTGCGGCGCAGGCCGCGCACGCGGCCGAGCAGGTCGTGCTCGGGCTCGGTGCCCACCAGGGTCACGAGGTCCGGGGCGAGCTGGATCTCCAGGGCGTGCACGCGCATCTGCTCGATGAGCTGCTCGGGGGCGTCGGGTGAGGGCGCGACGGCGGCGTTCGCCGCGGGCGTCGTGGCGGCGTCCTCGTCGCCGGGCCTGGGCGCGCGCTGGGCGAGCAGCAGCAGCACGCACCCGACGATCAGGAACGGGATCTTGGGGATGGCGGGCAGCAGCGCCATCGCGATCGCCGCCGCCCCGCCGACCAGCAGCGCGGTGCGCGACTGGGTGAGCTGCTTGGTGGCCGCGTTGCTGAGGTCGCCGTCGGCGGTGGCGCGGGTGACCACGATGCCGGTGGAGACCGCGAGCAGCAGCGCGGGGATCTGGGTGACCAGGCCGTCGCCCACGGTCAGGAGGCTGAAGTGCTCCACGGCCTCGGCCAGCGGCATGCCCATCTGGAGCATGCCGATGACGATGCCGCCGATCAGGTTGACGACGGTGATGATGATGCCGGCGATCGCGTCGCCCTTGACGAACTTGGTGCCGCCGTCCATGGCCCCGTAGAAGTCGGCCTCGGCGGCGACCTCGGCGCGGCGCCGGCGGGCCTCGTCGTCGTCGATGAGGCCGGCGTTGAGGTCGGCGTCGATGGCCATCTGCTTGCCGGGCATGGCGTCGAGCGTGAAGCGGGCGCCCACCTCGGCCACGCGGCCGGCACCGTTGGTGATGACCACGAACTGGATGACCACGAGGATCAGGAAGATCACCAGGCCGATGACCAGCGAGCCGCCGACCACGAAGTGGCCGAACGCGCTGATGACCTCGCCCGCGTAGCCGTCGCGCAGCACCAGGCGGGTGGAGGCCACGTTGAGCCCGAGCCGGAACAGCGTCAGCACGAGCACCAGCGACGGGAACACCGAGAAGTCGAGCGGCTTGCGCACCGTCATCGCGGTGAGCAGCACCACGAGCGAGCCCGCGATGTTGATCGCGATGAGGACGTCGAGCAGCGCGGCGGGCAGCGGCACGACGAGCAGCAGCACGATGCCGACGACGCCGGCGGGCACCGCGAGCTGGGTGATCGGACGGGATCTCATGGGTTCCTCCGGGGACCGGCGGCATGGCGGGGACGGCTCGGTCCCTGCCGGGTCGAGGCGGTGGGCGAGGCGGTGGCCGACGTCGTGGCCGACGTCGTGGCCGTGGAGCGGGCGCCGCGCGCGGCCCGGGCGGCCCGGGCGCGGCGGGGCCGGCCGGGCGGCGGGCCCCCGGGCAGGGTGCTGCCACCGGGCAGGCGGTGGCTGCCGGCGGCGGCGCCGCGGCGGCGCAGCGTCATGACGAACGCGAGCACCCGGGCGACGGCGGTGAACAGGTGCTCGGGGATCTCCTGGCCGGGCTCGCAGGCGGCGTGCAGGGCGCGGGCGAGCGCGACGTCCTCCACGAGCGGGACGCGGTGGTCGGTCGCCTCGCGGCGGATCCGGGCGGCCATCGCGCCGGCGCCCTTGGCGACGACGCGCGGCGCGCCCGTCCCCGGCTCGTAGCGCAGCGCCACGGCCACGTGCGTCGGGTTGACCACCACGACGTCGGCGTTCGCGACCTCCGCCATCATGCGGTTGCGGCTCATGGCGAGCTGGCGCGCGCGGATCGCGCCGCGCACCAGGGGGTCGCCCTCGGTGCGCTTGTGCTCCTCCTTGGCCTCCTGGGGCGTCATCCGCGTGTGCTTGCGGTTGCGGCGCAGCACGACGGCGAGGTCCGCGAGGGCCAGCAGCACGCCGGCGCCCACGCCCCAGCGCAACAGGTCGGCGACGCCCTGCGAGGCCGTGTCCAGCAGCGCGGCGAGCGTGAGGCTGCCGGACGCGGCGAGCACCGGGACCACCGCCTGCACGGCGAGCACGAGCACCAGCGCCACGACGGCGCTCTTGAGCAGGGTGAGCGTGCCCTGCCACCAGGCCTGGCCGCCGAACAGGCGCTTGACGCCCTGGACCAGGTTCAGCTGCTCGAAGTGCGGCTTGAGCCGGCGGGCGTGGACGCCGCCCTGGGCGGCGGCCACCGCGACGGTCGTCAGCACGAGCACCGCCAGGAGCGGGCCGAGGGTCAGCAGCAGCGAGGACAGGCCGTCGACGAGCGCCTGCACCGCGCGCGCCGGGTCGGGCGTGGCGGCGACGTCGCGCACCGCGGCGAGCTGCGCGACGGCGGCGTCCTGGCCGTGGTCGAGCACGGTGGGGAGCATGAGCGCGCCGGCGCCCAGGCCCGTCCACGCGGCGAGGTCCTGCGACCGGCCGAGCTTGCCCTCGCGCCGCACCTGCTTCATGCGCTGCGGGGTGGCCTTGAGGCTGCGCTCCTGCCCGCCGCCGCCCTCGCCGCTCACTGCGGCGCCCCGCTCACGGCCGCACCCCGCTCACGGCGCGCCCGGCGTCGTCGGCCAGCGCGTCGATCACCCCGGGCAGCGCCACGAACGCCAGCCCGGCCAGCACCAGGGTGAGCAGGATCTTCAGCGGGAAGCCGAGCGCGAACGCGTTGAGGGCGGGCGCGACGCGGGTCAGCAGGCCCAGGCCGACGTCGGCGAGGAACAGCACGACCGCCAGCGGGCCGGCCACCTGCAGGGCGGCCACGAACATCTGCACGACCGCGCCGGTCACGGTCTCGGCGATCGAGGCGGTGGACGGCACGACGCCGAGCGGCACGGCCTGGAAGGAGCGCACCAGCCCGGCGAGCACCACCTGGTAGGCGTCGGTGACGAACAGCAGCGTCACCGCGGCCGTCTGGTACAGCCGCCCGAACGGCGCGTTCGAGGTCAGGCTCATCGGGTCGAACGCGGTGGCGAGCTGGAAGCCGCCGAACAGGTCGATGAGCGAGCCGGCCGCCTGCACCGCGGCGAACACCACGGCGACGAGCACGCCGAGTGCGGCGCCGACGAGCGCCTGCAGCGCCAGCGCGCCGAGGAACACCGCGACGTTCGAGGCCGGCTCGGCGTCGAGGTTCGGCGCGACGGCCAGGGCGAGGCCGAGCGCGAGGGCGACCTTGACCGGCGCGGGCACGCCGCGGTGCGAGAACGGCGGGGCCAGGACGAGGAAGGCCGCGAACCGGACGCTCGCCAGCAGCGTCGCCTCGAGGGCGCCGCCGGCGAACGTCAGCGAGAGCGGGCCCACCGTCAGCCCCCGACCAGCTGGGGGATGCGGCCGAACAGCTCCTGGGTGAAGGTCACCGTCTCGGTGAGCATCCAGTGCCCGCACACCAGCAGCGCCACGGCGGCGGCGATGGCCTTGGGCACGAAGCTCAGGGTGATCTCCTGGATCTGCGTGACCGACTGGATCAGCGAGATCACGAAGCCCACCACCAGCGCGGTGACCAGCACGGGCGCGGCGAGCTTGGCGGACAGCACGAGGGCGTCGAGGCCGATGTCGAGGACGTCGTTGGTGCTCACGGTCAGCCTCCGCCGGTGTAGGAGCCGACGAGCGCGGTGACGATCATGCCCCAGCCGTCCACCAGCACGAACAGCAGCAGCTTGAACGGCAGCGACACCATGACGGGCGGCAGCATCATCATGCCCATCGCCATCAGCGCCGCCGAGACGACGAGGTCGATGACGAGGAACGGCACGAAGATGACGAAGCCGATGACGAACGCCGAGCGCAGCTCCGACAGCACGAACGCCGGGGCCAGCGTGGCGAACCCGACGTCGGCGGCGCCGGCGGGGTTCGGCAGGTCGGCCGCGCGGGTGAGCAGCGCGAGGTCCTCCTCGCGGGTGTGGGCCAGCATGAACTCGCGCAGGGGTCCCCACCCGGCCTCGACCGCCTGGGCGAACGTCAGCGAGCCGTCGAGGTAGGGCTGCACGCCGGCGTCGTTGACCGCCGAGACGGTGGGCGCCATGACGAACAGGCTCAGGAACAGCGCCAGGCCGGCCAGCACCTGGTTCGGCGGCACGCCGGTGAGGCCCAGCGCGTTCCGGGTCAGGGCCAGCACCACGAAGATCTTGGTGAAGCTCGTGGTCAGCAGGATGAGCGAGGGGGCGACCGACAGCAGCGTGATGGCGAGCAGCACCACCACCGAGCTGCTCGGCGCCCCGTTGACGCCGTTGATCGTGACGGCGACGTCGCCCAGGCCGTCGGGGTTCATCGCCGGGCACGCCCCTGGAGGGCGTGCGTCACCTGGCGCCAGGTCTGCGGGTCCAGCACCGAGCCGGCCACGGCGGTGGCCACCGGTCCGCGACGGCCGAGCGCCGCGGCGTGGCGCACGCCGTGGCGCCCGCGCGACGGCGCCGTGGCGGGCACCGTGGCGGGCACCGTGGCGTGCACGGCGGCGTCGGCCGGGTGGGCCTCGGCGTGGGCACCGGCGCGGGCCTGCGCCCGGACGACCGACAGCTCCTGCGTGATGACCTCGGCGAAGTCGCGCGGGGCCGCCGCAGCCAGGACCGACGTCCGCACCGGGGCGCCGGGGACCGGCGGGACCGCGCCGGCGGCCGCCGGCGGCGCGTCGGGCGCCGCGGGGACCAGGGCGCGCGGGGCGCGCGCGGGCAGCGCACGGGGCGGGGGCACAGCGGCGGGCACCGTGGTGGGCACCGTGGCGGGCACCGTGGTGGGCACCGTGGTGGGGACCGTGGCGGCGCCGTCGGGCGCGGCCTCGGGCACGGCGTCGAGCTCGGTCAGCAGCGTCACCTGCTGCTCGCCGTAGCCGAGCAGCAGCCGCCGCTCGCCCACCGCGAGCACGGCGACGCCGGCGTGCCGGCCCAGCGCGTGCCGGCCCACGAGGCGCACCGGCGCCTCGCCCGCCTGGGCGCGCTCGCGGACCGCCCCCAGTCGGCGCGCCCCGTACCAGATGATCCCGACGACGCAGGCCAGCGCGACCAGCGTGCGCAGGACCAGCACGGCCCCCTCGCCCATCAGCCCGCGTCCGCCGGGACGATCTCGGTGATGCGCACGCCGTAGCTCTCGTCGATGACCACGATCTCGCCGCGCGCGACGAGCCGGCCGTTGACCATCACGTCGGCGGGGCTGCCGGCGGTGCGGTCGAGCTCGAGGACCGAGCCCGGCACCAGGTCGAGCACCTGGCGCACGGGCAGGCGCGCGCGGCCGATCTCGGCGGTGAGCGTCATCTCGACGTCGTAGAGCACGCGCATCCCGGCGTGCCGCTGGGCGTCGGTGGGCACCGGGCCGGCCGGCTGCTCGCGGCGGCGCACGCCGAACCAGGCGAGCGTGGCGCCGTCGTGCTGCAGCGCGAACACCTCGGTGTCGGCGCCGACGACCTCCTCGGCCCGCTCGGCGCGGGTGGCGCCGAGCACGCCGGGGCCGAGCGCCTGCGAGGCGGCCTCGAGCGCCGGGCGCAGCGCGTCGGCGGCGTCGAGCCCGGCGGAGGCGGCGCCGCCCGCCGCGAGCGCGTCGGCGATCACGGCGTCGGCCACGAGCACGACGTCGGCGCCGGACGCGCCGACGAACGAGGCGACCCGCGCGACGGCGTCCGCCGGCGGCCGGTCGTCCGCCCCCGCGGGCACTGCCGTCAGCGGCACCGGCGCGGGCACCAGCGCGGCGGCGGCAGCGGCGGCGGCCGCGGTGGTGGCCGGGCCGGCGGGCGCGCCGGGCGTGGTGGTCGGGTTCATGCGTTTCTCTCCTCGACGGTGACGACCTTGCAGGCCAGGCGGGACCCGTGGCTGCCGACGGCGGCGCGCGCGAGCACGACGTCGTCGACGACGACGTCCAGCGGCTGGGACGACGGGTGGGACAGGGGGACGACGTCGCCGACCTGCAGCGCGACGACGTCGCGCGGCTGCACGGTCACGGGCGCGAAGCGCACGGCCACCTCGACCGGCACGTGGTGCACCGCCGCGTCGAGGTCGGCCCGCGCGGCCGCGGCGGCGCGACGGTCCGCCTCGGTGCGCCCGTCGCCGTTCTCGGCGCCGCGCAGCGCGGTCAGCAGCATCTCGGCGGGCAGCATGAACGTCGCGGTGTCGGCGCGCTCCCCCACCCGCAGGGAGAAGGTCGCCACCACGACGGGCTCGGAGGCGCCGATGGCCTGCACGAACTGCGGGTTGTACTGGATGCTGCGGAACTCCAGCTCCAGCGGCATCACCGAGGCGAAGGCGTACGGCAGGTCGGCCAGCGCGTGGTCGAGCAGCCCGCGCAGCAGCGTCACCTCGATCTCGGTGAGCTCCCGGTCCTGGCGGTCGTCGCCGCGGCCGGTGCCGCCGAACAGGTAGTCGATCCACACGAGCGTCATCGGCAGCGGCAGCTGCAGCACCGCGCTGGAGCGGGTGTCGCCCACGGCGCACACGACGACGGCGGTGGGCGCGGGCAGTGCGGCGACGTACTCGTCGTACGGGCGCAGCGCGACGCCCTCGAGCACCACCTCGGTCACCGCCCGCAGGCGCGCGGTGAGCTGGGTGGCCCACTGGCGGCCGAACCGCTCGAACGCCATCTCGAGGTGCCGCGCGTGGTCGCGCGACATCGTCAGGGGCCGCCGGAAGTCGTACGGCACGGGCTCGGACGTCGGCGCGAGGCGTGCGCCGCGGCTCACCGGGCGCACCACGGTCTGCTGCCGGGGGACTGTCACGCCTCGCCCATCGGCAGCGTGCGGGCAGCACTGAGCGTTCCGGGGACGGATCCGTCCGTTTTCACCCGCTCTCGGGCGCGCTCGGCCCGGGGGCGGGGACTCCTCCCGCGGCGGGGCCGCGGGCACTTCGCCGGCGACGCCGCCGGTACTCGAGGCCGCCCGGCTCGCGCGGGCGGCGTCGTCCGCCCGTCCGGGCGGCTGGTCGGTGCGTGCTCAGCCGGTCACTGGGTCACGTACTGCGTGAGGTAGACGTCCAGCACCTCGCCCTCGTAGGCCTCCTGGAGCTGCTCGGCGAGCTCGGACTTGAGCTGGTCGCGCGTGGCGGGGTCGGACACCTCCTGCACGGGCCGGCCGGAGAACAGCGCGATGGCCAGGTCCAGGGCGCGCGCCGGGTCCGGCGGCTCCTCGACGTCGGCGGTCAGCTGCAGGCCGAGGCCCAGGCGCAGGTAGTGGCCGTCGGCGAGGTTGAGGCTGACGGGGTCCACCTGCAGCACCGCGCCCGGCTCGGGCGCGGGCGGCGCCGCCTCGGCGTCCGGCGTCCGCAGGAAGAACCAGGCCGCCGCGGCCCCGGCGGCGACGAGCGCCACCAGGACCAGCACCAGCACCGGCCAGCGGCGGCGGCGCTTCTGCGGCTCCGGCTCCGGCTCGGCGGCGGCCGGCGCGGGCCCCGCGGAGCGCGCGCCGATCTTCTGCGGCGCCCCGATGACTCGCTGCTCCACGGGCACGCTCACTCCTCACTCCCGATGACGTGCGGCAACAGCTCGCGCACCTGCTCGGGCGCGCTGCTGAGGACGACGAGGTCCACCCGGCGGTTCGCGGCCAGGGCCTCGGCGTCGTCGCCGGGCACGAGCGGACGCTCGTCCCCGAAGCCGACGGCCATGATCCGCGCGCCGGCGATGCCGTCGTTCTCCACCAGGTGCCGCAGCACCTGGGTGGCACGGTCCGACGACAGCTCCCAGTTCGTGGGGTAGCGGCCGGAGACGGGCACCACGTTGGCGTGCCCCTCGACCGAGATCTGCTCGCTCAGGTCCGCGAGCGTCGGCCCGGCGGCGTCGAGCACCTGCCGGGCGGTGTCGGTGAGCCGGGCGCTGGAGGCCGCGAAGAAGACGTCGTCGGCGACCAGGCCGATCGTCAGGCCGCGCTCGTCGATGCGCATGCTCACCGCGTCCTGCAGGCCGCGGGCCCGCAGGGCGGCGGCGACCTCGTCGCGCACCTCGGTCAGGTGGCTCGCCTCCCGCTGCGCCTCGGCGACCAGCGACGGGTCGGCGCCGCCGAGGTCGGCGGGGTCGGCGCCCTGCTCCCCCAGGCCGTCGTCGGCGGTCACCGGGTCGCCGGCCTGCTGGGCCGGCACGATCGCCGCCGCCGGGTCGCCGTCGAGCGCGCCGGAGCTGCCGTCGAGCACGCCGGTGCTGCCGGTGGTGATGCCGAAGCCCTCCGACAGCGACTCGCGCAGCGCCTCGAACTTGGCCTGGTCCACCTGGCTCATCGCGTACAGCACGATGAACAGGCCCATGAGCACGGTGATCATGTCGGAGTAGCTGACGAGCCAGCGCTCGTGGTTGACGTGCTCCTCCTCGTGCCCGCGGCGCCGGCCGCGGCCGCGGCCGCCCCCGGCGCTCACGCGGCCTCCGCCTGGGCCTCGGCCTTGGCGGCGGCGTCACCGGGCAGCAGGCTGCGCAGCTGCTCGCCGACGAGGCGCGGGTTGGCGCCGGACTGCACGGCGAGCAGGCCCTCGAGCGTGACCTCCATCTGGGTGCACTCGAGGTCGGAGATGCGGCGGATGCGGGTGCCGATCGGCAGCCACACCACGTTGGCCGACAGGATGCCCCAGAGGGTCGCGACGAACGCGGCGGCGATCGAGTGGCCCAGCGACGCCGGGTCGGAGAGGTTCTCGAGCACGTGCACCAGGGAGATGACCGTGCCGATGATGCCGATGGTCGGGGCGTAGCCGCCGAGGTCCTGGAAGTACTTGGCGTGCACCCGGTCCCCGGTGCGCTTCGAGGCGATCTTGTCCTCGAGCAGGCGGCGCAGGTCCTCCGGGTCGGTGCCGTCGATGGCCGACTGCAGCCCGGCGCGCAGGAACGGGTCCTCGACCTCGCGGGCGTCCTCCTCGAGGGCCAGCAGGCCCTCGCGCCGCGCCCGGTCCGCCAGCCGCACCAGCGTGTCGATGGTGGCCGACGGGTCCGGCGCCTTGCTGCGCAGGGCGCGCGGGACCGCCTTGAACGCGCCGATGGTGTCGGCGAGCGTGTGCCCGGCGATGCCGACACCGATCGTGCCGACCCACACCAGCAGCAGCGGGGCGGGCAGCAGGATGGACATCGGGTTGGCACCCTCGAGCAGGAGGGCGCCGAAGATCGCGCCGAGCGCGACGACGATGCCGATGAGGCCTGCGGGATCCATCAACGGCTCCTGGGACGTAGCGGGACGGGCGGCGACGGGGGCGGCTCGTCGCCGCCGCCGTCGTGCAGGACCAGCTGGGGGCCGCCGTCGTGGGTCGGCTCGGGAGCGACGATCTCCTGGGCGCGCGCCAGCACCCGAGCCTTGTGCTCGGTGATGCGGTCGACGAGGTCGTCGAGCGTCTGGGCGATGACGTACTTGGTGCCGTCCACCAGCGTGACGACCGTGTCCGGGGCGCACTCGACGCGCTGGATGAGATCGGGGTTGAGCCCGAAGGCTGCCCCGTTGAGGCGCGTCACGACGATCACGGCAGGCCCTGTCCTTGGTCCTTGGAGCCGGCGTCCCGGGCTTCCTGCCCGGACCGGCAGGGGCCCTTCCGTGGGCCCTCGTCGTACGAATCGGCCGATCAGGCCGCTCGCTGAGGAATCGGCGGGGAACGTCAGGTGAACCGGAGGAAGACCGGGTCGTCCTGCCACATCCTGCGCTCGGCGACCTGCCAGTCCCCCGTGCGGGCGGCCTCGATCTGCTGGTCGCCGCCGAGGTAGATCGCCACGTGCCCGGGCGACCAGATGATGTCGCCCGGCTGGGCCTCGTCGCGGGGCACGACCGTGCCCGCCTCGCGGATCTGGGCGGAGGTGCGCGGCAGGTCGATGCCCGCCTGCCGGTAGGCGTAGCCGACCAGCCCCGAGCAGTCGATGCCGGCCGACGTCTCGCCGCCGAAGACGTACGGCGTGCCGAGCATCGAGCGCGCCGCGGCGATGACGTCGGCCCCGCGCCCGCCGGCCGCGTCCGAGGACGCGGCCGGCGTGGCGACCGGGGTGGTGGAGGCGGCGGCAGGCGGGCTCGTGAGCAGGCCGGAGACCGACCCGACGGCGGACCCGAGGCCGGACCCGAGGCCGGACCCGAGGCCGGAGGGGCCGGCCCCCGAGCCCGTCAGGCCACCGAGCGCGCCGGCGCCGGCCGCGCCGGTGCCCGTGCCGGCGCCCGCTGCCGTGCCCGCCGTCGCGCCCGCCGTCGCGCCCGTGCCGAGCTGGGCGGCGAGCGCCGCCGCGAACGTGCCGCTCGTGCCCGCCGCCGAGGCGGCCGACGTCGTCGCCGTGCCCGACAGGGCGCTCGCCGCCGTCGCGACGCTCGGGCGCGCGCTCACCTGGCCGATGACCGACTCGATCTCGGCGATGCGGCCGGCGATCTGGCTGATCCCGTCCATGCGTGCTGGGGTCCTCCTGCTGGGTGGTGCTCGTCAGGTGCTTGGCGTCGGCCGGCGGCCGAGGCGTCAGCGCTTGAGGTTGACGAGCTCGTTGAGCACCTCGTCGGAGGTGGTGATCACGCGCGAGCTGGCCTGGAAGCCGCGCTGGGCGACGATGAGGTTGGTGAACTCGTTGGAGAGGTCCACGTTGGACATCTCCAGCGCGCCGCCGGCGAGCGTGCCGCGACCGCCGACCCCGGCGGCGCCGATCTGCGCCGCGCCCGAGTTCACGCCGGCGCGCAGCAGCGAGCCGCCGGCCTTCTCGAGGCCGCCCGGGTTGACGAACGAGCCCATGGCGACCTGGCCGAGCGCCTGGCGCAGGCCGTTGGAGAACGACCCGGTGATGACGCCCGAGGCGTCGATGGCGAAGGACTGCAGCACGCCCGTGGCGTTGCCGTCCGTGGTGTTCAGCTGCATGGTGTCGGCGCCGGCCTGGCTGGTGAGCGCGCCGAGGCCGACGGTGACGCCGCCGACGGTGATCGAGCCCGTGGGGGTCCCGTCCGCCCGGGTGAGCGAGCCGTCGCCCTGGATGGTCAGGTCCACGGCCGTCGCCGGGTCGTCGTTCGCCGTGACGGTCCAGCCGGTGGCCGTGCGCTCGAACGTCAGCGCCAGCTCGCTGGCGTTGCCCGCGGCGTCGTAGACCTCCACGGTGCGCTCGACGACCTTGCCGACCGCGGCGCTGCCGTCGAGGTTGCCGGTGACCGCGGCGGCCGTGGTGGCCGAGGCGTTCATGACCGTGCCGACCTGGACGCGCAGGTCCTGCAGCGGCGCGTTGGTGTCGATCACGCCACCCGGGCCGGCGGCCCAGCCCTGCACGATCGCCCCGTCGCCGGGCAGCACCATCTGGCCGAGGCTGTCGAAGTCGAAGGCGCCCGAGCGCGTGTAGAACGTCTCGGCGCCGCGGCGCACGACGAAGTAGCCGTCGCCCTGGATCATCATGTCCGTCGCCTTGCCGGTGAGCTGGCTCGACCCCTGCGTGAGGTTCGTGCTGATGCCGGCCACGCGGACGCCGAGGCCCACCTGCGCGGGGTTGGTGCCGCCCTGGCCGTCCTGCGCGCCGGCCGGGAACTGGACCATCTGGCTGAGGGTGTCCTGGAACTGCACCGAGGACGACTTGAAGCCGGTCGTGTTGACGTTGGCGATGTTGTTGCCGGTCACGTCGAGCATGGTCTGGTGGCTCTTGAGGCCACTGATGCCGGAGAAGAGCGAGCGGAGCATGGGCGTGTCCTTTCGGGAGGGACGGGCTCGGGGAGGTCGGGTCGGTCAGACGGCGCCGGCGGCGTCGGCAGGCGTGTCGGTGGAGGTGTCGGCGTCCGGGGTCCCGGCGTCGGGGGTGTCGGTGACGGGGGTGCCGGTGGCGGGGGTGCCGGTGCCGGGGGTGCCGGTGCCGGGGGTGCCGGTGGCCGGCGGCGTGCTGCCGACCGGGGCGACGACGGTGACGAGGTCCAGCGGGACGAGCACGTCGCCCACCTGCAGCAGCGGCGTGCCGGACTCGTACGACACGGCGCTGACGACGCCGGTGACCTTCGTGCCCTCGGCGTCCACGGCGGTGATCTGCTTGCCGACGAGCGAGGCAGCGGTGGCCCGCTGCTGCATCGCGAACGCCTCGCGCTGGGTGTCGGCGAGCGCGACGAGCTGCTCCACGCTGGTCATCTGCGTGGTCTGCGCCATGAGCTGCGTGGTGTCCATGGGGCTCGTCGGGTCCTGGTAGCGCAGCTGCGCCACGAGGAGCTGGAGGAACGCCTCGGAGTCGAGCGTGCTGCCGTCCTTGGCGGTGGTGCCGCCGGACGCCGTCGCGCCGGTCGCAGCCGTCGCAGCCGTTCGCCCGGCGCCGATGGCGGAGACCGGGATGCTGCCGTCGATGGTCATGGGGAGCCTTCCGGGTCAGAGGACGAGGTCGAGGCCGCGGGCCGGCGACGCCGGTGCGGGCGGGGCGGGGTCGGGGGTG
>NZ_WUWN01000062.1 GCF_009846865.1 Puerhibacterium puerhi
GCGGCGGCCGGGCCGGCGGAGCGGCGCGCGGCGCGCCGCTCCGCGAGCTCGCCGCCGGGGACGGCGGCGGCGACGACCATGACGGCCAGCCCGACGACGGTCACGACCGCCCCGGCGCCGAGCGGCGCCGTGTAGCCGAGGCCCGCGGCGAGCGTCAGCCCGCCCACCCAGGCGCCGAACGCGTTGCCCACGTTGAACGCGGCGATGTTGGCGCCCGAGGCGAGCGTGGGCGCCGCGGCCGCGTGGTGCATGACCCGCATCTGCAGCCCCGGCACGGTGGCGAACCCGAAGGCGCCCATGAGCACCAGGCTCACGACGGTGGCCGGCTTGCTGCCGGCGGTCAGGGCGAACACCGCGAGCACCACGGCGAGGACGGCCAGCAGCACCACGAGCGTGGTGCCGAGGCGCCGGTCGGCGGCGCGCCCGCCCAGCAGGTTGCCGACGAACAGGCCCCCGCCGAACAGCACCAGCAGCCACGGGACGGTCGTCGAGGCGAAGCCGCTCACCTCGGTGAGCGTGTAGGCGATGTAGGTGAAGGCGCCGAACATGCCGCCGTAGCCGAGCACGGTCACGGCGATGGAGAGCCACACCTGCGGCGCGCGGAACGCGGCGAGCTCGCCGCGCAGGCCCGACGCCGCCGTGCCTGCGCCGTCGCCCGCGCCGCCGGACGCCGGCGCACCGTCGTCCGGCGCGCCGACCCGGGCCGGCACCAGGGCGGCGATGCCGACGAACGCCAGCACGCCGATGGCGGTGATGGCCCAGAAGGTGGCGCGCCAGCCGGCCGCCTGGCCGAGCAGCGTGCCGAACGGCACGCCCAGCACGTTGGCCACCGTCAGGCCGGCGAACATGATCGAGATGGCGGCGGCGCGCCGGTCGCGCGCCACCAGGTCGGCGGCCACGACCGAGCCGATGCCGAAGAACGCGCCGTGGCACAGGGCCGCGAGCACGCGCCCGGCGAGCATCAGCCCGTAGGTCGGCGCGACGGCGGAGACGAGGTTGCCGGCGACGAACAGGACCATGAGGCCCAGCAGGGCGCGCTTGCGGTCCACGCGGGTCAGGGCGGCGGTGAGGCCGATCGCGCCGACGGCCACCGCGAGCGCGTAGCCGGAGATCAGGTAGCCGGCCACGGTCTCGGTGACCGCGAAGTCGGTGGCCACCTCGGGCAGCAGGCCCATGATGACGAACTCGGTCAGGCCGATGCCGAAGCCCCCGATGGCGAGGGCCCACAGGGCGACGGGCATGAGTGCTCCAGTCCAGGAAGGCAGGTGGGGAAGGGGCGAGGAGGACGCGCGCGTCAGCCGTCGAAGCGGTCCGGGTGCGGGCCGGTGCGCCCGTCGCGGTCGAGGGCGTCGATCGCGGCCATCTCGTCGTCGGCCAGCTCGAAGCCGAACAGGTCGAGGTTCGCCGCGATGCGCGCGGGCGTCACCGACTTGGGGATGACGACGGTGCCCTGCTGCAGGTGCCAGCGCAGCACCACCTGGGCCGCCGTGACGCCGTGCGCGGCGGCGACGCGGGCGATCGCGGCGTCGTCGAGCACCGCGCCCTGGGCCAGCGGGCTCCACGCCTCGGTGACGATGCCGCGGGCGGCGTGCGCGGCGCGCAGCTCGCGCTGCTGCAGCGCCGGGTGCAGCTCCACCTGGTTGACGACGGGCGTCACGCCGGTGGCCTCGACGATCGCGTCGAGGTGGGCGGGCTGGAAGTTGGAGACGCCGATCTCGCGGACCAGGCCGGCCTCGCGGGCGGCGACGAGCCCCTCCCAGGCCTCGACGTACCGGCCGCGGCCGGGCGCCGGCCAGTGGATCAGGTACAGGTCGAGGTGGTCGAGGCCGAGCAGCTCGAGGCTGCGCTCGAGCGCGGGGCGCACGACGTCGCGGGCCATGGCGTCGACCCACAGCTTGCTGGTCACGAAGACCTCGTCGCGCGGGAGGCCGGCGTCGGCCAGGGCGCGGCCCACGCCCGCCTCGTTGCCGTAGACAGCCGCGGTGTCGACGCTGCGGTAGCCCGCCTCGAGGGCGAGCGACACGGCGCGGGTGGTCTCGGCGTCGGGCACCTGGAAGACGCCGAAGCCGACCTGCGGCATGGTGGCGCCGGGGCGGGACGCCTGCGGCAGGGCGACGGCGGGGACGGTCTGCTGAGCGGTCACGGGGATGCTCCAGGGGGTCGGGGGTGTTTCCTTCGACGGAGGGGCGGCGTGCGCCGGCCCTCTGCGTGCGCCGGTAGTTGCAGGCGCGGCATAGATAGTTGCACGCGCGGGATAAACGCACAAGCCGTGTATGCTGGGCGACACCGCACGCCGCCCCGGAGCCGCCCGCGAGGGCCGAGGAGGAAGCCATGGGAATCGCCGACGACGCCGTCGAGATCCGCGCGCAGGGCTGGCGGACCCTCGCGGCCCTGCACGGGCTGATCGACGCCGCGCTCGAGCGCGCCCTGCAGCAGGGCCACGAGCTCTCCGTCGTCGAGTACACGGTGCTGGACGCGCTCTCGCGCCAGGACGGCTGGCACATGCGCATGCAGCAGCTCGGCCGGGCCGCCGCGCTGTCGGCGAGCGCCACGACGCGGCTGGTCAACCGGCTCGAGGACCGCGGGCTGCTGACCCGCGTGCTGTGCCAGGACGACCGCCGCGGGATCTACACCGAGCTCACGCCGGCCGGCCAGGAGCTCCTGCGCCAGGCGCGTCCCACGCACGACGCCGCCCTGGAGTCGGCGCTGCAGCAGGCCGAGGCCATGCCCGAGCTCAAGCCGCTCGCCGACGCGCTGCACGCCCTGCCGGTGCCCGCCGGCGTCTGAGCCCCGCGGGGTGCGGCCCGCGCCGGGGTCACTCCGGCTGGTTCGCCGCCTCCCCGTGCACGGTGAACGGGGTGGTGACCCCGCGGTACATCACGTGCGCGACCAGCCCCTCCACGGCGTGGGCGAGCGTGTGGCAGTGGTCCATCCAGATCCCCGGGTTGTCAGCGACGAACGCGACGTCGTAGGACTCCCCGGGGCGGACGTCGAGGGAGTCGACCCACCACGGGCTGCCGGACGCCGGCACGCCGTCCCGCGCCAGGACGACGACGTGGTGGCCGTGCAGGTGCATCGGGTGCACGGCGCTGGTGCGGTTCGCCAGGTGCACCCGCACGACGTCGCCCTCGTCGACCTCGAACGCCGGCACGTGCGGGAACATCCGCCCGTTGACGGTCCAGTACAGGCCGGGGCGGCCGTCGACGACCCCGGGGCGGCGCCCGACGGCGTAGTCGTACCGGCGGTCGGGAGCCTGCGGGTCGAACCCGAGCGGCGCCGGCGCGCCGTAGGCGAGGAGGTCGAGCGACTCGCGCGGCTGCGGCGCCCGGGGCGCGGTGGCGCCCGGCGCCCCCACGTGCACGACGCGCGCCCCGCCGACGTGCACGCCGGCCGCGCCCTCGGCCGGCGCGCGCACGGTGACGTCGACGCGCCCCCCGGCCGGCACGAGCACCGTGCGCCCCGTCACGTCGGTGGGCGCGTGCACGTCGCGGCCGTCGGTCGCGACGACGCGCAGCGGGGCGTCGGACCAGACGGCCGCGGTGCCCTGGTCGGTGTTGACCACGCGCACGCGCACGGCCGAGCCCGGCGCCGCCGCCACGTGCGGGTCGCGGACGGAGCCGTCGACGGTGTGCTGCCCGCCGTACAGGTGCAGGACGGCGAGCACGTCGGCGGCCGGCCGGTCCTCGCGGTGCGCGGGCTCCCGCGGCGTCACGACGACCGCGCCGAGCAGCCCGCGGCGGACCTGCTCGTGCGACACCTGGTGGGAGTGGTACCAGAACGTGCCGGCGTCCCGCGCGACGAACCGGTACACGTACCGGCCGCCGACCGGCACGGCGTCCTGCGTGACCCCGGCGACGCCGTCGGCGGCCCCCGGCACGTCGATGCCGTGCCAGTGCAGCGTGGTGCCGCCGGCGACCGAGGCGTTGACGAGCTCGACCTCGACCAGGTCGCCCTGGCGGGCGCGGATGGTCGGGCCGGGGGAGGCGCCGTCGACGGTGTAGCCGTCGACCGGCCGGCCGCCGGCGACGTCCACCCGCCCCGCCCGCGCGACCAGCCGGACGCGCACGTCGGCGGGCCGGTCGGGGTCGGCGGTGAGCGTGATGACGTCGACGGCGCCCGCACCGCCCGGGCCCGAGCCTCCCGCGCCCGGGCCGCCCGGCGCGTGGCCGGCGTGCGCGGCCGCGGGGGCGCCCATGTCCATGACCGAGTACTCACCGACGAGCGTGCCCGACCAGCCGTACGCGACCGCGGCGACGGCCACGACGGCCGCGGCGGCGACGACCAGCCGGCGGCCGGACCCGAGCCGCGTGCCCGGCGGCGGCTGCGCCGCCGGGTTCGGCGGCCGGGGCCCCGCGCCCGCGGGCATGCGCCCGCCCTCAGGTGCCGCGGGGCTGCTCGGCGCGCGGCGCGCTGCCGGCGGCGGGGACCCCCGTGGTGGCCGCGCCGGCCGGCGCGCGGGCCGGGCGCACCAGGCGGGCGGCGGCGACGGCGACGAGCAGGATCGCCAGCGCGTTCGCGCCGTGCAGGATGCCCAGGTACGGGGCCGCGGGCGCCGTGAGGCCCAGCGTCACCTGCGCGGCGACGAGCACCACCAGCACGGCCGCCAGCACGCGCGGCCGGCGCCCGCGGACGCCGAAGGACACGCCCAGCAGCGCGAGGGTCACCAGCGGGATCAGGAACTGGCCGTTGAGCGAGTGGACGACGAACCCGAGGACGCCCGCGAACGAGACCTCTCCGCTCTCGAGGACCGCCTTGTCCAGGACGCCCCCGTCCTGGACCCAGCTGATCAGGCCGCTGAGCCCGAACGCGATCGCCGCGGCCTGCACGACGACGGCCCCGGCGATGATCCAGGCGAGGACCGCGTAGGCCTTGCGCATGACGGCCTCCTTCCCCGCGGTCCGGCGTCGGGCCGCGGACTCGCGCGGGCCGGCGGCCCGCTGCCGACCACGCTGCCGCGCGCCCGGCGGCCGGGGAACGGGGCTGGCCGCACGCCGGTGGGGGCTGGCCCCGGGGTGGTGGCCGGGCCACCCCCTCCCGCCACGGGGCCGGCGGGCGGATCATGGAGAGGTGCTCCGCAGGTGGGGGTGGCTGGCGACGCTGGGGACGCTGGGCGCCGCGTCGCTCGCCTACGTCGTCGTGGTGCGCGGGTTCCTCGACCCCGGGGTCGGGCACGCGCTCGGCTGGCCGCTGCTCGGGGTGCTCCCGATGGTCGTGTTCGGTACCTGGCTGCTCACGGTGTCGGCCTCCGCGGAGGCGGTCTACGTGGCCGTGGCCGGCACGGGCATGGCGATGGAGACCGCCTACCTCACCCTCGTCGGCCTGGACCCCGGCGCGATCCACGAGCCGTGGTTCCCGTGGGCCAGCGCGTTCGGCCTGGCCGGGGAGTCGCTGGGCGTGACGGGGATGGCAGTGATGCTGGCCTGCTACCCCGACGGGAGGCCCGAGCGGCGGTGGCAGCAGGTCGCGGCCCGCTGCACCTGGCTGTGCCTCCTGGGCGTGCCCCTCGCGCTGCTCGTGCTGCCGGCGGTGGCCGTGCCGGCGCACATGGACCTCGGCGGGTCCGTGCCCAACACCGCCGCGGTGCCAGGGCTGGCGTGGGCGGTGCCGGCGGCGCGGGTGCTGGCCAACCCGTACCTGCCCCTGGCGGTCGGCCTCGCGGTCTTCGCCGCCCGCGCCCTGGGCGGCCCGCCGGAGGTGCGCCGCAGGCTGCGGGTGCTGCTGGCCGTGACCGTCGTGACGGTGGTCAGCTGCACGCTGTGGACCTCCCTGCCGTTCCACCCCCTCGTCGCCCTGCTCGTGACCGTCGCCCTGCTCGCGCTGCCGGCGGCGTTCGTGCACGGGATCCTGCGCTACGGCGCCTTCGGCGTGGCCCCCGACGAGCGCGGGCCGGTGGGGGTGCGGGCGTCGAACCTGCTCGTCGCCGTCCTGTACGCGATGGTCGTGGGGACGCCGCTGGTGCTGCTCAGCGACCGCCTCGCGGCGATCACCGTGGTGCTCGTGACCGCGCTCCTGGCCGTGGCGCTGCTGCCGGCCCGCGCCGCGATGCAGCGCTGGGTCGCCCGCACCGTGCTCGGCGACCGGGACCGGCAGCTGACCATGCTCAACGAGCTCGGCCGCCTGGAGGAGGCGGGCGAGCCGCAGGAGCTGCTCGCCCGCCTCGCCGAGACCGTGCGCGCGGGCGTCGGGGCGGCCTGGGTCCGGGTCCGGCTCGCCGGCCCGGACGGGCGGGCGGCGGACGTGCCGCACGGCGAGGCCGGCGACGCCGCCGGGGACCCCGCCGTCGTGCACGCGCTGCGCCGCGGCGACGAGCCGGTCGGGGCGATCGAGGTGGGCCCGCGCCACCACGGCGAGTACTCCGACGCCGAGCGGGCGCTGCTGGCCACGGTGGTGGGGCCGGTCACGGCGGCCGTCGCGAACGTGCGACTGACCGCCCAGCTCGCCGCGCGGCTGGACGAGCTGACCGCCTCGCGCGAGCGGCTCGTCGCCGCCCAGGACGACGAGCGGCGCCGCCTCGAGCGGGACGTGCACGACGGCGTCCAGCAGGACGTCGTCGCGCTGATCGCGGGGCTGCGCCTCGCCCGCAACCGCCTGGCCCGCGGCGAGCTCGCCGAGGCCGAGCTCGCCGAGCTGCAGGACCTGGCGCGCGGCACGCTCACCGACATCCGCGAGCTGGCGCACGGCATCCACCCGCCCGTGCTCAGCGACAACGGGCTGGTCGCGGCGGTCGAGTCGGGCGCCGCGCGATTCCCGGTCCCGCTCGAGGTCGACGCGGACGAACGGGTGCGAGCCGAGCGGTTCCCGGAGGACGTCGAGACCACCGCGTACTACGTGGTCCGGGAGGCCCTGGCCAACACGGCCAAGCACGCCCGGGCGACGCACGCCGCGGTGGGCCTCGCCCGGTACGACGGGCACCTGCGCGTCACCATCAGCGACGACGGCTGCGGCATGGACGACGTGGTGCCCGCCGACCGCGGCGGGCT
This sequence comes from Puerhibacterium puerhi, assembly GCF_009846865.1. Classification (GTDB taxonomy): domain Bacteria; phylum Actinomycetota; class Actinomycetes; order Actinomycetales; family Cellulomonadaceae; genus Puerhibacterium; species Puerhibacterium puerhi. Next base: position 6,981 of record NZ_WUWN01000062.1, read on the forward strand.
CGCGAACATCCGCGACCGGGTCGGGGCCCTGCACGGGACGGTCACCGTGGGGCTGAACCGGCCCTCGGGCACGACCGTGCGGGTCGAGCTGCCCGTGCTCGGCGGCCGCGATGGCTGACCGAGGCGCGCTGCGCGTGGTGATCGCGGAGGACAACTACCTCGTGCGCGAGGGGCTGCGCCGCCTGCTGGAGGACTCGGGCGAGGTCACCGTGGTCGCCTCGACGAGCAACGCCGTCGAGCTGCTCGACGCGGTGCGGCGCCTGGCGCCCGACGTCGTGCTCACCGACATCCGCATGCCCCCCGGCCACCACCGCGAGGGGATCGAGGCGGCGCGGCGCATCCGCGCCGACCACCCCGGCACGGGGGTGGTGGTGCTGTCGCAGCACACCGACGAGAGCTACGCGCTGGCCCTGTTCGCCGACGGTTCGGCGGGGCTGGGATACCTGCTCAAGGACCGGATCGGCGACCTGGAGGACCTCGTGCACGCGCTGCGCGAGGTCCGGGTGGGCGGGTCCGTGGTGGACCCGGTGATCGTCGACACGCTGGTGCGGCGCCGCACGGGCCCGGCGGGGCGGCTGGCCGCGCTGACGCCGCGGGAGCTCGACGTGCTGCGCGAGATGGCCCGCGGCCGGACGAACGCCGGCATCGAGCGCGCGCTGCACCTGTCGGCGTCCACGGTGGAGAAGCACGTCAACGCGATCTTCACCAAGCTGCGGCTGCCGGAGGCGGGGGTGCACCGCCGGGTCGCGGCGGTGCTGGCGTTCCTCAAGGACGACGCGGGGACCCCGGCGGCGTGAGGCGCGGTGGCGCCGCGCCCGAGGGGGCGGGGCCGGCCCCGGCGTCCGGCGCTCAGGTGAGGTGGTCGAAGTCGCCGCGCACCCACGCGGCGTGCCGGTGGGCCGAGCGCTGCACGACGTCGTAGGCGTCCTGCGGGACGACGCCGTCGAAGTTGTTGTAGAGCCGGGCGAACGCGAACCGGCCCACGTGCGCGGCGACGCGCTCGACGACCTGCCCCGACAGCGGGATGCGGTTGGGGTAGGAGCGCATGAAGCTGACGCTGGTGCGGTCGGGGTTGGCGAAGATCGTGTCGCCGGACAGCAGCACGCCGTGGCCGTCGGCGCCGCCCGCCCAGTGCACGACGGCGGAGCCGGGGAAGTGCCCGCCCGGCTGGGTCATCGTCACGCCGGGCAGGATCTCGCGGTCGCCCTCCCAGCCGTCGACCGCGGCGTCCGGCCGGGCCACCCAGTCCAGGTCCGCGCGACTGACCAGGACCGGCACCCCGCCGAGCCGGTGCGACCACTCCACCTGGACGCCGAACATGTGCGGGTGGCTGGCCACCACGGCGACGACGCCGCGCTCGCCGGCCAGCTCCCGCACGCGCGCCACGGCGGCGTCGTCGAGGAACGCGGGCGGGTCCCACAGCAGCGCGCCGGCGTCCGTGACCAGCAGCTTGGACTCCTGCCCGATGCCGACCATGGCCGGCCGCACCCGCAGCCCCCACAGGCCGGGCTCGAGCTCGGTGAACCCGACCTCGGCGCCGGCCTCGGCGAGCTCGGCCAGCGTGGTCCAGCGCTGACCGGTGGCCGGCACGTACTGGCGCTCGTCGGCGCAGATCGCGCACACCGCGGGGCGGTCGGCGTGCTCGACGCCGCAGGTGGCGCAGATCCAGAAGGCGGCGTCCGGGGTCTCGGTCATCGTGGCGTCCTTGCTCGTCGGTGGTCCGGCTGCCCCGAGCATGCCCACCGCCGGGGTCGGGACGCCAGCCCCCTGCCGGGCGGCGGGAGTCACCCGATCGTTCGCGGGGAGCAACACCGCCGAAACGGCGCGGGGGCAGGGTGGACGCGGCGCGCCGGACCGGTGCGCCGGACCCCAGCAGGCAGGAGCAGCCGATGGCCGCCGACCCGTCGATCATGGCCCGCCACGCGCACGCCCCGCTGCGGGCGGAGGCGCCCCGGCGCCCGGACGGCCCGCAGCGCGCGCCCGCGCCGCGCGAGCGCACCCGCGGCGACGACCGCACCGTGGACCCCGCCGACCGCAGGCGCCGCGCCAACGCGGCCCTGCTCGAGCTCGTCGTCGAGCAGGCCGCCCGCCGCCGCTGACGCGCGCGGCGAATCTCGCCCGCTTCCCACGGAGCCGGTGCGCGCGCCCGGGGATAACCTCCGGAGGTGGCCCGGCGACGCGGTAGCGACGGTCCCCTGACGTTCGAGCTGGTGCCCGACGACGAGGGAGACGCGGACGAGCGCGGCCGGGCCGGGCCGGGGGCCGCGGGCCGTGCCGCCACGGGCGCCGCGCCGGCCCGGCGGAGGGGCGCTGGCCCCCCGGACGGCCCCGGCCCGCAGGGCGATCCGGACCTGCAGGACGCCGACGCCGACCCCCCGACGGGGCCGCCCGGGCCCCTGCAGCGGGCCCGCGCCCGGCTCGCCGCCTGGGCCGCCCGCCAGCCGCGCGGGCGCGTCGTCGCCGCCGGCGCGGTCGCCGCGGCGCTGGTGGTGAGCACCGGCGTCGTCACGTCGGTCGCCGAGCAGCACCGCCTCGACCGGGTCGCCGCCGCACCCGGCGGCGTCCTCGACCTGTCCGCGCCGCCCACCACCACGTGGAGGTTCGCCCCCGGCGCCGACCTGTGGCCCGTCGCGCAGCTCGACGGGCTGCTCGTGGTGGCCGAGTCCGGCGGCGAGGCGGACCCCGACGCGGGCGTCGACTGGCGCGACCGGGCCCGGCTGCACGCCCTCGACCCGGAGACGGGGGAGGAGCGCTGGTCGCTCGAGGTGGCCGGCGCGCAGGCCTGCGGCACCACGATGAGCCTCGTCGCCGGCGCGGTGCCGCGGCTCGACCCGGTCGAGGAGCTGGTCTGCGTGCGGCACGCCGACGCGGGATGGTCGGCGCTGGTGGTCGACGGCGACGGCGAGGTGCGGGCCCAGCGCGAGCTCGAGGGGCTGGACCGGGTGGTGTTCGGGGCCGCCGACGCCGACGAGGGCGACGCCGTCGTCGTGACCCCGACGGCGGACGGCGGGCTGCTGCGGGCCCAGCGGGTGGGCGAGGCGGCCCGCCGGCCGCAGCCCGCCGACGAGGAGTCGGGCACGTGGCTGCCGGACGGGAAGGTCGAGGCGCGGGACGTGCGGGTGACCCTCGAGGACGCCGTCTCCGGCGAGGTGCGCTGGGAGGCCACCCTGCCGGCCGAGCGGGTCACCCGGGACGGCTGGTACCCGTGCGCCACGTGGTCGGACGACGGCACGGAGCCGGGGCCCGTCGACGACGGCCTGCTGCGGGTCACCGCCGGCGCGACGATGCTGACGCTCGCCGGCTGCGGGCTGGACGCCCAGCTGACGCCCGACGGCGAGCGGCTCGACCGCGACTGGCCCGCCGTGGGCGGCGAGGAGCCCCGGGGCGACCAGACGGCGCGCACCCAGCCGGTGGTCGCCACCGTCGGCGGCGGGTACGCGGTGCCGCCGCGGCTGCAGGTCGGCGCCGACGGCGGTGCCGCGGCCGACCGGGAGGCGCCGTGGACGCTGCTGGCCGGGGACACGACCGTGGTGGGCGAGCTGACGGGCCCGCTGATGGACCCGTGGGCGACCGACGGCACCGACGCCGGGGTCGTCCTGTCCCCGGCCGGCGGCCGGCTGGCGGCCCAGCGCAGCGGCGACGGAGAGCGCGCCTGGGGCGCCGCGGTCACCGCGCCCGTGGGGGTGCTGGCGCAGGCCGGCGGCGCCGTGCTCGCCCTGGCCCAGGACGGCCGCCTGCTGGCCCTCGACGCGCGCACCGGCGCGGAGCTGTGGGCCGGCCACCTCGGCACGGGCAGCGGGGAGATGTTCGGGGGCGCCGAGCTGGGCGCGTACGTGCACGCCGTCTACACCGACGGCCACCGGGTCGTCGTGGTCACGCCCGGCTGGGCCGACGGCGGGTCGGGCGCCGAGTGGACGGCGTACGAGCTGCGCACCGGTGACGTCGCGTGGGGACAGGAGATGCACGACGGCTACGCGCTGGTGCTCCCGGTGGCCGGGCACCTGGTGCGCTGGGACGGCGCGACGGTCGAGGGGCTGGGGTAGCCCCTCGACCGTCGCGAGCCGTCAGGCGCGGCCCTCCGGGGCGTCGCCGTCGCCGGGCCGCTCGGCCGGGGCGTCGTTGGCGAGCAGGCGGTAGACGTCCCGCCGGGCGGCGTCGAGCAGCGACACCACGCGGGCGGCCTGGTCCGGCGTGCCGGCGCGGGCCACCTGCTCGACGGCGCCCATGAGCGCGCCGACCGCCGTGCGCAGCTCGCGCCGGTGGGACCGGCCCTCGCCGGCGCGCTCCCACGGCGTCCCGAGCTCGTCGCGGTGCTCCTCGACGTACCGGGTGCCGGCCTCCGTGAGCGACGCGAGCTTGCGCCCGCCGTCGTCGGTGAGGACGACGAGGCCCTCGTCGGCCAGCAGGCTCAGCGCCGGGTAGACGGCACCGGGGCTCGGCCGCCACGCGCCCTCGGTGCGCTCGGCCAGCTCGGAGATGACCTGGTAGCCGTGCATGGGTCGCTCGGCGAGCAGCAGCAGGATCGCCGCGCGGATCTCGCCGCGGGCGGCCCGGCCGCGGCCCCGGCCCCCGCGGGGGCCGAACCCGTGGCCGAAGCCCGGGCCGCGGGGGTCGCTGCCGGGTCCGAAGGGGCCGAAGCCTGGGCCGAAGCCCGGCCCGCGGCGGCCGCCCCGGCGCACCGGGAACGGCTCGTCGCCCTCGGGCGTCGGGCGGCCGGAGTGGTGCACGCCGCCGCGGGGCGCGGCGTCGTCGGGCATCCCGCCGGCCATCGCCCAGCGCGGGCCGAAGCCCTGCCAGGCGCCGGCGCCCTCGGCGCACGGGTCGAAGCCGCGCTCGGCGCCGCGCTCGGGGCGCGGGCCGCGCTCGCCGCGGTCGCGACGTCGACCCGGGCGGCCCGAGGCGTCCGCCGGGCGGAAGGGGAAGGAAGAGGTGAAGTCGGGGGTGCGCATGGGGTTCTCCTGCGGGTGGTGCGGAAGTCGTGGGGGTGCGGCGGGGCGGAGGCGGCGCACACCGGTGCGCGCGGGCCTCGTGCGGGCGGCGCGCCGTCGCGGCGCGCGGGGCCCGGCCCCGTCGGGAGGGAGCGGCGGCGCGTGGGCTGCCGCTCGACCGAACTCGTCGAAGATACGTCAAAGATATATCGTTACGCAAGTGCTGCTGCGCTCGCGGGTGCCGCCACGGAGAGCGTCGCCCGGCTGCGGCGGCGACCCGCGCCGCTAGGCGACGTCGTCCGGGGCGTCGTCGGGGACGCCGACCGGGGCGTCGTCGGGGACGCCGACCGGGACGTCGTCCGCGACGACGTCGGTGACCGGCTGGCGCAGGATCGTGCGGCGCCGCTCGGGCGGCACCCGGCGGAAGTCGCTGAGGTAGATCTCGTGGTGGCGGCCGGTCAGGCGCAGGCCCTGGGCGGGGACGAGCTCGTGGTGGATCTGCGCCAGCACGCCGGCCTCGTCGTCGAACGACCCCACGTGCAGCGTCTGCACGCAGCGCCCCTCGTCGAGGGTCGCGAGGCGGACGTCGGCGAGCCGCGCCGGCGCGGCCTTGGCAGCGACGCGCTCGGCCGCGGCGGCGACCATGCCGGCGTCGACCCAGTCCGGGGTCATGATCATCAGCGTCCAGCGCCACCGGGACTTGTCCCGCGACACGGTGAACGCGTCCATGTCGTCCGCCCACCACAGCCCCTCGAGCGGCATGACGGCGTAGTCGCGCCCGAGGTCCGCCTTGCTGGCGAACTTGATCCGGTACGCGAGCGGGTAGAGCGCCGCGACCGCCTCGGCGAACGCCGGCGAGGTGTTCGGGTCGCCGTGGCCGTCGATCATCAGGTACTGCAGGGGCGGCACGTCGACGAGGCGGAGCTCGCCCCGCCGCGCCCGGTAGGCGTCCAGCGTCCGGCGGAAGTCGACCTTGCCGGCCGCCGGCGCCGTCGTCTCGTCCGTCATCGGCGCGACCTCTCTGTCGTCGATGCTGTCCCACGGTGGCTGACCACGGTGGCTGACCACGGTGGCTGACCACGGTGGCTGACCACGGTGGCT
>NZ_WUWN01000063.1 GCF_009846865.1 Puerhibacterium puerhi
GGCGCCTCCCGCGCGGAGGGCGCCCGCGCGGGTGCCCCCGGACCGGACCGTGGGGCCGGCGGCGGGGCACGGCCGGGGCCCGCGGCCCTGCGGACGCCGCGGGGCGCGGCGCGCCTGGCCGCCGCGGCGCTGGTCAGCGCCTCCGCCGTCCTGCTGTTCGCCGTGCACGTGCGGCCGGTGGCGTACGTGCCGCTGGTGGCGGGCGTGCTGCTCGGCCTCGCCGTCGACCGGGCGCTGGGCAAGGACCTCGGGCTCGTCGGCGCCGGCCTGGCGATCATCTCGGCGATCTCGCTGGAGGCGGACCTGTCCGACGCCGGCATGCTGCGCTTCGCCGTCGCGCTCGGCGGGGCCGTGGCCGTGCCGTGGGCGCTGTCGCGCTGGGTGGTCCACCGGCGCGAGGGCGGCGCGATCCGCTTCCCCGTGCGCACGGGCCGACGCTGGTCGCGCGGGCAGTGGGTCTACCTCGGCGTCGTGGTGGTGGTCGGCTACCTGGTGCTGCCCTGGTACTTCCTCGGCTCCGGCGCCTACCTCAACTGGCCGGACCTGGCCGGGACGCAGGAGATCGTCCGGCTGTTCGTCGGCGTCAACGCCGTGGGCATCTGGGACGAGCTGTTCTTCGTCTGCGTGTGCTTCGCCCTGCTGTGCCGGCACTTCCCCGTGCAGGTGGCCAACGTGCTGCAGGCGGCGATCTTCGTGTCGTTCCTATGGGAGCTGGGCTACCGCGAGTGGGGGCCGTGGCTGACGGTGCCGTTCGCGCTGGTGCAGGGCTGGATCTTCGCCCGGTTCACGTCGCTGAGCTACGTGGTCACGGTGCACCTGCTGTTCGACGCCGTGGTGTTCGCCGTGCTGGTGCACGGCCACCACCCGGAGCTGTTCGACGTCTTCGTCACCGCGCCGTAGGCGCGCAGCCAGCACCGCGCCGTAGGCGCGCAGCCAGTACCGCGCCGCGTCAGTCGCCGAACGCCTCGGCGATGCCGCGCAGCCTCTCCACGTAGGCGGCGCGCTCCTGCGCCTCCCAGCCCGGCATGTTGTCGTTGCGGCGGCTCAGCCCGACGGCGCCGTCGGCGCCCTCGCGCAGGATGTCGGCGTGCCCGGCGTGCCGCTGCACGTCGGCGAGCACGTGCGCGAGCACCGCGCCCAGCGTCGTCTGCCGCCGGTCCTCGCCCCACCACGGCACCGTCCCGGGCGCGTCGAGGGGCAGCTCGGCGATCGTCGCGTCGGCGAACGCCCAGACCCGCCGGTACAGGCCGAGCACGTGCTCCGCGGACTCCTCGGGCGTGGCGTACCAGTCGGCCTGCGGGTCCGCGTCGGGGGCGTCGGACGTCCACGCCGCCAGCCACGGGACCTCGGACGCGTCCGGCCACGGGCGGCCGAACGTGAGGCCGAAGTAGCCGATCTCCACGCTCGCGCAGTGCTTGACCAGCCCCAGCAGGTTGGTGCCGGTGGGGGTGCGGGGCAGGCGCAGCGCCCGCTCGCCCAGGCCCTCGGTCTTCCACACGATCGCGTCGCGGCCGTGCTGCAGCTGCCGGTGCAGCACCGCCTTCATGTCCTCGGGGTCCCGTGCCCTCGGGCGTCGTCGCCATGGGGGCCACCGTGCCCGACGGCGCCCGTCCTGCCAAGGGCCCGCCCCGGGAGAGACGACGAGCGTCCCGGTCCGTCGTCGTCGGTGCGGTGGACGACGACGGACCGGGACGCTCGCGAGCCCGGCGCCGCGGCGCGGCGGGGCTCAGGCCGGGAGGGCCCGGCTCAGCTCACGTCGCCGCGCCAGGCGCCGGTCTCGGTGCCGCGCTTCTCGATGAACGCCTTGAAGCGCTCGAGGTCGCCCTCCACGCGGCGCTCGTCGAGGTTGAGGGCCTCGCCCGCCTTCTCCACGACGCCCTCGGGCGACCAGTCGATCTGCACGGTGACGCGCGTCTGGGTGTCGCTGAGCTTGTGGAACGTCACCACGCCCGCGTGGTCGGTGCCGGACGTGCTGTTCCACGCGACCCGCTCGTCGGGGTGCTGCTCGGTGATCTCGGCGTCGAACTCGCGCGTCACGCCGCCGATGCTGGTCTTCCAGTGCGTGTGCGTGGGGTCGAGCTGGCGGATCTCCTCCACGCCCTCCATGAAGTGGGGGAAGTCCTCGAACTGCGTCCACTGGTCGTACGCGGTGCGCACGGGGACGTCGACGTCGATCGCCTTGGTGACGTTGGCCATGGATCGCTCCTCTCGCTGGAGCCTCCACGGTCGCCCGGCCCGGGCCCGCTCGCAGGTCGAGGGCGCGCGACGCCCGGCGCCGCCGCCCAGCGCGCGTCAGCGCCGCCGGTCGAGGAGGGCCGGGATCGCGACCGCGACCAGGGTGAGCCCCGCGCCCACGTAGGTGGCGGCCGACGGCGGGGTCGCGCCGGGGGAGAGGACGTCGAGCAGCAGCGCCCCGACCACCTGGCCCGCGATCATGCCGAGCCCGAGCAGCAGCACGCCGACCCGGTGCACGATCGCCGCCGACATGGCGATGAAGGCGATGCCGATCAGGCCGCCGGTGTACAGCAGCGGGTTGGTGGGGAAGGCGCCCGTGGGTGCGCCCTGCACGAGCACCGAGACGCCCAGGGCCACGGCCAGGGCCGCGGTGCCGACGAGAAAGTTGACGAACGTGGCGGCGACGACCCCGCCCGACGCCGCCCGGACCCGGCCGTTGACGGCCTGCTGCCACGCCGACCCGGCGCCGGCCAGCAGCGGCAGCACGGCCAGCGCGAGGGCACCGGCCGAGCCGATGCCGGCGGACATCGCGATCGCGACCGCCACCACGGTGAGCGCCGGGCCGACCGCGCGCGGCAGGGTGACGAGGCGGACGCCGCCGGGCGCCAGCCCGATGCGGTCGACCACCACCGAGCTCACGGACTGCCCGGCCACGATGGCCACGATGAAGACGGCGACGCCCAGCGTGCCGACCGTCAGCCCCTGGGTGGCCACGAGGAACGCGCCGGCCAGGCCGCCCACGCACTCCCACCAGCGCAGGCGTCCCGCCCGCAGGGACGTCACGACGCCGGACAGCCCCGTGCGGGCGCGCCGCGAGACCAGCAGGGCGAGCGTCAGGAGCACCAGACCGGAGCCGAAGGAGACGAACGCGGCGAGGAACCCGCTGCCGAGGTGGTCGGCGAGCGTGCCGTTGACCCGGCTCTGCAGCGCGACCCCGAACCCGGCGACCACCGCGAGCACGACGCCGAGGACCTTCAGCGGGTCGCGGGCGGGGAGGGCGTCGGAGGGGCGGGGCGTGGGGGCTGCCATGGCGGCGAGTGTAGGCGCGCTGGAGGCCGGAGGTTGCCCCGGGCAACGGACGGCCCGCCCGCTTTCCGGCCGGCCTGGCGACCCGGCACCGGACGGCTTCGTGATCGAATCGATATCTTCCGCCCGCAGGGTCCCTCGGACGGCATTTCACCTGCGATTTCACCGTTCCACGCGGTGGTCCTCCGGCGAGGAATCCGGTCGCCACGCCGGAGATGGCTCGGGGTGACTGTTGACCGGGGGTAATGTCGGCGGGCGGAAACGTAGGTTTTGTTAACCGTGCGTTAAGGGTCCCCGATGCCCCGGCGCGGTGGCGAGCGTGCGGTCCGTCGTGTCCCAGGGCGCCACCGCCGGAGCTCCACCGGTGGGTCGCCCGCAGTTCGGGTCCTGGACCCCTGACGAGCACAGAGGAAGACCATGCGTCTCGTGCGTCTCGCCCTCACCCCGCCGCGGTGCGTCAGCGCTGCCGTGGCCCGGCCGGCCGGTGACCGTCCCGTCGCCGCGTGCGGGGGCAGGCCCGCCTGATGGTCCGCTTCCTCGTGCGCCGGCTCGCGAACTACGTGGTGCTGCTGTTCGTCGCCGTGTCGTTCACCTACTTCGTCGCCTCGTACTTCATGGACCCGCGGTCCAACTACCTGTCGCGCCACCCGATCCCGCCCAAGGCGTCGATCGACCTGTCGCTGACGGCCGCGAACATCAACGACGAGGACCCGCTGCTCGGCCGCTACTGGCGGTGGCTGACGAACATCGTCCTGCACTGGAACTGGGGCCTGAGCCCTGACCAGGACCCCGTCGGCGCGGCCGTCTCCGGCCGCATCGGCGCCTCCCTGCAGCTCGTCACGCTGGCCACGATCCTGTCGATCGTCGTCGGCGTCGCCATCGGCGTCTTCACCGCGATCCGGCAGTACAGGTGGCAGGACCGCGTGCTCGGTGGCCTGGCCACCTTCTTCCTGGTGATCCCCACGGCCGTGCTCGCGCTGTTCGTGGTGCTCGGCGCGATCTGGATCAACAAGGGCCTCGGCTTCCGGCTGTTCTACGTGACCGGCCTGCACAGCTACGAGGGCTCGCAGTTCGGGCCCTGGCTCCTGGACTTCCTGCAGCACCTCGTGCTGCCCACGATCGTGCTGACCATCATCAGCGCGGTGACGTACCACCTGACGCAGCGCACCTACCTGCTCGACACGATGAACGCCGACTACGTGCGCACGGCCCGCGCCAAGGGCCTGCCCCTGAACAAGGCGATCCGCAAGCACGCGCTGCGCACGTCGCTCATCCCCACGGCCGTCAACGTGGCGTTCTCCATCGCGTCGGTCTTCACCGGCGCCGTCATCACGGAGTCGGTGTTCGCCATCAACGGCCTGGGCCGGTACTTCGTCACCACCATCCAGCAGAACGACATCAACGGCGCCGTGTGCATCGCCGCGTTCGCGGGCGCCTGCACGCTGGCGGGCGCCCTGCTCGCCGACGTCGTCGTGGCCTGGCTCGACCCGCGCGTCCGGCTGAGCTGAGAGGACCGAGACCATGGCTGATCCCGAGCTCTCCGTCACCACCGCCCAGATGGGCAAGGACCTCGCGCACGACGTCGGCTCGACGGGCGAGCAGGTCCGCCGCACCGGCCGCCTCGCGCTGTACACGCGGCGGTTCCTGCGTCGCCCGTCCGCGGTCGCCGGGGTCGTCGTGCTGGCGCTGCTCGTGCTGTTCGCGCTCTTCGGCGACTCGCTGACCAGGTGGGGCTACGACGAGCCCGACTTCCTGTCGCTGGCCTCGCCGCCGAGCGGCGAGCACCTGTTCGGCACCACCCAGGGCGGCTCCGACGTCTTCGCGCTCGTGGTCCGCGGCCTCGGCCGCTCGCTGATGATCGGCATCCTGTCGTCGCTGGCGATCACGCTGGTGGCCGCCGTCGTCGGCACCGCCGTGGCGTTCTTCGAGGGCTGGGTCGAGAAGGTCGGCATGTGGATCCTCGACATGCTGCTGGTCATCCCCAGCTTCCTGCTCATCGCGATGATCGTCCGCTCGTCGTCCGGCACCAGCGGGTGGCTGTGGCTGACCCTCGGCATCACCGCGTTCGGCTGGGTCGGGTACGCCCGCGTGCTGCGCACGCTGACGCTGTCGCTGCGCGAGCTCGACTACGTGCACGCCGCCCGCTTCATGGGGGTGCGCTCGTTCACGATCATCTGGCGCCACCTCATCCCGAACCTCGGCTCGGTGCTGATCATCCAGACCGTGCTCGGCGTCGTCACGGCGGTGAACTCCGAGACCGCGCTGTCGTTCCTCGGCCTGGGCATCAAGGCGCCCGACACGTCGCTCGGCACCATCCTCCAGATGGGCCAGGGCGTCGTGCAGACCTCGCCCTGGGTGCTCCTGGCCCCCGCCGTCGCGCTGATCCTGCTGACGCTCTCGGTGCAGCTCATCGGCGACGGCCTCCGCGACGCCATCGACCCGCACTCGCGCTCCGGCGGGAAGGCCTGACATGACCGACCAGATCCTCACCACCACCGGCGACCACCCGGACGGCACCCCGCCCGAGGGCCTCGTGCTGCCGGCCGGCGCCGGCCGCCTCACCCCGGCCACCGAGCCGGTGCTCAGCGTGCGCGACCTGCACGTCTCGTTCGCCTCCGAGGCCGGCACGGTCCGCGCCGTGCGCGGCGTGAGCTTCGACCTGCTGCCCGCGCGCACGCTCGGGATCGTGGGCGAGTCCGGCTCCGGCAAGTCCGTGACGTCGCTGTCGATCATGGGCCTGCTCGACCAGAACGCCCGCGTCGAGGGCTCGATCCGGCTCAAGGGCACGGAGCTGCTCGGCAAGACCGAGCTGGAGATGTCGAAGCACCGCGGCAACGACATGGCGATGGTGTTCCAGGACCCGCTGTCGGCCCTGACGCCGGTGTTCTCGATCGGCGACCAGCTGGCCGAGGCCCTCGACCTGCACCAGGACCTCACGCGCAAGCAGGTGCGCGACCGTTCCGTCGAGCTGCTCGACCTGGTCGGCATCCCGAACCCGGCCGAGCGCCTCAAGTCGTTCCCGCACCAGTTCTCCGGCGGCATGCGCCAGCGGGTGATGATCGCGATCGCGATCGCCAACGACCCCGACGTGATCATCGCCGACGAGCCCACCACCGCCCTGGACGTGACCATCCAGGCGCAGGTGCTCGAGGTGCTCAAGAAGGCGCAGCGCGAGACCGGCGCGGCCGTCGTGATGATCACCCACGACCTCGGCGTGGTCGCCGGCGTCGCCGACGACGTGCTGGTGATGTACGCGGGGCGTCCCGTGGAGCAGGCGCCGGTGGACGAGCTGTTCGCCCGCCCGGCGATGCCGTACACGATGGGCCTGCTCGGCGCGGTGCCGCGGCCGGACCGCGGCGAGAACCGCCGCCTGGTGCCGATCCAGGGCAACCCGCCGTCGCTCGTCGACCTGCCCGTGGGGTGCCCGTTCGCCGACCGCTGCCCGCTGGTGGAGGACCGCTGCCGCACGGCCGAGCCGCCGCTCGCGCCGGTCCCGGGCCGCGTCGACCAGCGCGCCGCGTGCGTGCGCGTCGACGAGATCGTCGCCGAGGGGCTGACCTTCGAGGACGTCTACCCGGTCGGCGAGGCGGCGGAGTCCGGCCTCGACGGCGTGCCCCGCGAGGAGCGCGAGGTCGTGCTGGAGGTGACCGACCTCAAGAAGCACTTCCCGCTCACCAAGGGCGGCTTCCTGCGCCGCCGCGCGGGCACCGTCAAGGCCGTCGACGGCGTGACGTTCGACGTCCGCGCCGGTGAGACGCTGGCGCTCGTGGGGGAGTCCGGGTCGGGCAAGACGACGACGTTGCTCGAGATCATGCGGCTCCAGGCGCCGCAGGGCGGCACCGTCGCCGTGCTGGGCAAGAACCTCGCCGAGCTGGCCCGCCCCGAGCGCGCCGCCCTGCGCCGCGAGCTGCAGATCGTCTTCCAGGACCCGCAGTCCTCGATGGACCCGCGCCTGCCCGTCTACGACATCCTCGCCGAGCCGCTCAAGGTGCACGGCTGGTCGAGGGCGAGGACCAACGAGCGCATCAGCGAGCTGATGCGGCTGGTGGGGCTCAACCCGGACCACGTGGACCGGTTCCCCACGCAGTTCTCGGGCGGCCAGCGCCAGCGCATCGCCATCGCGCGCGCGCTGGCGGTCGGGCCGCGCCTCGTGGTGCTCGACGAGCCCGTCTCGGCCCTCGACGTGTCGATCCAGGCGGGCGTCATCAACCTGCTGGAGGACCTGCAGGCGCAGCTGGGCGTCGCCTTCCTCTTCGTCGCGCACGACCTGTCGGTGATCCGGCACATCTCCTCGCGCACTGCGGTGATGTACCTGGGCCAGGTCGTCGAGCAGGGCGACACCGAGGCGGTGTTCACCGCGCCGCGCCACCCGTACACGCAGGCGCTGCTGTCCGCCGTCCCGCTGCCCGACCCGCAGCTGGAGCGGCAGCGGCGGCGCGTGGTGCTGCAGGGCGACCTGCCCAGCCCGGCGCAGGAGATCGTCGGCTGCCGGTTCGCCAGCCGCTGCCCGGTGCGCGCGGCGCTGCCGGCCGACAGGCGCACGCTGTGCGACACCGTGCAGCCGGGCCTGGCCACCGGTGCCGTGCCCGGCACGGACCACGGCGCCGCGTGCCACTACCCGCTGACGTCGTCGGCGGCCGAAGACGTGCGGGTCCCCTCCCGCGCCTGACCCCTCGTGGGTCGCGCGACCCCCTCGGGGTCGCACCACCGTCAGGAACCTCTCGAGGAGACCAATGAAGACCATCCGCACCACGGGGGCCCGCGCGGCCGTCGTCGTGTCGGCCCTGGCGCTCGCGCTGACGGCGTGCAGCTCCGGCGGCTCGTCCGACGACACCTCCGCGTCCGCCAGCACCGACTACGAGCAGCCGGCGTCCGGCATCCCGTCCTCGTACGAGGGCACGCTGCCGATGCCCGACCCGGCCCAGGCGTACGACAACCCGCAGGAGCGGGACAACGTCAAGGACGGCGGCACGCTGACCCTGCCGATCGGCGAGGTCACGGCCAACTGGAACCAGTTCTCGACCGACGGCAACACCGCCTACATGGCCGACCTGTGGCAGTTCTACCAGCCGCAGCTGTGGACCTACGACGTGGCCGGGACGCCGACGCCGAACCCCGACTACCTCACGAACGTCGAGGTGACGTCCGAGGACCCGCTGGTGGTCACGTACGACATCAACCCCGACGCCAAGTGGAACGACGGCACGGACATCGACTGGACCGCGTTCGAGGCCACCTGGTACACGCAGTCGGGCAAGAACGAGGGCTTCAACCCGCCCTCGACCTCCGGCTACGACTCGGTCGCCTCGGTCGAGCAGGGCGACAGCCCGAAGCAGGCGGTCGTCACGTTCGAGACGCCGTTCTACCCGTACCAGTTCCTGTTCCTGCAGCTGGAGCACCCGAAGAACAAGGACCCCGAGTTCTTCACCCAGGGCTGGGTCAACGAGCCGCACAACGAGCTGGCCGCCGGCCCGTTCGTGGTCGAGTCGCACGACGAGACCCAGGTGACGTTCGTCCCCAACGAGAACTGGTGGGGCGACGCGCCGAAGCTGGAGAAGGTCGTCTTCAAGCAGATGGAGCCGACGGCCCAGATCAACGCCTTCCAGAACGGCGAGATCGACGCGGTCGAGGTCACCACGGCTGACAACGTCAAGATCGTCCGCGCCATGGACGATGTCGAGATCCGTCGTCAGTACGCCACCCAGACCGGCGTGTTCGAGCTCAACGGCCAGGCCGAGGCGCTCAAGGACATCAACGTCCGCAAGGCGGTCGTCCAGGCCACCGACGTCAAGCAGCTCTCGGACATCAAGTTCCAGGGCATCGACTGGACCGAGGAGGAGGCCGGCTCCGAGCTGCTCTTCCCGTTCCAGGACGGCTACGAGGACAACATGCCCGAGGAGGCGGCGTACTCGGTCGAGAACGCCAAGGCCACCCTCGAGGAGGCCGGCTTCACGCTCGGCGACGACGGCTACTACGCCAAGGACGGCAAGACCCTCGAGATCCGCTACACCTACTTCGGCGACAACGCGACGCAGACGGCGATCGCCAACGCCTTCCAGGCGATGCAGAAGCAGGCCGGCATCAAGGTCGAGATCGATAACCAGGACGCCTCGAAGTTCTCGGACGTCATCCTCGGCGGCCAGTACGACGTCGTGATCATGGCGTGGTCGTCGTCCGACCCGTACAGCTACTCCACCTCGGGCTCGCAGCTGTACAGCCAGGTCTACCCGCCGGAGGGCTCGAACTTCACGTTCGTGGGCTCCGACGAGATCGACGAGCTCATGAAGGTCCCGGGCACCATCGAGGACATCGACGAGGCCATCGCCGCGGCGAACAAGGCCGAGAAGGTCGCCCTCGAGCTGTACGGCACCGTCCCGCTGAACTACGGCCCGGAGCAGTGGGCCGTGAAGCAGGGCCTGGCCAACTGGGGCCCCTCGGGCTTCAAGCGCCTCAACTTCAACGCCGAGGACATCGGCTGGCAGAGCTGACGCGCTGAGCCGGGCTCACGCACGCACGACGGCGGCCCGTCACCCCTCGGGGTGGCGGGCCGCCGTCGCGCTCGCCCGGGTCTCGACAGCTCCCGGACGCCCGGCCGCGTGGCACAGATCACGCAAAAGCGTCACACCGCCTAGGCTGGAGGGTGCGGCAGGCCGACGACGTCCGCGCCGCGTGCACCTCAGTTCCCCGTGGCAAGGAGGCCCCCGTGCGCTCGCCCGAGCTCGTCGAGACGGTCCGGACCGACCCGGACCGCCCACCCGTCGCCGTCTACGACCGCCGCCCGATGACGGGCCGCAAGAAGGCGCTCTTCGCCGCGATCGCGCTGGTCACCGCCGTCGCCTGGGCGCTGGTGGCGTTCGTGCGCGGCGAGGACGTCAACGCGGCGTACTTCGTGGTCGCCGCCGTGGGCACGTACGTCATCGGGTACCGGTTCTACGCCCGGCTGATCGAGTACAGGGTGGTGCGCCCGGACGACACCCGGGCGACCCCGGCCGAGCAGCACGAGAACGGCCGGGACTTCGCACCCACCGACCGGCGGGTGCTGTTCGGCCACCACTTCGCCGCCATCGCGGGCGCCGGCCCGCTGGTCGGGCCGGTCCTGGCCGCCCAGATGGGCTACCTGCCGGGCGCGATCTGGATCATCGTCGGCGGCGTGCTCGCCGGCGCCGTCCAGGACTACCTGGTGCTGTGGCTGTCCACCCGCCGCCGCGGCCGCTCGCTCGGGCAGATGATCCGCGACGAGATGGGCACCGTCGGCGGCGTGGCCGGCCTGATCGGCGTCTTCGTCATCATGATCATCATCATCGCCGTGCTGGCGCTGGTGGTCGTCAACGCCCTGGCCGAGTCGCCGTGGGGCGTGTTCTCGGTGGGGATGACCATCCCCATCGCCCTGTTCATGGGCGTCTACCTGCGCTACCTGCGGCCCGGCCGCGTGGTCGAGGTCTCGGTCATCGGCGTCGTGCTGCTCGTGCTGGCCATCGTGGCCGGCGGCTGGGTGGCCGAGACGTCGTGGGGCGCCGCCGCCTTCACGCTCGACAAGGTCACCATCGCTTGGCTCGTGGTGGGCTACGGCTTCCTCGCCTCGGTGCTGCCGGTGTGGCTGCTGCTCGCCCCGCGCGACTACCTGTCGACGTTCATGAAGGTGGGCACCATCGTGCTGCTCGCCGTCGGCGTGCTCGTCGCCGCCCCGGCCGTGCAGGCCCCGGCCGTGTCCGGCTTCGCCTCGCGCGGCGACGGCCCGGCGTTCGCCGGCAGCCTGTTCCCGTTCCTGTTCATCACCATCGCGTGCGGCGCGCTGTCCGGGTTCCACGCGCTGATCGCCTCGGGCACGACGCCGAAGCTCGTGGAGAAGGAGAGCCAGCTGCGGCTCATCGGCTACGGCGGCATGCTCACCGAGTCCTTCGTGGCGATCATGGCGCTGGTCACCGCCGTCTCGATCGACCAGCACCTGTACTTCACGCTCAACGCCCCGGCCACGCTGACCGGCGGGGAGCCCGGCACCGCGGCCGAGTACGTGAACTCCCTCGGCCTGGGCGGCACGCCGGTCACGCCGGAGGCGATCCAGGCCGCCGCCGACGGCGTGGGCGAGGAGTCGATCATCAGCCGCACGGGCGGCGCCCCGACGCTCGCGTTCGGCATGGCCGAGATCCTGCACTCGTTCCTCGGCGGGGAGGCGCTCAAGGCTTTCTGGTACCACTTCGCGATCATGTTCGAGGCGCTGTTCATCCTCACCACGGTGGACGCCGGCACCCGCGTCGCGCGGTTCATGCTCTCGGACACCCTGGGCAACGTGAAGGGGCTGGGCCGGTTCCGCGACCCGTCGTGGCGCGTGGGCGCGTGGCTGTGCTCCGTGGTGGTCGTGGGCCTGTGGGGCGCCATCCTGCTCATGGGCGTCACGGACCCGCTGGGCGGCATCAACACGCTGTTCCCGCTGTTCGGCATCGCCAACCAGCTGCTGGCCGCCATGGCGCTGTCGCTCGTCACCGTCGTCGTGGTGAAGAAGGGCTACCTGCGCTGGGCCTGGATCCCCGCCGTGCCGCTCGTGTGGGACCTCGCGGTGACCATGACGGCGTCGTGGCAGAAGATCTTCAGCCCCGTGCCGGCGATCGGGTACTGGGCCCAGCACCGCGCGTTCGTGGACGCCCGGGCCGCGGGGGAGACGTCGTTCGGCACGGCGGGCTCGCCCGAGGCGATGGACGCGGTCATCCGCAACACGTTCGTGCAGGGCACGCTGTCGATCGTGTTCGCCGTGCTGGTGCTCGTGGTGGCGCTCGCGGCCCTGTGGGTGATCGTCAGGGCGGTGCGCGCCGGCGGGCTGCCGACGACCGAGGAGCCCGCGGAGCCGTCGCAGCGGTTCGCGCCGCGCGGCCTGGTGACCACGGACGCCGAGAAGGCGGTGGCGGCCGAGTGGGCCGGCTGGGACGCCGAGCACGGCGCCCGGCGCCCGGCGGTCGGCACGGCGGCGCACTGACGCCGGGGCACGCGGGGACACGGGAGGGAGCGAGCAGATGACCACCGTCGTCGACCGGGTGCGGCGCGGCTGGCGCGCCGTCGCCTGGTACGTGGCCGGCGTGACCGGGGAGAGCGACTACCAGCGGTACGTCGCACACCTGCGCCGGCGCCACCCCGGTGCCCCCGTGCCGACCGTGGGGGAGTACTGGCGCGAGCGGTACGCCGCGCAGGACGCCGACCCGGGCGCGCGCTGCTGCTGACCCGGCGCGACGGCG
>NZ_WUWN01000064.1 GCF_009846865.1 Puerhibacterium puerhi
GGGGGCGCCGGCCGCCGGGGCCCCGGGTGCGCCCGCGCCGCGGACGCCGGACCCGCGCTGGACGACGCCGACCGGCGAGCCGCGCTACGGCGCGATGCTGCCGACGGCGCAGCCGGCCCAGCAGCCGGCCGCCCAGCCCGCAGCCCAGCCGGCTCCCGCGCAGCCGGGGCCCGAGGGCCAGCAGGTGCCGGGCCAGCAGGTGCCGGGCCAGCAGGCCCAGCAGCAGGCGCATCAGCAGGCGCAGGCCCCGGTCGACCCCTACGCCGTGCCGCCGGAGCAGCCGGCGTCGCCGCGCCCGCCGGTCGACGACGACCCGCGTCCCCGCGACTGAGCCCCTCCGGGAGGGCCGCCTCCTGTGCCGGTGCGGTGAGCTCGGCATATCGTCGTGAGTTCGGCAGCTCGTAGTGGGGCTCGCCCAGGCCGCGGCTCGTGCGCGACGCCACGGTCCCTGCCCCCGGGCCGACTCCCGCGCACCGCCGGAGCCGGGCGGTACCCCCAGGGCCGCCGTGCCCACGCCTCTCCACAGGGATGACGGTGACCGGCCCCGCCGCCGACGCCGCCCGAGCACGCTGCCGGCATGAGACCGTCCGACGTCCTGCTCGCCCGCGAGGCCGACCGGGATGCGCTGCGCCGCGCCGGTGCCGTCGGGAGCGTCCACCGGGTCCGCCGCGGTGCCTACCTGCGGGAGCGTCCGCCCGACCCGGAGGCCGCAGCCCTCGCCCGCATCGCGGCGGTGCACCGCCAGCTCGCCGCCGGGCACTGGTTCAGCCACCTCTCGGCGGCGGTGCTCTGGGGGTGTCGCACGTGGGCGGCGCCCGAGCGCGTCCATGTCGTCCAGGGCTACCGCGCGTCGTCGCGCAGCGCCGGGGACGTGGCGCGGCACGCCGTGGACCTGCCGGCCGGCCAGCGGACCACGGTCGACGGGATGCCTGTGACGACCCTCGAGCGGACGGTGCTCGACTGCGCGCTCTCGCTGCACCCGCTGCACGCCCTCGTGGTCGCCGACTCGGCGCTGGGACGAGGCCTGAACCGTGCAGCGGCGCTCGACCTGTGGGCGCGCAGCCGCGCGCGGCGCGGACGGCGCCGGGCCGAGCTGGTGCTGCGGCTGGCGGACCCCGGAGCCGAGTCGCCCTGGGAGACGTGGGCGCGGTACGTCCTGGTCCGGGCGGGCCTGCCGCGTCCGGTGCTGCAGGTCCCGGTGGTCACGCGCCTCGGCACATTCCGGTGCGACCTCGGGTGGCCCGAGCACGGTGTTCTCGTCGAGTTCGACGGTGCCGTGAAGTACCGGCCGGGCGTCCTGCGCCCGGAGCACGACGGGGCCGCGGAGCTGTGGCGCGAGAAGCGGCGCTTCGACGCCATCCGGGAGACGGGAGCCAACCCGGTACGGCTCACGGCGGCCGACGCGCGAGACGTCGGCGCCGCCGTCGCCCGGGTGGCGGCGCGCTTCCCGCCCGGCGTGCGCGAGGCGATGCGGGTCGACCCGCTCATGCCCCTGCCGTGACACGGTCGTGCTTCGCGCAACGTGAGCTCGGGCGCAGGCGGGCGGCTGGACCCAGAGGGCAGCAGCCCGGGAAGGCGCGGGCTCAGCCGAGCAGACCGGCCATCCACGCCTCGACGTCCTCCGGGCGGCGGGGCAGCGCCGCGGAGAGGTTCTCGTTGCCGTCGGCCGTGACCAGCACGTCGTCCTCGATGCGCACGCCGATGCCGCGGTACTCCTCGGGCACGGCCAGGTCGTCGGACTTGAAGTACAGGCCCGGCTCGATCGTGAACACCATGCCCGGCTCGATGACCGCGTCCTGGTACATCTCCCGGCGGGCCTGGGCGCAGTCGTGCACGTCGAGGCCCAGGTGGTGCGACGTGCCGTGCACCATCCA
This sequence comes from Puerhibacterium puerhi, assembly GCF_009846865.1. Taxonomy (GTDB): domain Bacteria; phylum Actinomycetota; class Actinomycetes; order Actinomycetales; family Cellulomonadaceae; genus Puerhibacterium; species Puerhibacterium puerhi. The sequence goes on from NZ_WUWN01000064.1 coordinate 1,875, forward strand.
GCGGCGGTGCTGCTGGCCCTCCGGCGTGAGCGCCACCTCGGCGGTGACGCCGTCGGGCAGCAGGCCCCACTCCTCGAGGCGCGCGGCGATGACCTCCATGGCCGCGGCGTGCACATCGCGGAACCGGTTGCCGGGCACGGCGACGGCGAAGGCGGCGTCGGCGGCGTCGAGCACCGCGGTGTAGATGCGGCGCTGGACGTCGGTGAACGTCCCGGTCACCGGCAGCGTGCGGGTCACGTCGGCGGTGTACAGCGCGTCGACCTCGACGCCGGCGTCCACCAGCACGAGCTCGCCCTCGCGCACCACGCCGTCGTTGGTGATCCAGTGCAGGGTGGTGGCGTGCTCGCCGGCGGCGGCGATCGTCTCGTAGCCGACGGCGTTGCCCTCCAGGCGGGCGTGGGCGTCGAAGGTGGTCTCGATGACGCGCTCGCCGCGGCGGTGGGCGACGGCGCGCGGGAGGTTGCGCACGACCTGCTCGAAGCCCTCGATCGTGCGGGCGACGGCCTCGCGCATGTGCTCGACCTCGAGCGCGTCCTTGACCAGGCGCAGCTCGCTGGCAGCCTCGACGAGCTTGGCGTCCGACAGCTCGGGCGCGGCCGCGGCCTCGCCGGTCGCGGCCCGCACGTCGGCCGCCTCGGCGTCCACCGTGTCGGCGCCGGCCTCGGCGCGGATCGCCTCGACGAGCGTCTCGACGGCCTCGTCGGCGCCGAGCACCACGAGCAGCGTCACGCCCGCGCCGATGTCCTTGGCCAGGGCGTCGCGCAGCTCGTCGACGTGCCGCGCCTCGATGCCGGTGAGCGTGGTGACGTCCTCGAGCGTCGGGCGCGCGCCGACCCAGAACTCGCCGTAGCGCGAGTCGGCGTAGAACTCCTCGGTGTCACGCGCGGCCAGCGGGCGCACGTAGAGCACCGCGTGGTGGTCGCCGCGGGTGCCGTCGGCGTCCGGGTCGCCGGTGCCCGGCGCCACGGGGTGCAGCACCAGCACCGCGTCGGGCTCCTGGTCCGTGCCCAGGCCGGTGAGGTGGGCGAACGCCGAGTGCGGGCGGAAGCGGTAGTCGGTGTCGTTCGAGCGCGTCTTGAGCGAGCCGGCCGGGATCACCAGGCGCGCCCCGGGGAACTGCGCCGCGAGCCGGGCCCGGCGGGCAGCGGTGAACGGCACGGCGCGCGCCGGCTCGACGCCGAGGTCGGCGCGCGGCGCCCAGCCCGAGGTGATGAACTCGACGAAGGCCTTCGAGCTCGGGCGGTGGGAGCGGTTGTCGTTCCGCTGCGCCAGCGAGTCACCGGCACCGCCGGCCGCGGTGCCGGCGGCCTCGGCGGCGGGCTGGTCCGCGGGCGCGGGCGTCTCGGACGTGGGCGTGGTCTCGGCGTCGCTCATGGCCCCCAGTCTCGCACCGCGGGGCAAGCGCCCGGCCCCGGCGTCGTCCGGGCCGTCCGGCCGTCAGGGCTGCTGGAACGCGCGCAGGGCCCGGTCCAGCACCCGGTTGAAGGCCTCGGGCGCGTCGGAGTTCACGTCGTGCCCCGCCCCGGGCACGACGACGAGCGCGCCGCGGTAGGCGGCCTGCAGGTGGCGCCGTTCCTCGAGGCGGAGCCGGTCCTGGGCGCCGTTGACGAGCCACACCGGTACGCGGGTGGCGCGCAGGTTCGCCACGGACGACCGGCCGGCGAGGTGCGACAGGGCGTCCGTGACCACGTCCCAGCCCGGGCGGAAGGGCCCGGCGTCGTCGGCCCCGCCGATCAGGGCCTGCAGGTCGGTGCCACCCGGGCGCGAGCGCCCGCCGAGCACCGCCGCGCGCCACCAGGCGGCGGCGGCGACCGACCGTCGTCGGGCAGCGGCCGACCCGCTGACCGCGGCGCTCGCCAGCGTGCGGTACAGCGCGACCGGCTTGCCCTTCGGGTCGGAGGAGCAGCCCACCGCCACCACCCCGGCGAGGTCGCCCGTCTGCCCGAGCGTGGAGCGCCGGGCCGTCCACGCCAGGGTGGTGTACCCGCCGAGGCTCAGGCCCACGACGGCGACCCGGCGGTCCGGCCCGAACGACGCGACCGCCTCGTCCAGCACCTCGTACGCCCGGCGCATGCTGAACCGCTCGTCGCGCAGCGCCCCGTGCGCCGGCAGGTCGACGGCCAGGGCGTCGTGGCCGCGGGCGCGGACGTGGTCGAGCTGGGACTGCCAGATCTCGGACGAGGTGCGCATGCCGTGGACGAAGACGACGGCGGGTGCCTCGCCCCGCCGGGATGCCGGGACGCTGCCCGACGGGGTGAGCCGCAGGTCGTTCATCCTGCGATCGTCCCGCGTGCACCGGCAGCACGCGACGGGGCGGTGGTTCAGATGCCGTGAAGCCTCTGTGCCCGCCGGCCGGGGCGTCTTCACTCCCTACACTGTGCGCGTGATCGACCTGCACACCCACTCGTCGGCCTCCGACGGCACCGACGCGCCGGCACGGGTGGTGGCCGACGCCGCCGCGGCGGGCCTCGCCGTCGTCGCGCTCACCGACCACGACACCACGGCGGGCTGGACCGAGGCCGCCGAGGCCGCCCAGCGGCACGGGGTGGCGCTCGTGCGGGGCACCGAGATCTCCACGAAGGCCCACGGCGTCAGCGTGCACCTGCTCAGCTACCTGCAGGACCCCACGCACCCCGACCTGGTGGCCGAGATGGACGCGACGCGGTCCGACCGCCTGACCCGCGCGCGGCGCATGGTCGACCTGCTGGCCGAGGACTTCCCGGTCTCGTGGGACGGCGTCCTGGCGCACACGGGGCCCGACGCCACGATCGGCCGGCCGCACATCGCGGACGCCCTCGTGTCCGCCGGCGTGGTGGCCTCCCGGGAGGAGGCGTTCGCGACGGTGCTGCACCCCGGCACCCGGTACTACGTGCCGCACCACGCGCCCGACGCCGTCGCCACCGTCCGCGCGGTGCGCGCGGCCGGGGGAGTGCCGGTCTTCGCCCACCCGGGCGCGGTCGCCCGCGGCCGCGTCGTGCCCGAGGAGACCATCGAGGAGATGGCCGCCGCCGGGCTGGCCGGCCTGGAGGTCGACCACCGCGACCACGACGACGCCACCCGGGCCCGGCTGCGCGACCTCGCGCGGGCGCTCGGGCTCGTGGTCACCGGGTCGAGCGACTACCACGGTGCGGGCAAGCCGAACCGGCTGGGCGAGAATACGACGTCCCCCGAATCCCTGGCCGTCATCGAGGAGCAAGGACTGTTGGACGTGATCCGCCCGTGAGCAGCCTGATCGACGTCGCGCTGTTCACCGAGGTCTTCGTGACCCTGTTCGTCATCATGGACCCCCCGGGCACGATCCCGGTCTTCCTCGCCCTGACCTCGCGGATGGATGCCCGGCAGCGCGCCCGCGCGGCGCGCCAGGCGATCCTGGTCGCGTTCGGCGTGATCGTGGTCTTCGCGATCTTCGGCCAGCAGCTGCTGCACTACATGGGCATCTCACTGCCCGCGCTGCAGGCCTCCGGCGGCCTGCTGCTGCTCCTGGTGGCGCTGGAGCTGCTCACCGGCAAGGCCGAGGAGCCGGAGCCCGCCAAGGGCGGCTCGGTGAACGTCGCGCTCGTGCCGCTGGGCACGCCGCTCCTGGCGGGTCCGGGCGTCATCGTCGCGACCATGGTGTTCGTCCAGCAGCGGGTGGCCTCCGGCGAGTCGATCGTGGCGCACTGGGTGGCTATCGCCCTGGCCATCGTGCTGGTGCACGTGTGCACCTGGCTGGCGATGCGGTTCGCCGGCGTCATCCAGCGCGTCCTGCGCGAGTCCGGCGTCACCCTGGTGACCCGCATCGCCGGTCTGCTGCTCGCCGCGATCGCGGTGCAGATGATCGCCACGGCCGTGATCGAGTTCGTCCGCACCGCCTGAACCGCCCGCCGGCCGCCGGACCCGGACCGCCGGCCCGGCCGCGCCCGCGGGCGCCTCAGCGCACGGGCTCGAGCGTCACGGTGACCGTGCCGCCGTCGGCGACCCCCTCGGCGGCGCGCACGGCCTTCTTCACCGGGAGCACGTAGCCGCGCTGCTCGTCGCTCGGGAACACCGACGTCGACCAGGTGGTGGTGCCGATCGTGGCGGTCACCCTGATGGAGCCGAACCCGCGCGGCGGCAGCGGCAGCTCCGCGAGCTCGTCCGACTGCTCGGGCGGCACGGTGACGAACCACCAGGAGTCGCTCCGCGAGCTCCAGCGCCACAGCGGCGCGGTGAAGGTCAGGCGCACGCGGCCACGCTAGCGCCCGGCGCCGACGCTGCGGCGCTCCCGGACGACGACGCCCCGCTCCTGCAGCAGGAGCGGGGCGTCACCGTGAGGGCGGGCGGCGATCTCGGCCGCCGCCTCCGGCCGGGTCAGTCGGCCGGCGTGGTGGCCGGCTGCTCGCCGCCCGCGGCGCCGTTCGCGGCCGCCGCGCCGCCCGAGCGGCGCCGGGTGCGCCGACGGCGGCGCGCGGGCCCGTCGGACTTGCCCTCGGCGGTGTCGGCGGTCACGGCGTCGGCCGCGGGGGCGGCACCGTCGGTGGCGGGGGTCTGCGGGCGCTCGCGGCGCTCGCCGTCACGGCCTCGGCCACCGCGGCCGCCGCGCGAGCGGCCGCCGTCGCGGCCCTCGCCGGAGCGCTCGCGGCCACCGCGGCCGCCGTCACGCCCGCCGTCACGACCGCCGTCACGACCGCCCTGCGGCGAGTGGCGCTTGCCGGTCTCGCCGAGGTCCTCGAGCTCCTCGCCCTCCAGGCCCTCGAGCACCCGCTTCTCCTTGGGCAGGCGCCCCTTGGTGCCCTCGGGGATGTGCAGGTCCGCGAACAGGTGCGGCGAGGTGGAGTACGTCTCGACCGGCTCCGGCATCCCCAGGCCGAGCGCCTTGTCGATGAGCGACCAGCGCGGCACGTCGTCCCAGTCGACGAACGTCACGGCGGTGCCCGTGTTGCCGGCGCGCCCGGTGCGCCCGACCCGGTGCAGGTAGGTGCGCTCGTCCTCGGGGCACTGGTAGTTCACGACGTGCGTGACGTCCTCGACGTCGATGCCGCGGGCCGCGACGTCCGTGGCCACCAGCACGTCGATCTTGCCGTGGCGGAAGGCGCGCAGCGCCTGCTCGCGGGCGCCCTGGCCGAGGTCGCCGTGGATGGCGCCGGCCGCGAAGCCGCGCTCGCGCAGCTCGTCGGACACCTTGGCCGCGGTGCGCTTGGTCCGTGCGAACACGATGGTCCGGCCGCGGCCCTCGGCCTGCAGCAGGCGGGCGAGCACCTCGATCTTGTCCAGGGCGTGCGCGCGGTAGACGAACTGGGTGATGTTCTTGACGGTCTGGCCCTCGTCGTTCGGCTCGGCGGCGCGGATGTGCGTGGGCTGCGTCATGTAGCGGCGGGCCATCGACACGACGGGGCCGGGCATCGTCGCGGAGAAGAGCATGGTGTGGCGCTTGGCCGGCGTGCGGGACAGGATCCGCTCGACGTCGGGCAGGAAGCCCAGGTCCAGCATCTCGTCGGCCTCGTCGAGCACCACGGTCGCGGCGCGGGTGAGGTTGAGGTGGCCCTGGTTGAGCAGGTCGACCATGCGGCCCGGCGTGCCGACGACGACCTCGACGCCCTGCTGGAGCGCCTCGATCTGCGGCTCGTACGCGCGGCCGCCGTAGATCTGCACGATGCGCACCGAGCGCTTCTTCGACGCCGTGGCCAGGTCGTTGGCGACCTGGACGGCCAGCTCGCGGGTCGGCGCGACGACGATGGCCTGCGGCTTGCCCGGTGCCGGCAGCTCGTCGTAGCCGGGCTCGCCCGGCGCGACGACGCGGTGCAGCAGCGGGACGCCGAAGCCGAGCGTCTTGCCGGTGCCGGTCTTGGCCTGGCCGATGATGTCGTGGCCCTGGAGCGCGACCGGCAGGGTCATGGCCTGGATGGGGAAGGGGTGGGTGATGCCCACCGCGGCGAGCGCCTCGACGATCTCGGGACGCACGCCGAAGTCGGCGAACGAGGCGTCCTGCGCCTGGATGGCGCTCACGGTGGGTGCGGTCTGCTCCGCGGCGATGTTGTCTGTGGTGGTCACTGTGCCCTCGGTCGATGTGTCGGCGCGGGCGCGGCGAGCGCGCGGCAGCAGGCCGCCGACGTCGGCGCACCGCACCTGGTGGACGGCAGCCGATCGCGGAAGGAACGTCGCGGGGCTGGCCGGTCGCGGCGCGAGCCGTGCCCGGGCCGCCGCGGGAGGTCTGCACGTGACGACCGGGCAACCGTGGTACGGCGACATCTTACGCGACGGGCCCGCAGCCGCCCGTATCCTGACCGCGTGAGCGAGCAGCGCAGCAGCACGGGTCCCACGACGGCCGGCGCGCACGACGGCGCCCTGGCGGAGCTGGTGGGCCTCGCCGGCTACGTCGAGCTGCGGACCTTCGGGCTGCTGGCCGCGCACGCGGTCGGGGCCCCCGACCTGGCAGGGGCGCAGCAGCTCGCACGGGTCGCGGGCCGGGTGCTGCGGCGGCAGGAGGAGCTGCTCGCCGTCGGCACCGCGCAGGGCGCCGACGAGCTGTCGCTCATGGAGCCCTTCCGGCACGTGCTGGACCCGTTCGACGAGCGGACCCCCGCGTCGTCGTGGTGGGAGGGGCTGCTCAAGGGGGTCGTCGGGCACGGCGTCGCCGGCGACCTGTGCCGGCTGCTGGCGCGGGGCCTGCCCGCCCAGGACGCCGCCGCCGTCGGCGCCGCCATCGGGGTGACGGACGCCGAGCGGGAGCACGACGACGCCGCGACCGTCCTGGTGCGGTCCGCCGCCCAGGCCGACGCCGTCCTGGCGTCGAGGCTGGCGCTGTGGGGCCGGCGGGTGGTGGGGGAGTCGCTGACGCTGGCGCAGACCCTGCTGGCGCAGCGCCCGGCGCTGGCGGGGCTCGCGCGCGAGGCGGCGCGCCGGTTCCACCAGCCGGGCGAGGCCGGCGTCGACGTCACCGCGTGGGTGCTGAGCGAGCTGACTGCCGAGCACACCCGGCGCATGGACCGGATGGGCCTGGCCGCCTGAGCCTGGTCGCCTGAGCCTGGTCGCGGCCGGTCCCGGGACGCCGCAGGCCCGCCCGGACGTCCGGGCGGGCCTGCAGCGGGGCCTAGCGGGTCAGAGCGAGCCGAAGCCGACGCGCCGCTGCTCCTCGGGGCCGACCTCCACGTACGCGAGCGTCGCCGTCGGGACGACCACGCGGCGACCGCGCGAGTCGGTCAGCTCGAGCACGCCGTCGGACAGGGCCTTCTTCACGGCCTCGGCGACGTGGTCGGCCGTCTCCTCGATCTCGAGCACCAGCTCGCGCGGGTGGTTCTGCACGCCGATCGTGACTTCCACGGTGACTCCTTCGATGGGCGCCCGGGTGTGCGGAGCGCGAGTGCCAGGGGCGGGATCGATCCTAGTCAGGGCCCCGCGCCCGGCCGTGGTCGAGCGCGCCGGTTTCGCGGAGGGCCGATCCGGGCGCGCGCCGGGCCGTGTCGGTGGGGCGTGATCGGATACTGCCCGTGACCACGACCCTCGCCCCGACCGGGCACCCCGGGAGGCGCCCGCTCGCGCCCCGGCTGGTGCCGCCGCGGCAGGGCGCGGCGGACGACGTCGCGCTCGACGCGACGCAGCGCGCCGCCGTCGAGGCGGCGGCCGAGCGGCCGGTGACGCTCGTCGTCGGCGCGCCGGGCACCGGCCGCACGACCGTCGCGACCGCCGTCGCCGTCGAGGGCATCACGGACGGCGGCCTGGAACCCTCGCGGGTGCTCGTGCTGTCCGCGTCGCGCCGCTCGGCCGCCCGCCTGCGCGACCGGGTCGCCGCGGCGTCGGGACGGACGGTCGGCGCTCCGATGGTGCGCACCGCGGCGTCGGCGGCGTTCGCCGTGCTGCGCACGCGCGCCATGGCGCTAGGCGAGCCGGCGCCGACGCTGGTCTCCGGCCCCGAGCAGGACCTGGTGCTCGCGGAGCTGCTCGCCGGCCACCTCGCCGGGGACGGCACGCCGCTGGCGCTGCCGGCCGGCCTGCCGGCGGAGTCGCTGGGGCTGCGCGGCCTGCGGCAGGAGCTGCGCGACCTGCTCATGCGCGCCGCCGAGCGCGGCCTGGGCCCGGCGGACCTCGCCGAGCTGGGCCGGCGCCACGGCCGCGAGGAGTGGGTGATGGCCGCCCACCTGTACGAGGAGTACCTCGACGTCACGACGCTGCGCGTCGCCACCCCCGACTCCGGCGCCCGGTACGACCCGGCGGCGGTCGTCGACGAGGCCGCGGCGGTGCTGCAGGCGTGGGAGGACGAGGTGCCCGGGGTGCCGCGCCCGACGTGGGACCTCGTCGTCGTCGACGACTACCAGGAGGCCACCGTCGCGACGGCCCGGCTGCTGCACGTGCTGCACGACGCCGGGGCGCGGCTGGTGCTGCTGGCCGACCCGGACTCCGCCGTCCAGGGCTTCCGCGGTGCGACGCCCGGCCTCGTCGGGCGCGCCGCCGCCCCGGCGCGCCCGGGGGCGCTCGGCGCGTTCGGCGCCGACGTCGTCGTGCTCGGCACGGCGTGGCGGCAGCCGGCCGAGCTGCGCGAGGTCACCCGCGCCGTGACCACCCGCATCGCCACCGTGTCGGGCGCGCTGCACCGCGGGGCGGCGCCGCGCCCCGAGGGCGCCGGCGACGCCGCGCCGGGCGCGGCGGCGGCGGGCGAGGCCGACGCCGGCGAGGCGGCGCACGGCGCCGACGGGCCTCCCTCCGGCGTCCGCGTGGCGGTGCTCCCGGGCGCGGCGCAGGAGGCGGCGTACGTGGCGCGCGAGCTGCGGGCCGAGCACCTGCTGCACGGCACGCCGTGGGAGCGGATGGCGGTCGTGGCGCGCTCGGGCGACCGGCTGGCGTCCCTGCGCCGCGACCTCGTCGCGGCCTCGGTGCCCGTGGCGCTCCTCGGGTCGGACGTGCCGCTGCGCGACGAGCCGGCGGTGGCCCCGCTGCTCGCCGCCCTGCGCGTGTGCGCCGGCGCGGCGGACAGCCCCGAGGCGCCGCGCGAGCCGGCGCCGGCCGGCGCGGGGGAGCCCGGGGACGGGCCGCACGCGGGCGAGGCGCTCGAGGCCGACGACCCGGCGCCGTACCCGCTGCTCGACCCCGCCACGGCGGCCCTGCTGCTCACCTCGCCGGTCGGCGGGCTCGACGCCGTGGCGCTGCGCCGGCTGCGCCGCGCGCTGCGCGCCGAGGAGCTCGCGGGCGGCGGCGGGCGAACCTCGGACGCGCTCCTGGTCGAGGCGCTGGGCGACCCCGCCCGGGCGCAGACGCTGCCTCCGGCCGTGCGGCGCGGTCCCGTGGCGGTCGCCCGCGTGCTGGCCGCCGGCCGGCAGGCCGTGCGGGAACCCGGCGCGACCGCCCAGACCGTGCTGTGGGCCGTCTGGGCGGCGACCGGCCTGGCCGAGCGGTGGCGCGACGCGGCGCTCGCCGGCGGCCCGGCGGGCGTGCGCGCGGACCGCGACCTGGACGCCGTGCTGGCCCTCTTCCGGGCGGCCGAGACGTACGTGGACCGCATGCCGGGAGCCCCGGTCGCCGCCTTCGTGGACTACCTGGGCTCCCAGGACCTGCCCGCCGACTCGCTCGCCGCCTCCGCCACCGGCGTCCACGCCGTCGAGGCGCTGACCCCGGCCGGCGCGGCGGGCCGCGAGTGGGACGTCGTCGTGGTGGTCGGCGTCCAGGACGGCGTGTGGCCCGACCTGCGCCTGCGCGACTCGCTGCTCGGCTCGCAGGCGCTCGTGGAGCTGCTCGCCGGGCGCTCGGACGACGCGCGCGGCCTCGGCCCGGAGGCACGGGCGCAGGTGCTCGCGGACGAGCTGCGGTCGTTCGCGGTGGCGACCTCGCGGGCCCGGCGGCGGCTCCTGGTCACCGCCGTGGAGGACGCCGAGGAGGCGCCGAGCGTCTTCTGCGACCTCGTGGCGCCGCCGGGGGACGACGGCGAGGCGGACGAGCGCCGCGCGACCGTGGGCGCGCCGCTCGACCTGCGCGGCGTGGTGGCCACCGCCCGCGCGGCGCTGGTCGGCGCGGTGGCCGGCGGCGACGGCGTCGCGCGGGACGGCGCGGCAGCGGCGGGTGCCGCGCCGGTCGCCGGGGCGCCGCGCGATCCGGC
>NZ_WUWN01000065.1 GCF_009846865.1 Puerhibacterium puerhi
GGGGGCAGCGGCCGGGGCCGGCGCGGCGGGCGCCGCCTGCTCGGCGGGGGCAGCGGCGGGGGCAGCGGCCGGCGTCTCCGCGACGGGCTCCGGCGCCTCGGCCGGGGCCTCGGCGTCCTGCGGCTCCTCCGCGGCGGCGCGGCGCACCTCCGACTTCGTGCGGCGCTGGGAGTTGACCTCCGACGCGCGCTTGCGCTGCTCGACCTTGGCGTCCGCCTTCTTCTTGACCGGCCCGAGGACCATGGTCATGTTGCGGCCGTCCTGCTTCGGCATCGACTCGACGAAGCCCAGCTCCGCGACGTCGTCGGCCAGGCGCTGCAGCAGGCGCACGCCCATCTCCGGGCGCGACTGCTCGCGGCCGCGGAACATGATCATGACCTTGACCTTGTCGCCCGCCGCGAGGAACCGCTCGACGTGGCCCTTCTTGGTGGCGTAGTCGTGCGGGTCGATCTTCAGGCGGAAGCGGATCTCCTTGAGAGCCGTGTTCGCCTGGTTGCGCCGCGCCTCGCGCGCCTTCATGTCGGACTCGTACTTGAACTTGCCGTAGTCCATGAGCTTGGCGACGGGCGGGCGCGCGTCCGGGGCGACCTCGACGAGGTCGAGGTCGGCGTCCTGGGCAAGTCTCAGGGCAACCTCGGTGCGGACGACGCCGACCTGCTCCCCGCCGGGACCGATGAGTCGGACCTCGGGGACGCGGATCCGATCGTTGATGCGAGGCTCGCTGATGGTGATGCTCCTAGGAAGTCGTCGGTGGACCACCAGGAACGAGGAAAGGCCCCCGCCCTGAGCACCAGGGTGGAGGCCTTCGGCATGCCCGACGACGGTCGCCGGAGTGCGGCGACCGCGACGGGTGGACGGCGACGTCGCGCCGTCCGACCGGACCCGGTCCCTGTCGGCTCGCGGCCAGTCGGGGCTCGGGTGGGAGGTGATCCACTTGGTGCACCCGGCGCCCCGTGGGGCACCAGGTCGGTCAGCCGTCAAGAATAGCACGACCCGGCAGGCGCCCCGGGCCACCTGCCGGGCGGCGTCACCGGCGACACGCCGGGCGACGCGCCGGACACTGGAATCATTCCAGAAAACCCGCTAGCGTCACCGCCATGACCACGGACCCCCAGGCCACGACGTCGGGCGCGACCAGCGTCGACGCGGCCGCGACGGCAGGCGGCGCGGCGGGCGTGCCGGCCCCGGCCGAGCAGCTGCGCGGCGCGGGCCTGCGGGTCACGGCCGGGCGCGTCGCCGTCCTGGAGGCGGTGGCGGGCGTGCCGCACGCGACCGCCGACGACGTCGTGCGGACGGTGCGCGAGGCGCTGGGCTCGGTGTCGGTGCAGGCCGTCTACGACGCGCTGCACGCCCTGACCGAGGCCCGCCTGCTGCGGCGCATCGAGCCGGCCGGGCACCCCGCCCGCTACGAGCGCCGCGTGGGCGACAACCACCACCACGTCGTGTGCCGCTCGTGCGGCGTCGTCGCCGACGTCGACTGCACCGTCGGGCACGCGCCGTGCCTGACGCCCAGCAGCGACCACGGCTTCGTCATCGATCTCGCGGAGGTGACGTACTGGGGCCTGTGCCCGCAGTGCGCCGCCGCCCGCGCCAGCTGATCCCCCTCGCGATCGGGACCTCCCGATCACGGACCACAGGAAGGCCCAACACCGCATGACCATGCCCTACACGACGACGCAGACCGGCACGCCGGTCACGAGCGACGCCCACTCCCTCACCGTGGGCGCCGACGGTGCGACCGTCCTGCACGACCGCTACCTCGTCGAGAAGCTCGCGCAGTTCAACCGCGAGCGCATCCCCGAGCGCATCGTCCACGCCAAGGGCGGCGGCGCGTTCGGCGAGTGGGAGATCACCGAGGACGTCTCGCGCTACACCCGCGCCGCGGCCTTCCAGCCCGGGACCAAGGGCGAGGTGCTGCTGCGCTTCTCCTCCGTCGCCGGCGAGCAGGGCTCCCCCGACACCTGGCGCGACGTGCGCGGCTACGCCCTGCGCTTCTACACGACCGAGGGCAACCTCGACATCGTCGGCAACAACACGCCGGTGTTCTTCATCCGCGACGGGATCAAGTTCCCCGACTTCATCCACTCGCAGAAGCGCCTGCCGGGCTCGGGCCTGCGCGACGCCGACATGCAGTGGGACTTCTGGACGCTGTCGCCGGAGTCGGCCCACCAGGTGACCTACCTCATGGGCGACCGCGGCCTGCCGACCTCGTGGCGCGAGATGAACGGCTACGGCTCGCACACCTACCAGTGGATCAACGCCGCCGGCGAGCGCTTCTGGGTGAAGTACCACTTCATCTCCCGCCAGGGCGTCAAGAGCATGGACAACGCCGAGGCCGAGCGCCTGGCCGGTGCGGACGCCGACTACTACCGCCGCGACCTGTACGAGAACATCGAGGCCGGCAACTTCCCGACCTGGGACATCAAGGTCCAGGTCATGCCGTACGCGGACGCGAAGGACTACCGGTTCAACCCGTTCGACCTGACCAAGGTCTGGCCGCACGCGGACTACCCGCTGATCCACGTCGGGCACTTCACGCTCAACCGCAACCCGCGCAACTTCTTCGCGGAGATCGAGCAGGCGGCGCTCTCGCCGGCGAACCAGGTGCCGGGCACCGACATCTCGCCGGACAAGATGCTCATGGCGCGCGTCTTCTCCTACCCGGACGCGCAGCGCTACCGCGTGGGCACCAACTACAACCAGCTGCCGGTCAACGCCCCGCACGCCGCCCCGGTGCACAACTACTCCCAGGACGGTTCGCAGCGCCACCACTTCAACGACCCGAGCGTGCCGGTCTACGCGCCGAACTCGTTCGGCGGCCCGTCGGCCGACCCGACGCGCGTGGCCGAGGGCTCGTGGGAGAACGACGGCGCGCTCGTGCGCACCGCCGCGAGCCTGCACGCCGAGGACGACGACTTCGGCCAGGCCGGCACCCTGTACCGCGAGGTCTTCGACGACGCCGCCAAGGCGCGCTTCCTCGAGACGCTGACCGGCCAGGGCAAGGCCATCACGGTCGAGGCCATCCGCGAGCGGTTCTTCCAGTACTGGACGAACGTCGACGCCGAGCTCGGCGCCAAGCTGCGCGTCGAGGTCACCTCCGGCCCGGCGCCGACGCCGGTCGCGGCCGGCAGCGGCCCGGACGTGGAGCCGATCGGCATCTGACGCCCGACGCCGGTCGCCCGGCGTCCCGCCCGGTGCAGGAGGCCGGACCCCGCCCACGGGGTCCGGCCTCCGTCGCGTCCGCGCCGCCGGTGACGTCACCGCCGCCGGCGGCGTCACCGGCGGCACCTAGGATGGCGGCCATGAGCACCACCCCCGAGACCGCCGGCGCCGCCGGGACCCCCGAGCCCGCGCACGACGGTGTCGACTCCGCCACCCGCGACATCGCCGACGTCGCCGCCGTCGAGGTGATCACCACCGCCGCCGTGCACCTCATGAGCGCCGCCGCCGTGAAGTGCGGCCTGGCCGAGGACGCCGAGGAGCAGGGGCACCTCGACCTGGACGAGGCGCGCAAGCTCATCAACGCGCTCGCCGCGCTCGTCACCGCGTCCGCGCCGGACGTCGGCAACCAGCACGCCCGGTCCGTGCGCGACGGCCTCAAGTCGCTGCAGCTCGCGTTCCGCGAGGCGTCCGTGATCCCGGACCCGCCGGGCGAGGGCCCCGGCGAGAAGTACACCGGCTCGGTCGTCTGACGCGCCGCCGCCCGCCCGCATGAGCCCCGAGCCCGCCGCCCCGTCCCGGGACGCCGTGCCCGTGCCCGTGCCCGTGCCCGTGCTCGGCGCCGCGCCGGCCGGTCCCGGCCGCCGGGCGCGCCGCACCCTCCTCGTGGGGGCGCTGGGCGTCCTGCTCGCGGCGGCGCTCGCCCTGGCGGGCTACCTGTGGCTGGCCGCCGACCGGTGGCGGGCCTCGGCGCAGGCCTGGGAGGACCAGGCTCGCGACCAGGCCGCCGAGGTGGCGCGCCTGGAGGCCGGGCTGGCGGCCGCGGGCGGGGAGCTGGCCGCCGCGCGGGAGCAGCTCGCCACGGCGACGGCCCGGATCACCGACCTCGCCGACGAGAAGGCACGCCTGGGCGACGAGAACGTCGTGGCCCAGCAGTACCTCGACTACCAGCGCCGCGTGAGCGACGCCGCGGGGGTGGTCGCCGACGCGCTGGGCCGGTGCACCGCCGGCCAGGCGCAGCTCATCGAGTACCTCGCCGCGCCCGAGCGGTACGACGCCGCGCAGCTCGAGGAGTTCCGCGAGCAGGTGGCCGACCTGTGCGCCGGCGCGACCGACGCGAACACCGCCCTGCAGCAGGAGCTCGAGCGGTGACGACCCGGCGGGCCGGCGCGGTGCGCGGCGCGCCGGCGGGCTCCCTGGGCGCGACCGTCGTCGGCGCGCTGCTCGCCGGCTGCGCGGTGCTGCCGCCGTTCCCCGCGCTGCCGTCCGACGAGCCCTCGGCGATCGCGGCGAGCGACATCGTGCCCACCGACCTCGCCTCCGTGGCCCCGTCGATCGCGCCGTCCGACGCCGCTGCTCTCTCCCCCGACGGGTTCGACGCCGTGCGCCGCATGGCGGTACGCGTGCGCAACGTCGGCTGCGGCGAGCTGTCCACGGGCTCCGGGTTCGCGATCGACGAGCACACCCTGATCACCAACCGGCACGTGGTCGCCGACGCCAGCTCCTTGCAGGTGAGCACGTACGACGGGCGCGACCTCGCCGTGGCGACGGCGAGCACGGCTGCCCTGGCCGACCTCGCCGTCGTGCGCACGCGCGACCCGCTGCCGTCGTTCCCCGCCCTCGGCGAGGCCGACCCCCGCGCCGGCGACCCGGTCACCGTCGTCGGCTACCCCGAGGGCGGGGCGCTGACGGTCACGGAGGGCACGGTCGTCGGGGAGACGACCGACCCGCTGCACGCCACGCTGGGGCCGGTGCTGGTCACCGACGCGCCGGTCGAGCCGGGCTCCTCGGGGTCGGCGGCGCTCGACGCCGAGGGACGGGTGGTCGGCGTCGTCTACGCCAAGACGGCGGACGGCCGGTCGCTGCTCGTGCCGCTGTCGACGCTGCAGGCGGTGCTCGCCGACGCCGGCGCGTTCACGCCCGCGACGCCCTGCACGGGCTGAGCGCCGCGGGCCGGGCCGGGGCGCGCCGAGCCGAGGTGGGCCGAGGTGGGCCGAGGCACCGCCTCAGCGGGCAGCGGCGATCCGCAGCTCGAGCGAGTCCACGCGCTCGGCGACGACCTCGGACGCGCCGAGCCGGGCGTTCACCTGCCGCAGCACGGCGTCCAGCCCGGCGCGGTCCAGGCCCGGGTCGAGCGCGAGGACGACGGCGACCTCCGCCGTGCGGCCGGGCTGCGCGCCGACCCGCACGACGTGCTGCACCGGCTCGGCCGCCAGGCGCACCGCCGCCAGCACCTCGTCGTCCACGACGATCCCGTCCTGGGTCGGCACGAGCGCGGGCCGCCACTGCTTGCCCTGCGCCAGCGCCCACACCGCCGGGCGCGGCACCGTGACCGGCACCGGGCCCGCGGGGTCGACGATCAGCAGCGCCCAGTCCTCGCTCACCGCGGACAGCGCCGCGCGCGGCGCGTCGACCGGGACGGGGCGGGCCGTGGCGCGCCAGGCGCGCATCGCCGCGACGCTGGTGAAGACGGGCAGGGCGCGGCGCCCGTCGGGAGCGGCGAGCGCGACGACGCCCGCGGACGCCTCCTTGTCGACGTGCATCTCCTGGCCGTCGACCACCACGGACTCCGCCGCCTCGAGCTCCGCCAGCACCGGCACGAGCACGCGCGTGGCGGCGAGCCGGGCGACGACGTCGCGCAGCGGCGTGCTCCCCTCGCGGTAGCCGTCGAGCAGCGCGGCCAGCTCCGGGTCGGCCGAGCCGTCGTCGCCGGCGAACTGGGACGTGGGCTGGATGGAGCGCAGGTGCCCGGGCAGCGACCGGCCGCCGGCGGCGTCCGGCGCGCCGTGGTCGTGGGCGTCCTCGGGCGCCGGCCCGTCCGGCTGCTGCCCCTGCTGCTCGTCGGACGTCACGGGCGCCCCGCCACCTCGAGCGCCTCGGGCAGCGTGAACGCCCCCGAGTACAGCGCCTTGCCGACGACCGCGCCCTCGACGCCGTCGCCCACGAGTCCCCGCAGCGCGCGCAGGTCGTCGAGCGTGGCGATGCCGCCGGAGGCGACCACCTTGGCGGAGGTGCGCGAGGCGACCTCGCGCAGCAGGTCGACGTTGGGGCCCTGCAGCGTGCCGTCCTTGGTGACGTCGGTGACCACGTACCGGGAGCAGCCGGCCTCGTCGAGGCGCGCGAGCACCTCCCACAGGTCGCCGCCCTCCTTCGTCCAGCCCCGCGCGGCGAGCGTGGTGCCGCGCACGTCGAGGCCGACGGCGACCTGGTCGCCGTAGCGGTCGATGACCGCGGCGGTCCACTCCGGGTTCTCGAGCGCGGCCGTGCCGATGTTGACCCGGCGGGCACCGGTGGCCAGCGCACGCTCGAGCGACGCGTCGTCGCGGATGCCGCCCGACAGCTCGACCTGCACGTCGAGGCGCGCCACGACGTCGGCGAGCAGCTCGGCGTTGGAGCCCCGGCCGAACGCCGCGTCGAGGTCCACCAGGTGCACCCACTCCGCGCCGCCCGCCTGCCAGTCGAGGGCTGCCGCCAGCGGGTCGCCGTAGGAGGTCTCGGAGCCGGCCTCCCCCTGCACGAGGCGGACGGCCTGGCCGTCGGCGACGTCGACGGCGGGCAGCAGGACGAGGCGGTCGGTCATGCGGTCTTCTCCTGGTGGCGTGGGTGGCGATCGGTGCGGGGGAGGCTGGCGCCGGGCTCGGACCCGGCGCCGCGGCCTCGCGGGTCAGAGGGACTTCACCCAGTTCTCGAGCAGCGTGGCGCCGGCGTCGCCCGACTTCTCGGGGTGGAACTGGGTGGCGGCCAGGGTGCCGTCCTCCACGGCGGCGACGAACCGGCCGCCGTGGCGTGCCCAGGTGACGCGCGGCGGCGTGAACCGGGGGTCGGCGTGCTCGTCGTGGCCCTGGGCGAACTCCTGGGCGGCGTAGGAGTGGACGAAGTAGAACCGCTCGTCCTCGATGCCGCGGAACAACGTGGTCTCCTCGGGCGCCTCGACGGTGGCCCAGCCCATGTGGGGCACCACCGGGGCGTCGAGCATCTCCACGACGCCGCGCCACTGGCCGAGGCCCTCGGCGCGCACGCCGTGCTCGACGCCGGCCTCGAACATGACCTGCATGCCGACGCAGATGCCGAGCACCGGCCGGGCGCCGGCGATGCGGCGCTCGACGACCTGGTCGCCGCGCACGGCCTTGAGGCCCTCCATCACCGCGGCGAACGCGCCGACCCCGGGCACCACCAGGCCGTCGGCCTCGGCAGCGCGGTCGCGGTCGGCGGTCAGCTCGACGTCGGCACCGACGCGCTCGAGGGCGCGCACGGCCGAGCGGACGTTGCCGAAGCCGTAGTCGAGCACGACGACGTCGGGCCGGCCCGTCGCGGGACGCGGGGCGGGCCGCCGGTTGAGGTCGGCCGCGGCGCCGCCGTCGGGCAGCAGCGGCGGGACGCTCTCGCTCTCGTTCTCGCTCACGCCGGTCACCTCACTTCTGCTTGCGGGCCTTGCGCGCCGCGCCGGTGAGCATGCGCATGGCCTTGAACTTGCCGATGCTCGACGACGGCACGACGCCGGGCAGGTCGGCGACCGTGGCCTGGCCGGTGACCAGGTCCTCGAGCGCCTCGGGCGCACCGCCGAGCACGAGCCCCGGGGCGAGCTCGCCGTCGGGCCGGCCGTCCTCGTAGCGGACGGCCGTCAGCTGCCCGGACGTGCGCGTGACCAGCACCAGCGGCACGCCGCGCACGAGCTGGGACACCGCGGCGGCGGCGCGCGCGGGCGCGTCGTCGGCGGTGCTGCGCAGCACCGCGAGGGCGCCGATCGGCGTGGGCGCGGCGTCCACGTCGAGGTCGGCCAGGGAGCAGGCCGCCGCGAGCGCCTGGGCGTCGGCCACCTGCGTGATGAGCACCGCGAGCTCGGGGTCCTTCGCCGCGGTGAGCGACGACAGGTCGTCGGGGATCTCCAGGTCCGCGGGCAGCTCGGCGTCCGGCAGGGCGGCGTCGCCGTCGTGCGGGTTCTCGGGACCGTTGCCGGGGTTGGGCGAGGTCGACATGCTGCTACAGCGCACCCTTCGTGGACGGGATGCCCTCGACGCGCGGGTCGAGGGCGACGGCGGCGCGCAGCGCGCGCGCCAGGGCCTTGAACTGGGCCTCGACGATGTGGTGGGGGTCGCGGCCGGCGAGCACGCGCACGTGCAGGCAGATGCTCGCGTGGTGGGCGATCGACTCGAGCACGTGCCGGGTCAGCGACCCGGTGAAGTGCCCGCCGATGAGGTGGTGCTCCTGCCCGGCGGGCTCCCCCTCGTGCACGAGGTAGGGGCGGCCGGACACGTCGACGACGGCCAGGGCGAGCGCCTCGTCCAGCGGCACGGTGGCGTCGCCGAAGCGGGAGATGCCCTGCTTGTCGCCGAGGGCCACCTTGAGCGCCTCGCCGAGCACGATCGCGACGTCCTCGACGGTGTGGTGGGCGTCGATGTGCGTGTCGCCGGACGCCTTGACCGTCAGGTCGATCAGCGAGTGCTTGCCCAGCGCGGTGAGCATGTGGTCGTAGAACGGCACGCTGGTGCTGATGTCCGTGCGGCCGGTGCCGTCGAGGTCCAGCTCGACGACGACGCTCGACTCGGACGTGGTGCGCTCGATGCGCGCGGTGCGGGCCATCAGCTGCTCAGCTCCTCGATCACCTCGGTGAGCGCCGTGCGGAAGCGCTCCATCTCCTGCGGCGTGCCGATCGACACGCGCAGCCACCCGTCCGGTCCCACCTCGCGGATGAGCACGCCCCGGTCGAGCAGACCCTGCCAGACGGCGTGCCGGTCCGGGAAGGTGCCGAACAGCGCGAAGTTCGAGTCCGTCTCGGCGACGACCAGCGGGGCGCCGTCGGGGCCGCGCTGGGCGCGCAGCCAGGCGACCGCCGCGTCCCGCTCCGCCCGCAGCGCGTCGACCTGGGCGAGCAGCGACTCGGTGTGCTTGAGCGCGGCGCCGGCGGCGGCCTGCGTGACGGCGGACAGGTGGTACGGCAGCCGCACCACCCGCAGCGCGTCGACCAGGGGCCGGGCGCCGGCGAGGTAGCCCAGCCGCAGCCCCGCGGCGGCGAACGCCTTGGACATGGTCCGCGTGACGGCCAGGTGCGGGTACCGGTCGAGCAGCTCGAGCGCCGACGGGGTGCCGGTGCGGCGGAACTCGGCGTAGGCCTCGTCCACGACCACGACGGCGCCCGCGCCGTCCGGGGCGTCCGGCACGCGCACGCGGGAGGCGGCCTCGAGCACGGCCTCGACCGTGGCGGCGGGCAGCGCGGTGCCGGTGGGGTTGTTGGGGCTCGCCAGGAGGACGACCGACGGCTGCTCGGCCTCGATGGTGGCCACGGCGTGCTCGGGGTCGAGCGTGAAGTCCTCGGCCCGGCGCCCGGTGACCCAGCGGGTGTGCGTGTCGCGGGCGTACTCCGGGTACATCGAGTAGGTCGGCGCGAAGGACAGCGCCGTGCGCCCGGGGCCGCCGAAGGCCTGCAGCAGGTGCAGCATGACCTCGTTGGAGCCGTTCGCGGCCCACACCTGCTCCGGCGCCACCCGAACGCCCGACTCGCGCGCGAGGTAGTCGGCCAGCGCGGCGCGCAGCGGCAGGAAGTCGCGGTCCGGGTAGCGGTTGAGGCCGCGCGCGGCCTCGGCGACGTCGGCGGCGATCGTGGCCACGACGTCCTCGGCCGGCGCGTAGGGGTTCTCGTTGACGTTCAGCAGCACCGGGACGTCGAGCTGGGGGGCGCCGTAGGGCTCCTCGCCGGCGAGCTCGGGCCGCAGCGGCAGCGCCGCCGGGCGCGCCGACGTCGGGTCCTGCGTCGAGGGGATCGTCACCCGCCCAGTCTACGGAGCGGGTCGCGCGGCTGGTCCGCGCGTCTCAGCCCGGGATGGTGAGACCCCTCACGCCCGGGCCTCGTGGCCCGGCGAGGCGTCAGGCCAGCACGACGTCGTCGCCGCTGACCTGGACGGGGATCTCGGGCAGCGGCTCGGGCGCGGGGCCGCCGAGCACGGCCGCGTCCGTCAGCGCGAAGCGGGAGCCGTGGCAGGGGCAGTCCAGCTCGCCGTCGGCGGGCTGCACGGTGCAGCCGGCGTGCGTGCAGATCGCGCTGAACAGGTGCACCAGGCCCTCGGCAGGCTGCGTGACGAGCACGTCGTGCCCGTCGAGGGTGGCGCTCACCGCGCCGCCCACCGGGACGTCCGCGAGCGCCACGACCCGCGTGCCGGGTTCGAGCGAGCCGAGCGCGGTGGCCTCGCCCTGCGGCGTGGGCCGCTGCTCGGTGCACGCCGCGAGCAGGCAGGCGCCGGCGACGCCGGCGCCGCCGACCAGGACGCGGCGGCGGGTGACCGGGGGCGGGGTGCTGGGCATCGGGGCTCCTTCTGGCGGTCGACCGGGGCACCCACCCCGCCGGCCCCGGCGGACGGTGGTTGCATGGACATCATGACGTCGTCGCAGCACGGCGTGCCACCGGCTCCCCCGGCCCACGCGCCGACCGCTCCCGCGCACCGGGCGACCGCGGTGCGGTGGCTCGCCGCGGTCGCGGCCGTCGTCTCCGCCGCCGTGCACCTGGTCCTGTGGTTCGACGGCTACCGCACGATCCCCGGGGTCGGCCCCCTCTTCCTGCTGCAGGCGGTCGCCGGCGTCGTGCTGGCTGTGCTCCTGGTGACGTGGCGGCACTGGCTGCCGCCGCTCGGCGCGCTGGGCTACGGGGTCGCGACGCTCGCCGCGTACCTGCTGTCCCTGACGGTGGGGTTCCTCGGCGTCCACGAGCCGGAGGTCGAGCCGACGGCCGTCGTGGCCGGCGTCGCCGAGGTGGTCGTGGCCGTCGCCGGCGCCGTGGCCCTGGTCCGCGAGCGCCGCGGCTGAGCGCCGCGCCGCGTCCGGGCCGCCGGTGCCGGCGGGGCCGCGCCGTCCACAGCCGTCCCGGAGCGCCCCGTCGCGTCGGTGGCGGCGCCTACGATCGTGCGGGTGAGCGACCCGAACGCCGACCCGTACGCCGACCTCGTGTTCGTGCCCGCCGAGCCGCCGGACGACGAGGTGCCGCCGCCGGACGACG